>NZ_JAUSZF010000001.1:852500-1461666 GCF_030817315.1 Sphingomonas faeni | reverse complement strand
GGACGAGAACCAAGTGAAGGCGAACGAGATCCTCGGGCGCTATCCCAAGGGTCGCGAGCAGTCGGCGTCGATCCCGTTGCTCGATCTGGCGCAGCGTCAGGTTGGGGCGGAAACGCAGACGCAGGGCTGGTTGCCGGTTCCGGTGATCGAGTTCGTCGCGCGCCAGATCGGCGTGCCGTACATGCGCGTGTACGAGGTCGTGACCTTCTACACGATGTTCAATCTCGCGCCGGTCGGTCGTTTCCACGTTCAGGTCTGCGGTACGACGCCGTGCATGCTGCGTGGGTCGGACGATGTCCTTGCCGCGTGCAAGAACCGCGGGCTGGTCAAGGGCGGTACGACGCCGGACGGCATGTTCACGCTGACCGAGGTCGAGTGCCTTGGCACTTGCGCGAACGCGCCGATGGTGCAGATCAACGACGACAACTTCGAAGACCTCGATTACGACAAGACGACCGAGATCCTCGAAGCGCTGGCCAATGGCGGGCACCCGACGCCGGGGCCGCAATTCGGCCGTCGCGCGAGCTGCCCCGAAGGCGGCCCGACCTCGCTGAAGGCGATGGTCGATGCGAACCACGATTACCGGGGGGAGTGGGCCTGATGCTCGCCGACAAGGACCGCATCTTTACCAACGTCTACGGTTTCCAGCCGTGGACTATCGACGCAGCGATCATGCGCGGCGATTGGGACAATACCAAGGATCTGATGGCGCTCGGCCAGGACGCGATCATCGACGTGATGAAGGCGTCGGGCCTGCGTGGTCGCGGCGGCGCGGGTTTCCCGACCGGCACCAAATGGTCGTTCATGCCGAAGGAGCCGAAGCCGGACCGGCCGAACTTCCTCGTCATCAACGCCGACGAGTCCGAGCCGGGCAGCTGCAAGGATCGTGAAATCATCCGTCACGATCCGCACAAGCTGATCGAGGGCGCATTGATCGCCGGGTTCGCGATGCGCGCGCGTGCCGCGTACATCTACATCCGCGGCGAGTATATTCGCGAGGCCGAGACGCTCTTCGCGGCGGTCGCCGAGGCCTATGATCGCGGCTTCATCGGCAAAAACGCGTGCGGGTCGGGCTATGACTTCGACGTGTTCGTGCACCGGGGCGCCGGCGCGTACATCTGCGGCGAAGAGACCGCGATGTTGGAGAGCCTCGAGGGCAAGAAGGGCCAGCCGCGGCTGAAGCCACCTTTCCCGGCGGGTGCCGGTCTTTATGGCTGCCCGACGACGGTCAACAACGTCGAGTCGATTGCGGTCGCGCCGACGATCCTGCGGCGAGGCGCGGCGTGGTTCTCCAGCTTTGGCGCGGAGAATAACCGCGGCACGAAGCTGTTCCAGATCAGCGGCCACGTAAACAAGCCGTGCGTGGTCGAGGAGGAGATGAGCATCTCGTTCCGCGATCTGATCGAGACGCATTGTGGTGGTATCCGTGGCGGTTGGGACAATCTGCTCGCGGTGATCCCGGGCGGTTCTTCGGTGCCGCTGGTGCCGGCCGCGCAGATCATGGACTGCGCGATGGACTTCGACGGCCTGAAGGCGGTCGGCTCGGGCCTCGGTACCGCGGCGATCATCGTCATGGACAAGTCGACCGACATCGTCCGCGCGATCAGCCGCATCTCGTATTTCTACAAGCATGAGAGCTGTGGCCAGTGCACGCCGTGCCGTGAGGGCACCGGCTGGATGTGGCGCGTGATGGAGCGGATGCGCACCGGCGACGCCGAACTGTCCGAGATCGACATGCTTCAGCAGGTCACCAAGCAGGTCGAGGGTCACTCGATCTGCGCGCTCGGCGATGCCGCAGCGTGGCCGATCCAGGGCCTGATCAAGCATTTCCGCCCAGAGATGGAGCGCCGTATCCGCGAACGTGGTGGCGACACCGCGCCGATGATGGAAGCCGCAGAGTAATGCCCTTAGTCAAAGTCGATGGCGTAGAGATCGAGGTGCCGCAGGGTGCCACCGTGCTGCAGGCGTGCGAGCTTGCCGGCAAGGAGATCCCGCGTTTCTGTTATCATGAGCGCCTGAGCATCGCCGGCAATTGCCGGATGTGCCTGGTCGAGGTGAAGCCTGGTCCGCCCAAGCCGCAGGCGTCGTGCGCGCTGCCGGCGGCGGACAAGCAGGAGATCTTCACCAACTCGCCGATGGTCAAGAATGCCCGCGAGGGCATCATGGAATTCCTGCTGATCAACCATCCGCTCGATTGCCCGATCTGCGATCAGGGCGGCGAGTGCGATCTCCAGGACCAGTCGGTAGCGTATGGTCGCGGCCATTCGCGCTACGACGAGAACAAGCGCGCGGTCACCGAGAAGTATATGGGGCCGATCGTCAAGACGGTCATGACCCGCTGCATCCAGTGCACGCGCTGCATCCGGTTCGCCGAGGAAGTGTCCGGCGTCGAGGAGATCGGTGCGATCTTCCGCGGCGAGGACATGCAGATCACCTCGTATCTCGAGAACGCGGTTAAGAGCGAGCTGAGCGGCAATGTCGTCGATCTGTGCCCGGTCGGTGCGCTGACGTCGAAGCCGTACGCGTTCGAGGCACGCCCTTGGGAATTGCGCAAGACGCTGACGATCGACGTGATGGACGCGGTCGGCACCAACATCCGGCTCGACAGCCGCGGTCGTCAGGTGCTGCGTTGCGTGCCGCGGATCAATGAGGACGTGAACGAGGAGTGGGCGACCGACAAGACGCGCCATGCGATCGACGGCCTCGTGCGCCGTCGTCTCGACAAGCCCTATGTCCGCGTGAACGGCAAGCTCCAGCCCGCAACCTGGGATGAAGCGTTTGCGGCGATCAAGGCGGTCAACGCCGGGTCGAGCGTAGCGGCTGTCGCTGGCGATCTAGTCGATTGCGAGACGATGTACGCCGCCAAGGCACTGCTCGCGAAGATGGGCTCGAGCCTGCTCGAAGGCCGTCAGACCGGCATGGACTATGACGCGACGAGCATCGCCGCGGTCAATTTCAACACGACGATCGCCGGCACCGAGCGTGCGGATGCGATCCTGCTGGTGGGTACCAATCTGCGCTGGGAAGCGCCGCTGGTGAACACTCGGGTGCGCAAGGCGATCAAGAAGGGCGCGAAGGTCTTCGCGATCGGGCCGGAGACGGACCTGACATACAAGGTCGAATGGCTCGGCGACGATCTGTCGCTGCTCGGCAAGCTGCCCGAGGCGGTGACCGAGGCGTTCGGCAATGCGGAGCGTCCGATGGTGATCGTCGGTGGTGGCGCGCTGAAGGGTGGCCACGCGGCTGCGCTGAAGCTGGTCGATACGCTGGGTCTCGTGAAGGACGGCTGGAACGGCTTCAACGTCGTCCACATGGCGGCCTCGCGGATGGGAGGGCTGATGCTCGGCTATGCGCAGAAGGGCGGCATCGCCGACGTAATGGGGGCGAAGCTCGGTTTCTTCCTCGGCGCGGACGAGGTTGATTATTCGAAGTTCGCCGGCTTCAAGGTGTTCGTGGGCCATCACGGCGACAAGGGTGCGGCGGCTGCCGACGTCATCCTGCCGGGTGTCACCTATGCCGAGAAGTCGGGGACGTGGGTCAATCTCGAAGGGCGTGTTCAGCGCGGCGAGCGCGCGGTGTTCGCACCGGGCGACGCGCGTGAAGACTGGTCGATCTTCCGAGCGCTGTCCGACACGCTCGGCCACACGCTGCCGTTCGACAGCTTCGAGGGTTTGCGCGAGGAAATGTATTCTGACGTGCCTGCGCTGCGTCATCAGGCGCTCGCGACGTTCGAGTGGAACCCGCCTTCGCTTAGCGGCGAAGGGCAGGGCGTTCTCGCCGGCTATCCGGTCAAGGATTTCTACCTGACCAATGCGATCTGCCGTGCGTCGCCGACGATGCAGCGCTGCTCCGCCGAACTTCTCCATGGGGAAGATTACGCGGAGGCAGCCGAATGATTTCCTGGTTCGAATCCTCGCTCGGCTACGACTGGGCGTTCTTCCTAGCCACGATCATCGATATCCTCCTGATAGCCCTGCCGCTGATGCTGGCGGTGGCGATGATCATCTATGCCGATCGCAAGATCTGGGCGGCGATGGCGTTGCGGCGTGGTCCCAACGTCGTCGGCCCGTTCGGGCTGCTGCAGAGCTTCGCCGACGGCCTGAAGGTGTTCCTGCAGGAGACGATCGTCCCCGCAGCCGCCAACCGGACTCTGTTCCTGCTGGCACCAATCATCACCTTCACGGTCGCACTGATCGTCTGGGCTGTGGTGCCGTTCGGGGTCGGCCTCGTGCTCGCCGACATCAACGTCGGCCTGCTCTACATCCTCGCGGCGTCGTCGCTCGGCGTCTACGGGGTCATCTTGTCGGGCTGGGCGTCGAACTCGAAATACCCGTTCTATTCGGCCCTTCGAGCCGCCGCGCAAATGGTGTCGTATGAGGTCGCGATCGGCTTCATCCTGATTTCGGTCGTGCTGTGGACCGGCAGCTTCAACCTCTCGGCGATCGTGATGGCGCAGAAGTCGCACGTCTGGTTCTTCAACGGTTTCATCCTGAACCCGCTGTTGTTCCCGATGGCGGTGATGTTCTTCATCTCGAGCCTAGCCGAGACGCAGCGCGCGCCATTCGATCTGACCGAGGCGGAGAGCGAGCTGGTCGCCGGCTACCAGACCGAATATTCGTCGATGTCCTTCGCGCTGTTCTGGCTCGGCGAGTACGCCAACGTGCTGTTGATGTGCGCGCTGAACGCGATCCTGTTCTGGGGCGGGTATCTGCCGCCGGTCGACTGGGCGCCGCTCTATTACGTGCCGGGGATCATCTGGCTGTTCGCCAAGATCCTTTTCTTCTTCTTCCTGTTCAGTTGGGTGAAGGCGACCGTGCCGCGCTATCGCTACGATCAACTGATGCGGCTCGGCTGGAAGGTCTTCCTCCCCGTTTCGCTGTTCTGGGTTTTCCTCGTGTCGGGCTATCTCATGCTGACGCGCGTTGGAGTGGGTTCATGAGCGTCGCTCAGATCATCAAGTCGTTTACCCTGTGGGAATTCGTGAAGGCGCACGCGTTGACGCTTCGCTATTTCTTCAAGGAAAAGGCGACGATCAACTATCCGTACGAGCGTAATCCAGTGTCGCCGCGGTTCCGTGGCGAGCACGCGTTGCGGCGCTATCCCAATGGCGAAGAGCGGTGCATCGCGTGCAAGCTCTGCGAGGCCGTGTGCCCCGCGCAAGCGATCACGATCGAAGCCGAGCCGCGCGACGACGGTTCGCGCCGTACGACGCGCTATGACATCGACATGACCAAGTGCATTTACTGCGGCTTGTGCGCTGAGGCATGCCCGGTCGACGCGATCGTCGAGGGTCCGAACTACGAATTTTCGACCGAGACGCGCGAAGAGCTGATCTACGATAAGTCGAAGCTGCTCGATAATGGCGACCGTTGGGAAAGCGCGATCGCGGCGAACCTTGCCGCCGACGCGCCGTACCGTTAATGGCGCGGTCATTCTTCTCGTGGGCGTCTAAGGGGCCGCAATCGTGATTCAGGCCTTAGCCTTTTATCTTTTCGCCTTCGTCGTCGTCCTGTCGGGCGCGCTGACGATCGCGTCGCGCAATCCGGTCCACTCGGTGATGTGGCTGATTCTCGCGTTCTTCAACGCGGCCGGCCTCATGATCCTGGTGGGTGCCGAGTTCATCGCGATGCTGCTCGTCATCGTTTACGTCGGCGCGGTCGCGGTGTTGTTCCTGTTCGTGGTCATGATGCTCGACATCGACTTCACCGAACTGCGCGCAGGCGTCGCCCGGTATTTCGGGATAGGCCTTGCACTCGCAGTGGCACTCGCTGCCGAGGTGATGATCGCGATCGGCGCCTGGAGCACGGGTCCGATTCAGCTTGCCCGTCGCGTCGCGCCGATCGACGACACCGTGCCGAACATCCAGGCGATCGGTAACCTGCTCTACACGCGCTATCTGTTCGTGTTCGAGGGTGCCGGCCTGGTGCTCCTGGTCGCGATGATCGGGGCGATCGTGCTGACTCACCGCCAGCGCGGCGGCGTCAAGGCGCAGAACATCAGCCGCCAGAACGCGCGTCGTCCGCAGGATGCCACGCGCAACACGAGCCCGGTCGTCGGGCAGGGAGTCGAACTGTGACGATCGGTCTCGTCCACTATCTGGTCGTCGCGGCGATCCTGTTCACGATGGGGGTGCTCGGCATCTTCCTGAACCGCAAGAATCTCATCGTCATCCTGATGGCGATTGAGCTGATCCTGCTGGCAGTGAACATCAATCTCGTCGCGTTCTCGGCGTTCCTGCACGATCTCGTCGGACAGGTGTTCGCGATGTTCGTGCTGGCGGTGGCGGCGGGTGAATCTGCGATCGGCCTCGCCATTCTCGTCATCTATTTCCGCGGTCGCGGCACCATCGCGGTCGACGACGTCAACCGGATGAAGGGGTAATACGGTTGATCCAGCTTATCGTCTTCCTGCCGTTACTGGCCGCGATCGTTGCCGGGTTCGGCAATCGCGCGATCGGCAACGTGCCGGCGAAAATTGTCACCACGGCTGCGCTGTTCGGGTCGTGCCTGTTGTCCTGGCCGATCTTCATCGGTTTCCTGTCTGGCACCAGCACGGCCACCGTCGCGCCGTTGCTCGACTTCATCCATTCCGGCGACATGAACGTCGCGTGGTCGCTGCGCGTCGATGCGCTGACCGCGGTGATGCTCGTGGTCGTCACTTCGGTGTCGGCGCTCGTCCATCTGTATAGCTGGGGCTATATGGACGAGGATCCCGACCAGCCGCGCTTCTTCGCGTATCTGTCGCTGTTCACCTTCGCGATGCTGATGCTCGTGACCGCGAACAACCTCGTCCAGATGTTCTTCGGCTGGGAAGGCGTGGGTCTCGCATCCTACCTCCTGATCGGGTTCTGGTTCCGCAAGCCATCGGCCAGTGCAGCGGCGATCAAGGCGTTCGTCGTCAACCGCGTCGGCGATCTCGGCTTCATGCTCGGCATCTTCGGCACGTTCCTGGTGTTCGGCACGGTCTCGATCCCCGAGATTCTCGCCGCGGCCCCTGCCATGGCAGGCTCGACGCTCGGCTTCCTCGGCTACCGCTTCGACACAATGACGGTGCTCTGCCTGCTGCTGTTCGTCGGTGCGATGGGCAAGTCGGCGCAGCTCGGCCTGCACACCTGGTTGCCGGACGCGATGGAAGGTCCGACCCCGGTGTCGGCGCTGATCCACGCGGCGACGATGGTCACGGCCGGTGTGTTCATGGTCTGCCGCTTGTCGCCGATGTTCGAGATGAGCCCGGTCGCGCTGACCGTGGTCACCTCGGTCGGTGCCGCGACCTGCCTGTTCGCCGCGACCTGTGGCCTCGTGCAGACCGACATCAAGCGCGTGATCGCGTATTCGACCTGTTCGCAGCTCGGCTACATGTTCTTCGCGGCCGGTGTCGGCGCGTACGGCGCAGCGATGTTCCACCTCTTCACGCACGCGTTCTTTAAGGCGCTGCTGTTCCTCGGTGCCGGCTCGGTCATCCATGCGATGCACCACGAGCAGGACATGCGCTATTATGGCGGCCTGCGTAAAAAGATCCCGGTGACGTTCTGGGCGATGATGGCGGGTACGCTCGCGATTACCGGCGTCGGCATCCCCGGCATCTTCGGCAACACCGCGATCGGTTTTGCAGGCTTCCATTCGAAGGATGCGATCATCGAGGCGAGCTGGGCTGCGGGCCAGCCGGGCGTGTGGTTCGTCGGTGTGCTCGTCGCATTGCTGACCAGCTTCTATTCGTGGCGCGTGATGTTCCTGACCTTCTGGGGCAAGCCACGCTGGGCCGCATCGGAGCACATCCAGCATGCGCTCCACGACGCGCATGGTCACGACGACCACGCGCATGATGCGCATCACGTCGACGATCACCACGCGAACCCGGCGCAGGCCGAGGACGCAGGTCATGCGCCGGACGGTCATCACGACGCGGCGCATGCACCGGCCGAGGGCGATGGTGGCTATCACCCGCACGAGAGCCCGCTGCCGATGCTGATCCCGCTAATCGTCCTGTCGATCGGCGCGGTTCTCGCAGGCTTCGTGTTCCACGGCTTCTTCATCGAGCCGACCGCAGGCGAGGAGTTCTGGAAGGGCGCGCTAGCGTTCCGCGAACATCTGATGCACGAGATGCACGGTGTGCCGTTGCTCATCAAGCTGTCGGCGACGATCGCGATGCTGCTCGGCCTGCTGACGGCGTGGTACGCCTATATCAAGGCCCCTACGTTCCCGGCCAAGGTCGTCGAACAGTTTGGCGTGCTCTACGACTTTCTGCTGCATAAGTGGTATTTCGACGAGCTGTACGACCTGATCTTCGTCCGTCCGGCGTTCGCGATCGGCCGCTTCCTGTGGCACCGCGGCGACGAGAAGACGATCAACCGGTTCGGGCCCGACGGCTCTGCCTGGGTCGTCCAGATTGGCAGCCGCGTCGCCAACCGCTTTCAGACGGGATACCTCTACACCTATGCCTTCGTCATGCTGATCGGGCTTACCGCAGCCGTAACTTGGGCGATCGGACTGTAATGACCGGCTTTCCTATCCTCTCCGTCCTGATCGCGGTCCCGATGATCGCTGCAATCGCGTGCCTGTTCGTCTCGGCGAACACGGCCCGGACGCTGGCGCTGGCGGCGACGCTTATCGACTTCGTTCTCGGCGTCATGCTGTGGATGAATTACGACATTGGCGGCGCGCAGTGGCAGTTCGTCGAGCATGCACCCGGCATCTTCGGTCCGTTCGGCTGGTCGCTCGGCATCGACGGTTTCGCGCTGATGCTGATCATGCTCAGCGTGTTCCTGATGCCGATCTGCATCGGTGCCAGCTGGCGCTCGATCACGACTCGCGTGCCGGAATACATGGCGGCGTTTCTGTTCACCGAAGTGCTGATGATCGGCACGTTCGCGGCGCAGGACCTGTTCCTGTTCTATGTGTTCTTCGAAGCCGGCCTGATCCCGATGTACCTGATCATCGGCATCTGGGGCGGCGCGAACCGGATCTACGCGTCGTACAAGTTCTTCCTGTACACGCTGCTCGGCTCGGTCCTGATGTTCATCGCGATGCTGTACATGGCGAAGGCCGCAGGCACCACCAGCATCCCGGCGCTGATGAACTACGACTTCCCGGCGCATGTGCAGACCTGGCTGTGGCTCGCGTTCTTCGCCTCGTTCGCGGTCAAGATGCCGATGTGGCCGGTCCACACCTGGTTGCCCGACGCGCACGTCCAGGCGCCGACCGCAGGCTCGGTGATCCTGGCGGGCGTGTTGCTGAAGCTCGGCGGATACGGCTTCCTGCGCTTCCTGCTGCCGATGTTCCCCGACGCCTCGGGCCAGCTGACCTGGCTGATCTTCGGCCTGTCGGCGGTCGCGGTGGTCTACACGTCGCTCGTCGCGCTCGTGCAGTCGGACATGAAGAAGCTGATCGCCTATTCGTCGGTCGCGCACATGGCGATCGTCACGATCGGCCTGTTCGCGTTCAACCGTCAGGGCATCGAAGGCGCGATGATCATGATGCTGAGCCACGGCCTGGTATCGGGCGCGTTGTTCCTGTGCGTCGGCGTGATCTACGACCAGCTCCATACCCGCGAAATCTCGCGCTATGGCGGCCTGGCGATCAACATGCCGAAATACGCGATCCTGTTCCTGTTCTTCACGATGGCGTCGATCGGCCTGCCGGGGACCAGCGGCTTCGTCGCCGAGTTCCTGTCGCTGATGGGCACGTATCAGGTCTCGACCTGGACCGCCTTGCTCTGCACGACGAGCATCATCCTCGGCGCCGCGTACATGTTGTACCTGTACCGCCGCGTGGTGTTCGGCGAGATCAAGGCGGACGACGTCCGTGCGATGGTCGACCTGTCGGGCCGCGAGATGTGGTTGCTCGCACCGATCGCAGCCGTGGTGCTGTGGATGGGCGTGTATCCCGAGAGCTTCCTGGCACCGATGCGCAAGGACGTGGCCGTGTTGCTCGACCGTGTCGATCGCGCCAAGCCTGCCAGCGATTCAAACCCAACTGCGGGGAAACCCGCCACCGTCCATAGTGCCGCGCACGGGGAGGCACACTGATGGATTACGCCGCTAACATCGCAATGACGCTGCCCGAACTGGTGCTGGCGTTGGGTGCGATCGCCCTGATGCTCGTCTCGGCCTGGGGCGGGGACAAGTCCACGCGGGCCGTGTCGATCGCCGCTGTCTTCGTACTGGTCGGGGCAGGGATCGCCCTCGTCGGTCCGGCCTCGTCGGGCGGCTATGCGTTCGACGGCCTGTACCGTGCAGACGCGTTCGGTGCGTTCGCCAAGGTGCTGATCTACATCGCCTCGGCGGTCGCGATCGTCATGGCACCGAGCTTCTTCGCGCGCTCGCATGGCGACGATCTGCGTCCGGAATACCCGGTGCTGATCCTGCTGTCGGCATGCGGCATGGGGATCATGGTCTCGGCCACAGACATGCTGACGCTGTATGTCGGGCTCGAACTCCAGAGCCTTGCGGCCTACGTCCTCGCCAGCTTCATGCGGCGCGACGGGCGTTCGGCGGAAGCCGGCCTGAAGTATTTCGTGCTTGGCGCGCTGGCCAGCGGCATCCTGCTGTACGGCATCTCGCTGGTCTACGGGTTCAGCGGCACGACTTTGTTCTCGGGCATCTCGGAGGCCTATGCCGGCACCAAGTCGCTTGGCCTGCTGTTCGGTCTCGTGTTCGTGTTCGCAGGCCTCGCGTTCAAGATCAGCGCGGTGCCGTTCCACATGTGGACGCCCGACGTGTACGAGGGCGCACCGACCCCGGTCACCGCGTTCTTCGCGTCCGCCCCGAAGGTCGCAGCGCTCGCGCTCAGCGTCCGCGTGGCGGTCGATGCGATGGGCCCGGCGACCGATCAGTGGCGCCAGATCGTGATCTTCGCGGCGCTCGCCTCGATCATCCTCGGTGCGGTTGCCGCGATCGGCCAGACCAACATCAAGCGGCTGCTGGCTTATTCGTCGATCAACAATGTCGGCTTCGCGCTGATCGGCCTTGCGGCTGGAACGCCGGAAGGCGTGTCGGGCGTGCTGATGTACCTGACGATCTATGTCGCGATGACGCTGGGCTCATTCCTGGTCGTCTTGCAGATGCGCGGTGACGACGGCCAGCCGGTCGAGACCATCGACAGCCTCGCCGGCATGTCGCGGACGCGGCCTGCGCTGGCTGCGGCACTCGCGATCTTCATGTTCAGCCTCGCCGGCATCCCGCCGCTGTTCGGCTTCTACGCGAAGTTCGCGGTGTTCAGCGCGGCGGTCGACGCCGGGCTGTTCCCGCTGGCTGTCGTCGGCATCGCCGCCTCGGTGATCGGTGCGTATTATTACCTGCGTGTCGTCAAGACGATGTACTTCGACGATCCAGCACCGGCGTTCGCGCCGATGGAGAGCAAGGTCGAGGGCGGGCTCATCGCGGTCGCTGCGATCTTCGTGTCGCCAGCCGGCTACCTCCTCATCCCCGTGCTCGGCGCGTGGACGATGGCGGCCGCACGGGCGTTGTTCTGAGCATCATCCGCACCGTCGCGGAGACAGGATCGACCAACGCCGACCTGCTGGAGCTTGCACGCGGCGGTGCCGAGGACGGTCTCTGGCTGCGCGCGATCCGGCAGACGGCAGGGCGGGGGCGGCTCGGGCGCGAATGGTCGTCGTCCGAGGGTAACCTCTACGCGAGCACACTGGTCCGTTTGCGACCGAACGATCCGCCGGCCGCCAGCCTCGCGCTGGTGGCTGCGGTCGCCTTGCAGGAAACGGTGTCGACGTTCCTCGTCGCGGGGATCTGCCAGGGCACGACCGACGCGAGCGAAACGCTCGTCCTGAAATGGCCGAACGACCTGCTGCTTGCGGATGCCAAGCTGTCGGGCATCCTGCTCGAACGCGCGGATAACGCGGTGATCGTCGGCTACGGCGTCAACATCGCGCATCATCCCGATCTGCCCGACCGTGCGACGACCGATCTCGCCGCGCACGGCGTGGTGGTCGAGCCGGCGATGTTCCTCGACATTCTCGCCGACAGTTTCGCGCGCTGGATCGACCGTTGGCGCACCGAAGGCATTGCGCCGGTTCGCGAGCGTTGGGTCGATTGCGCACATCCCGCAGGCACTGCGCTGACCGCTCGGCTTCCCGATGGTAGCGGGATCGACGGCCTGTTCGTCGGCCTCGACACCGACGGCGCGCTGATCCTCCGCTTGGCGTCTGGCGAGCGGCGTGTCATTCACGCTGCCGACGTCTTCCTGCTTTGAGGCCCCGCTGATGCTGCTCGCGATCGATGCCGGCAATACCAATGTCGTGTTCGCGCTGGTAAATGCCGGCGAGATCGTCGCGCGCTGGCGGATCGCGACCGATCCGCGGCGGACGGCGGACGAGTATGCGGTGTGGCTGAGCCAGCTGATGCAGCTCGGCGGGCATGATCGCACTGCGGTCGAGGGCGTGATCGTCGCCACCGTCGTCCCGCGCGCGCTGCACAACCTGCAGGTTCTCGCGTCGAAATACTTCAACACCGAGGCGCTGATCGCTGGCCATGCGCCGGTCGAATGGGGGATCTCGATCGATGTCGACGAGCCGGCCTCGCTCGGTGCCGATCGTGCGGTCAACACGATCGCCGCGCATGCGCTGCATCCCGGCGACCTGATCGTCATCGATTTCGGCACCGCGACCACGTTCGACGTCGTCGACTATAGCGGTGCGTACAAGGGCGGGATCATCGCGCCGGGCATCAACCTGTCGCTCGACGCGCTGGTGACCGCCGCGGCGAAACTGCCGCGGATCGCGATCGAGGCGCCGACCGACACCAGCGTGATCGGGCTCAACACCGTCTCGCAGATGCACATCGGCATCTATTGGGGCTATGTCGCGATGATCGAGGGGTTGGTCGCGCGGATGAAGCGCGAGATCGGCCGCCCTGTGAAGGTCGTCGCGACCGGCGGGCTCGCCACATTATTCGAGAAACAGACCGACGTGTTCGACGTCATCGAAGCCGACCTGACGATCCAGGGGCTGGCGATGATGTGGGATCGTCACCATATCTAGGGCCATTGGGCTCGCGCCGACCGGCCTGCGGGCCATATTCCTGTATAATCCTGAAAGTAATCAATGACTCCGAAGAACGAACTCCTTTTCTGTGGCCTTGGCGGCTCCGGCGAAATCGGCATGAACGTCAACCTGTACGGCTGCCAGGGCAAGTGGGTGATGGTCGATCTCGGCATCACCTTCGCCGATCCGCAATATCCCGGCGTCGACGTGATCCTGCCCGACCTGTCCTTCATCGAGGACCGGATCGACGACCTGCTCGGCATCGTCATCACGCACGGTCATGAGGATCACATCGGCTCGCTGCCGTACCTCGCCGAAGACCTCGGCGTGCCGATCTATGCGACCCCGTTCACGATGGGCCTGATCCGCGGCAAGCTCGAGGAAGAGGGCATCGCCAACCGCGTGAAGCTCAAGATGATCCCGATGGGCGGCAATTTCCAGCTCGGGCCGTTCGGCTTCACCTTCGTCGAGATGTCGCATTCGATCCCCGAGGCGAACGCGCTGCTGATCGATACGCCTTATGGTCGCGTGTTCCACACCGGCGACTGGAAGCTCGATGCGAACCCGGTGATCGGCAATCCGACCAAGCCCGAGGGCTTCATGGCGATCGGCGACAAGGGCATCGACGTCCTCGTCTGCGATTCGACCAACATCTTCAACACGACCGCGTCGGGCAGCGAGAGCACCGTCCGTAAGGGACTGTTCGAGGAGGTCAGCAAGGCCAAGGGCCGGGTGATGATCACCAGCTTCGCGTCGAACGCGGCGCGGCTGCACACGTTCGGCGAAGTCGCGAAGGAAACCGGGCGCAAGCTGTGCGTGACCGGGCGGTCGCTCGACCGGATCATCAAGGTTGCGCGCGCGACGGGCTATCTGAAGGATTTCCCCGACACGATCAGCCCCGACGAGGCGATGCGCCTGCCGAAGAACAAGGTCTTGGTCATCGCGACCGGCGGCCAGGGCGAGGAGCGCGCGGCGCTCGCACGCGTCGCCAATGGCAGCCACACGATCACGCTCGACGCAGACGACACGGTGATCTTCTCGTCGAAGCAGATCCCGGGCAACGAGGTCCAGATCGGTCGCATCCAGAACACGCTGGCGGCCAAGGGCATCCGTATGATCACCGAGCGCCAGGCGCACGTCCATGTCTCGGGTCATCCGGGCCAGCCGGAACTCGCACAGATGTACGACTGGTTGCGTCCCGACGTGCTGGTGCCGACGCACGGCGAGATGCGTCATATGATGGAGCATGCGCGCTTCGGCCTCGAGCAGGGCATTCCGCGCGCGATCGTGCAGAGCAACGGCGACATCATCCGTCTGGCGCCCAAGGGCCCAGCGAAGATCGGCAATGCGACGGTCGGGCGTCTCGTGCTCGACGGCGACGTGATCCTGCCGGCGGACGGCGCGACGCTGAGCGAGCGGCGGAAGCTGGCGATCAACGGCCAGATTTCGGTCGGTGTCGCGCTCGGCAAGGACGGCCGGATGGTTGGCCAGCCGCAGGTCCGCGTGCAGGGTGTGCCCGTCGAGGAAGACCGTGCGGCGTTCATCGCCGACGCGGTCCAGGCGGCCGCCGACACGGTACGCGGCGGCAAGCGCGAGAGTGAGAAGATGCGCGAGCAGATTCGTCTCGCGGTGCGCAAGGTCGCCAAGCGCTGGACCGGCAAGCAGCCGATCGTCGATGTCCTGCTGATCGAGGGCTGAACCGATGCGCTGGACCTCGGCACTCGCGATCTACGTCCTATTCTGGGCGTTCTCGGTGTTCCTGGTCCTGCCGTTCGGCGTGAAGACGACGCGTGAAGTCGGGGGCGAGCACGTCCCCGGCCAGGCTGAGAGTGCGCCGCATGAGTTTCGCTCAGGGCGGACGGCTTGGCGGGTAACGGTGGTGGCGACGGTGTTGTTCGTGCTGTTCCAGCTGAACTATCACTACGGCTGGATCTCGCCGCAAAGCGTCGACCTGTTCGACCGCGGCAACATGATCACGCGCTAGGGGCGCGGCGTCACGATTCTCCCCCGCGAGGGGGGGTGGCACCGAAGGTGACGGAGGGGGAGGACACGGAACAGAAGTTTCCTTTACCTCCCCCTCCGTCTGGCAAGTGCCAGCCACCTCCCCCTGGCGGGGCAGGATCGTGAGGTTGCCATCACCCCGGCGACGCCGCTGACCCGGCCAGCAGGCCGCCATCCATATTGATCTCCGTCCCCGTGATATACGTGGCCTCGTCCGACGCGAGCATCACAGCGACCGCGGCGACCTCGTCGGGCATCCCGAACCGCTTTAACGGCGTATCCGCCACCAGCGCCGCCATCCGCGTCTCCCGGTCCGGACCATCCCCAGCATCGGCTCGCAGATCGGCGTCAGGATCGCCGCCGGATGCACCGAGTTGCAGCGGATCTTCCACCCCTGCTGCGCGCAATACAGCGCCACCGTCTTGCTGTGATTGCGGATCGCCGCCTTCGACGACGCATAGGCCGCAGCAAGGGGGATGCCGACCAGCCCCGACCGTGACGAGATGTTGATGATCGAGCCGGTCCCCGCCGCCTTCATCGCGCCGATAGCATAGCGGCAGCCGAGGAACGTGCCGTCGAGATTGACCGCATGGACCTCGCGCCAGTCGGCCAAGCTCGCATGCTCGGGATCGTGCGCGACCATGCCGCCCTCGAAACCGGTAATGCCAGCATTGTTGACGACGACGTCGGCAACCGGAACGATCTCCGCCAGTCGTTGCCAGTCCGCCTCTTCGCGGACGTCCAGCTTTTCGAACCGGCAGCCGATCGCCGCCGCAGTCTCGGCGCCAATGGTTTCGTCGATATCGGTGAGGATGACGATGGCGCCCTCGTCATGGAAGCGCTCGGCGATCGCGCGGCCGATGCCATGCGCTGCGCCGGTAACGACGCACGTCTTTGTATTCAGCCTTGGCATGCAAGCCTCGAATCTTGAGTCCGGTCGGCGGATTGCTCCGCTGGCGAGGGCCGCGTCAGCGGTGCCGCTGGATCATTTCGAATACCCCTGTGCGACTCAGCGCAACCGCTCGATCGCCTGTGCCAGTGCCACGTACAGCTTGCCCATGTCCGACGACAGCAACGTCACCCCAAGCGGCGACCCGTCCCGCTGCGTCAGGATCGCGCGGAGCATCGCCTCGAAGTCGTGGATGTAACGGTTGACCATCTCGCGGAACGCTTCGTCGTCGTCGTAGAGACCGGCGATCTCGCGCACTTCGCTCGCATCGAGAATGCGCACCGCGCGACGCGTGAAGACCCCGCGGTCGCCCTTGAGATACGCCCCCCACGCGCTGTCAGAGATTTCCGGCGCGATCGCTTTGGTGATGTCGATCGAGGCGGAGTTGAGCGACTCGATCAGGAGCGAGACGCGGCGGGCGAAGGTGTCCTGGTCGGCATCCTCGCGTTCGGTGCGAGCCTCCTGGATCCGCGTTTCGACGATCGCGGTCTGGTCGACGATCGCCTGTACTTCACGCGCAAGGCGTTCGGTCGCGCCGGTGGCAGCGTCGACAGCGGCTCCGGTCGCGTCGGTAAGCGCCTTGACCTGGCGTTCGACGGTATCGTTGGTGGCGCGGCGCATGGCGTTGGCACTGGCGGCTTCAAGCGCGGCAGCGGCCTCCGGGATGACCTTCGATAGCGTCTCGCGGGCCTTGTCGGCTGCAACCGCGGCGGTTTCGCGGACGCGGTGGAGCGCTTCGATCAACTGCGGGGCGGCGTCTTCGGCGAAATGCTGCGTGCGGCCGATCGCTTCGTCGACCATCTGGCCCAGCGCATCGGCCTTCTCGCGACCGGTGTTAAGCGTGTTCAGCAGGTCGGTAGAGAGCGTGTCGAGCACATGCCGTTGTTCGCCGACGACGCCTGCAATTGCCTCGATCGCGTTGTGCGTGCTCTCCGCAGCGGTGACTAGCGCCAGCAGTTCGGGGCGTGCCGAGACGACGATGTTCTTACTGGCCAGGACCTGCGCATCGAGGCGGCTGAGCGCATGGGGCATCGTCTCGTCGATCTCGCGGGCGGCCGCGTCGAGCGCCACCAGCAGCGTTTCGGTTGTCGTGATCGTCCGGTGCGCCATGTCGTCGCCAGCTCGCAGCGCTTCGGTCATCGCGTCGGCAGATCCGCCGAGCTGCCCGATCGATGCGGCGAGGTCCTGCGTGCGCTCTGTACCGTGGCGGTGCAGCAGTTCGATCCGCGCTTCTACCTCGCCAAGCCCGGTGTGGAGGTCGTCGACGATCCGGTCGCCGGCACTGCGTTGCAGGTCGAGACGGATCGCGACGCGTTCGATCGCATCTTCGACGGTGGCGATGCGACGAGCGAGCACTTCGGCGCTGTCGCGAGCGGCGCTGTCGAGCGCGGCCTGGTTCGTGCCGACCATCGCCAGCATCGCCTCACCCTGTGAAGCGATGCGCCGGCTCGAGTGATCGACCGCATCGGCAGTGCGATTGAGCAGCGCGTCGACGGCGGCGGACATACCGTTGGTGACTGATTCGAGATGCGAGCCTGCAGTCTGGCTGGTCGCTTCCATGCGGACGATGTGCGCGGCGAGGCGTTGCGCCGCGCCGCTCGCCATCGCGTCGGCATCGCGGCCGCGCTCGGCGAGCGCGACGATCTGCGCGTCGAGGGCGGCGGCATGTTCGCTTGCGGACAGGCCGGTGCGCTCGAGGCGTTTCGCGACGTCATCGATATCGGCCTGAGCACGGGGAAGGGTGGCGATCAGGACGCCGAGGCTGGTCTGTGCACCGGCGGTCGAAGTGGCGAGGTTGCGCGCATGTGCCGCAGCCTGGTCGATCTCGGACACCATGCCGCGGCCGATCGCCGCCAATTGCTCGGTTGCGCTACCGCCCATCGTCATCAGCGTATTCAGTTGCTCGGCCAATTGCTGGCGGTTGGCATCGATCGTGTTCGACAGCGCGGCGACTGTGCGCTCCAAACTGGCAGCCTCGTCGCGCATCGCCTTTGCGGTGATGCCGAAACGGTGCGCTTCGCTACGACTGGTCCGCATCACGAGCAGCCAGACGATGCCGACCAGCGCGGGCACGATGCAAAGCGCCGCGATGAACTGGGCCAGCGCAATTGGCTCGATCATCGCGAGCGATCCCCGCGCGAGCCAGAGCATGGTGCCGAGCCAAACGACTATGATCGCCACTGCGATACCGGCGTAGAGACGTCCGCGTTCAGGAGCAGGCTCCTCATACGCCTCGTCGAAACTGCGGTCTGAGACGGTGTCGGACATGTCTTCTATCACCGGATCCATCACGATATCCGCGCGAATGGGATGGGCATTGGCTGCCGACGCGCGAAACCCGATCATTGACGAACCCCCGTTCATGAACTGTCGAAGTATCATGGATTGCAGCCGGACAAAACGGATGATGCGATCCTTGTACGTTCATCCGTCCGGTAAGGAGGGCGGCACAGCGTGCGATTTGATGACTATAGCGTAGGGATCGTTGATTGAGGAACGCGAGAGGACCTTCAGCCTTTGGCAGCTGGTTTTGCCTCTGTAACGCCGAACCGAGCCTTCGCGTAGGGCGGTTCGGCCGAACGCGGGCTTTGCAGGACGGCGCGTACCGCCTAACAGCCTGCGATGCTTGCCGGCCTATTATTCGCGATTCATGACGCCGACGATCGCCCCGATCGTCTTGCTGCGACCTTGCCCTTTAGCGGGGTGACGTTGATCGAATACCAGGCGCGGTTGCTGATCGCCGCCGGTGTTTCGCAGATCATCATCGTCGTCGCCCGGATGACGCCGGAATTGCTCGGTGCGATCAACCGCATCGGGCGCCGCGGCGTCAGCGTAGATACGGTACGGTCTGCGATGGAAGCAGGCGAGAAACTCCACCCGCTGGCGCCGGTCCTGATGCTCGGCGATGGGCTCGTCACTACCGACGCGATCGTGAAGGCGATGGCAGTCGAAGACGGCGATTGCCTGCTCGTCGTACCCGAAAGCGATGCGGGGCCGGGGTTCGAACGTGTCGGCGGACAGATGGCATGGGCCGGTGTCGCACGGCTGAGTTCGAGCCGGATCGCGGAAGTCGCAGGCCTGCCGCAGGATTATGATCTCCAGTCGTCCCTGCTGCGGTTCGCGGTGCAGTCGCGCGCGGCACACGTGTTGTTGCCGACCGATGCGGTGCGCGGCGGGCACGGGATAGAGCGGCAGGCGCGGACGCTGGAGGAACGCGGGCGCGCCGTGCTGATGACGATCGTGTCGGGACGGCGAGGTTGGTTCGACCGGTTTGTGCTGGCGCCGATCGCACGACTGGCGTTGCCGCTGTTGGTCGACCGTGGTGCGGGCGGCACGACGGTCGGGGCGGCCGGTGCCGCGCTGGGCGTCGCCGGATTGGTCACGATCGGCGTCGGGCTTCCGTCGATCGGCCTGATGTTGTCGCTGGTCGGCTGCATAGCCTTAGCACTGGGTTCGGTGCTCAGCGGACTTCGCGACGATGCGTCGATGGCCCGTTGGCAGACCCTGGGCATCGGCGGCGTGGCGGCGGCATCGATCCTGGTCTTTGCCTTTTTCGTTAGCGGCTATGCAGGGAACAACACCGCATTGGCGATCGGTACCGCGCTCGTCGCGATCGGCACGCTGGCCGAACGTGCCATCCTCGAACGCGAACGGCAGCTTTGGTGGGGAAGCCCAACAGCCTATCTGTTGATCGTCGCGCTGTTTGCGATCTTGGGGTTCCCGGTCTTTGGGCTCGGCGTGACTGCGGTGTACGCGACCGCGACCCTGGCGGTCGTGATCGAACGACTTCGCCGCACGCCTTAGGCGGACCTTAACGTCCGGTGGCTAAGCACAGGATCATGTCGGTCGGTCCAGACCCAGTGCGTGACGTGATGTCACCCTATGATCCCGTTGCGCGAGCGGAGGATGCACGCCTGCGCGCGGAAACCCGACTGACGGCGACGATCGCGGATTTTTCTCTCGATGCGAATGCAAGGCTCGACGACCGTACGCGGTTGCTGCTCGCGCAAGTGCTCGAAGCGATCGTCGGCGCGATCGAATGGGACATCCGCCGACATGCCGCGCGTCTGCTGGCGGCGGGTGGTGCGACACAGGCTGGCGAGGCGATGCTGAGGGCCGGGGCGGAGAGCGTTCTCGATCGGCTTACGCGTGCCGGACTGCTCCGCGACGAAGAACTGATGGACGAACTGATCGCGCGGGTGCGGCACGACCTGATCGCCGCTTCCCTCCCAGTCGAGGTCGCCGAGCCCGACGAAGCGAGTTTGCTGGTGAGGTTGGCGGGGGTGCCTGACAGTGTGGTGGCATCTGGGGCGTCGGCGTTGCTGGCTGCGGAGAGTCGAAGGCGCGTGTCGAACGAGCAGGGGTCCGTGGGAGGCAGCGAGTTGCCGGCCGAACTGCATCACCGATTAGTCTGGTGGGTGGCTGCGGCTGTGCGCGACGGCTTGCAGTCCGTGACACATGAGAGTGACCGAGCGATCACGGATGCTGCGCAGCGCAGTCTGGCGGCGCATGACGAAGGCGAGCGGCCCGATGCAGTCGCGATGCGGCTTGCTGCGGCGCTGGATGCACGACCGAACGAGCTTCCCGCGGTGGTGGTCGAATCGATCGGCGACCGGCGTCTGTCGTTGTTCGTAGCCGTGTTGGCACATGCGGTCGGCATAGCGTTCGATCAAGCGCGCGCCATCACGCTGGATCCCGAGGGCGACCGGCTTTGGCTTGCGTTGCGGGCGATGGATCTCGATCGGCCGACCATCGCACGGATCGGATTTGCGCTGTCTGAGGCTGATCCGCGGCGGGATATCGAGGCGTTCGCCGATGCGCTCGACGCGATTGTGTCGGTGGGAGTAGAGGATGCGCGCGCGACGCTCGTGCCGTTGGCGCTGAGCCGCGATTTTCGGATGGCGTTGCGCGCGCTGGCGCGTACGGATCGGCGATGAGCGGGTTCGGCCCTTCCATCGAAAGTCCGATCGCGCACGCCATCGTCGCGCCGGACGGTTCGCTGTCATTCGCGGATCCCGCGTTGGTGGCGCTTAACCAGCGTGCGGGTGGGATGCGCGATGCGCCGCTGGCGGTGCCTCAGCTAGCGACGATAGCGCGGCTGGCGCAACGGCTGGGGATCGTCGTGTCGCGCGGGGTCATCGTTGCGGACGACGAGACCGATGTCGACCTCTGGGTTCGGGCTCAGCCTGACGGTGAGAATGTACGGCTGACCGTCAGCGGCTGGCGTGAGATCGCAGCATGGCGGCCGGAGCAACCTTCGCCTGGCACGCAGGACGATTTTCACGGCAGCGATACGGATTGGCGGTGGGAGACGGACTCGGCGTTGCGACTGACCTTCGTCACGCTCGACGCGGGGCCGAGGCATGGGTTCGACGCGTTCGCGTTGCTCGGTCAGCCGCTAACGGCGATGTTCTCGCTGGATACCGGCGTTGATGGGGCCTTACCGATTCTCGACTCGCTGGCCCGGCGACGTCCGATGACGGCGCAACCTGCGCGCCTGCGTAGCTCGGGGCGGGCGGTGACCCTCATTGCCAATGTTCGACATGATGCCGCGGGCGACTTTGCCGGGTTTGTCGGTGCCGCGCGGATGGTGGTCGAAGACGCGCCGCACACAGCGGTTTCTACCGAAGCGCTGTCGCCGACCTTTACGCGTGGTCTCGACAAGGCATTGCGTGTGCCGCTCGCGCGTATCGTGGCGAACGCCGACAGTATCAATGCGCAGGCGGACGGTCCGGTCCAGGGCGACTACGCGGACTACGCCGCTGATATCGCCAGCGCGGGCCGGCATTTGCTTGAACTGGTCGACGATCTCGTCGATCTACAGGCTGTCGAGCGGCCCGATTTCATGCTCGTGCCTGAACCGATCGACCTTGCCGATGTCGCGCGCCGTGCGGCGGGACTGTTGTCGGTGCGCGCGGCGAACGCGGACGTTACGATCACGCGTCCGGCGCTGGACCTCTGCGCTCCAGCGCTCGGCGATTTCCGCCGTGTTCTGCAAATTCTGGTCAACCTGGTCGGCAATGCTGTGCGCTACTCGCCGCGCGGCGCACAGGTGATCGTCACCGTGACGCGTACGCAAAGCCACGCCGTCGTCGTGGTCGCGGACAAGGGCAAGGGCGTCGCTCCCGAGGATCAGGTGCGAATTTTCGAGAAGTTCGAGCGGGTCGATCCGTCGGAGGCCGGCGGCAACGGACTTGGCCTGTACATCGCGCGGCGGCTGGCGCGGGCGATGCAGGGGGATCTCACGGTCGAGAGCGCACCCGGAGAAGGTGCGCGGTTCGTGCTGACGTTACCGGCGGATCCGGCGCGCCACTAAAATTAGCGCGAGGCCGAATGCGGCGAGGAATGCGCCGCGATCCGCCCAAGGCCGCTGGTCGAGCATGAAGCTTGACTGCGGCCAATGGACGTATCCGAGCCCCTGGCCGATCCAGAGCAGACCCATCAGCGCGCAGAGCACGCCGACGACCATCAGGATCGGCCGGAGCGTCTTCATCAGCGTGACGCCATCGGGACGTAGTCACGCGCGGTCGGGCCACTGTACAGCTGGCGCGGACGGCCGATCTTCTGGTCGGGATCAGTGATCATCTCGTTCCACTGCGCGACCCAGCCGACGGTGCGGGCAAGCGCGAAGAGGACGGTGAACATCGAGGTCGGGAAGCCGATCGCCGACAGGATCACGCCCGAATAGAAATCGACGTTCGGGAACAGCTTCTTCTCGATGAAGTACGGATCGTTGAGCGCGAGACGCTCGAGCTCGATCGCGACGTCGAACACGGGGTCGGTGACGCCCAACTCGCCGAGCACTTCCTTGACGGTCGTCTGCATGACGGCCGCGCGCGGATCGTAGTTCTTGTAGACGCGGTGACCAAAGCCCATCAGGCGGAACGGATCGTTCTTGTCCTTGGCGCGCGCGATATACTCGGGGATGCGGTCGACGGTGCCGATCTCATGCAGCATGTTGAGCGCGGCTTCGTTGGCGCCGCCGTGCGCGGGGCCCCACAGGCAGGCGATGCCGGCGGCGATGCAGGCGAACGGGTTGGCGCCCGACGAACCGGCAAGACGGACGGTCGAGGTCGACGCGTTCTGCTCGTGATCGGCGTGGAGGATGAAGATGCGGTCCATCGCCTTTTCGACGATCGGGTTCACGACATACTTCTCGGCCGGCACGCCGAACGTCATCTTCAGGAAATTGCCAGTGTAGCTCAGCGTGTTGTCCGGATAGACGAACGGCTGGCCGACGCTGTACTTGTACGCCATCGCGGCGATCGTCGGCATCTTGGCGATCAGGCGATGCGACGCGATCACGCGCTGCGCAGGATCATGGATGTCGGTCGAATCGTGATAGAAGGCCGACAGCGCGCCGACGACGCCGCACAGGATCGCCATCGGATGCGCGTCGCGGCGGAAGCCACGGAAGAACTGCGCGAGCTGCTCGTGGACCATCGTGTGGCGCGTGATCGTGTTCGAGAAGTTCGCCAGCTCGTCCGCGCTCGGCAGTTCGCCGTTCAGGAGCAGATAGGCGACTTCCATGAAGTTCGACTGCTCGGCCAGTTCACCGATCGTGTAGCCACGGTGCAGCAGCGTGCCTGCGTCACCATCGATATAGGTCAGCTTCGACTGGCACGACGCCGTCGAGGTGAAGCCTGGATCATAAGTGAAATTGTCCGTCTGTGCGTACAGCTTGCGGATATCGATGACGTCGGGCCCGACCGTTCCGGACATCACCGGATAATCGAAATCCTTGCCATCGACCTTGAGGGTTGCGGTCTCGCTCATGCTTGTATCCTTCCTCGAAATCTTATCAGCTAGCCATTCGGTCGGCGATCCGACCGAGGCTCTCGTCGCGCCCGAGCAGGTCGAGCACATCGAATATTCCCGGTGACGTCTTGCGTCCCGTCAGCGCGGCGCGAAGCGGCTGTGCGACCTGACCGAGTTTGACCCCTCGGGCTTCGGCCACGCGCCGTACCGCGCCTTCGAGCGCTTCCGTATCCCACTTGTCGAGCGCGTCAAGTTCAGCATGCGCATTCGCCAAAATCGCACTCGCTTCACCCTGCAAAAGGCTCGACGCGGCGTCATCCATCGCCAAAGGACGCTGGCTGAACAGGAAATTCGATCCTTCGGCCAGCTCGTTCAGGTTTGCGGCACGTGGCTTCAGGACCGGCATCGCGCGAGTCAGAAGCGCCAATCCGCCGTCCGGCAGACCGTGACCGAGCCGGTCGGCGGCAAGCTGCGCCAGCCGCGCATCGTCGGCCTCGCGGATATAATGGCCATTGAGATTCTCTAGCTTCTTGAGATCAAAGCGCGAGGGCGACTTGCCGACGCCCGACAGGTCGAACCACTCGACCGCCTGCTCGCGGCTGATGATTTCGTCGTCGCCGTGCCCCCAGCCGAGCCGGAGCAGGTAATTGTCGAACGCTTCGGGCAGAATGCCCATCTCGTCGCGATAGGCCTCGATACCGACGGCACCGTGACGCTTCGACAACTTGGCGCCGTCGGGACCGTGGATCAGCGGGATATGCGCGTAGATCGGCTCGGGCCAGCCCATCGCGCGGTAGATCGGCAACTGGCGGAACGCGTTGTTGAGGTGATCGTCGCCGCGGATGACGTGCGTGACGCCCATGTCGTGATCGTCGACGACGACCGCGAGCATGTACGTCGGCGTACCGTCGGAGCGGAGCAGGACGAGGTCGTCGATCTCTTCGTTCTTGACCGTAACGGCGCCTTGCACGCGATCCTCGATCGTGACGGCACCTTCCTGCGGCGCGCGCAGGCGGACGACATGCGGAAGATCGGGGGCCTCGCTCGCCGGACGATCGCGCCACGGGCTGCGAATGCGGAGCGGCTTCTTTGCGGCCTGTGCCTCGGCACGCATCGCGGCGATCTCGTCGTTGGTCATGTAGCAGCGATAGGCATGCCCGTTCGCCAGCATCTCGTGCGCGACCTGCGCGTGGCGCTCGGCCCCGGCGAACTGCATGACGACGTCGCCGTCCCAGTCTAGCCCGAGCCAGCGCATCCCGTCGATGATCGCGTCGATCGCCGGCTGGGTCGAGCGGACCCGGTCGGTATCCTCGATCCGCAACAGGAACTTACCCCCGTTCGCCTTTGCGAACAGCCAGTTGAACAGCGCGGTGCGCGCGCCGCCGAGATGCAGGAACCCCGTCGGCGACGGAGCGAAACGGGTAACCACGGGTGCGGCCGAATTGGCGGTGCCCGTATCAGATATTGCGCCCAACCGCGGGTGCTCCCAGACTGATGAAACAATGGAGAAACGATGGCCATAACAGCCGTCGCCGCCCCTAGCATGCGTCCTTGGCGGCGACAAATGGGCGTGCCGCGATGGGGGGCTGTCGTTGGGCTTGCCGTGGTCGGGCTGGCCGTGGAACGCTGGCTGGAGGCAGAGCGCGACCAACTGGTGCTGTGGCTGCCGGTAATGCTCGGCGGCGGGATCGCGCTGTGGTTTGCGTTACCGGACCCGGCAGCGTGGTGCGTCGCGGTGCTGCTGTTGGTCGCAGGCGGGTTGGCATGTCTGGCCGTGGGGCAGGGCGGTCGTGCGGCGCGGGCGCTGGCGATCGGGTTGCTGACGGCGGCGCTGGGGCTCGGGTTGATCTGGGCGCGGTCGGAATGGGTGGCGCGGCCGGTTCTGGGCGGTCCGACGATCGCGCGTTTCTCGGCGAAGGTTGAGGCGATCGAGCCGTTGGTGGCGCGGAAGCTGGTGCGGCTGACGGTATTGCCGGTTGGGAAGGGGGTGGAGACCGGCGGGCAGCCAATATCCTTGCCGTACCGCGTCCGCGTCAATCTGGCGGAAGCGGATGCGCCGAACCTGCTGGGGACGGGGGCGGTCATCCAGTTGCGGGCGCGGCTGATGCCACCGCCGCTCCCCGCGGTGCCGGGCGCGTACGACTTCGCGCGCGTCGCGTGGTTCGGCGGGATCGGCGCGACCGGGCGCGGCTTCGCACCGGTGGTCGTGACTAGGTCAAGCGAATCAGGCGCTGGCATCCGTGTCGCGCTGTCGCACCATATTGTATCGCGGCTGGATGGCAGCGCGGGCGGTATCGCGGCCGCGCTTGCGACCGGCGACGTCGGCGCGATCAGCGAAGAGGATTCGGAGGCGATGCGCCGGGCAGGTCTCGCGCATTTGCTGTCGGTGAGCGGACTGCACATTACCGCGGCGGTGGCGGCGACGATGCTGATCGTGTTGCGTCTGCTGGCGCTCAGTCCGTGGCTGGCTTTGCACGCGCGACTGCCGTTGATCGCCGCGTTGGCCGGGGCGGCGGCGGCGATCGGTTATACCTTGCTGACCGGGAGCCAGGTGCCGACGATCCGTTCGTGCGTCGCGGCGCTGCTCGTGCTGGCGGCGCTGGCGATGGGACGCGAGGCGATGACGTTGCGGCTCGTCGCGGCGGGGGCGGCGTGCGTCATGCTGGTGTTGCCGGAATCGGCGGCCGGGCCTAGCTTCCAACTGTCGTTCGCGGCGATCACCGCCATCATGGCCCTGCACGAACATCCGGTGATCCGCGCATTCTTCGGGCCACATGACGAGGGGCGAGGACGCAAGCTGGCACGCGGCGTCGCGTCGCTGTTGCTGACGGGGCTGCTGGTCGAATTCGCGCTGATGCCGATCGCGGTCTATCATTTCCACAAGGCCGGGCTGTACGGGGCGTTCGCCAACATCGTCGCGATTCCGTTGACGACGTTCGTCGTGATGCCGTTGGAAGCGCTCGCGTTGCTGCTCGACGCCGGCGGTCTTGGCGCGCCGATCTGGTGGCTGGTGCAGCGCTCGCTCGATGCGCTTTTGTGGCTTGCACATATCGTCGCTGGCGCCCCCGGTTCGGTGCGGTCCTTGCCGGCGATGCCGACGGCGGCGTTTGCGCTGATGGTCGTTGGAGGGATTTGGATTGCATTGTGGCGGACGCGGTTGCGGCAACTGGGGCTGCTGCCGCTGGTGGCCGGAGCGATCTGGGCGTTGACAACACCGGCGCCTGACGTTCTCGTTACGGGTGACGGTCGTCATGTTGCGGTGCGGACGGCGGCGGGGTTGGCTATGCTGCGTGATCGGGCTGGGGACTATACGCGGGACATGCTCGCCGAGAATGGCGGGGTGGACGGCGAGCCGCTGTTGCTTGCGGATCAGCCCGACGCTCGATGCAGTCGTGATCTTTGCGTCACCGATATCGCCGCTCGGGGAAGGATGTGGCGGATCCTCGCGACCCGCAGCGCCTATATGGTCCCAATCGCCGAACTGATCGCCGCCTGTCGCAGCGCTGACGTCGTGGTCAGCGAACGCGGTCTGCCGAAACGTTGTGTGCCGCGGTGGCTAAAGCTGGACCGCCGTGTTCTGCGACGGACGGGCGGGGTCGCGCTGACTTTGGGGACGGGGACGGTCGTGACGATCCTCGAGGCGGGCGATCGCCACCCCTGGCGCGATCCGCCCGTTCTTGAGCGTGCCGCGCGCTCGTTCAGTTCGCGGCACGCTCGGCTCCGCGATGGAGCGGTTCAGTCGTAGCGGCGGAGGATGCCGGAGAGTTTGCCCTGCACGCGGACTTGCGCGGGGGCGTAGCGTTGGGGGTCGTAGGCGCGGTTGGCCGGGTCGAGGCGGACCATCGCGCCTTCGCGGCGGAAGTATTTCAGCGTGGCTTCGCTGTCTTCGATCAGCGCGACGACGATCTCGCCATCGCGGGCGGTCTCGGTGCGGCGGATTAGGGCGTAGTCGCCGTCCAGGATACCGGCTTCGACCATCGAGTCCCCGGAGACTTCCAGCGCATAGTGTTCGCCGGTGCCGAGAAGCGCGGCGGGGACGGCTAGCATCGTGCTGCCTTCGAACGCCTCGATCGGGACGCCGGCGGCGATGCGGCCGTGGAGGGGGATCTCGATGACGTCGTTGGCCGGTTGCGGCGTTGCGGCGGTGGGGGCCGCCTTGACGTTCGACGCCTTCGACGGCGCCTTTTTCTCCGCCCGCTCGGGCATGCGCAGCACTTCGAGTGCGCGTGCGCGGTTCGGCAGGCGGCGGATGAAGTTGCGCTCCTCGAGCGCGCTGATCAGACGGTGGACGCCCGACTTCGACTTGAGGTCGAGCGCGTCCTTCATCTCCTCGAACGACGGCGATACGCCGGTTTCGTTGAGGCGATCGTTGATGAAGCAGACGAGTTCGTGCTGCTTGCGCGTGAGCATGGCGGTTCTCCGTCCGGAACAGACTGGGAACTTCTATGGAACATAATTAACGCCGTCAAGCGTCCGTATCACGCGATAACGAGGATTTCCGCCGATTCGCCTTCGTATGCCACCGGCGCGTTGCCGGCGCGGACGATCAGGCAGGTCGAGCGGGCCAGCGTGAGGAGCATCGAGCTGTCCTGGATCGTCGAGGCATAGGCCTTGCCGTCGCGGAGTTCGGCGCGGAGATAGTCGGTCCGAGCATTGTTGGCGGGGAGGTCTTCGCCGAGCAGCGCGTGGGTCGACTGAGGGAGCGGGTCGCGCGCGCCGGCCATGTGCGCCACGACCGGCTTCACGAACAGCGTGGCGGTGACGAACGCGGAGACCGGGTTGCCGGGGAGGCCGAGCACCATCATCTCGCCGATCCGGCCGGCCATCATCGGCTTGCCGGGGCGCAGGGCAATCCGCCAGAAATCTATCGTGCCGCCGGCCGCCTCGATTGCGGGGCGGACCAGGTCGTGATCGCCGACCGACGCACCGCCGGTGGTGACGAGCAGGTCGGCCTGCACGCTGGCGAACGCCTCGCGCAGGATTTCGAGATTGTCGGGCAGGATGCCGAGGTCGATGATGTCGACGGGCATGTCGGCGAGCATTGCCGCCAGCATGATGCCGTTCGATTCGGGGAGTGCGACGCCGTCGGTCGTCGAGCCGGGGGGGACGAGTTCGTCTCCGGTGGCGGCGACGGCGACGCGGACGCGGCGGTTGACGGTGAGGCTGCCATGGCCGCCGGTCGCGGCGACCGCGATGCGCGCGGGGCTGAGGCGGTCGCCGGCGGCGATCAGGCGGGTGCCGGTCGTGAAGTCGAGGCCTTTGCGGCGGGTGTTGCGGCCGAATGTCTCCGGGCCTTCGCCGGCGAGGATCAGGGTTTCGCCGTCCCGTTCGGCCTCTTCCTGGACCATGACGGTGTCGGCGCCTTCGGGCATCGCTGCGCCGGTGAAGATTCGCGTGGCTTCTCCGGGGGCGACTTTGCCGATGAAGGGGCGGCCGGCGGCGCTTTCGCCGATGACTTTCCAGGGGCCGGGGAGGTCTTCAAAGCGGATCGCGTAGCCGTCCATCGCCGAGAGGTCGGCGGCCGGCTGCGTGCGGCGGGCGAGGATGTCCTCCGCGGCCCAGCGGCCGGCGGCTTCGCGTAACGCCACGGCCTCACTGCCGACGCGGGGGGCCATGGCGAAGAGGCGGGTCTGGGCTTCGGCGACGGGGACTAGGGTCATGCGTAAGACTCTGTTTTCGGGCGTTTCTGAAAAGTGAAGTATAGGAAGTATAGACGCTGGGAGCAGTTTGGCGGTTTGTGCCTTGGGGCGGTTTCGTATGGGGGAAGCGCAGGGTGCGTGGGTATGTTCCGCGCTTTGCCATGGGTCTGGTGTGTAGGACAGGTGTTGTTGGGTTAGTGGGGTGTGGGTTGCGGATTGATTGGGGCGCTTTGAGCTGACGGGTATCGTACGTTAGTTACCTCCTCCTTGTTCTCCCGCGAAGGCGGGAGCCCAGGCTGGGTCCCCGCCTTCGCGGGGAAACAAGTGTTGGGCGGACGTCGCTCGTTATTGCGTCGGCTTTCCCAACTGGGCCCCGGCCTTCGCCGGGGTGGTATTTTTATTTGGGTGGGCGGCGCGCTTCTTCTGCGATGACGGGTGTGGGTTGGTCGCGATCGGGTCTTCTGGGGGCTTGGCCAGTGCGCGTTCATGGCGCGCGGGGCTTTGTTTGGGGGAAAGAGACACCAGATCAGTATGATGACACGCTATACGCCTCGGGCGAAAGACAGGATCGGGGCGGCGGTGGGTGCGGTGCTGCTGCCGGGGATGCTTGGTTATGCGCTGCTGTCGGGGCTGGTGGTGACGATGCCGGGAGCGGTGACCGATGCGTTGAAGGTGTTCGATGCGGCGCCGCCTCCGCCACCGCCGCCCGAGGAGAAGGTCAGGCCTCGGCCGTCGCCTAGCCGTAAGCCCGAGGGGGCTGCGTCGCCGTCTAACCTGAAGTCGAAGGCTACCGAGGTGGTGGCGCCGCCGCAGATCGTGCCGATCGTCGTGCCGCCGCCTGTCGTGGTGGCGGAGAAGGCTGGGGTGGGTGCGGAGGCGACTTCGGGGGCTTCGAACGTTCGCGGGCCGGGGACCGGGAGTGGCGGGATCGGTAATGGGACCGGCAGCGGCGGGTATGGAGACGGCGACGGCGGCGGCGGTGAGGAAACACCGCCGGAGTGGCGCAGCGGGCGGTTGAGGGACTCGGATTATCCGCGCGAGGCCGCAGAGACGGGGATCCGGGGGCGGGTGTTCGTGCGGTATTTGGTCCAGACCAATGGGCGGGTGTCGCGGTGCCGGGTGACGCGGTCTAGCGGGAGCCGGGTGCTGGATGACCTGACGTGCCGGTTGATCGAACAGCGGTTTCGGTATGACCCTTCGCTGGATGCGGCGGGGCGGCCGGTGGAGTCTACGATCGTGGAGAGCCACGACTGGTCTATGGATGGGGATTGAGGGGCCATAGCCGAGCGCGTTCTGTTTGGCTTGCCCTCACCCTCGCCGCCTTTGGCGTCTTTCCCTCTCCCCTTTGGGGAGAGGGTTCCTCGTTAGGCGGTCCAGTTTCCGGATTTGCCGCCGGATTTCGCGCGGACGCGGATGTCTGAGAGGACCATTGTTTTGTCGATGGCCTTGGCCATGTCGTAGATCGTGAGGAGCGTGACCGTTGCGGCAGTGAGCGCTTCCATTTCGACGCCGGTCTTGCCTTCGGTCGAGGCGGTGGCGGTGGCGGTTACGCCGGTTTCGTCGACGACTAGGTCGATCTCGACCTTTGTCAGCGGGAGCGGGTGGCATAGCGGGATCAGGTCGCTGGTGCGCTTGGCGGCCATGATGCCGGCGACGCGGGCTACCGCCAGGACGTCGCCCTTCTTCGCGGTGCCGGCGCCGATTGCCGTGGCGGCTTCGGTGGACATGGTGATGCGGCCGGAGGCGACGGCCTCGCGGGCGGTGACCGCCTTGCCGCCGACGTCGACCATTCTTGCCGCGCCGGCTTCGTCGATGTGGGTGAGGCCGGTCATCCGACGAGAGCGCGCGTTGCGGCTTCGATGTCGTCCTGGCGCATGAGCGCTTCGCCGATCAGGAAGCAGTGGATGTCGTGCTCGGCCATCGCGTCGAGTTCTGCGCGGGTTGTGAGGCCGCTTTCGGCGACGAAGGTGCAGTCCTTGGGCGCCTTGCCGACGAGATCGTAGGTGCGCTGGAAGTCGACGGTGAAGTCGCGCAGGTCGCGGTTGTTGACGCCGATCAGGCGCGACTTGAGCCGTAGCGCGCGCTCCATTTCATGCGCGTCGTGGACCTCGACCAGCACGTCCATCCCGCATTCGAGCGCGGACGCCTCGATCTCGGCCATCTGGATGTCGTCGAGCGCGGCGACGATGATCAGGATGCAGTCGGCGCCGATCGCGCGCGCCTCGGTCGACTGCCACGGGTCGACCATGAAATCCTTGCGCAGGACCGGGATCGAGACTGCGTCGCGGGCGGCGGTCAGATACGCGTCTGAGCCCTGGAACCACTTTTCGTCGGTCAGCACCGACAGGCACGCGGCACCGCCGGCTTCGTACGCGCGGGCGTGCGCGACGGGGTCGAAGTCGGCGCGGATCAGGCCCTTCGAGGGGCTGGCCTTCTTGACCTCGGCGACCAGTGCGTAGCCGGTCTTTGCATCGAGTGCGGCGCGGAAGCCGCGTGGCTTCGACATCCGGGCGATGCCGGCGTCGATATCGGCTAGCGAGGTCGTGGCTTTCCGCGCAGCGACTTCGGCGCGCTTGGTCTCGAGGATACGGTCGAGCATGGTCATGTCAGTAGGCGATCCAGCGGGCGAGCAGCGCGTCGGCGCTGCCGGTGTCGAGGGCGGCGGCGGCTTGCGCGGCGCCTTCGACGAGAGTGGGGACGGTGCCGGCGACCATCAAGGCGGCGGCGGCGTTGAGCAGGACGGCGTCGCGGTAGGGTCCCGCCTCGCCCTTGAGCAGGCGGCGGAGCGCGTCGGCGTTGTGGGCCGCGTCGCCGCCGCGGATATCGGTGGTGGCGTGGCGGGTGAGGCCGGCGTCTTCGGGCGTGATCCTTGCGGGGAGCGCGACGCTGCCGACCGAGGCGACGATGCTGGGGCCGGCGCCCGACAGTTCGTCGAGGCCTTCTTCGCCCGAGACGACGAGTGCGGCTTCGGTGCCGAGTTGTTCGAGCGCGTCGGCGTAGAGCGCGACGTAATCGGGGCGGGCGATGCCGATCAGCTGGCGGGTAGTGCCGGCCGGGTTGGCGAGCGGGCCCATCAGGTTGAAGATCGTGCGACGGCCGATGCGCTGACGGATCGGGGTGATGCGCTTCATCGCCGGGTGGTGGTTGGCGGCGAACAGGAAGGCGATGCCGATCTCGTTGAGGCTCGCCTCCGCGGTGGCGCCGGCGCGGTCCATGTCGAGTCCGAGCACTTCCAGCGTGTCGGCGGCGCCGGCTTTGCTGGAGGCGGCGCGGTTGCCGTGCTTGGCGACGGGCACGCCGGTCGCGGCGACGACGAGCGCGACGGCGGTCGAGACGTTCAAGGTGTGGTGGCCGTCGCCGCCGGTGCCGCAGACGTCGATCGCGCCGGCGGGGGCGTCGATCGGGATCATCCGGTTGCGGAGTGCGCGGGCGGCTTCGGCGATCTCAATGCTGGTCTCGCCGCGGGTCGCGAGATCGGTGAGGAAGGTGGCGATCGCGTCGTCGCTGGCGCGCGCGTCGAGGATGTCGGCGAACGCCTCGCGGGCGGATTCGCGCGACAGGGACGAGGTCGGGTCCGGGAGGAGCGTAGTCGTTGTCATATTCCCCTTCCGCTCGCGGGAGGGGTTAGGGGAGGGGCTTCCTGGCCAGCCAACGTCGTGGGTGCGGCGCTGCCCTCCCCCGACCCCTCCCGCAGGCGGGAGGGGAGTATGTGGGGGATGTCGGCTATCTTCAGGAAATTGGCGAGCATCTCGTGGCCGTGTTCGGTCGCGATGCTTTCCGGGTGGAACTGAACGCCGTGGATCGGCAGCGTCTTGTGTCGGAAGCCCATGACCGTGCCGTCCTCTGCGGTCGCATTCACCACCAGCGTGTCCGGCACCGCGTTGACGATCAGCGAGTGATAGCGCGTGGCGATGAAGGGGGAGGGCAACCCCGCATACAAGCCGGTGTCGTCGTGGAGCACGGGCGAGGTCTTGCCGTGCATGAGGCCGCCGCGCTCGACCTTGCCGCCGAAATGCTGGCCGATCGCCTGATGGCCGAGGCACACGCCGAGCAACGGCTTGCCGGCATCCGCGCAGGCCGCGACGAGGTCGAGGCTGACGCCTGCCTCGGTCGGCGTGCAGGGGCCGGGGGAAATGAGGAACGCGTCCGCGCCCGACGACAGAGCCTGCCCGGCGGAGATCGCATCGTTGCGGACGACCTCCACCTCGACGCCCAGTTCCATCAGGTAATGGACGAGGTTCCAGGTGAAGCTGTCGTAATTGTCGACGACGAGGATCATGGCGCCGCCATAGCCTAAGCGGGGCGGGGCGCAACATGCCGCTGCAACTTGCCCCTGTAACTTGGCGGCATGTGAATGTTAGGCGCATCGATGACGTTGCGACGGACTGCCCCGATTTCGCCACGTGGCAGTCGCGGATCGGCGAGGTCGTCCCTATATCCGATCTGCAGGCGGCGCATCATTCGGCGCGGAGCAAATGCCGCGGGACGGACGTTATCCGTTCAAAGGAGCTTAACCGATGTTTCGTACCGTCGTCCTCGCTGCACTGATCGCACTCCCCGGCATGGCCTATGCCCAGGACGCGCAGGTGGACACGCCGCCGCAGCGTATCCGAAGCGTGACGCTGACCGGCGGTCAGGCATGTCCCAAATCGACCGCCGGCGAAGTCGTGGTGTGCTCGACGCTAGACCAGCCCTATCGCATTCCGAAGTCGCTGCGCGAGGACAAGCCGATCGCGGCGCAGAACCAGAGTTGGGTGAACCGCGCGGCGTCGATGGACCAGATCGGTCGCGTCGCAGGCGGGTTGCCGGATACGTGTTCGGCGGTCGGCACCGGTGGCCAGTCGGGCTGCTTCCTTGCACGCAACAACGCCTATGCGGCGGAACGTCGTGCCCCGGCGAGCGAGACTGATACGACGCCGTAACATAGCAGAAGTTATTGTTTTCCCGCGAGGGCGGGAGCCCAGTCTGGGTCCCCGCCTTTGCGGGGAAACATTTTGTCTAAGGAATTACTGACCGAAGCTGGGTGCTTTCGCCCGGCTCACGGCCTCGCGGGCAGCGGCGAGGATCGCGCCGGCCTTGGCCTCGCACTCACGCTGTTCGTATTCGGGGATGCTGTCGGCGACGATGCCGGCACCGGCCTGGACGTGGATGGTGCCGTCCTTCACCACCGCGGTCCTCAGGACTATGCACGAGTCCATCGAGCCGTCGGGGGAGAAATAGCCGACCCCGCCTGCGTACGCGCCGCGGCGTTCGGGTTCCAACTCGGCGATGATCTGGCAGGCGCGAACCTTTGGCGCACCGCTGACGGTGCCGGCGGGGAAACCGGCGAACAGCGCGTCGAGCGCGTCCTTGTCGGGGGAGAGCGTACCGACGACGTTCGAGACGATGTGCATGACGTGGCTGTAGAACTCGACGCCGTAGCTGGCGGTCACCTTGACCGAGCCGGGCGAGGCGGCGCGGCCGACATCGTTGCGGCCGAGATCGAGCAGCATCAGGTGTTCCGCGCGCTCCTTCGGGTCGGCGAGCAGGCTGACGCGGTTCGCCTCGTCCTCGGCAGCGGTCTTGCCGCGCGGGCGGGTGCCGGCGATCGGGCGGATCGTCACCTCGTCGTCGCGGACGCGGACGAGGATCTCGGGGCTCGAGCCGATCAGCGCGAAGCCGGGCAGGTCGAGATGATAGAGGAACGGCGACGGGTTGATGCGCCGTAGCGAGCGGTAGAGCTCGAACGGCGGCAGCGCGAACGGCGTGCTGAAGCGCTGGGCGAGCACCACCTGAAAGATGTCGCCGGCGAGGATATAGTCCTTCGCGGTGGCGACCATCTCGCCGTAGCGGCCCTCGGGCAGTGCCGGCGTGTAGGCGGGTTCGGCGACGTCGGCACGGATCGGCGCGGGGACGGGGGTGCTGGCGAGCTTGGCCGCGACCGCGTCGAGACGCTCTTCCGCATCGGTCACGATCGCGTCGGCATCACGCGCAGGATCCGGCCACGCCGGCGCGACGAGGTACAGCGCGTCGGTCAGGCGATCGAACACGAGCACGACGGTCGGCCGCACGAAGATCATGTCGGGCAGGCCGAGCGGATCGACCGGCGGCTGCGGCAGGTCCTCGACCAGCCCGATTGTCTCATAGCCGAAATAGCCGACGAGGCAGGCGAGCGCGCGCGGCAGCTCGGCGGGAACCTCCGCGCGGCACTCGGCGACAAGCATCCGCAACGCGTCTAGGGTCGGCACCGGGCACGGCTCGAACGTGTCGCGATCGGTCGCCCAGTGGCGGTTGATCTCGGCGCTGTGGCCGTGCGCGCGGAACAGGAGGTCTGGGGCGAGGCCGATCAGGCTGTGGCGACCGCGGGTTTCGCCGCCCTCGACCGATTCGAGCAGGAAGTCGCCACGCCCCGGCTCGATGAGCTTCAGCGCGGCGGCGACCGGCGTTTCGGTGTCGGCGACCTGACGACGCCAGACGAGCGCGGGGCGCCCATCGGCCAAGGCTTCCCGCGCGCTCGTCATACGATCAGTTCCCGGTGCCGCCCTGGCCGAGCAGGTCGGCACGGACGCGCGCGAGCGATGTCGCGTTGGTCTTCACGCCGACCTCTGCACGGACCGCCTTGGCGAACTGCTCGACATATTCGCGACCGACCGACCGGCCGATATTGGCGCGCGCGGCCTTGATCGCGGCGTCGTTGCCCGCCGCGTTGCCGCTGGCGATGCTGTCGAGCTTGATGACGAACCAGCCGCTGTCGTCGGGCGCGGCGAGCGTCTTGGCGGTGTTCGGCGCCATGCTGAACATCAGCGCGAGTGCGGGCGGCGCACCACGCGGATCGGCGGCAATCTGCGCACGCGACGCGGTCACCGGACGCGGTGCGGGGATCGGCAGCTTGGTCTGCGCCAGCGACTGCGCGATCGGCATGCCCTTGTTGATCCGTGCGAGCACGTCCGCGGCAACTTTCCGCGCAGCCTGACGCGCGCGGTCGGCGCTAACGTCGCGCAGCACGGCGGCGCGCACCTGCGCCAGCGGACGCGGGGTGGCGGGAACGACCCGGCCGAGCGCGACGACGGCGAACCCGCCATCTGTGCCGAGTTGGACGAGCTGCGGGCCATCGCCCTCAGCCGCCTGGAACGCGGCGGCGACCAGCGGCGCGATCGCGGGATCGGGCTTGCTGGCGTCGTCGTCGGGATTGATGCCGTTGGCGATCAGCGCAGGCGTGGTGACGGGCGTGAGCTTCTGGTCGGCGACCACCTCGTCGAAGGTGGCGTTGCCCGAGAGCGAATCGTCGATCTTGTCGTGGATCGCGGACAGGGCCGCGGCCGACTTCTGGATGCCTAGCGCGGCGGCGATTTCGCCACGCACCTGGTCGAGGGTGCGGCCGGGGACGTTCTCGATTCTGTCGATCTTGGCGACGGTCCAGCCGAGCGGCGTACGAACCGGGCCGATCACCGCACCGCTGGCTGCGGCGAATGCGGCATCGGCGACCTGTGCTGACGTCGTACCGGCATAGGCGGCCTTCTCGACGCCGGTCTGGGTCGACGCTTCGAGACCCGCGGCGCGCGCGGCGTCGGCGAGGCTGGTGCCGGCCTTCACCTTGGCGGCGATCGCGTTGGCACCGGCCTGATCGGCGACGACGACCTGCGTGATCGTGCGCTTTTCGGTCGCGGCATAGCGTGCGCGATCCTGCTGATAGGTCTTGGCGATCTCGGCATCGGTCGGAACGGCCTGCGCCTTGACCTGATCGGGCGAGATGACCGCGTAGCGGACGATGCGGCGCTCCGGCACGGTGTAGCGTGCGATGTTGCGCTTGTAGAAGGTGGCGAGGTCAGCGTCGCTCGGCGCGGGGCCGGCGGGGACCCCCGCGGCGGGGATGAAGCCGATCGTGCCGGTGCGCTTTTCGAGCAGCAGCGAGGCGTAAGGGAGCGCGAGCTGGCTGGCGACCTGCGTCGCGCCGGTGCTTGGGATCGTCAGCTGCTGCGCATAGGTGTCGCGTACGATGTCGCTGCGGATCTGCGCGTCGGTCAGCTTCCGCTGGGCTAGCACCTGGCGGTAGAGATTCTCGTCGAACTTGCCCGTCGGGCCCTGCAGCGCGGGGATGCTGGCGATCTGGCCATCGACGGCGCGCTTGCTGACGACCATGCCCTGCGCACGGCCGAACTGCTCGAGCGCCATGCTGGACATGATCCGGTCGAGCGTGCCGTCGAGCCCGCCCTGGTTGACGAAGGTCGCCATGTCGAGCGTCGGCTGTTCCTGGCGGAAGCCTTCGAGCTGGGTCTGCGCCTGCGTCTTCAGCTCGTTCTCGGTGACCTCGGCCTTGCCGACCTTGGCCACGTCGCCGCCGGTGATCCCTGCGCCGCCGGTCATCGAGCTCAAGCCCGTGATATCGCCGGCCGCGAATGCGAGCGCGATCACGCCGAGCACGATGAAGGTGATGACCACGCCGACCTTCGAATGGGTAAGGCGGCGAAAGAAAGCGAGCATGGAAAGCCGATCGACAGGGATGGGAACGCGGTTGCTTTACGGGGGCGAGGGCGGCTCTTCAAGTCGGGCGCTTCAAGGTCGTGCGGGCTCGGGCGGCCGTCGACAGGCGCGCGCGGGGGTTGTGCGGCACGGGGGCGGCGCTATCGCTGGGCAAAATGTTCGGGGAGATAGTGATGCGGCGCAAGCTGGTAGCGGGAAACTGGAAGATGAACGGGTCGCGGGCGATGCTCGTCGAACTCGACGCGATCGCGGCGGCGGCGAGCGCTGCACCCGGCGTCGACGTGTCGGTCGCGGTGCCGTTCACGCTGATCGCGGCGGCGTCGGAGCGCGTGCCGAACCTCGCCATCGGTGCGGAGGACGTGCACGAGGCCGGACTCGGGCGCGCATACCGGGTGCGTGTCGGCGGGTATGGTGAAGGAGGTCGGTGCGTCGTTCACGATCGTCGGCCATTCCGAGCGGCGTGCGGACCAGCATGAGACCAGCCACGATGCGTGGGCGAAAGCGGCGGCGGCGCGGCGGCAGGGGCTGAACGTGATCCTGTGCTGCGGCGAGACCGAGGCGGAGCGCGACGCGGATCGCGCCGAGCGTGTCGTGCAGGCGCAGATCGAAAAGTCGGTGCCGGACAATGCGGACGGCAGCTGGTTTACGCTGGCCTATGAGCCGCGTTGGGCGATCGGTACCGGGCGCACGCCGACGCTCGACGAGATCGCGGCGATCCACGCCATCGCGCGCGCCAAGTTGCGGATGCTGATCGGCGATGCCGCGGCGGGGGTACGGATCCTGTACGGTGGCTCGGTGACCGGTGCGAACGCGGCACTCATCCTCGCGACTCCGAACGTCGATGGCGCGCTGGTGGGTGGTGCGAGCCTGACCGCGGAGAAGTTCGTGCCGATCATCGAGGCGGCGGCTTCTCTTTGACGGGCCCTTGGGTTCCTGGAATGCTTGCGTCGTACAGCGTTAAGTCTCGATAAACCCTATGATCTTAGGGTTGGTGGGATCTTAGGATTGGTGGGCGATTCGGCGACATGATCGTTGGTCGGCGTGACGCGGCTTTCGTGCGAGGGTTTTTATGGCCAGATGGTTTCCCGGATGCGTAGGCGCCACGATCGCGGTCTGTGCGGTGGCGTCTGCGATTCCTGCTCGGGCCGAGACGCCGCGGGAATTGCTGACTCAGGCCGGCTTCGTCGATCGTGACCGCGGGGTCGCGTTGGCGCGGATCGACAAGGCGGCGGCGGTCGCGGGACAGGCGCTGAGCCGCTCGCCAAACGATCAGGAGGCGGCGATCATGCAGGCCATGGCGAACGGCTATCGTGCGAAACTGCTTGGCAATCGCGGGCAGGCGATCGCCGCGCGGAAGCAATACGAGGCGCTGGTGACGCGGTATCCGCGGAATGCCGAGGCGCAGGCGGCGCTGGGGGCGTGGCATGTCGGGGTGATCGCAAAGCTCGGGCGGTTCGTCGGGCGTGCGGTGGCGGGTGCGCAGAAGGCGACCGGGTTCGAGGCGCTCGATCGGTCGGTCGCGCTGGGTGGTAATCGCGCGATGTTCGCCGGGTTGGCGGGGTTGCTGCGGCTGGAACTGGATCCGAACGATGCGCGGGGGCGTGCGCTGCTGGAGACGGCGAGCAGGGCGCCGACGCCGAGCGCGATCGACGGGTATGTGCGGAAAGCCGCGTTGGCAGTGCTGGTGCCGCTTCGCGCTGGCGATGCGAATGCGACGAAGGCGCTGGCGGATAAGTTGCTGCCGTTCGGGCAGTTTGCGACGGGGTGAGACCGTCTTCGCCACTGTAGCGAGCACCACCGTGTTCCCCCGCGGAGGCGGGGGCCCAGGATCTCACAGGGTAGCGTTCGTAACCCTGGCCCCCCGCCTCCGCGGGGGAACGGGCTAGGCGCTGTACCGCTTCGCCAGCATCGCGAAGGCCGCGCGCAGGGCGTAGGCTTCGCCGCCTTTCGGCCGCCCCGGCTTGGCCGACGGTCGCCACGCGAAGACGTCGAGATGCGCCCAGGCCGCGCCCTTCGGCACGAACCGGCGCAGGAAGAGCGCGGCGGTGACCGCGCCGGCAAAGCCGCCTTCGGGGGCATTCACCATGTCCGCCACGTCCGACTTCAACATCTCGTCATAGCCGTTCCAGAGTGGCAGGCGCCACATCTGGTCACCCTCCGCGATGCCGGCCGCGAGCAGGTCGGCGGCTAGCGATTCGTCGTCGGTGAACAGCGGCGGCAGGTCCGGGCCCAGCGCGACGCGGGCCGCGCCGGTCAGCGTGGCGAAGTCGAGGATCAGTTCGGGGTTGCTCTCGCCAGCCTTGGTCAGCGCATCGCCGAGGACGAGGCGACCTTCGGCGTCGGTGTTGGTGTTCTCGACCGTCAGGCCCTTGCGCGTGGCGAGCACGTCGCCGGGACGGAAGGCGTTGCCGGCGATGGAGTTCTCGACCGCGGGGATCAGGAGGTGGAGGCGGACCGGCAGCTTGGCGGCCATCACCAGGCTCGCGAGCGCGAGCGCGTGCGCGCCGCCGCCCATGTCCTTCTTCATCAGCCGCATGCCGGCGGACGGCTTGATGTCGAGCCCGCCGGTGTCGAACGTGACGCCCTTGCCGACCAGCGCGATGCGGGGGTGCGAGGGGTCGCCCCATTCGAGTTCGATCAGGCGCGGCGCGCGGTCCTTGCTGGCGGCCTGGCCGACGGCGTGGATCATCGGGTAGGCGGTCGCGAGTGCATCGCCTCGCGTGGTCGTGACGGTCGCGCCGTAGCGCTTGGCGAGCGCTTCGGCGGCGGCTTCGAGGTCCGCGGGGCCCATGTCGGACGCGCCGGTGTTGACCAGATCGCGGACGAGCGCGGTGGCTTCGACTAGGCGCACGGTTTCGTCGATATGCGCGGCATCGGCGGCCAGGAGTATGCGCGGGCCGGTCGCGTCGGGCTTCACGTACCGCGTGAACTGGTGCTGGGCGAGCATCCAGCCGAGCCCGGCGGCACCGACCGGCCCCTCCGCAAGGCGATACGAACCCGCAGGCAGCGACGCGCCGAGCGAGGCGATCCGCCACGGCGACGTCAGCGCCTCGTTGCAGACCAGCAGCATCGACCAGTCGTCGGCGGTGTCGCCCGGCAAGACCGCGCGGTCACCGGGCTTGCCGGTCAGCCGGTGCGCGGCGACGGTCGTGCGGATGCGCTGCGACTGCTTGGCGAGCCAGCCTTCATAGGTATCGGGATGGACGACGTGGATCGTCCGCGCGGGCTGGCCGCGGTCGGGTTGGAGCATCGAAGCGAAATCAGTCATTGTGCGGGTGCCACCAAAAGTTGTTCGTATCGGCCGGTCGCGCCGGGCTCGGCATAGGCGCTGAGCGATAGCGCGCGGTCGGGATAGGTGATGCGGTAGGTGCGGTTGACGAAGCCGCCGCGCAAGCGGGTCTTGCCGGTTTGTGCGAACGCGGTGGGGTCGCCGAGCGCGCCGAGGCTGGCCCTGTAATCGGCGAGCGCGACCGGCTTGAAGTAATAGTTGGCGTCCTCGGTCAGGCCCTTGCGGTCGAGCGTGCCGGTGCGGAGCTGGTCGTAGACGGCGCGGGCGTGGGCGAGGGCGGCGGTGTCTTCGGCGCTTGCGGCGGCGGGCTGCAGGACGATCTTGGCGACGCCGGCGGCGATGCGGCCCGTCGCGTCGCTGAACCAGCTGTTGGTGAGGACGACGATCGCGGCCTTGTCGTCAGGGTAGACGGTGTTCTCCGACAGGAAGCCGACCGCTTCGCCGCTGTGCTCGACATAGCGGCTGCCGTTCGCGCTGCCGGTGAAGACGCCGAGGCCGTAGCCGTTGCTGCTGCCGTCGGCGAGCTTGACGGGCGTTTCCTGCGCGGCCCAGTCGTCGGCGGGGAGCGTGGTGCGGTTCAACCGCGCGACGTCCCATTTGGCGAGGTCCTGGGCGCTCATCGAGAGTTCGCCGGCGGCGTAGAGCCAGCCGTCTGCGCTGGGTGTTTCGGGGCGGACGGGGCCGAGTGCGAAGCGGCCATAGCCTTGCGGGAACGCCTTGCCGATCGCCTTGTCCTGGTCGAGCGCGCGGATGTCGAGCGGCTTGAAGATGCGTTGCTGGAGGAAGCTTAGCAGCGGTTGGTGTGCGACCTTCTCGACGATCATGCCGGCGACGACATAGCCCGTGTTTGAATATTGCCACTGCGTGCCGGGCTGGAAATCGAGCGGCTTCTTGGCCCAGCGATCGACGATCTGCTGTGGCGTGACAGGCTTGGCCATCGCCGCGAAACTGTAATCCTGCGGCCAGTAATCCTGGAGGCCGGAGGTGTGGCTGAGCAGTTGGCGGATCGTGATGCGGTCGCCGCCGGTGATGCCGGGGATGTATTTGGCGATGGTGTCGTCGAGCGACAGCTTGCCCTCGTCTTCGAGCAGCAGGACCGCAGCGGCGGTGAACTGCTTCGAGATCGAGGCGATCTGGTACGGGAGCTTCGGGTCGGCAGTGGCGATCGCTTCGGAGGGTTTGCCATAGGCCTTGGCGAACACGATCCGCCCGCCGCGAACGACCGCGATCGAGGCGGACGGCACGCCGGTGTCGCCGAGCGCGCCGGTCACCAGCGTGTCGATCTGCGCGGTTTCTGCTGGGGTTAGCGATTGCGCGATGGCGGGGGCCGGCAAGAGCGCGGCGACGGCGAGAAGGCGGAGGATCATGGCGACCAACGAAGCAGAACCTGTCGGCGTGCGCAACGCCGTGATTTTTATTCCGTGGGGGTTGAGGGGCTTAGGATGTGACAGAAATGGTGACGGAACAGGGCGCGTTATAGCCACGTTTCACCCCGTGCCGGGAGGCCGATACTCTCAAAGGGGACCGAATAATGTTGTACACCATCGCCGTCATCCTGCTCATCCTGTGGCTGGCAGGCTTCGCCTTCCACGTCGCGGGCGGGCTGATCCACATCCTGCTGGTGATCGCGGTCATCGTCGTTCTGATCAAGCTGTTCACCGGGCGCAGCGTCGTCTGACGGACCCGCGAACTAAGCCGTTCTTCCGCGCAGACGGGAGTCCAGGGTCACAAGCGGTACCGTTCGTGATTCCTGGGCTCCCGCTTTCGTGGGAGAACGGTAAGTGGGATCAGACGGGGACGCCGTAAAGGTCGTGGTCGTCTGCGTCTTCGATCGTCACGGGGACGATGTCGCCTACCGTCAGGTGGCTGGCATCGCGGAGGAACACTTCGCCGTCGATCTCCGGCGCATCCGCCTTCGAGCGGCCGGTTGCGCCTTCTTCGTCCACCGCGTCGATGATCACGTCGAGCGTGCGACCAATCTTTGACTGCAACTTGGCCGCGGAGATTGCCGCGGTTTTTTCCATGATGCGGGCGTAGCGCTCTTCCTTTAGTTCCTCGGGCACATGGTCGGGGAGCAGGTTCGCCGCCGCACCCTCCACAGGCTCGAACCGGAACGCGCCGACGCGGTCGAGTTGCGCTTCGTCGAGCCAGTCGAGCAGATACTGGAAATCCTCCTCGGTCTCGCCGGGGAAGCCGACGACGAAGGTCGAGCGGATCGTGATGTCGGGGGCGATCGTGCGCCAGTTGTGGATGCGCTGGAGCACCTTCGCATCGTTGCCGGGGCGCTTCATCCGGCGCAGCACCGATGGCGCGGCGTGCTGGAACGGGATGTCGAGATACGGCAGCACGAGGCCTTCCGCCATCAGCGGGATGACGTGGTCGACGTGCGGGTACGGGTAGACGTAGTGGAGGCGGACCCAGGGCGCGATCTTGCCGAGTTCGCGCGACAGGTCGGTCATGTGCGCGCGGACCTCACGGGCCTCGCCGCGCGCCATCGGGCCGCCCGTCTTCACCGGCCAGCTCGCATGGCGCAGGTCTACGCCATACGCCGAGGTGTCCTGGCTGATGACCAGCAGTTCCTTGGTACCGGCTTCGACGAGCTTTTCCGCCTCGCGCAGGATCGCGTCGGGGCGGCGGCTGACGAGGTCGCCGCGCAAGCTCGGGATGATGCAGAACGAGCAGCGATGGTTGCAGCCCTCCGAGATCTTCAGATAGCTGTAGTGACGCGGCGTCAGCTTCAGGCCGGCGTCGGGGATCAGGTTCAGGAATGCGGACGGCGGCATTGGCGCGGCTTCGTGGACCGCGCCGACGACCTGCTCGTATTCGTGTGCGCCGGTGATCGCGAGGACCTGAGGGAAGCGCGCGCGGATCGCGTCGGCTTCCTTGCCCATGCAGCCGGTGACGATGACGCGGCCGTTCTCGGCGATCGCTTCGCCGATCGCCTCGAGGCTCTCCTCCTTGGCGGAATCGAGGAAGCCGCAGGTGTTGACGAGCACGATGTCGGCGCCGGCATAGTCGGGCGACATCTGATAGCCGTCGCCGCGGAGCTGGGTGAGAATCCGCTCGCTATCGACGAGGTTCTTCGGACAGCCGAGCGAGACCATGCCGATCTTCGGCGGGGAGGGAAGTAATGTTGCCATGAAGCCTGCGCACATAGGCGCAAAGTTCGGTTTTTTCTAGGCGCGCGAAATCGCTTCCGCCATAGGTGGGCGGATTGCGCGAGAAGGAACCGATATGCTGGCGATTGGACTGATGTCGGGAACGTCGCTCGACGGGATCGACGCCGCGTTGATCGAGACCGACGGCGAGGCGTTCGTGCGGCCGATCGCGTTTCGTGGCGAGCCGTATTCGGATGCGGCGCGGGCGGAATTGTCTGAAGCCACCCGTATGGCGCTGACGTTCGACAAGCCGCGCGCGAGTCCGCCGGTCGTTGCTGCTGGGGAGCTGATCACGCGCGCGCATGTGTTTGCGGTGCACAAGCTGTTGGCGGATGCGGGGGTTGCGGCGGCGGATGTCGATGTGATCGGCTTTCACGGGCAGACGATCGCGCATCGGCCGGATCGGCGCTGGACGTGGCAGATCGGCGACGGGGCGGCCGTCGCGCGGATTACCGGGATCACGACAGTGTCGGATTTCCGGTCGGCGGACGTTGCGGCCGGCGGGCAGGGTGCGCCGTTGCTGCCGGTGTATCATGCGGCGTTGGCGGCTGGGCTGGAGGGGCCGGTCGCGGTGCTGAACCTTGGTGGGGTGGGGAATATCACCTTCATTCCGGGCGGTGCGGACATGCATGATTCGCGGGAGATGTCGCCGGAGCGGGCGCAGGTTTCCGATCGCGAAGGGCTGGTGGCGTTCGATACCGGGCCGGCGAACGGGTTGATCGATAGCTGGGTCGAGGCGGAGACTGGCGCTCGGTATGATGCCGGGGGGGTGTTGGCGGCGTCTGGCCGCGTGGACGAGACGGTGTTGACGGCGATGCTGGATCACCCGTTCTTCGATGCGCCGCCGCCTAAGTCTTTGGACCGAAATGATTTTACGATCCAGCCGGCGCGGGGGCTTTCGGCGGCGGACGGGGCGGCGACGTTGACCGCGTTTACCGCGGCGACGGTGGCTGAGGCTTTGCGGCATTTGCCGGCTCGGCCGGTTCGGTTGCTGGTGGCGGGGGGCGGTCGGCATAATCCGACTATGCTGGCGATGATTGCTGAGCGGACTGGGTTGGTGGTGGAGCCCACCGATGTCCTCGGGTGGAACGGCGATGCGTTGGAGGCCGAGGGGTTTGCGTATATGGCTGTTCGGACGTTGAAGGGGCTGGCGATCAGTTTTCCAGGGACTACGGGCGTGCCGGTGGCGATGGTTGGTGGGGTTGTTGATCGGGTTTGAGGGGGGCGGGGGCCTGCCCCTGACCAGTAGTTAGCTTGTTCTCCCGCGAAGGCGGGAGTCCAGACTGGGCTCCCGCCTTCGCGGGAGAACAAGGTGCGGGCGAGCGTTGCTCGGTTATTGAACCCTGCTCGGTCTCAGTCCTACCCGAGTATTCCTCCCCGGCGAAGGCCGGGGTCCAGTTGGGGGATGTTGATAACAAAGCTCGCGCTACGTTACGGCGACCTTTCCAACTGGGCCCCGGCCTTCGCCGGGGTGGTCTCCTTCCAGGCAAGCTGCGTAGCTTAGCGTACGCCGAACCTACCCGCGCGCGGCAAATGCCGGACCGAAGTCCGGCATCCCAAAACAACCTCAGGCAGCCTTGCCCTTCTTGCCCTTGCCCGGCTTCGGATCGGCCGGTGTCGGGGCCTTCTTGTCCGCTTCCTTGGCCATCAACGCCGGTGCGGCGATCGCTGCTGCGATCCCAGCGATAACCGTCGCGCCGACCGCAATCGCAGTCTTGGGATGCGACTTTACCGCGTCGGTTGCCGTTGCGAGGCCGGCCTTGGCGGCGTCGGTCGCGTCGTCGACCCAGTCGCTGGTCGCTGCGGTCTTCTTCGCGTCGGGCTTCGGCTTGTGGTCGTCGTCGTGATGGACCTTGGCGTGGGGCATGGCGGAGTTGGGGATCGACGACATAGGGCTTGTCCTTCGGTGGGGGATGATGCCCGATAAACCGACCGCGTCCGTGACGGTTCCGTTACGGACACCCGCTTACCGCAGCAAAAATCACCGTTTCCGCGTCAGTTCGCGCATCGCGTCGTCGAGCCCGGCCAAGCTCAGCGGGTACATCCGGTCGTTCATCAACTCGCGGATGATGCGGACCGACTGCGAATAGCCCCATTGCGCCTCCGGCACGGGGTTCAGCCACGCCGCTGCCGGATAGGTGTTGGTCAGGCGCTGCATCCAGACCGCGCCCGGCTCCTCGTTGAAATGCTCGACCGAGCCGCCGGGGTGGGTGATCTCGTACGGGCTCATCGACGCGTCGCCGACGAAGATCAGCTTGTAGTCGTGGCCGTATTTGTGGAGCAGGTCCCACATCGGCGTGCGCTCCGCGAAGCGTCGCGTGTTGTCCTTCCACACGCCTTCATATGGGCAGTTGTGGAAGTAGAAGAATTCGAGGTTCTTGAACTCGGTCGTCGCCGCGGAGAACAGTTCCTCGCACAGCTTCACGAACGGGTCCATCGAGCCGCCGACGTCGAGGAACAGCAGCAGCTTGACCGCATTGCGGCGCTCGGCGCGCATGACGATGTCGAGATAGCCCTGGCGCGCGGTGCCGGCGATCGTGCCGTCGATGTCGAGTTCGTCAGCGGCACCGTCGCGGGCGAAGCGACGCAGGCGGCGCAGCGCCACCTTGATGTTGCGGGTGCCGAGTTCCTTGGTGTTGTCGAGGTTGCGGAACTCGCGCTGGTCCCACACTTTCAGCGCGCGCTTGTGCGTGCTTTCGCCGCCGATGCGGACGCCTTCGGGGTTGTAGCCGCCGTTGCCGTAGGGCGACGTGCCACCGGTGCCGACCCATTTGTTGCCGCCCTGGTGGCGTTCCTTCTGCTCTTCGAGACGTTTCTTGAGCGTCTCTATGATCTCGTCCCACGAGCCTAGCGACTTGATCGCCGCCATCTCCTCGGGGGTCAGGAATTTCTCGGCGACGGCCTTCAGCCAGTCCTCGGGGATCTCGCTCGACGCCGTGCCCGTGGCTAGGCCGCGAAAGACCTTGGCGAAGACCTGGTCGAACTTGTCGAGCAGCCCCTCGTCCTTCACGTACACCGCGCGGGAGAGGTAGTAGAAATCCTCGGGTGTCCGCTCGATCACCTCGGCGTCCAGCGCTTCGAGCAGGATGAGGTGTTCCTTGAGGCTGGCGGGAATGCCTGCGCTGCGGAGTTCGTCGAGGAAGTTCAGGAACATGGCCTCACTCCGTCACTGCTGCACGCCGGCCGTCGAAGGCCGCGGCGGTCGAAGGTGCCGGGCGCGCGACCGGCACCAGCGTGATCGTCAGAGTTTCAGCCCGCATCGTTGATCCCGCCATGTCCACGCTGTGGTGGTGCCATGTTTCGACGCTCGACGGCAATGCCGCAGATCAGCGCGCGATCGGTTGTCCACTAACCGGTACGTACGCGTCGATGAGTGCGCCGACGTAATCGGGGTTGCGGCTGGTAAGTTCGGCGGCTGCGTGCGCGCGACCGTAGATGAAGCCGTAGACCGGGTAGATCCCGCCGCCCAGACCGTCGACGTCCTTGTACCAGACCTTCACGTCGCTCCAGTCGTTGTTGCGCGAGACGTCGAACAGCGTGACGTCCTGCTCGGCATGCCCGCGTTCGCCGTTCTGGCGCGACCAGTTCGCGTGGGTGAGCATGACGACGCGCTTCTCGACGACCCGGCTGACGACCGCGACATGGCCAAACGGCAGTCTCGCGGTCTTGGCGAAGACGATGACGGCGCCTTCCTTCGGGACGTGCGTGCGTTCGTATTTGCCCTCAGCCTGCTCCCACCAGGTCCAGGCGTTACCGTAGATCTGGATCCCCGAGGCGGCGCGCGCGAAAGGGACGCACTGGCCGACGTAATCGAGCAGCGACGCCGATTTCGAGGCTGCGGCCGGCGCTGCCACGGCGATTGCCAGCAGTGCCGGCGTCCAACGACGGAAGGCGTACAATCTCATGCCGTCACCTTGCAGGAGAGGTGTGGCATTATCGTTGCCGCAGATGGTTAACGTGCGTCAATACCTATCCGTCCGCTCAACCCTGGTTCTTCTGGCGCTTTGCCATGAAGGCGAGGCGTTCGAAGAGCATGACGTCCTGTTCGTTCTTGAGCAGCGCGCCGTGGAGCGGGGGGATCGCCTTGGTCGGATCGCGGTTCTGGAGAATGTCGAGCGGCATGTCCTCGTGGAGGAGGAGTTTCAGCCAGTCTAGCAGCTCGCTGGTCGAGGGCTTCTTCTTGAGGCCAGGCACGTCGCGGACGTCGTAGAACAGGTCCATCGCCTTGCTGACGAGGATCTTCTGGATGCCGGGGAAGTGGACGTCGACGATCGCCTGCATGGTCTGGCGATCGGGGAATTTGATGTAGTGGAAGAAACAGCGGCGGAGGAACGCGTCGGGGAGTTCTTTCTCGTTGTTCGAGGTGATGATGACGATCGGGCGCTCGACCGCGCGAACGGTTTCCTTGGTCTCGTAGACGTGGAACTCCATCCGATCGAGTTCCTGCAACAGGTCGTTGGGGAACTCGATATCGGCCTTGTCGATCTCGTCGATCAGCAGGACCGGCGGGGCGGGTTGCGTGAACGCCTCCCACAGCTTGCCCTTGCGGATATAGTTGCCGATGTCGTGGACGCGTGCATCGCCGAGCTGCCCGTCGCGCAGGCGGGCTACCGCGTCGTATTCGTACAGGCCCTGCTGCGCCTTGGTGGTGGACTTGATGTTCCACTCGATCAGTGGTGCGCCGAGGGCTTTCGCGATCTCGTAGGCGAGGACGGTCTTGCCGGTGCCGGGTTCACCCTTGATCAGCAGCGGGCGGCGCAGCGTCACGGCGGCGTTGACCGCGACCTTCAGATCGTCGGTCGCGACGTAGCTCTGGGTGCCCTCGAAGCGCTTCATGCGATGTCCCGTCCGGTTCTGAATACCGGGTATGGATAGAGGGTGTCGGGCGGTCGACGCAAGCAGGTTACAGGTCGCCGCGGGCGCTCGACCGTGCTTCGAGCAGCGACCACAGGCCGCGGTGCTGTGCGAACAGTTGCTGCGCGCCGAACAGGATGGCGCGCTGCGGGCCGGGGGACGCACCGAGCGATGCGATGATCGCGGCGGTGTGGGTTTCCGACGGAAGGGTGAGCGAGGGGATGGCCACCCCGAACCGTTCCGCCGCGACATCGAGCACGAGGCGGATCGAACGCCAATCGATCAGCAACGCCGCGACCGCCCCGGTCGCGCACCCACGCCGCTCCGAACGGGCCAGGGTCTCCAGCGCGTGACGTTCGCCGACCAATGCCGATTCGGTCTCGGCCTGGCCGGGGGTCGAGGGCAGCGGACCCACCGCGGCGGTGAGCTGAGCGAGATAGGTGCGTTCGTCCGCGAAACCGCTGGCTGCGCGGACGAGCCAGTCCGACGCTTCGAGCTGGATCGCGCGCGCGAGCACGTCTGCGATCAGGCCCGGATGCTCGCCGTGGACCGCGCACAGCGCATGGACCGCATCGGAGAGATTGCGCTGGCCGGGACCGCCGGCGAGCAACCGCGCGTGATGCGGGTGAACCGTGCTGCCGTCGGCGTCGGCGAGACCGACGAGCGCGTCCCATGCGCTCCGCTCCCCCGGCCCCCCGCTTTGTATGCCCCCGTTCGATACCATTGTTTTCCGGCCATTCTGCACCACGGAAAGCCCAATCCGCGACGATGTTGTGCGCTCCATAAACGGAGGACGTAAATACGAAGTGTACGCCGCGTTCATTATGCCGCGTTCGATGGATGCGCCCTTTACGCCGACCCGCCGCGTCGCGATAACGCGCGACCGAACATTTTCGGGTCTGCCGGGCGGTATCCGGCGGGATGATCCCACGGAGACTACAGGATGCGCACATGGTTGCTCGGGCTTGCACTTGCTTCGGTCGGAACCGCCGCGATGGCCGCTGATCAGGTGACGCCACCGGCAGCGCCCGCCGCGCCGGCCCCTGCGCCCATCCGGCCGGTCGAGGCGGCGGCGCCCGGCGACCTGACGATGGCGCGCGTGTTCGGCAACCCGGACCTGTCGGGATCGCAGCCCCGCGCGGTGCGGCTGTCGCCGGACGGCACGCTGCTGACGAGCCTGCGCAACCGTGCCGACGAGAAGGAGCGCTTCGATCTCTGGGCGGTCGATACCGCGACGGGCCAGGCGCGGATGCTGGTCGATTCGAAGACGGTGGGCAGCGGCGCCGAACTGACCGAGGCCGAGAAGATGCAGCGCGAGCGGGCGCGGATCGGCGGTCAGAAGGGCATCGTCGCGTATGACTGGGCGCCCGACGGCAAGTCGATCCTCGTGCCGCTCGACGGCGACCTGTATCTCGCCGGGCTCGACGGCAAGGTCACGCGGCTGACCAACACGCCCGGCGGCGAGTTGAACCCGGTGGTCAGCCCCAAGGGCAGCTTCGTCTCGTTCGTCCGCGACCAGAACGTCTTCGTCCAACCGCTGAGCGGTGGCGCCGCGCGGGCCGTCACGACCGGCGGCGGGGGCACGGTCCACTTCGGCGAGGCGGAGTTCGTCGCGCAGGAGGAAATGGATCGCCGCACCGGCTATTGGTGGTCGCCCGACGAGCGTTACGTCGCGGTCGAGCGGTTCGACGAGGCACCGGTCCACACCGCCACGCGCGCGTCGATCGGCGCTACGGGCACCAAGGTGTATGAGCAGCGCTATCCGGCCGCCGGGACGCCGAACGTGCTGGTCGACCTGTATATCATGAAGCCCGACGGCTCGGGGCAGGTGAAGGTCGATCTCGGCACCGACCCGGACATCTATCTCGCGCGCGTCGACTGGACGCCGGATGGCCGGATGCTGCTGGTGCAGCGCCAGAGCCGCGACCAGAAGCTGTTGGAGATGCTCCGCGTCGATCCGGCGACGGGCAAGTCGACGATCCTGTTCACCGAAAAGTCGGGCGTGAAGAGCTGGCTCAACCTGTCCGACGCGTATCACGTGCTGAAGGACGGCAGCCTGATCTGGCGCTCGGAGCGAAGCGGTTACGGCCACCTCTACCGGTTCGCGGCGGGCAAGTGGACGCAGCTGACCAAGGGCGACTGGGTCGTCACCGACCTCGTTGGGGTGGACGAGACCCCCAAGGATACGAATGGGGCGCGGCTGTTCTTCCTCGGCAACAAGGACGACGTGCTCGAGCAGCAGCTCTACTCGGTCGACGTCGCCAAGCCGAACGCGATCACCAAGCTGACCGAGGCCGGCTGGTGGAACAGCGCGACGATGGATGCGGCGGCGAGCCGCTTCATCATCTCGCGCTCGAATCCGAAGCAGCCGACGCAGGTGTATCTCGCGGACGCGACCGGCAAGCGGATCTCGTGGATCAACGAGAATGCGGTGGTCGAGGGGCATCCGTACTACCCGTATCTCGCCAGCCATCAGGAAACCAAGTTCGAGACGCTGAAGGCCAAGAACGGCATGACGCTCCATTACGAGATGATCACGCCGCCGCTGGAGCCGGGTAAGAAATACCCGGTGTTCTTCGAACATTACGGCGGCCCCGGCACCGGCCAGCAGGTCACGCGCGGCTGGCAGGGTGCGCTGCCGCAGTATCTCGTCGATCGCGGCTGGATCTATTTCAAGATCGACAATCGTGGCTCGTATAATCGCGGCAAGGCGTTCGAGGACCAGATCTATCACGCGATGGGTACGGTCGAGGTCGAGGATCAGCTTTCGGGTGCGAACTATCTAAAGTCGCTGCCATTCGTCGAGCCGAGCAAGATTGCGACCTATGGCTGGTCGTATGGTGGCTATATGTCGTTGAAGATGCTGGAGAAGACGCCGGGCGTGTACGCCGCCGCCGTATCGGGTGCGCCGGTCACCGACTGGCAGCTGTACGACACTCATTATACCGAGCGCTATCTCGGCGATCCGGCGAAGGACCCGGCGAGCTACGCGACGTCGGCCGCGGTCGAGGAAGCGAACAAGATCGTCGATCCGTTGCTGCTGATCCACGGCATGGCGGACGACAACGTGTTCCTCGACAATTCGACCAAGGTGGCGGCGCGCATGCAGGCGACTGCAACGCCGTTCGAGATGATGTTCTACCCGGGCTATACGCACCGCGTGTCGGGGCCGGGGATCAGCGAGCATGTCTGGGGGACTATCCTGAACTTCCTCGACCGGACGGTGAAGGACAAGCCGGTGGCTGAGGCGGCTGCTGCGGCGCCAGGTTCGGCGAAGTAAACGCCGGTGCGGTTCGGCGAGACGGTCGGTATCCGACCGTCTCGCGACGTGTTCGCGAACTGCGGTTGAAAACGTCCACTTCTCGCCATTCGCTCGGTCTTCTGTGCTTCCCGATAGCGGTCAGTCGTTCAGGTCCCAATTACTAGCGGCAGCGTGTCGTCGCAGAAAGTTACCAACTTCTGCTCCCCCCAAATCATCGATGTGGAGGACCTAGCTATCGCCAATCATTGCGTCGGAAGTGCGCCGTCGCCGCTTTATTCTAGAAGCGGCGAGGTTCGTGCCCGATGGCGTCGCACGTGCCACGAAAGCCATAATTGCTCATGCCTCGGACCGTGATACGACCGCTACGCCGATCGATCACAATCTTTGGCTTATTTAAACCGTTCAAGCGATAGCTACCCTGGATCGTCTCCGGGCTTACGGAAACGTCGTACAAGTCCCACCATCCCTGATCCCCACGAGAATTGATTGGCGGGATCAGCGATTTGGGCAGTCGTATACGTCCACCACCGGCCCAGGTCTGCACCGTGAGCGAGGCGTCGAAGACCTCTTTTCTGGTTTCGGTGTAGTTGCCAGACTCGTATCGATCACGATCACGGTTCCAATTCCACGTGGTACCGCTGGCGAAACCGGTCTTCGATCCGTCTCCAAAACAAACGAGACCTAGCTCCACGTTTCTTCCATCAACGACCGGGCCAACCGACGGATAGCCGGCTTGTCCGCTACCGGCACCCGTTGGCGCGCGTCCATATGCAGGATCCGGTTCATAGTCAGGGCGCGGCCGTGACGCAGGCTGACGACCGTAGTTGGGGTCAGGACGAAGGTTCGCGGGTTTTCGGCAGTCGGGCGACGTGGTCGGTTGAATGGAATTGTAGCGGCCTTCCATCGTGGCGATGCTGACGCACTGCCGCCGGTCGGCGTTCCACCAATAGGTATAGCTGCGATCGTCACCTTGCTCCCCGCGGATGTTCACATAGCCGCGTCGCTGCAGCTCCATCTCACCCTGACCGGCACGGGCGCCAACCATGTCTTCAAGACCGGTAGATTGCGCGTGGGCAACCGCCGGAAGTGCGGATCCTAAGAGAAATATAGCCGTAATCTTCAACAGGCCTGCTGAACAACGCATCGCGGCTCTCCTGTTCGAGCGGAATAACCTCTTCATTACTATAGCGAGTTTATAAAAGAGGATTGACGGGGTCCATAGCTGTCGACAGCCTTCAGGCTCTGGTCACCACCGGGAATTGGGTAAATCAAGATCGTCCGTCCGGCCAAAGTGGCGCACGGCCGGCGATGGTTTGCAGCACACCCTGCCGCGTCCGTTACATTCTGTCTTTACCAACCATTAAGGCCTGACTTTGAAGGAAGCGAGCCGTTGCGATCGAAGTTGGAATCGAACATGATGCAGCATGGATTTCATGAAGTGGCTCAGTTCGCTTGACGAACTCCTCTACGAGGTCATGAGCTGGCTAATCTTCTTCCCGTTGACGCTATGGCGTGCGGTCTTTCAACCCATCGCCGTGATGGAGCAGGTCGAACGAGAAGCGGCACTTCCGGATGATGAGCAATATGCTGCCCTACTGAGGCCGCCGCTTTTCCTAGCCCTGGCGTTGCTGCTAGCGCATACAGTTAGCGCAGCACTTGGGCAGACCGACAAGATTATCGCCAACACCCATGGGCTTGCCGGATTCGTAAATGATAATGCCACGGCGCTGGCCTTCCGGGCCGTGATATTCGCGGCATTTCCTCTTTTTCTTGCCGCCCGAATTGTGCGTTGCCGCGGGGCCAAATTAGACCGCAGCTCCCTGCGACAGCCCTTCTATGTGCAATGTTATCCGGCCGCGGTGTTCGCCCTCGGGATAAGTCTCAGCGCCGTCCTGATTGATGATAAAAATAGCGATCTGACGCCGACGATTGGCCACTGGTTGATGGGGGTTAGCACTTTGAACTACTGGCTCGTGGTGACCGGTAGGTTCGCGAAGGTGCTTGGAACTGGCTATCTGCGTGGCACAGGTAACGTGGCTATCGGAATGTTTGAGGGCGCATTATTTCTCGTTGGCGTTGGTTTCCTGTTCACGAGATAGTCTTGCACTGTGCGGCGAATTATCAGGCGACGTTCCCGGAGTAGATAGCCCACGCCTGCGTGCAGGCGGCAAGCGGCTTGTTACCGCGGACGGCCAACCGAAGGCCGCCAGGCCTCTTTCCTCCCAAACCAGACATCAACTCGACCAAGGATCGCGAGGAGCTACTGACGATGCGAGTAGCACATGGTTCGACCACGACGAGCTCCACCCCGGCGGAGGCCGGGGCCCAATTGGGGGACGGTGGTAACTGAGCGCAGTTCTTTGTTACTGCGACCTTTCCAATTGGGCCCCGGCCTTCGCCGGGGTGGTGCTAACTTTTTGGGGTGGTGAAGCTACTATTGGGGTGGTGGTGCGAAAAGATTGTTCCCCCGCGAAGGCGGGGGTCCAGACTGGGCCCCCGCCTTCGCGGGGGAACAAGGGGGCGGGCCGTAACGTGGCGCATAATCTCGGCACCCCAAACCCCCGCTATCCGCGCAACAAGTCGAAAGCCGTTGGACCTGCCCGCGCAACGTCGGTACTGCGCGGCCAAGTCCAATCGGAGTTAAGACATGGGTTATCGGGTGGTGGTCGCAGGGGCGACCGGCAATGTCGGGCGCGAGATGCTCAATATCCTGGCGGAGCGCGAGTTTCCGGCGGACGAGATCGCCTGCGTCGCGTCGTCGCGCAGCCAGGGATTGATGGTCGATTACGGCGACACCGGCAAGCAGATCAAATGCCAGAACATCGAGCATTTCGACTGGAACGGCTGGGACATGGCGCTGTTCGCGATCGGCTCGGAGGGCACCGCCGTCTACGCACCGATCGCCGCCGCTGCCGGCTGCGTCGTGATCGACAATTCGTCGCTCTACCGCATGGACCCCGACGTGCCGCTGATCGTGCCCGAGGTTAACCCCGAGGCGATCGACGGTTACAAGGTCCGCAACATCATCGCCAACCCGAACTGCTCGACCGCGCAGATGGTCGTCGCGCTGAAGCCGCTGCACGACGCGGCGAAGATCCTGCGCGTGGTCGTATCGACCTATCAGTCGGTGTCCGGCGCAGGCAAGGCGGGGATGGACGAGCTGTTCGAGCAGAGCCGCAACATCTTCGTCGGCGATCCGGCCGAGCCCAAGAAGTTCACCAAGCAGATCGCCTTCAACGTGATCCCGCACATCGACAGCTTCCTCGACGACGGTTCGACCAAGGAAGAATGGAAGATGGTCGTCGAGACCAAGAAGATCCTCGACAAGAAGATCAAGGTCACCGCGACCTGCGTCCGCGTGCCCGTGTTCGTCGGCCATTCGGAAGCGATCAACATCGAGTTCGAGAACGAGATCTCGGCCGAGGAAGCGCAGAACATCCTCCGCGAGGCGCCCGGCATCATGTTGGTCGATAAGCGCGAGGACGGCGGCTACATCACGCCGATCGAGTGCGTCGGCGACTTCGCGACCTATATCAGCCGCGTGCGCGAGGATCCGACCGTCGAGAACGGGCTGAACCTTTGGTGCGTCAGCGACAACCTCCGCAAGGGGGCCGCACTGAACGCGGTGCAGATCGCCGAACTGCTCGGGCGGCGACATCTGCAAAAGGCCTGATCCGCGCGGCCGGGACGGACTGAACGACATTGCCGCGCCGCCGTTACGACATGGCGGCGCGGTTTTTTCTTGGGGCGCCACGTCGCCCGCCCGGTTGCGGTTCACGCGCCCGCGGGTTGACACTCCGGACCCGGGGACCGAATTGGCGGCACCCCCAGCACGACAGGATGAGACCGTGGCCAGCACCCCGAGCGATACCCAGTTTTTCGAGAGCTTCGACGCCACGCGGCTGGCGTGGCACGAGGTCGGCGAAGGTCGGGCCGTCGTGCTGATCCACGGCTATTTCTCGGACGCGAAGACCAACTGGATCCGCTATGGTCACGCCGCGAAGATCGCCGCGAAGGGCTTCCGGGTCATCATGCCCGACCTCCGCGCGCACGGCGACAGCGGAAAGCCGCATGGCCTCGAGGCGTATCCCGCGGATGCGCTGACGCAGGATGGTCACGCGCTGGTCGCTCATCTCGGACTGACGGACTATGACCTGGGCGGCTATTCGCTCGGGGCGCGGACGACGTCGCGGATGCTGGCGACGGGGGCGACGCCGCGGCGCGTGATATTCTCGGGGATGGGGCTGGAGGGGCTGACGCACACGTCGCGGCGTGCCGGGCATTTCCGGAACATCCTGACCAAGCTCGGGCAGCATGTGCAGGGCACGCCCGAGTGGCTCGCGGAGGCATTCCTGAAGACCACCGGCGGCGATCCGGTCGCGCTGCTCGGGATCCTGGAGACGTTCGTCGATACGCCGCTGGAGTCGGTGAAGGCGATCCAGCAGCCGACTTTGGTGGTGTGCGGTGGGGAGGACCAGGATAATGGCTCGGCCCCCGATCTGGCTGCGATCCTGCCGCATGGGACGTATGTGGAGACGCCGGGCGGGCATATGAGCGCGGTGGTGAAGCCCGAACTCGGCCAGGCGATCGCGGACTTCCTCGCACGATAAAGCCAAACTGCCCGCCTCAAGCCGTCATCCTGACGAAAGTCAGGACCCAGGGTAACGCGCGTCGTCTTATGCGGCTCTGGATCCTGACTTTCGTCAGGATGACGGAGGAAGGCGGCCATTACCCTCGGCATGGTGGCTTGACCTCGCCATGCTCCATCCGCAATCACTGCCCCATACAAAGGGGATAATGATGGTTCGGTTCAGCGTTTCGATGTTTGCTCTGGCCGGCGCGCTGTGCGCCGTGCCGTCCGTTGCCGTCGCGCAAGTTGCGGCAACTACGACCGGCAAGCCGACCGTCGCGCAGGCGGATGCGTTCGTCGCCGAAGCCGAGAAGGTGATGGCCGCTGCGTCGCTCGACGCGAACCGCGTGGCGTGGGTCAACGCGACTTACATCACCGACGATACCGATGCGCTGGCGGCGAAGTCGGGCGCGGAAATGACCGATCTCGGGGTGAAGTATGCGCTCGGCGCGGCACGGTTCGCGTCGCTGCCGGGGCTGTCGTTCGATACCAAGCGCAAGCTCGACCTGCTCCGCGGCGGGCTGACCCTGCCGGCGCCGACGCGGGCTGGTGCGTCCGAGGAACTGTCGACGCTGACCACGAAGATGTCGTCCTCCTACGGCAAGGGCATGGGGACGCTCGACGGCAAGCCGATCAACGGCTCGGATATCGAGGCGGCGATGGGTGACAGTCGCGATCCGGCGAAGCTGCAGGAGATGTGGACGAGCTGGAACGACAAGGTCGGCGCGCCGATGCGCGGCGATTATGCGAAGATGACGTCGATCTCGAACGAGGGTGCGCGCGAGCTCGGCTACAAGGACGTCGGTGCGCTGTGGCGTTCGGGCTACGACATGACGCCGGAGCAGTTCGCCGCGCTCACCGACAAGATCTGGAAACAGGTCGAGCCGCTCTACATGGCGCTGCACACCTATACGCGGTGGAAGCTCAACGAGAAATACGGCGACGCGGTGCAGGCCAAGACCGGGCCGATCCGCAGCGACCTGCTCGGCAATATGTGGGCGCAGGAATGGGGCAACATCTACGACATCGTCGCACCCAAGGGCGCGGGCGATCTCGGTTTCGACACCGGTGAGTTGCTCAAGGCTAAGGGCTATGATCCGCTGAAGATGGTGAAGCAGGGTGAAGGCTTCTATTCGTCGCTCGGCTTTGCGCCGTTGCCGGAGACGTTCTGGAAGCGGTCGCAGATCACCAAGCCTGCCGACCGCGACGTGATATGTCATGCGTCGGCGTGGGATCTCGACGCCAAGGACGATATCCGCGTCAAGATGTGCACGAAGGTGAACGCCGACGACTTCGTCACGATCCACCACGAGCTCGGCCACAATTACTATCAGCGCGCGTACAAGGCGCAGCCGTTCCTGTACGCGAACGGCGCGAACGACGGTTTCCACGAGGCGATCGGCGATACCGTTGCGCTGTCGATCACGCCGGATTATCTGGTGAAGATCGGGCTGCTCGACCAAGCTAGGGTGCCGAGCGCGGACAAGGACATCGGGCTGCTGTTGCGCCAGGCGATGGACAAGGTCGCGTTCCTGCCGTTCGGGCTGCTGATCGACAAATGGCGCTGGGGCGTGTTCTCGGGCGAGATCCCGGCGACCGGCTATCAGGCGGCGTGGGACCGGTTGCGGCTCCAGTATCAGGGGATCAAGCCACCGGTCGCGCGCGACGAGACCAAGTTCGATGCGGGTGCGAAATACCACATCCCCGCGGCAGTGCCGTACACGCGCTACTTCCTGGCGCGGGTGTTGCAGTTCCAGTTCTACAAGGCGGCGTGCGACCAGTCCGGCTGGAAGGGACCGCTGCATCGCTGCTCGTTCTACGACAACAAGACGGTAGGGACGAAGCTGAACGCGACGCTGAGCATGGGGCAGTCGAAGCCCTGGCCGGATGCGTTGCAGGTGTTCACCGGCAGCCGCGAGATGTCGGGCGCGGCACTGGTGGAGTATTTCGCGCCGTTAAAGGCTTGGCTGGACGTGCAGAACAAGGGGAAGCCGACTGGGTGGTGAGGGGGGAAACGTTGGCTAAGCGCCGGCGGACTTTTGCCCGCTAACTTCTAGTTCCCCCGCGGAGGCGGGGGCCCAGGGTTACGAACGCTCCCGCGATTTAGCTGGGCCCCCGCATCCGCGGGGGAACGGGAACAGTGCGGGGATTTCTTGAAATTGCACCACCCCGGCGTAGGCCGGGGCCCAGTTGGGACGTCTTGAGTAACGAAGCAGACCGCTTTGTTAACAGCGTCCCCCAACTGGGCCCCGGCCTTCGCCGGGGTGGCGTACTATCCGGAGTGGTGAGCTGTTCGGCGCGAGCAGCTTACTCCGGAACCGTCCCCGGATCGGCGATCCCGGCCTCGAACGACTTCGACGAATCCGCCCCGTCCGCCTGATGCGCATGCTTGCCCTCGGGCTTCGGCGACGCCGGAACCTTGGGCGTGCTTCCCCGCAAGGTTAGCAACGCGCCGACCGCCGCTCCGGCAACCGCGACACCGCTGAAGATCGCCGCCGCACCCCATTTGCCGCGCGTCTTCTCCGGCGCCTTGGCAACCACGAGCGGCGCGACCGCCTTTCGGACCGGGGCGGGGCGGGGCGTGCTGCGCTTGGTCGAGCGCGGCTTGGGCGCCGGTTTGGCGACGGCCTTCGTCGGTGCGGCAGTTTCGGACTTGTCCGCGACCGGCACCGGCTTGGCCGCTATCGGCTTCGTGGAGGACGCGGCCGGAGCGGCCTTCGGCGCACTCGTCTTGCGTGGCGCACGGCGGCGGGTGACGGGCTTCTTTGCTTCCGTATCGGGCGTGTCGGTGTCGGCCACGGTTATCTTCCCTCAGCAATGATTCCGGAAGCGTAACGCATTCCCGCGCGATCCGCTCCGGTTTTTAGCGGCCCCTTATCGGAAGGGAGGCTCGTCGAACGCACGCAGCTTGCGGCTGTGGAGCTTGGCGCCCTCCAGACGAAGCTGTTCGCACGTTTCGATCCCGATCCGCAGATGCTCGCTGATCGCGCGCTCGTAGAAGCGATTGGCCTGTCCCGGCAGCTTCAGCTCGCCGTGCAGCGGCTTGTCCGAGACGCAGAGCAACGTCCCATAGGGCACGCGGAACCGGTAACCCTGCGCGGCGATCGTCGCGGACTCCATGTCGATGCCGACGGCACGGCTGAGTGAAAAGCGCAGCGCCGACTTCGAGTAGCGGAGTTCCCAGTTGCGGTCGTCGGTCGTGACGATCGTGCCGGTGCGGAGGCGACGCTTGAGTTCTTCGCCCGACTGGCCCGAGACGATCTCGGCGGCCTTGGCCATCGCCACCTGGACTTCGGCGATCGCGGGGACTGGGATCTCGGGCGGCAGGACGTCGTCGAGGACATGGTCGTCGCGCAGATAGGCGTGGGCCAGAACATAGTCGCCGATTCGCTGGCTGGGTCGGAGCCCGCCGCAATGACCGATCATCAGCCACGCCTCGGGACGCAGCACCGCGAGGTGATCGCAGATCGTCTTCGCGTTCGACGGGCCGACGCCGATGTTGACGAGCGTGATGCCGGTGCGGTCGTCCGCCATCAGATGATAGGCGGGCATCTGGTGCCGCCGCCACGCGCTGTCGGAGATGATCTTGTCGATGTCGTCGCCCGACGAGATCGTGATCCCGCCCGCGCCCGACAGGCTGGTGAAGCGCGACCCTTCACCAAGCTGCGTACCGGCCCAGCGAACGAATTCATCGACATAACGGTGATAGTTGGTGAACAATACGAAGCGCTGCGCATGCTCGGCCGGGGTGCCCATGTAGTGGCGCAGGCGAGCGAGACTGAAATCGGTGCGCAGCCCGTCGAACAGTGCGAGCGGGCGCGTCTCGTCCTGCGCGATCCAGAGGCCGTCGGCGATCTCGTCGCCGATATGCGCGAGTTCGGTCGCGGGGAAATGGCGCGACAATTCGGTCGCGGAAACCTCGTCGAGGCTCAGCGCGTGGCCGGGTTCGATCACGTACGGGAACGGGATTTCCTGACGGCCTTCGACCGCCTCGACGGTGACGTCGTAATCCTCGATCAGCAGGGTCAGCTGCTCGGTCAGATATTCGGCGAAGATCGCGGGCTTGGTGACGCTGATCTTGTATTCGCCGGGGGTCACCATGCGGCCGAACGAGCGCAGCGGGGTGGGGCGATCAACGCCGCCCTTATAGGTGAGCCGGATCTCGGGATAGGCGAACGACCCGTCGGTGCGGCTGGCGGGATCGGGCGTCGTGCCGTCGGCGATATACGCGCTCATCGCGGCTTGGAGGCGCTCGACGGAGGCGCGGTAGAGGCGGTCGAGTTCGGCGACGAGGTCGGATGCGATTGTCATCGCGCAGTGTTACGCGGGCGAGGTTACGGTGGCAAGACCACCTAAATCCTCCCCGTGTCGGGGAGGTGGCAGCCCGCTTGGGCTGACGGAGGGGGCGCTCCACGAGCGTAACGCTTGTGGTGAGCCCCCTCCACCATTCGCTGTGCGAATGGTCCCCCTCCCCGTTCCGGGGAGGATTAAATCTCGCTAAGCAGATGCTCGGCCGAGCTCACTTTGAACTCGCCCGGTGCCTCGACGTTCAGCTGCTCCACCACGCCGTCGTTAACGATCATCGAATAGCGCTGGCTGCGGATGCCCATGCCATAGCCCGAACCGTCCATCGTCAGGCCGATCGCCTTCGCGAAATCGCCATTGCCGTCCGCCAGCAACGTGATGTCGCCCGCACCCGCCGACTTGCCCCAAGCGCCCATCACGAACGCGTCGTTGACCGAGACGCACGCAACCTCGTCGACGCCCTTGGCCTTCAGCTCGGCTTCCTTCTCGACGAAGCCGGGGAGGTGCTTGGCCGAGCAGGTCGGCGTGAACGCACCGGGTACGGCGAACAGCGCGACCTTGCGGCCCTTGAAGAAGCTGTCGGTGTCGACCTGATCGGGGCCATCCGCGGTGGCCTTGACGAGATTGGTGGTGGGAAGGCGGTCGCCGACGCTGATCGTCATCTGAAATCTCCTGTCGCCGCGAGCTGGTCTCGGGCGAGCCGTACCTTGGACGCGGCCGCGGGTATTTCAAGCGTGGCGGGGCCCCCCGTGCGTCGCTATGGTGCAATGCATGGACAAGACGCCCTTTCTTTCCGGACAATTCCTGCTCGCGATGCCGGGGATGAGCGACCCGCGGTTCGCGCGCGCGGTGATCGCGATCTGCAGCCATGACGAGAGCGGGGCGATCGGCATCGGCCTGGGCGCGACGATCGACGGGCTCGGCTTCCACGATCTGCTCGAACAGTTCGGGATCCAGCCCGGCGATGCGCCCAACGCACCGGTGCATTTCGGCGGCCCGGTCGAGCCGCGGCGCGGGTTCGTGGTGCATTCGTCAGACTGGGGCGGGCAGGATTCGGTGGACGTCGCCGGTCGGTGGAAGCTGTCGAGCACCGTCGACGTGCTCCGCGCGATCGCCGAGGGGAAGGGCCCTTCGCAGTGGGTGGTGGCGCTCGGCTATGCCGGTTGGGACGGCGGGCAGTTGGAAGGCGAGCTGTCGCGGCCCGGGTGGTTCAACGTGGCCGGGGATGCCGAACTTTTGTTCGATACCGCGGCGGAGGATCGCTGGACGATGGCGTTCGCGCAGGCCGGCGTGGATCCGCGGTTGCTCGTCGCGGAGACGGGTAGGGCCTGATCCATTCCCAACTAAAGGGAACTTACTTCCCCCCTCCCTGGAAGGGAGGGGCCGGGGGTGGGTCGGCCGGTTGGCTGGCTCTGCGCGCGCCTCAAACCGACCCACCCCCCGACCCCTCCCTTCCAGGGAGGGGAGTTCGAGACGGCGGCTTCGCGTTCGGCATGACGCACTTCGAACCATCATATAAAGATATCTTTATATTTGATTTGAGCCCCTCGATCCGCTAAGGCGCAGCCCATCCGGCACGGGCATGAGGCTCGCCGATCACAGAATTTCCAGGAGACCCATAGTGGCCACCACCCTCGCCCCCGCGCAGTCTGACAATGCGATCGATTACGTCGTCGCCGACATCAGCCTCGCCGATTTCGGCCGCGCCGAGATCAACATTGCCGAGACCGAGATGCCCGGCCTGATGTCGCTGCGCACCGAATTCGGCGCGTCGCAGCCGCTCAAGGGCGCGCGGATCACTGGTTCGCTGCACATGACGATCCAGACCGCCGTGCTGATCGAGACGCTGACCGCGCTCGGCGCCGACGTCCGCTGGGCGACCTGCAACATCTTCTCGACGCAGGACCATGCCGCCGCCGCGATCGCCGCGACCGGCGTCCCCGTGTTCGCGATCAAGGGCGAGAGCCTCGCGGATTACTGGAACTATGTCGGCGACATCTTCTCGTGGGACCGCGAGATCGAGGGCCAGACCGCCAACATCATCCTCGATGACGGTGGCGACGCGACGATGTTCGCACTCTGGGGCGCCAAGCTCGAAGCCGGCCACACGATGCCCGAGCCCGAGAACGAGGAAGAGGTCGAGATGCAGCGTGCGCTGAAGGCGTACGTCGCGAAGAACCCCGGCTATCTGACCGAGACCGTCAAGAACCTGAAGGGCGTTTCGGAAGAGACCACGACCGGCGTCCACCGCCTGTACGAGATCGCCAAGAAGGGCGAGCTGCCGTTCCCGGCGATCAACGTCAACGACTCGGTCACCAAGTCGAAGTTCGACAACCTCTACGGCTGCAAGGAATCGCTGGTCGACGCGATCCGTCGCGCGACCGACGTCATGCTCGCCGGCAAGGTCGCCTGCGTCGCCGGCTTCGGTGACGTCGGCAAGGGTTCGGCCCAGTCGCTCCGCAACGGCGGCGCGCGCGTGATGGTCACCGAAGTCGATCCGATCTGCGCGCTGCAGGCGGCGATGGAGGGCTTCGAGGTCGTGACGATGGAAGAGGCCGTGACCCGCGCCGACATCTTCTGCACCGCGACCGGCAACGCCGACGTCATCACCGCCGATCACATGAAGGCGATGAAGCCGATGTCGATCGTCTGCAACATCGGCCACTTCGACTCGGAGATCCAGATCGCCGCGCTGTCGAACTACGACTGGACCGAAGTGAAGCCCGGCACCGACCTGGTAAAGTTCCCGGACGGCAAGCAGATCATCATCCTCGCGAAGGGTCGCCTGGTGAACCTCGGTTGCGCCACCGGCCACCCGTCGTTCGTAATGTCGGCCAGCTTCACCAACCAGACGCTCGCGCAGATCGAGCTCTGGACCAAGGGCGAGAACTACAAGAACGAAGTGTACGTCCTGCCGAAGCATCTCGACGAGAAGGTCGCGATGCTCCACCTCGAGAAGCTCGGCGTGAAGCTCTCGAAGCTGTCCGACAAGCAGGCCGGTTACATCGGCGTGCCGGTCGAAGGCCCGTTCAAGCCGGATCACTACCGCTACTGATCTTGAGGATTATGTAGAGTTTTTGAAAGCCGCGTCCGCCACCAGGCCGGCGCGGCTTTTTCGTTATGGAGCCGTAGTTACGGGACTACGCGAAAGCGGAAGCGGTACGAATTCGACGCATTGCCACCGCCATTGCCATCGCGCACCTCACCCAGCAAGACGCTAGCGGTTCCGCTCGATGGCGCGCGCAGTCTGATCAAGGCGACCTGCGGTAAGCCGGGCGCTCCGACCGAACGATCGGGATCGTCGATCGTCGTGATGGGGGCCGCGAGCGTCACCCGCTTCGCCGACAATATCTGCCACCGATAGTTTGAGCCGATAGAATACGGCAACGCGATCCGGATCTCCGACTCAGGCTTGACGAAGACCAGTCGGCCTACGTCTTTCACTCGCAAAACGTCGGTCGTGCCCGCGGCCGGTTGAGCGGTTGCCAGGCCCGAAGCTGCCAGCGCCATCGTCCCAATTCCCGGTACCCAGTTCATCTGTAATACTCCCGTGGCAAAGATCGTCAGTCTCGATTAGATGCGACAGACTTACTTACCTTCTGCGCAATAAAAAAGGGGAGCCGTTTCCGGCCCCCCTCCTGTTTGATCGGGAAGGTCGCTTAGAACGACATGCGAACGCCTGCGTAATAGCGGCGGCCAAGCGGATCATAGATCGAGGTGTTCGTATCCTGTCCTGCGCTTGCGCCGATATCGGCAATGAACGGCGGCTTGTTGTTCAGCAGGTTCGAGCCGCCGACGTAGAATTCGAAACCGTCGGTGGTCCGGAAACGAATCTGGGAGTCGAGGTAGAACTGTGGACGTACGCGGTATTGCGGATCGCTGCCTGGGCGAACGCCCGTCAACTGGTCGTCAAGGCTCGCCTGGCTTAACCACGTACCCGTCAGCGTCAGGCCAATGCCAGCAATATCATAGCCGGATGTGATGCTGAACTTGTCGCGCGGCGCCGCGATATCCGTGCCGACTTCACCTGCGAAATAGTCGCGAGCGGAACCCGGCAACGGTACGTTGTAGCCGCTGATGAGGTGCGTGTAGGCACCATGCAGCGTGAGATCGCCGCCCAAGCCGAGCGACGACAGGTTCGAGCGCCAGTCGACCGCGACGTCGATACCCGATGTCTTTGCGCCGCCGCTGTTGCTGGGCGAAGTGTTTACCTCGTCCAGCGAACCGGCGCTGTTCGGACCCGATGCGGCCGGACGACGGACTACCAGATCGCAATATTGCTGGATCGCCGAGTTGTAGCACTGGTTCAGGATGAACTGGAGCGGAGTCGTGACAATCGCATCGTCGATCTTGATGTTGAAGTAATCGACGCTGAGGACGAGGTTACGCAGTCCGGCAACCGATCGTGGGTTGATGACCACGCCAGCGGTGAACGAATTGCCCTTCTCTTCCTGCAGCGCCGGGTTGCCGCCACCGAAGCTGGTGATACCCTGAAGATCAGCCTGATTGACCGCGAACGCACCGTTGCTTGCGATATTGGCTGCGACTCCAGTTGCACCGCGGCACTGCGTGCCGAGAGTTCCCGCCGTCGCTGCCGTCACGCCTGCGCAGGGATCCTGAAGACCGGTCGGGAAATCCTGCTGGGCAGGCTGGAACAGCTCGTTCACGTTCGGCGCGCGCACGGAGCGTGCCTGCATCACACGGAAGCGGACGTCCTGGATCGGCGCCCATTCGCCGCCATAGTTATAGCTGACCGTGGTGCCGACGGTCGAATAGTTCGACACGCGGACCGCGCCGCGAACCGACAGCGAATGGAAGAACGGACGATCCTGGAGCAGCGGCACGATCGTCTCGGCAAAGCCTTCGATAAGGTCGAAACTGCCGCTCGTCGACGGCAGCGCGTTGTTGCCGTTCAGGCCCTGCTGGGTGAGCAGATCGAAGGTGTTGCTGCTGCTCTCACGGCGATATTCGGTACCGACGCTGAAGCCGACCGGGTCCGCGCCGAACAGCGAGAAAAGCTTGCCCGACACGTTCGCACCGGCGACCGTCTGCGTGATCTTCGAACGCAACGACGTCGGTACCGCGAGGTAGTCGGCGGCTGGAGCAAGCGCGTTGATGCCGTAGATGTTCGCAGGAACACAGCCGGCTGCGCGTGCTGCGGGATCGGCACAGACGATCTGGCCGGTTGCCGGATCGCGGTACGAATTCAGCGCCTGGTTGAACTTGGTGCTGTCATACTGGCCGTTACCGGTCTGGTTCTCGATCGTTTGGCCATAGATACCATAGACTTCGTAGTTGAAGCGATCGTCGAGGAACTTGCCGTTCAAGCCGCCGGCGATGCGGAACATGTCGCGCGTCGCGCTGCTCGTGCGGGGCCCGAAGTCGGTTAGGCGACGATCGAAATAGATGTCCCGGAGGCCGTCACCATCGGTATCGGTCGCTGCATTGAAGATCGCGTCCGGCACATAAGGGTTGCGATAGGTTACGCCGCCGACGACGGTCTGGATCGGCACCTGCCCGCCGGACGCAATGTTGACGAGGTCTGAGCTGAGTGGGAATGCCTCGATATTGGTGCGCGCCTTGGTCTTCGCGTAATTGCCTTCGATGAAGACGTTGGCGGCTGGCGAGAACTCGTAGTTCGCGCGGCCGGCGGCCAGATAGCGCTCGACAGGCACGGCAAGGTAACGCGAATCGGAGCGGTTGAAACCACCACAGCTTACCGTGGTGCAGTTGCGGAGCGTGTTGTCCGTGCCGTAGCTGAAGGTCTGCCGTGTCGCACCCTCGCCAGCGAAAAAGCGACCGCCCGGGATAAAGCCGGACAACAGGACTTCGGGATCGTTCGGCGTCAGCGTCGCGCTGGTGCGGTCGATCGCGCTCGAACCGGCCTCGGTCGAGCGGTCCTTCTTCAGGACGGTGCCCTGCTTCGAATAGCCGCCGAACAGCATGATGTTGCCGCGACCATCGGCAAAGTTCTTGCCGGCGAGCAGGTTGATCTGGCGGTCGGAACCATCGCCATATTGCGAGATGCCCTGCTGCGCATCGATGTTCAGCCCGTCGAACTTGGTCTTGTAGACGAAGTTCACGACGCCTGCGACGGCATCCGAACCGTACACGGCCGATGCACCGCCGGTAAGGATGTCCGTGCGCTCGAGGAACTGCGCCGGGATCACGTTGAGATCGACTGCGCTGCTACCGGGAACACCCGAGACGAAGCGACGGCCGTTGACGAGGACGAGCGTACGATCCTCACCCAGGTTGCGCAGGTTGACGGTGGCAACGCCGGCCGACTGAGTCGCAAAGCTGGAGTTGGTACGGCTGATGCCCGGCGCGCCGAACGTCGGGTTCTGCAACAGCACGTCCTGGACGTTGACCGCGCCGGACTGGCGGATCAGGTCCGCGCTGATCGACTGCAACGGGGAAGCAGCAGTGGCCGATGGCGAGGAAATGCGCGAACCGGTGACGACGATATCGCCCGCGGGTTCGTCACCCTGTGCGGAGGCGCTGCCGGTCGCCTGCGCGGCGGGATCGGCTGCCGACTGTGCAGTTGCTTGATCGACGGGAGGCTGCGACGCCATTGGGTCGGTGGCGGGAGCTTCGGTCGGTGCGACCTGGGCAACGGCGGGTGCGGCTAGGGCAACGGCACCCACAAACAATGTCGTGGCGAGCAAACGGCGGCGATATGTCTGCATTCTGGGGAGTCCTGGCTTGGGATGCGAGCGAAACGACAAAGGGGCTGTCGTTCGTGGATGCGACGCTGCCTAGGGCTGGGACATGGCTTCTGCCATTGTCTTGCGGCAAGCCGCGAACGATTCTTGCGTGGTGTTTCTTCCTTGCAACAGTCTGGCAAGGTTGGAGACATTTGGCGGTGTCCGTCCGACTGCGGCGCGCGCAGGGGCATCGCGCGGCGAAAATGCGGTCGGCATTTGCCATCTGCCTTTCCGATCGGTCTCGAGGTGCCTAGACGGGTAGCGATGATCTCGCTCCGTATCCCCTCCGCTTTACGATGATCACGGTTAGCCTTGGAACGGCGGTGCTGGCGGGCGTGCTTTTGCTAGCGCTGGTCGCAGCGGGCGGCGTTCTCATTTTCGTAGGGCTGCGTGCGAGAAGTGCCGCCGCGGATGTCCTCGAGAGTAACGCGCAGTTGCAGGCTATCCTCGACGGGTCGCCGGCGATCGTCACGGTGATCCGGTCCGGGGGGCGGATCGAGATGACTCAGCGGATGGCGGATTGGCTTGGGCTGGACGCGCCGCCTCGGTCGATCGCCGAGCTTGCCACCGGGGGCACTGCGCTGTCGGCGGACGATGCGGCGCGGTTGATTGCCGACGTCGCCGCGGCACAGCGGGCCGGGCGCGCGTTCGTGCGGTCGGTGCGGTTGCAGGGTTCGACGCGGGCGATCACGTTTCGCGGCGCGCGCGCGCCGGGCGAGATGGGCGCGACCGGGGCGGTTCTGCTCTGGGCGTTCGATGCCACCGATAGCGAGGCGGAGATCGCCCGGCTTGGGGCCGAGACCGCACGGCTCGGCGAGGCGTATGAGTCGCTGACCGGCCTGATCGAGGCGGCGCCGATGCCGATGTGGTACCGCGCCACCGACCTTCGGTTGGCGATGGTCAATTCGGCGTATGTCGATGCGGTCGAGGGTCGCGATGCCGCCGATGTCGTCGCGCGTGGACTGGAGTTGGTCGAAGGGTCCGGGCGTGGCGGTCCGCTCGCCGGCGCGGCGGTCGCGCGCGAGCAGGGGCGGCCGCACCAGCAGGTCCTGCCCGCGACCATCGACGGCGCACGGCGATCCCTGCAGATCTATGACGTACCGCTACCGAGCGGCGGCGTGGCCGGGTTCGCGATCGACATCGAGGAGCTGGAGCAGGCACGGTCGGGTGCCAAGCGGTTCGCCGAAGCCCAACGGGCGATGCTCGACCGGTTGTCGGCGGGCGTGGCGCAGTTCGGCGGCGATCGGTCGCTCGTATTCTGCAACCAGCCGTTCCGGCGGATGTTCGCGATGCGCAGCGAATGGCTCGCCGACCGCCCCGAGTTCGACCGCGTGCTCGAGCGGATGCGCGAGGCGAACCGACTGCCCGAAGTCCGCGATTTTCCGAGCTGGAAGGCGGAGCGCCGCGATTGGTTCATGCAGACCGGCTCGGCGCAAGGGGGCGCGGCCGGTGGGGGCGCGATGGAGGAGAACTGGCACCTTCGCGGCGGCACGCACCTTCGCGTCGTCGCGCAGCCTTTGCCCGACGGCGGCCTGCTGCTGATCTTCGAGGATCGCACCGAGCAGGTGCAACTCGCGAGCGCGCGCGACACGCTCCTGCGCGTTCGGACCGCGACGTTCGACAATCTGTTCGAGGCGCTCGGCGTGTTCGCGGCGGATGGCCGGTTGCAGCTTTGGAACAACCGGTTCCGCGCGCTCTGGGGTCTGGACGAGGAGTTCCTGGCCTCGCATCCGCGCGTCGATGCGTTTGCCGAGGCGGCGGGGGACAAGCTCGCGACCCCCGGCAGGTCCGTGCTGATCCCCGATCTCGTCCGCTCGGCGACGGTCGGCCGCCAGCAGCGCGGCGGGCGGGTGGCGTTCGCCGACGGGCGGCATTTCGAGTTTGCCGGCGTGCCGCTGCCCGATGGAAATGCGCTGTTCACGATGCTCGACATCACCGACAGCCGGCGCGCGGAGCAGGCTCTGCGCGATCGCGCCGATGCGTTGGAGGCGACCGACAAGGTGAAGACCGCGTTCGTCGCGAACATGAGTTACGAACTGCGCACGCCGCTGACGTCGATCAGCGGGTTCGCGGAGATGCTGCATGGCGGCTATGCCGGGGCGTTGACGCCGCAGGCCGAGGGCTATGTCGGGGCGATCCTCGAGTCCGTCGAGCGGCTCGGGCTGCTGGTCGACGACGTGCTCGACCTGACGCGGGCGGAGAGCGACCGTGCGGAAACGGATCGCAGCGATGTCGATCTCGCGACCACGGTCCGCGCGGCGGCGGAGACGATACTGCCGTCGGCCAAGCGTCGGAAGCTCGATTTTGCCGTCGAAGTCGGGCGCTCGACCGGGCGGGTGAACGGCAATCCGAAGCGGTTGAAGGAGGTCGTCGAGCACCTCCTGCGCCATGCGGTCGCCGCGACGCCGGACGGCGGGCGCGTGCTGCTGCATACCGACGGCAACGCGACGTCGGCGCGGATCGTGGTGTCGGACGATGGTGTCGGGATGGACGCGGACGCGGTCGCGCATGCGTTCGACCGGTTCGCGGAGTCCAAGCCCATGGGGGATCGGGCGTTGGGGTTGGGGTTGCCGTTGGCGAAACAGTTCGTGGAGGCGCACGGTGGAACGATCGAGCTGCTCTCGGAGCCGGGCGAGGGCACGCTGATCACCGTAGAATTGCCGCGACGATGAGGATTTTAGGTCTCCTCCCTCGCCCCTTCGGGGAGAGGGTCGGGGTGAGGGGCTGCCTAGCGGTGCGGCGCCCGGAACAGCCCCTCACCCAACCCCCTTCCCGAGGGGGAGAGGGCTCATGCGCATGATCCTCCTACCCGATCCCCAGGCGACCGAGGCGTTCGGGGCCATGCTCGCCGAGCGCGTTCAGCCCGGCGACGTAATCACCCTCGAAGGCACGCTCGGCGCCGGCAAGACCAGCGTCGCGCGCGGACTCCTCGCCGCGCTCGGCCTAGCCGGCGAGGCGCCATCGCCGAGCTTCGCGATCGTCCAGCCCTACGAGCCGCCCGAGGTTCGCTTCCCCGTGCTCCACGTCGACCTCTACCGCATCGACGATCCCGCCGAGATCGAGGAACTGGCGCTCGACGACGCACGCTATGATTCGCTGCTGCTGATCGAGTGGCCCGAGCGCGCAGGTCCCGATTACTGGCCGGACGCGCTTCGCTTGAGCCTGACGATCGAGCCGGAAGGCACGCGCGGCTTGACAGTCGAGGTGCCGGAAGCTTGGAGGTCGCGATGGCCGACATGACCCCGCCGCCCGGCGCCGCCGCTTTTCTCGACGCTCATGGCTGGGGTGGGGCGCAGATCCTCCCGGTCGCGGGCGACGCGTCGTTCCGGCGCTATTTTCGCGCAGTCGATGGAGTACGTCGGGCGATCCTGATGGACGCACCACCGCCGCATGAAGACCCGCGCCCATTCATCGCCGTGGCGGAGTGGCTGGTCGAGCGCGACTTCGCGGCGCCGGCGATCCTGGCGTGCGACCTCGACCAGGGGCTCGTGCTGATCGAGGATTTCGGCGACGATCGGTTGCGCGAGGCGATCGATGCGGCGCCCGCCGAAGAACTCTCGCTCTATGCGCCGGCGATCGACCTGCTGGTCCGGTTGCGCGGCCATCCGGCGGGCCCCGTTCCTCCCTATGACCGCGCAGTGCTGCGGCGCGAGGCGCGGTTGTTCGTCGAATGGTACTGCCCTGCGGTCGGGATCGAGCCCGATCTGACAGGCTGGGACGCGGCTTGGGAAGGGGTGTTCGATCACGCTATCGCCCATACGCCGGTCACGGTGCTGCGCGATTATCATGCCGAGAATCTCATGCTGGTCGGACCGACGCGCTTGCTCGGCCTGCTCGATTTCCAGGACGCCTTGGCGGGGCATCCGGCCTATGATCTGGTGTCGCTGTTGCAGGATGCTCGGCGGACGGTCGATCCCGCGGTCGAGGCGGCGATGCTCGAGCGATATCGCGCGGCGGCGGACGCGGGGGAAGGTTTCATGAACGCGTATCACGTGCTCGGCGCGCAGCGGAATGCGAAGATCCTCGGGATCTTCACGCGCCTGTGGAAGCGCGACGGCAAGCCGCATTACCCGACGATGTGCCCGCGCGTGTGGACCTATCTGGAGCGCGACCTCGCACAGCCGGGGATGGCGCCGGTCGCGGCGTGGTTCGCGGCGAACGTGCCGCCAGCGCTCCGCGGCGATCCGCTGGCCCTGGGCGCGTGACCCGCCAGCAGACGATCCGCCCTGTCCCTCGCGGAGTGGTGCCCGAGACGGCGATGGTGATGGCGGCGGGCCTGGGCAAGCGGATGCGGCCGCTCACCGTTACGCGGCCCAAGCCGCTCGTGAAGGTCGCGGGCAAGCCGTTGATCGACCACGTCTTCGAGCGGTTGCAGGCGGCCGGCATCAAGCGCGCGGTCGTCAACGTGCATTATCTCGCGGATACGTTGGAGGCGCACGTCACCGACCGGTTCGAGGGGATCGACGTCGTGATCTCCGACGAGCGCAAGATGCTGATGGAGACCGGCGGCGGGCTCGTCCAGGCGCGGCACCTGCTCGGCGATGCGCCGGTGCTGGTCGTCAACAGCGACAATCTCTGGATCGACGGGCCAATGGACGCGATCAAGCTGCTCGCATCGCGCTGGGACGACGCGACGATGGACGCGCTTCTGCTCATGGTGCCGCTCGCGCGTGCCAACAACCACGGTGGGACGGGCGATTTCTATCTGGCCAGCGACGGGCGGATCGCCGGGCGGCGCAAACTCGGCCGGGTCGCGCCGTTCGCCTATACCGGCATCCAGATCCTGCATCCGCGCCTGATCGCGGACTGGCCGGAGGGGCCGTTCTCTACCAACCTGTTCTGGGACCGCGCGATCGCGGCGGGCCGCGCCTATGGTCAGGTCCACCAGGGCCTGTGGTTCGATGTCGGCACGCCCGCCGCGATCCCGAAGACCGAGGCGATCCTCGCGGATGGCTGATCTGATCGCGACGGATCGCCCGACGCTGTACACGATCCCCGCGCACCGGGCGTTCGCGGATGCGCTGGTTGCCGGGCTGACCCGGCGGGCGGGCCGTGATCCGCTCGCACTCGCGCGCGCACTCGTCGTGCTGCCGAACAATCGCGCGGTGAAGGCGGTGACCGAGGCGTTCGTCCGCGCGAGTGGTGGCGGGCTGGTGTTGCCGCGGCTGGTCGCCTTGGGCGATCCGGAGATGGGCGAGGCGGTCGGCGCCGCGCTCGATCCCGCGGACGACATCGATCCGCCACTGCCCGGCGTGCCGCCGTATCAGCGGCGGATGATCCTCGCGCGGCTGGTGTCGGAGGAGCGCGCGCGCGAAGGCCATCCGGTCGATGCGGCGGAGGCGGTGCGGCTCGCGGGCGAACTCGCGCGGACGCTCGATCAGTTGCTGGTCGAGGAGGTGCCGCCGACGAAGTTGCGCGATATCGAGCTTGGGCCCGAGCTGACCGAGCATTGGCGGCGCGCGCTGGCGACGTTCGAGATTGTGCTGCAACGTTGGCCGGGCGAACTGGCGCGGCTTGAGCGGATCGACGCGGCGACGCGACGCTCGGCGTTGCTTGACCGGCTTGCCCAGCGCTGGCGGAGCGCGCCGCCCGCCGGGATCGTCTGTGCGGCAGGCGTGACCGATTCCGCACCTGCCGTCGCGCGGCTGCTCCGGTGCATCGCCGACATGCCGCAGGGGATGGTTGTGTTCGCCGGGCTCGACCTCGCGCTGCCGGACGAGGAATGGGATGCGCTCGGGCCGCATGATCCGAACCCGGTGACGGGGCTCACGCGGCGGTCGATCGAGACCCATCCGCAGTTCGATGCCAAGCTGATGCTCCTGCGCATGGGTATCGCGCGCGGCGAGGTGCAGACGTGGCGCGAGGGCGGGGGACATGACGCCGATGCCGCGCGCGGGCGTGCGATCGCCAACGCGCTGGCGCCCGCGGACTTCACCGGCAAGTGGACGCAGATCGCCGCGGAGGATCGCCGATTGAAGGGCGTGACCGCCGCCGAACTCGCGACCCCGGCGGAGGAGGCGCAGGCGATTGCGCTCGTCCTGCGCGAGGCGTTGGAGGTGCCCGAGCGTACCGCCGCACTCGTCACGCCCGATCGTGCGCTTGCGCGGCGGGTGGCGGCGCATCTCGGACGCTGGAATATCGGCATCGACGACAGCGCGGGGCGGCCTCTTTCGATCCTTCCGCCGGGGACGTTGTTGCTGGCGCTTGCAGAGGCAGCGGCGCAGCGCTTCTCGCCGCTCGCGCTGCTGGCATTGCTGAAGCATCCGCTTGTGCGCGCAGGCGAGGATCGCTTGCTGTGGCTCGACGGCGCGCGCGCGCTGGACCGGCGGTTGCGCGGACCGCGACCGGCGGCGGGGCTCGACGGGATCGCCGGGCATCTGGAGGAGCGCAAGGGTACGGCTGCAACATGGTGGGCCGACGTTCAGCCGTTGCTGACGCCACTGGCAGGCGCGTTCGATCAGGGGCCGCAGCCCTTGGCGTCGGTGCTCGCCTGCCTGCGCGAGACGGCGCAGACCCTGTGCGGCGACAATCTCTGGTCGGGGCTCGCCGGTCGCGCCGCGGCGGAGTTCCTCGCCGACCTCGAAGCCGAGGCCCCCGCCGGTCCGCCGCGGATCGATCCGCGCGAACTCCCGCAATTGCTGCGGACGTTGCTCGACGAGGTCGCGGTACGCCCAGCCCCGGGCGGGCATCCCCGGCTCGCGATCTACGGCCTGATCGAGGCGAGGTTGCAGACGGCCGACGTCATGGTGCTCGGCGGTCTGAACGAAGGCGTTTGGCCGGGCCGGCCTGCGCCCGACCCTTGGCTGGCGCCGCGTATCCGCATGGAACTCGGACTGCCGGGCTTGGAACGGCGCGTCGGCACCGCCGCACATGATTTCGCGCAGGCTTTGGGAGCACCGCGAGCAGTCGTCACGCGGGCGCGGCGTGATGCAAAGTCGCCCGCCTTGGCGTCGCGACTTTGGCTAAGGTTGCAGGCGCTCGCCGGCGATCGGTTCGAACGCGCTACGGCCCTCGAAGGCTGGACGCGAGCGCTCGACGATCCTGGCGAACATCTACCCGCCGACCGGCCCGCACCGTCACCGCCAGCGCTGCTGCGTCCGAAGGCCATCTCCGTCACCGAGGTCGACCGCCTGAAGGCCGACCCCTATGCCTTTTACGCCCGCCGCGTGCTCGGGCTGATACCGCTCGATCCGGTCGATGCCGATCCGAGCGCGGCTTGGCGCGGGACCGCGGTACACGACATCCTCGAGCAGTGGTGGAAGCAGGACAATTGCACCGTCGATACGCTGCGACAGCGCGCGAAGGCGATGCTCGACGACGAGCGGACGCATCCGATGATGCGCGCGCTCTGGCAGCCGCGGTTACTCGAGGCGATCGACTGGATCGCGGGCGCTATCGTCGCGCAGGGCGAGGACGGCCGCACCGTCGCCAGCGCCGAGGGCAAGGGCAAGATCGAGATCGCCGGCGTCACTTTGTCGGGGCGCTACGACCGCATCGACAAGCTGCCCGACGGGCGTCTCGCCGTGATCGACTACAAGACCGGCAAGCCCCCTTCGCCAACCGCGGTCCGTGCCGGCTACAGCCTGCAACTCGGGCTGCTAGGCCTGATCGCCGAGCGCGGCGGGTTCCCGGACGTCTCCGGCACCGCAGGCGCGTTCGAATATTGGTCGCTCGGCAAGAAGCGCGACGCGTTCGGCTATATCGAGAGCCCGGTCGATCCCGAGGGCAAGCGCGACAAGATCCCGACCGCCGAGTTCACCGCGATCGCCGCGCACAACTTCACCGAAGTCGTCGGCGAATGGCTGACCGGCAGCGCCGCGTTCACCGCGAAACTCGTCCCCGAATACGCCCCTTATGCCGAGTATGACCAGTTGATGCGACGCGACGAATGGTATGGCCGTGAGCGGTGATACGCTCGCCACGCTGCCCCGACTGAGGGGCGCGCAGGCCGATGCGAGCAACCCGGCCTCGCACGTCTGGCTGTCCGCGTCGGCGGGTACGGGCAAGACGCAGGTGCTGGCCGCCCGCGTGTTCCGGCTGCTGTTGCGCGGCGTCGATCCCGGCGCGATCCTGTGCCTGACCTTCACCAAGGCAGGCGCGGCCGAGATGGCGCAGCGCATCAACGGGCGGCTCGCGGCCTGGGTGCGGATGCCCGCGCCCGCGCTCGCGGCGGACCTGATCGCGCTAGGCGAGAGCCCGGTACAGGCGCTGCAGGATCGCGCGCGCACGCTGTTCGCCAAGGTGCTCGACGCGCCGGGCGGAGGTCTGCGCATCCAGACGATCCACGGCTTCTGCCAGGGCTTGCTCGCGGCGTTTCCGGTCGAGGCCGGGCTGACGCCGGGGTTCCGGCCGTTGGAGGCGCGCGAAGAGGCGGGGCTAGCGCGGGAAGCACTGGCAACGATGCTGTCGGACGCCGAGCGCGAGGGACGCGAGCGCCCGGTCGAGATCGTGGGGCGGCTGTCGCTGCGGATGGGCGAGGGGGGAGCGGAGGCGTTCCTCCTAGCATGCGCCCGCGCGCTGCCCGCGCTGGAGGCTCTGCCGGTCGGTATCCAGCCCTGGCTCCGGCGCGAACTCGGGTTGCCTTCCGGCGATATCGACGAGGCGATCGCGGAATGGTGCGCCGCGCTAGACCTCGACGCGATCGCGCGGATCGCCGCGGCCAATCGCGCCTGGGGGACGGCAACGGGGTTGGCCGCGGCGGCGACCGTCCAGCGCTGGCTCGACTCCGAGGATCGCGCGGCAACGTTGGCAGACCTTGCCAGCGTCGTGCTGACCGGCACGGGCACGCAGCGCAAAGCCTCGAAGAAACTGATCGATGCCGAACCCGACTACGAAATCCTCGCGGGTGATCTGGGCGAGGCGTGCACCGACGTGCTGTCGATGGTGCAGCGCGCAACCTATTGCGACCTGCTCGCCGACGGGCTCGAGGTCGGGCGCGACTATGCGCGCGCCTACGCCCTAGCCAAACGCCGCGCAGGCGCGGTCGATTTCGACGATCTGATCGCCACGACGGTGGCGCTGCTCGATCAGCCGGGGATCGGCGAATGGGTCCGCTACAAGCTCGACCAAGCGACCGAGCATCTGCTCATCGACGAAGCGCAGGACACCAACGGCCACCAATGGCGGATCGTCCGCGCGCTGGCGGACGAGTTCTTCGTCGGGCGCGGCATCTATGCGCCGTCGACACGGACGCTGTTCACGGTCGGCGACTACAAGCAGGCGATCTTCGGGTTCCAGGGCACCGACCCGCTCAATTTCCAGGCGGCCGAGCAGTATTTCGGCGGACGTGCGAGCGAAGCGGAGGGCGACGACGACTGGCCCGAGGAGGAGCGCGGACTTCCCTTGGCGCGACTGTCGCTCCGCCACTCATTCCGGTCGACCCGAACCGTGCTGGAATTCGTCGATGCGGCGATCGACGCGATCGGCGAACCGGGGCTCGGGATCGCGGGCGAGGTCGAACGTCACGCCAGCGAGGTCGCGGGCCCCGGCACGGTGACCTTGTGGCCGCCGGTATCGGCAGGCGGCAGCGAGGATGACGAGGAAGGCTGGGTCGACGACGCGGTCCGCAAGCTCGCCAGCGACATTGCGCGCGCGGTGAAGGGCTGGATCTCGCCCGACACAGGGCTCATGCTGGAGAGCAAGGGGCGGCGGTTGCGGCCGGAGGACGTGATGATCCTCGTCAAGCGCCGCGGCGATCTCGCGTCGCTGATCGTCGCGCGGCTCTATGCCGAGGGCGTGCCCGTGGCGGGGGTCGATCGCCTGCGGCTGAACGCACCGCTCGCGGTGCAGGATCTGCTCGCGACGATCCGCTTCGTGTTGCAGCCCGAGGACGACCTGTCCGTAGCCGCGCTGCTCGTCTCACCGCTGATTGGGTGGACGCAGGACGAGCTCATGGCCGCAGCACCGCGCGAGGCCGGCCCATTGTGGCGGCACCTGCAACGCACACAACCCGCGACAAGACTGGCCCCGTTGCTGGCGATGCTCGCGCGGGCGGACATCGCCACGCCCTACCAGTTCCTTGAGGAGCTGTTGTCCGGCCCGCTCGACGGCCGCCGGAAACTGATCCGCCGCCTCGGCACGGAGGCGCGCGATCCGATCGAGGAACTGCTTAACGCCGCTCTGACCTTCGAGAGTACGACGACGCCATCGCTACAGCGCTTCCTCGACTGGTTCGACCGCGGCGATGTGGAGATCGTACGCGACCCATCCGCCCCCCTCGATGCCGTCCGCGTGATGACGGCGCACGGCGCGAAGGGATTGCAGGCGCCGCTCGTCATTCTGGCGGATGCGACCGCTGACCCGTCGGCGGCGCCGCGCTCGATCCTCAAATGGGCGCCCGAACCCGGCGCTGCGCCGATCCCCGTGTTCCGTCCGCGGTCGAGCGAACGTGGCGGGCCACTCGATGCGGTCGTGTCGGCGGCCGAGCAGCGCGAACTGGAGGAGCATTGGCGTCTTTTCTACGTCGCCGCGACGCGCGCGGAAGAACGGCTGGTGATCGCCGGTGCGCTCGGGCCGCGCGCGAAAGGCGTGCCACCCGAAAACAGCTGGTACGCGGCGTCCGATCGTGCGCTGACCGCGCTTGAGGTGCCGGTAGGTGAGGGGTCGAGGACCTTCGCCGGGGCCGAGCCTCAGCCTGCGGTAATCGCCAAACCTGCGGCCTCGATCCGCGAGGTGGAGAACGCGCAGCTGCCGGCCTGGGCGCATGAGCCGGCCCCGCAAGAAGCGCGTCCCCCTCGTCCGCTGTCGCCCTCGGCCCTGGGCGACGACGCCGTCTCCGATCCGCCACCGACGCCGGCAATGCGCGTTGCGGCGGAACGCGGCCGGCTGATCCATGCGCTGTTCGAGCGTCTGCCGGCCGTCGCGGTGGCGGACCGCGCGGCGGCGGCGGATCGCTGGCTGGCCAAAGCCGGCGGCGTAGACGATGCCGCGGCGCGCGCCGAGATCGTTCGGAGCGTCGTTGCCGTGCTCGACGATCCGCGCTTCGCCGAGCTGTTCGGCGCGGACACGCTCGCCGAAGCCCCGATCGCGGCCACCCTGGCGAACGGTCTCGTCGTGTCGGGAACGGTCGATCGCCTGCTGATCGAGGCGGACCGGGTCCGGGTCGTCGACTTCAAGACCGGCCGCCGCGCGCCGAGCGGCCTCGATGACGTGCCGGACTATCATCTGAAACAGATGTCGGCCTATGCCGAAGCCTTAGCCGTGATCTTCCCGGGCCGCTCGGTCGAGGCGGCCTTGCTGTACACGGCGGGACCACGCCTGATCGTGCTGGGCGCCGAGAAGCTGGCCGCGAACAAGCCGCACTATCGGCCCGCGGAGCAAAGCTAGCGCCCCGGTGGTTGAGCCTGCGTCACCGCACCCCTAGATTACGTACAACCAAGGAGAATTCACGATGGCGACCAAGCAGATCACCGATGCCAGCTTCGATGCGGACGTTCTGAACGCAGACGGTCCCGTGCTCGTCGATTTCTGGGCGGAATGGTGCGGCCCGTGCAAGATGATAGGACCGTCGTTGGAGGAAATCTCCGAGGAACTCGGCGAGAAGGTGACGATCGCCAAGCTCAACATCGACGAGAACCCCGACGCGCCGGGCAAGTACGGTGTCCGCGGCATCCCGACGATGATCCTGTTCAAGGGCGGCGCTCCGGCGGCAATGAAGGTCGGCGCGGAGCCCAAGGGCCGGTTGAAGGCTTGGCTTGAGGGCGAACTGGCCTAAGCTAACCTCCCTCCGTCATCTCGGCGACAGCTGGGATGACGGGATTAGGGGGTATTAGCTCCGATAGTCGGCGTTAATTGAGATATAGCCATGCGTAAGGTCGCAGGTCCAAACCGTGGCCCGACCTTCGCCTAGAGCCAGATCGACACCGATCTCGATTTCCTGGCCCTTCAGATGCGCCGCCACAGGCGCCTCGTCATACCCGCTAAGCGCCAAGCCCCCCTCGGCAACCTGCGTATTCCCGAACCGGATCGAGAGCGTGTCGCGGTCCGCAGGTTCGCCGGCCTTGCCGACCGCCATGACAATCCGCCCCCAGTTCGCGTCCTCCCCAGCAACGGCAGTCTTCACCAGCGGTGAGTTGGCGATACTCATCGCGATCCGGTGTGCGCTGCGGTCGCTCTCCGCGCCGGTCACCTGGATTTCGATCAACTTCTGCGCGCCTTCGCCGTCACGGACGACGAGCATGGCGAGCTGGTGGCACAGATCCGCTAGTGCCGCGCGGAACGCATCCGCGCCGACACTCTCGTCGTCCGCAAGCGTAGCATTGCCTGCCTTGCCGGTCGCGAACGCCAGCACCGTGTCGCTGGTCGAGGTATCGCTGTCGACAGTGATGCACGAGAAGCTCGGTGCGTTCGCCTTCGACAGCGCAGTCTGCAGAAACTCCGGCTCGGCCGCGGCGTCGGTGAAGATGAACCCGAGCATCGTCGCCATGTCCGGCGCGATCATCCCCGAGCCCTTGATGATCCCCACCAAAGTGACGGTGCGATCCCCGATCACCGCCGTCGTCACCGCCCCCTTGGTGAAGGTGTCGGTCGTCATGATCGTCGCCGCCGCATCCTCCCAGCCGCATGGCTCGGCAGCGAACGCCGCATCAAGCCCCGCCTCGGCCTTGTCGATCGGCAACGGCACGCCGATCACCCCAGTCGACGCAACGAACACGTCCGAAGGCTGGCACCCAAGATGCGCCGCAGTCCGCGCCGCGATCGCCTCGACCGCCGCACGCCCCCGCGAGCCGGTAAACGCATTCGAGTTACCGGCGTTCACGACAAGCGCCCGAGCCTGACCCAGCGTCAGCGCCGCACGGCACCATTCCACCTCAGGAGAAGGACATTTGCTCTGCGTCAGCACACCGGCGACCACGGTTCCCGGCTCCAGCGTCACGAACGTCAGGTCGCACCGGTCCCAGGTCTTGTACGCCGCGCGCGCGACATGCAGCGCGACTCCGTCGATCGAAGGGGCGGCGGGGAAGGGCAAGGCGAGCGGCGAGGTCTGCATCCCGCCTTCATAGTCGCTGCCCGGCGGGCGGCAAGATCGCTGGTGACACTTGACCCGCTGACGTGCGCCGGTGTCCAAGGTCGTGGGGAGAAGGACGCAGCATGATCGACGAGGACATGAGCGCAGCACCCGGTGCACGGTTCGACGGCAGCACCACCTGCGTGATGGTCGTCGTCGCATCGATCGTTGCGCTCAGCTTCGCCTTGGCCGCATGCATCTTGTCGATCGCGAGCAATGGCTATCGCTGGTGGCGCGCACCGTTCCCAACGACGATCCCGCGCAACCTCCCCTTGGCTACCACGCCAGCCAAGCCGATCGGACGCTATGCCGACTGGTTTGGTACCGACGATTACCCGGCATCCGCTGCTCGCGAGGGCAAGGAAGGTGCCGTCAAAGCTGCCCTGCTCGTCGCGGCGGATGGATCGGTCGAAGCGTGCGAAGTCCTCGCGGGTAGTGGGACCAACTCGCTTGATCACGGAACGTGCCGCGCCGCGGTTCGCCACGGCCAGTTCACTCCCGCGCGCGATGCGAACGGGCAGGCCATCGCCTCGCGCATCGAATTGCCACGCGTCCGATGGGCGCTGCCGTGAGACGAACGGTAGATTTATCGCCCGGGCTCGCATAAAGCCAGTCTCGCATGAACCTCCTGCTGCTCCTCTCTGCCCTCCTGTCCGCGCTGACCGGCGCGGTTCCGGGTGCGCGTGGCCAGTCGGCACAGGCCGTCGCGCAGGGCAGCGTCTGCTCGCAGTCCGTGGCAGCAATGCCCGCCAAGGTCTTGATAAAGCCTGTATCCGGCATCGTGACGCTACCCCAGGTCGCGGTCGCCACTACGCTGCGCACCATCGCCGTCGTTTCGCTGCCGCTATGGGCCGAGCGCCGCCGCGAATAGCGTCTTGGTGTGACCTTATAGTAACCTTTGGATCCGAGTGATCCGCGTCCGCGTGCGCCCACCGTGTGTCGCCGCGCCATAATTTCAGGAAATCAGCCCATGTTCGGTGGCCTCGCCAAATCCTTGTTCGGTTCGTCCAACGACCGGTACGTCAAGTCGCTCAACCCGATCCTCGCCAAGATCGCCTCGTTCGAGCCGTCGCTCCAGGCGATGTCGGACGAGGAACTCTCCGCGCAGACCGTCAAGTTCCGTGCGCGTCTCGCGAACGGCGAGAAGCTCGACGACCTGCTCCCCGAGGCGTTCGCGACCGTCCGCGAGGCCGCGCACCGCGTGCTCGGCCAGCGCCATTACGACGTGCAGATGGTCGGCGGCATCGTCCTTCACCGCGGCGAGATCGCCGAGATGCGGACCGGCGAGGGCAAGACGCTCGTGGCCACGCTCGCGACCTATCTCAACGCGCTGCCCGGCGACGGCGTCCACGTCGTCACCGTCAACGACTACCTCGCCGCGCGCGACGCCGAGTGGATGGGGCAGGTCTATACCTTCCTGGGCATGACGATCGGCGTCATCATCCCGAACCTGTCGGACGAGGAACGCCGCGCCGCCTATGCCGCGGACATCACCTACGGCACCAACAACGAGTTCGGCTTCGACTATCTGCGCGACAACATGAAGTACGAGCGCAGTGCGATGACGCAGCGGCCGTTCAACTTCGCGGTGGTCGACGAGGTCGATTCGGTGCTGATCGACGAGGCGCGCACGCCGCTGATCATCTCGGGTCCGACCGACGACAAGTCCGAGCTGTATATCCAGGTCGACGCGGTCGTGAAGCAGCTCGTCCCCGGCGACTACGACAAGGATGAGAAGCAGAAGACGATCATCCTCACCGAGGACGGCACCGAGAAGGTCGAGCGGATGCTCGAGGCGGCCGGGCTGCTCGAGGGGCAGAACCTGTACGACTTCGAGAACACGCAGGTCGTGCATCACCTCAACCAGGCGCTGCGCGCGATCGTGATGTTCAAGTCGGACATCGACTACATCGTCAAGGACGGCAAGGTCATCATCATCGACGAGTTCACCGGTCGCATGATGGACGGCCGGCGCTGGTCGGACGGCCTGCACCAGGCGGTCGAGGCGAAGGAGGGCGTCCAGATCGAGCCCGAGAACCAGACGATGGCCTCGATCACGTTCCAGAACTATTTCCGCATGTACCCCAAGATCGGCGGCATGACCGGTACCGCGGCGACCGAGGCGGCCGAGTTCTACGACATCTACAAGATCAACGTCGTCAGCATCCCGACCAACGTCGAGGTGAAGCGCGTCGACGAGGAAGACGAGTTCTACAAGGATACCAAGGACAAGTTCGCGGCGATCGCCAAGAAGATCAAGCATCACGCCGACCTGGGTCAGCCGGTGCTGGTCGGCACGGTGTCGATCGAGAAGTCCGAGATGCTGAGCGAGTTCCTGGTCGGCGAGAACGTCGATCACAAGGTGCTCAACGCGCGCTTCCACGAGATGGAGGCGCACATCGTCGCGCAGGCCGGGCGCAAGTCCGCGGTGACGATCGCGACGAACATGGCGGGCCGCGGCACCGACATCAAACTCGGCGGCAACCTGGAGTTCCGTATGCTCGACGAGCATCCCGAGCTGGTCGAGGGCACGCCCGAATATGACGAGGCGGCGGCGCGGATCACGATCGAGATCGAGGCGGAGAAGCAGGCGGTGCTCGCCGCGGGTGGTCTGTTCGTGCTCGGCACCGAGCGTCACGAGAGCCGGCGCATCGACAACCAGCTGCGCGGGCGTTCGGGCCGTCAGGGCGATCCGGGCCTGTCGCGCTTCTACCTCAGCCTCGACGACGATCTGCTGCGGATTTTCGGGCCGGACACGCTGTTCGCCAAGATGATGCGCAACAACATCGAGGACGGCGAGGCGATCGGCAGCAAGTGGTTGTCGAAGGCGATCGAGACCGCGCAGAAGAAGGTCGAGGCGCGCAACTACGACATCCGCAAGCAGGTCGTCGAATATGATGACGTGATGAACGAGCAGCGCAAGGTGATCTACGAGCAGCGCGCGGACATCATGGATGCCGACACGGTCGGCGACGTGGTGACCGACATGCGCGCGGAGACGGTCAATGTCATCGTCGGCGATGCGTGCCCGCCCAACTCGTATCCCGAGCAGTGGGATGTCGCAGGGATGAAGACGCGGCTTGCGGAGGTGATGAACCTCGAACCGTCGATCGACGCGTGGCTGCTGGAAGAATCGGTCGATCCCGAGGTTCTGGAAGAGCGCATCCGCACGATGGCGGACGAGGCGATCGCGCAGAAGTCCGCCGATCTGGATACCGAGACGTGGACGTCGGTCGAGAAGTCGATCCTGTTGCAGAACCTCGATCATCACTGGAAGGAGCATCTGGCGACGCTCGACGCGCTGCGTCAGGTCGTCCATCTGCGCGCCTACGCACAGAAGACGCCGATCAACGAGTATAAGCAGGAGGCGTTCTCGCTGTTCCAGCGGATGCTCGAGACGATCCGCGAGGACGTGACCAAGACGATCGCGCATGCCCAGTTCCAGATGCAGGCACCGGTCGGGCTGCCCGAACTGCCGGACTTCATCACGACGCATTTCGATCCGTTTACGGGGGAGGACGACTCGAACGACTTCGACGGGGGGACGCGGGGGCACATCACGTCGCAGATGCCACCGTTGCAGATCCCTCAGCCGCAGGAAGGCGATATCGGCGAGGATCCTGCGAACTGGGAAGGTGTGGTGAGCCGCAACGCGCCTTGCCCGTGTGGGTCGGGGCGGAAGTACAAGCAGTGCCACGGGGCTGTTTGAGGGACGTTGCGCTCTCCTAACTGGTACCACCCCGGCGAAGGCCGGGGCCCAGTTGGAAAGGTTGGAGTAACGGAGCGCATCCGCAGTTAGCAACGTCCCCCAACTGGGCCCCGGCCTCCGCCGGGGTGGTGCAGGATGATATGGGCCCTCCATTCTCCCGAGGAGACATGAGTGCAGGCTGTTGGCGGGGAGACGGTAGCGTGGAGCAACCCCCTCGACCGATCGTTAGGACCCCATGCGCCAAGCCACCACGATCCTAACCATCGACACCACCCGCCAAGGCCTCGTCGACGTCACCGACCAGATCGCCCGCTGGACCCGTGACCAGCGCCTCACCGAAGGCTTGCTGACGATCTTCTGCCGCCACACCTCCGCCTCCCTCCTGATCCAGGAAAACGCGGCGCCTGAAGTCCGCACCGACCTCGAAGCCTATTTCGCCCGCATCGCCCCGGAATCGCGCGAGTACGAACATGACGACGAAGGCCCGGACGACATGCCGGCCCACCTGCGCACTGCGCTCACCCAGGTCCAGCTCTCGATCCCGCTGATCGACGCACGACTCGCACTCGGCACGTGGCAGGGCATATATATGTTCGAGCATCGCCGCCGCCCGCATCGCCGCACTTTGGCGCTGCACTTGATCGGCGTTTAGACGAATCGTGAAAAATGAGTCAGCAAGGTGGCGCATTGGAGCGAACCCGTTCATCAACCGTTCCACCACTGACGGCTAATAAGAGGCGTTTCGCCGCACTCGCCGCGAACGGAGACATACCATGTTCATGAAACCTGGTCGCAAGGTCGCACTGGCAGCGCTCGCAACGGGCGCCCTATTGCTGGCCGGTTGCGCGACCGAGACCACCTATCGGCCGGCGACGGGCCAGGGGTTCAGCCGCACCGGCTATAGCGACCGTATGATCGAGCCGGGCCGCTTCCTCGTCAGCTTCGCCGGCAACAGCGTCACGTCGCGCGATACCGTCGAGCGCTACCTGTTCTTCCGCGCCGCCGAACTGACGTTGCAGAACGGCTATGACTATTATTTAATGGCCGACCGCGACACCAACCTCCAGTCGCGCACCTACTCGACACCGGGTCTCGGCGGCGGGTTTGGGTATGGCGGCTTCGGCGGCTATTGGGGTCCGTCGTGGCGTTACTACGGCCGAGGCTTCGGCTGGCGTAACTGGAGCCCCGGCTTTGGCGGCGGGTTCGGTGGATTTGGCGGCGGTTTCGGTGGCGGCCCATGGGGCAACGACTTCGACGTCCGCACGATCGATCGCTACGAGGCGACCGCCGAGATCGTGATGCGCAAGGGCCCGATCCCGCGCGACAACATCCGCGCGTTCGATGCCCGGAAGGTCGTCGACAGCATTGGCCCGAGCGTCGTGCTGCCGAAGTAAGCCTAGGCTTTCAAACACTAAAAAGGTCGGGCTACCCCAGGGTAGTTCGGCCTTTTTCGTGCCACTGCTCCCTCTCCCCTACGGGGAGAGGGCCGGGGAGAGGGGCTGTTCTAGGCGACGTCCTACGTGGCAGCCCCTCACCTAACCCTCTCCCCAGAGGGGAGAGGGCTTAAGAAGCCGCTTTCGCCAGCCCCTTCGACAGCTGCAACGCCCCATGCAGCCGAGCCTTCGGATCGCCCCAAGCCCGCTGCAACACCAGCTTGCTGTCCGGCCGCAACCGCGCGACCCCGTTCAGCCGCTCAACATACGCCAGCAGCTTGTCGATGTTCGGCGGCTTGTCGTCGTGGAACGACACCAGCACGCCCTTCGGCCCAACGTCGATCTTCGACACGCACGCGCGCTTGGCGTTCAGCTTGATCTCGATGACCTTGATCAAATTCTCGGTCGCATCCGGCAACGGCCCGAACCGGTCGATCATCTCGGCGGCGAACGCCTCGATCTCCTGGCCCTCGTCGAGATCGTTGAGGCGGCGATACAGCCCCATCCGCAGGTCGAGATCGGGGACGTAATCCTCGGGAATGAGGATCGGTGCGTCGACCGTGATCTGCGGCGAGAAATCGCGCGGCCGCGACGACGTCATCCCGCCGGCCTTGGCGTCCATGATCGCCTCCTCCAGCATCGCCTGGTAAAGCTCGAACCCGACCTCCTTGATGTGCCCGGTCTGCTCGTCGCCGAGCATGTTGCCCGCGCCGCGGATATCGAGATCGTGACTCGCCAGCTGGAAGCCAGCTCCGAGTGAATCGAGATCGGACAACACCTTCAGGCGCTTCTCGGCCGTCACCGTCATCTGCCGCTCAGGCGGCGTCACGAGATACGCATAGGCACGCGTCTTCGACCGGCCGACGCGCCCGCGCAGCTGATACAGCTGGGCGAGGCCGAAGCGGTCGGCGCGATGGACGATCATCGTGTTGGCCGACGCGATGTCGATCCCGCTTTCGATGATCGTGGTGGAGACGAGCACCTCGAACTTCTTGTCGTAGAACGCCGACATGCGCTCCTCGACCTCGGTCGGCGACATCTGGCCGTGCGCGACGACGAAACGGATCTCTGGGACCTGTTCCCGCAGGAAGTCCTCGATCTCGGGCAGATCTGCCACGCGGGGGGTGACGACGAAGCTCTGCCCGCCACGGTAATGCTCGCGAAGCAACGCCTCGCGCAGCACAACGGGATCGAACGGCATGATGTAGGTCCGCACCGCAAGGCGATCGACCGGCGGGGTCTGGATCACCGACAGCTCGCGGATGCCCGACATCGCCATCTGGAGCGTGCGCGGGATCGGTGTCGCGGTCAGCGTCAGCATGTGGACGTCCGCCCGCAGTGCCTTCAGCCGCTCCTTGTGCGTGACGCCGAAGCGCTGTTCCTCGTCGACCACCACCAGCCCGAGCCGCTTGAAGTCGATATTCTTCGCGAGCAGCGCATGCGTGCCGATGACGACGTCGATCGTGCCGTTCGCGAGACCCTCCTTGGTCGCCTTCGCCTCGCTCGCGGTGACGAGCCGCGACAGGCGGCCCATGTTCATCGGGAAGCCTTCGAAGCGGGCGACGAAGTTGTTGTAGTGCTGGCGCGCGAGCAGCGTCGTCGGGCACACGATCGCGACCTGCTTGCCCCCCATCGCCGCGACGAATGCGGCGCGTAGTGCAACCTCGGTCTTGCCGAAGCCGACGTCGCCGACCACCAGCCGGTCCATCGGCTTGCCCGCGGCCAAGTCACCCAGCACGTCCTCGATCGCGCGATCCTGGTCCTCGGTTTCCTCGTACGGGAAGCGGTCGACGAAGCTGGGGTAGCCGCTCGCATCGGGTTCGAGCACATCGCCCGGATGCAGCGCACGTTCGGCGGCGGTCGCGATGAGTTCGCCGGCAATCTCGCGGATCCGCTCCTTCATCTTCGACTTGCGACGCTGCCAGCCTTCGCCGCCGAGACGGTCGAGCGTCGCGCCTTCCTCGGACGAGCCGTAGCGCGAGAGGACGTCGATATTCTCGACCGGCACGTACAGCTTGTCGCCACCGGCATAGCTCAGCGCGACGCAATCATGCGGGCTCTGGCCCACCGGGATCGAGGTCAGGCCCTCGTACCGCCCGATCCCGTGCTCGGTGTGGACGACGAGGTCACCCGGCGTCAGCGTCGCCAATTCGGCGAGGAACGCGTCGGCGGATTTCTTGCGCTTCTTGCGGTGGACGAGGCGGTCGCCGAGCATGTCCTGCTCGGTAAGAACCGCGATCCCCGGCGCGGTGAAGCCGTGATCGAGCGGCAGGACGATCAGCGCGACGCCGAAGCTTTGCGCGGTATCCGCGATGCCAAGCGCCTCCTGCCAGGTTTCGGCGTGCTTGCCGCCTTTCATGTCATGGTCGGCGAGCAGGCTCCCCAGGCGTTCACGCGCGCCGATCGAATAGCTGGCGAGGATCGGCTTGCGGCCCTGTTTCCGGAGCTTCTCGACGTGATCGGCGACGGCTTCGTAGATGTTCGTTTGCGCGGCGCGCTCGGGGCCGAAATCGCGCGGGCCGTCGACGTCGAAGTCGAGCACGGTGTCGCTTGGCGGTTCGTGGAATGGCGAGGTGATGTGCGCGGCGAACGCCTCGACGCCGCCGGACCATTCCTGCGCGTCGAGGTACAGCGCCTTGGCGGGCATCGGGCGGTAGCTGCCGGGCTGGGCGGCTTCGGCGCGCTTGCGGTTCTCGTAATAGTCGGCGATCGATTCGAGCCGGCTTTCGACCGCCGCGGCGACGCCGTTGTCGCGGACCACGACGTCGTCGGCGCCGAGATGGTCGAACAGCGTCGCCATCTTCTCCTCGAACAGCGGCAGCCAATGCTCCATGCCTGCGATCCGCCGGCCTTCGGAGATCGCCTGGTACATCGGATCGCCGGTCGCGGTCGCGCCGAACGCGTCGCGGTAACGAGTGCGGAAACGCTTGATCGAGTCCTCGTCGAGCAGCGCTTCGGAGGCCGGGAGCAGGACGAAGCCGTCGATCCGGCCGGTGGTGCGCTGGTCGGCCGCGTCGAAGGTGCGGACGCTCTCGATCTCGTCGCCGAAGAAATCGAGGCGGAGCGCGTGGTCTTCGCCCGACGGGTAGAGATCGACGATCCCGCCGCGCACCGCATATTCGCCCTGGTCGTGGACGGTGTCGGTGCGGACATAGCCGTTCGCCTGGAGCAGCACGGCAAGCTTGTCACGGCCGATCCGTTCACCGGGCGCGAGCCGTGCGACGAGCTGGCGGATGCGGAACGGGGTTAGGACGCGCTGAGTCGCGGCGTTGGCGGTGGTGAGGAGGAGCTGCGGACCCTTGGGCTTGCCTTGCAGACGTTGCAGGGCGGCGACGCGCTCGGCCATGATACGCAGCGTGGGCGAGGCGCGGTCGTAAGGGAGACAGTCCCAGGCGGGGAAGCTCAGCACTTCGAGATCGGGCGCGAAATAGGCCGCCGTCGAGGCGATCGCGCGCATCGCCGCATCGTCCGGCGCGATGAACACCGCGCGGGTTTTCGCGGCCCGGGCGAGGTCGGCGAGCAGCGACGGCTGGAAGCCGGACGGCACGCCCGACAGCGTCAGCGGGGTCGTCGCGGAGAGGATCGTCTTGAGGTCTGGCATTCGAACTCCCCCCTCCCTGGAAGGGAGGGGCTTGGGGGTGGGGTGGTATGAGGCGCGTGTCACGACCGCCAAGCGGCCGACCCACCCCAACCCCTCCCTTCCAGGGAGGGGCGCAGAAGGCCTACTTCACGACCGTCACGTAGTTGATGTCGCGCATCGCCTGCATCATCGGCCCGTCCCATTCGGGCGGGCACGCGATCGAGCCGATCGCCCAGCCCATGATGTCGACGTCCTGTTCCTCGAGCAGCGCCTCGAACCAGTCGAGCTGCTCGGGCGTCCACGTCCGGCCATAGGTTTCGAAGAAGCCGCCGATCATCATGTCGGCTTCGCGCGTGCCGCGGTGCGAGCTGCGAAAGCCCAGGCGCTTGAGGCGGGTCTCGTGGTCCATCGTATCTCCAAACACGAACAGCCGGCGACCGCTCTGGCAGCGGCCGTCGGCTTGGCTATATGAGGCAGATAGTCATGCGACCCGAAATCCTCAATCCGCTGTTCGCCGAAACCCTCGTCCTGAAGGGGGTGGGGCCTGCGCTTGCCAAGCCGCTCGACCGGCTCGGGCTCGCGCGCGTCGTCGACGTCGCCTTCCATTTGCCGACCGGATACGTCGATCGCCTGCCGCGCACCGAGCTGATGTCGAGCGATGCGGGGCGGATCATCACGATCACGCTGACCCCGCGCGACTACAAGATCAGTGCGGGGCGCGGTCCGACGCGTGTGCAGGCGACCGACGAGCACGGCAATTACGTCAGCCTCGTCTTCTTCGGGGGCAGCTCCGGCTGGGCGAAGAAGCTCCTCCCGATCGGCGAGGCCAAGCGCATCTCGGGCCGGCTCGACGAATACGGCCAGGAATTGCAGATCGTCCATCCCGACATCGTCGAGCCGGACGAGGAGTTGCGCGAGCGCGAGCCGATCTATCCGCTGTCGGAAGGCCTCACCTCGCGACGACTGGCGGCGCTGACCGCGCAGGCGGTCGCACGCGCGCCGGACCTGCCCGAATGGATCGAGCCGGGCCTGAAGGCGAAGCGCGAATGGCCGGGCTGGCATGAGTCGCTGGAACGCATCCATGCAGACCCGTCGGATGCGAAGGCGCGCGAGCGGCTGGCCTATGACGAGGTGTTCGCGAACCAGCTCGCGATGACGATCGTCCGCGCGGATACCCGCAAGCGTCGTGGCCGTGCGTTGCAGGGCGACGGGCGGCTGCGCGATCTGCTCAAGCTTCCATACACCCTCACCGGCGCCCAATCGCGGACGGTGGGCGAGATCGAGGGCGATCTCGCGCAGACCGCGCCGATGCTGCGGCTGCTGCAAGGCGATGTCGGCTCGGGCAAGACGCTCGTCGCGGCGATGGCGATGCTGATCGCGGTCGAGGCAGGCGCTCAGGCCGCGATGCTCGCGCCGACCGAAATCCTCGCGCGCCAGCATTACGAGACGCTGCGGAAAACGCTCGCCGGGCTGCCGATCAACGTCGGCGTGCTTACCGGTCGCGACAAGGGGCGCGTGCGCGAGGCAACGCTGATGGCGCTGGCGAGCGGCGAGATTGATATCTTGATCGGCACGCACGCGATCTTCCAGGATGCGGTCGGCTACAAGGACTTGGGGCTTGTGGTGGTCGACGAGCAGCACCGCTTCGGGGTCGCGCAGCGGATGACGTTGCAGGCGAAGGGCGTCGCGCCGCCGCATCTGCTCGCAATGACCGCAACGCCGATCCCGCGCACGCTGACGCTCGCGCAATATGGCGAGATGGACGTCAGCCGGCTCGACGAGATGCCGCCGGGCCGTCAGCCGATCGAGACGCGCGTGATCTCCGAAGACCGCCTCGACGACGTGGTCAACGCGCTCGGCCGGCATCTGGCCGATGGCGGGCAGGCCTATTGGGTGTGCCCGCTCGTCGAAGAGAGCGAGAAGAGCGACCTCGCCGCCGCCGAGATGCGCGCGGAGACATTGCGCGCGCGGTTCGGCGAGAAGGTCGCACTCGTCCACGGCCGCATGAAACCCGCCGAGAAGGACGCGGTGATGGCCGAGTTCTCCGCCGCCAACACCTCCGTCCTTGTCGCGACGACGGTGATCGAGGTCGGCGTCGACGTCCCCAACGCGACGCTGATCGTGATCGAGCATGCCGACCGCTTCGGCCTCGCCCAGCTCCACCAGCTCCGCGGGCGGGTAGGGCGCGGCACCGGGCGGTCGATCTGCCTGCTGATGCGCGGCTCTTCGCTGAGCGAAACGTCGCGCGCGCGCCTCGCGCTGATGCGCGAGACCAACGACGGCTTCCGCATCGCGGAGGAAGACTTGCGACTGCGAGGGGCTGGCGAACTGCTCGGCACCAAGCAATCCGGCGAGATGGCGTTCCGGCTCGCCACCCCCGACATGATGGCCGACCTGCTGCAATGCGCGCACGACGACGCGCGCCTGCTGATCGACCGCGATGGTGGCCTCGAAGGACCACGAGGGCAGGCGGCACGTACCGCACTTTACCTGTTCGATCGCGACGCCGGCGTGGCGCTGCTCCGCTCGGGGTGAACCGTCAGCTGTTGCGGGTCATTACCGTGAGCATCGTGTAATACTCGGCCAGCGGTATCGTCCGCTCGAGCTCGCAGCCGATCCGCCCGCCGAGCGACCAGCGTACGATCGTGTCGACATAGCCCAGGATCGGCAGGCGGATCCGCAGTCGTTCACCCGCCACCGGATCGCCGTCGCAGCGTGCCATGAGGCCGTTGGCGGACATGTTGACCAGCACGAGCCTCACCGTGCGATCGTCGCCGTCGAGCGCATGCGTCCGATGCATCACCTCGTCGCGGGGCTCGCCGCGCGTATCGCGAACGGCCGTTGCGTAGCGTGGCATCGATCGTTCCCCTGGAATAATCATCCCCCGGTGTACGCGTCCTCGCGTGAACCCGATACGGACGGTGATGCTTAACGCGGCGTTCTTCGAAACGAGACGGCGTCTATTACGAGGGGGTTAGCATCCCATGGCGTTTCTTGCCGAGGCTGAGCCGGACGGGTGAGGCGACGTCGATGCTCGCGGTTGGCTCGCGCATCGGTTCGCCGTCAACCCGCACCGCGCCCTCTGCGATCTTGCGACGGGCCTCGCCGTTGGAGGCGACAAAGCCCAGCCCGACCAGAGCCTCGACGACACCGATCGCGCCACCGGCAACGGCGTAGCTGGGCAGCGCGTTGCCCGAAGCGCCCTCCTCGAACGTCTTTCGCGCAGTCTCGGCGGCCTGTTCGGCTGCCTCGCGCCCGCGGCACATCGCGGTCGCTTCGTTGGCGAGGACGATCTTGGCGGCGTTGATCTGCGCGCCTTCGAGCGCTTCGAGGCGTGCGATCTCGTCGAGCGGGAGGTCGGTGAACAGTTTCAGGAAGCGGCCGACATCGCGGTCGTCGGTGTTGCGCCAGAACTGCCAGTAGTCGAAGTGCGGCAACTGGTCCTCGTGCAGCCATACCGCGCCCGACATAGTCTTGCCCATCTTGCCGCCGTCCGCGGTCGTGATCAGCGGCGTGGTGACGCCGTAGACCTCGGTGGAATCCATGCGGCGCGCCAGTTCGATGCCGTTGACGATGTTGCCCCACTGGTCCGACCCGCCCATCTGCAACCGGCACGTGGCGCGGCGCGACAGTTCCAGGAAGTCGTAGGCCTGGAGGATCATGTAGTTGAATTCGAGGAAGCTCAGCGACTGTTCGCGGTCGAGGCGGAGCTTGACCGAATCGAACGCGAGCATCCGATTGACCGAGAAATGCTGGCCGACGTCGCGCAGGAACGGGATGTATTCGAGCGCGTCGAGCCACTCGGCATTGTCGAGCATCACGGCGTCCGTGGGCCCGTCACCGAAGGTCAGGAAGCGTTCGAAAATGCGGCGGATCGAGGCGACATTGGCCTTGATGCCGTCCTCGCCGAGCAGTTTGCGCGCTTCGTCCTTGAAGCTGGGGTCGCCGATCTTGCCGGTGCCGCCGCCCATCAGGACGATCGGCTTGTGCCCGGTCTGCTGGAGCCGGCGGAGCAGCATGATCTGCACGAGGCTGCCGACGTGGAGCGACGGTGCGGTCGGATCGAAGCCGATATAGCCGGGGACGACCTGCTTGCCCGCGAGCGCATCGAGCGCGGCGGCGTCGGTCATCTGGTGGACATAGCCGCGCGAGGTCAGCGTGGTGAGCAGGTCGGACTGGTAGGTCATGGTGCGTCTCGTTCCCCTTCCGCTTGCGGGAGGGGTTAGGGGAGGGGCTTCGTCGTCCCCATGCCCTCCCCCGACCCCTCCCGCAAGCGGAAGGGGAGAATCAGGTTCGCGGCAGTTGCGACGTCGGATCCACTGGCGTGCGCCCCTTACGCAGTTCGAAGTGCAACTCCGGCCGGTCCGCAAACCCGGTATCGCCCGACAACGCAACCGTCTGACCCCGTTTCACGCTCTGGCCGCGCTGAACGAGCAGCTTCGATGCGTGGCCATAGACGCTCGTCCAGCCACCGCCATGCTTGATGATCACCAACCCGCCAAGCGCAGCGATGCCGTCGCCGACATACGCGACCACGCCGTCCGCCGCCGCATGGATCGGGGTCGAGACCGGCACCGCGATCTTGATGCCGTCGTTGCGCTCGCCGCTCGCGCCGTGGCCGAAGCGTTTCACGACCTTGCCGTCGACTGGCCACAGGAACCCGCCGCTCGCCAGACGGGCTGGCGCGGTCACGACGGCGTTGGACGGGAGCACGCGGCGCGGTGTCGCGATCGGTCTTGCCGGCGCCTGGTTGCTCGCGAGCGCGGGTTCGCCACCGGTCAGGATGTCGTCGATGTCGAGCGTGAACGCCCGCGCGCGTTCGGAGGCGCTGGCGGTGCCGCCGCTTGCTTCGCCGGGGATCTGGATGCGCTGGTCGGCGCGCAGCACGTACGGTTCGACGAGTGCGTTGACGGCGACGATCCGCGACCATTCTACGCCGTAGGCGCGGGCGATCGCGATGCCGGTCTCGCCGCGGCGGACCTGGTGATAGCGGCCACCGGGGATCTGCAACCGCTGGCCGGTGCGGATCGTATAAGGAGGCTCGAGGTCGTTCGCGCGGGCGATCGCTTCGAGGCTCGCGCCGCTGCGATCGACGACGCGGCTCAGCGTATCGCCGGGCCGGACGATGTAGGTGGTGTCCGGAATCGTCTTCGCATCCGCGCTGACCGGCCGCGCCTCCCAAGCGGGGCGCGGGGCGGGCAGGGTGGTGACCTCGCCGGTATCGCGTCCGGGAATGTCCTGCACCGGCCTGTCGTCGCGAGGCCTATTCTCCCGCGGCGTAGTCTCACGGGGGCGAGGCGGATCGTCGCGGCGGGGCGGGGGATCGCGGTACGGGCGCTGCGGTGCGTTTCCGTAGCCGGCGGGACGATCGACCTTCGGAATGCACGCGGTCAGCGCGAGCGTCGCCAGCAAAACCAGGACGCCCGCACGCCGCATCAACGATAGGCCTGCGTCAGCATGTCCATCGATTCGAAATGCGTCAGGTCGAGGTGCAACGGCGTGACCGACACATATCCCGCCGCCGTCGCTTCGAGATCGGTCGCGTGCGCCGGCGTCTCGACCGTCCGGCCGAGCGCGAACCAGTGATATTCGTACCCGCGCGGATCGGTGTTGCTGACGATCTGCAACCGCCCATAGTCGCGCAGGCCCTGGCCGACGACACGGACGCCCTTCACCGCGTCGGCGGGACAAGCGGGGAAGTTGATGTTGACCAGCGTCCGTGGAGCGAGCGGCGCATCGACCAGCGGCCGCAACACGCGCTCGCCCCAGGCAGCTGCCGCCTCGAACGGTACGCTGTCGCCCATCCCCTCGCGACTGTAGATCTGGCTCAGCGCGATCGACCGGATGCCGCCCAGCGCGCCCTCCATCGCTGCCGAAACGGTGCCCGAATAGGTCACGTCCTCGGCGAGGTTCGCCCCGCGGTTGACGCCGGACAGGATCAGGTCGGGCTGGCAATCCTTCATGATCTTGGCCAGCGCCATCATCACCGCGTCGGTCGGCGTGCCCGCCACCGCGTAGCGCTTCTCGCCGTGCTTACGGACGCGCAACGGTCGCGACAGCGTCAGCGAATGGCCTGCGCCCGACTGTTCCTCCGCCGGCGCCACCACCCAGACGTCGTCCGACAGCGTCTTGGCAATCGCCTCCAACACCTTGAGTCCAGGGGCGTAATAGCCGTCGTCGTTGGTCAGCAGGATCCGCATCAGCGCTTCGGCTCCAGCATAGTCAGCCCGCCTAGGTACGGCTGGAGCACCGCCGGCACTGCGACCGAGCCATCCTCCTGCTGGTAATTCTCCAACACCGCGACCAGCGTGCGGCCGACCGCGAGCGCGGAGCCGTTGAGCGTGTGGACGAACCGCGTTCCCTTCTCGCCCTCGGGCCGATAGCGCGCGTTCATGCGGCGCGCCTGGAAATCGGTGCAGGTCGAGACGCTGCTGATCTCACGATACCGCGCCTGGCCCGGCAGCCAGACTTCGAGATCGTAGGTGCGTGCCGCGGTGAAGCCCATATCGCCGGTGCATAGGAGCATCCGCCTGAACGGCAGCTGCAACGCATCGAGCACGCCCTCCGCACACGCCGTCATCCGCTCGTGCTCGGCCTCGGACATGTCGGGCGTGACGATCGAGACCATCTCGACCTTGTCGAACTGGTGCTGGCGGATATAGCCGCGCGTATCGCGCCCCGCAGCACCTGCCTCGGAGCGGAAGCACGGCGTCAGCGCGGTGAAGCGCAACGGCAGCTCGGCCTCGGCTAGGATCTGTTCGCGGACGATGTTGGTGAGGCTCACCTCCGCAGTCGGGATCAGCCAGCGACCATCGGTGGTGCGGAACAGGTCCTCGGAGAATTTGGGCAACTGGCCCGTGCCGAACACGGCTTCGTCACGCACCAGCAGCGGTGGCGAAACCTGTTCGAAGCCGGCCTCGGCGACGTGATCGAGCATGAACTGCCCGAGCGCGCGTTGCAGCTTGGCGGCAGGACCACGGACCAGCGTGAAGCGCGCGCCCGACATCGCCGCGCCGGTCTCGAAGTCGAGGCCGATCGCCGGACCGATCGCGTCGTGTTCGCGGGCAGCGAAGGCAAAAATCGTCGGCGTGCCGCGGGTGTGGACGAGCGCGTTATCGTCTTCGCCGCCGCCTTCCGGCACGTCGGTCGCGGGCAGGTTGGGGATCGCCGCCAGCATATCGTCGAGTTCGCCACTCAGTCGCGCTTCCTCCGCTTCCAGCTGCGGCAGCGCCTCCTTCAGGCTCGCGACCTCGGCCATCAGCGCCTGCGCCTTGGCCTCGTCCTTCTGCGCCTTGGCTTGGCCGATCGCCTTCGACAGTTCGTTGCGCCGCGTCTGCGCGGTCTGCGACTCCGCGATCGTCGCTCGGCGCTGTTCGTCGAGCGTCACCAGCGAGGCGGACTGCGGTGCGACACCCCGCTTGGCAAGGGCGGCGTCGAAGGCGGCGGGATCGTCGCGGATCAGGCGTATGTCGTGCATGGCTGGGCTATGCCGACCGCCGGGGGCGTACGCAAGGCAGCGCAACCTCCCCGGTACTGGGCGCGTTAACCCCGTGTACGCATAGCGAAAAGGAGAGACCCGCATGCATCTTCCCCACAACTCCGTCGTGCTCGTCGCGGACGGCCGGAAAATGCTGTTCCTGCGCAACGAGGGAGACAATGAATTTCCCAATTTCGTCGTCGAAAAGGCCCAGGAGCAGGACAATCCGGCCACCCGCGACCAGGCGACCGACTCCGCGGGCCGCGCCTCGTCTCCGCAGGGCGGTGTGCAGAGTTCGGTCGAGCCGACCGATTTCCACCAGATCGAGGAAGATCGCTTCGCTGCCGACGCAGCCGACTTCCTCAAGATGGGTGCGCTGAAGAACAAGTATGACTCGCTGATTGTCGTCGCACCGCCGAAGACACTTGGTGAATTGCGCAAGCATTACCACAAGGAAGTCAGCAGCCGCCTCAAGGGTGAACTCGACAAGGACCTGACCGGACATCCGATCAAGGACATCGAGAAAGCGCTCCAGAACGCCTGAACCTCAGATACGAAAAAGGCCCCGTCGGAGCATATCCGGCGGGGCCTTTTCTCTGCGGCATTCGGGCGTTTAGGCGGCAACGCCCTTTGGCTTGGCGAAACGCTTGCGTGCCACAAGTGCTGCCGCTGCCGCGCCGAACAGCAACACCATCGGCGGCGCGGGAACGGGTGCCGGCGGACGCCCGCTCGATCCCGTGCTGCCACCGGAACTCGCACTGCTCGTGCTCGATCCGCTGCCGGTCGAGGAGGACACGTCGCCGGTCGATCCACCCAATGCCGAGGAGACGTTGCCGCTCGATCCGCCGGTCGAAGACCCGCCAGTGGAGGTCGATCCGCCGCTCGACGTCGACCATATCACGATGCTCCCGCTCGATCCGCTCATGTGGATTCGGAAGCGGCATCGTTAACGTACCGCACCGGGACAGGCCGATTCCCCGCCGCACCGCACTTCGCCCAATATGAGTCGATTGCCGCAGCGACACGCACGGTCCGCCGCTCGCAACATAATGTCGGTTTGCAGGTCGAATGTGTAAGTCCTGTCGCTTGTGGTCGCCGACACGTGAGACTATAGGCGCTTTCACCATTTGGGGGCGGTCCCTGGAAATCAGCGAGGCTGATGCGACGGGGCCAGAGGGAGAGTGGTATGGCGACCGTAATGAATCGTATGGACGACACCGGGAATTCCAGTCGAGAGGCCGCTAACGACAGCGGTGAAGACGGCTATCGTCCGGATGCGGACGAGCCGTTCATGAGCTTGAAGCAGCAGGCCTATTTTCGTCGCAAGCTTCAGGAGTGGAAGGAATCGATCCTTCGGGAGTCGCAGGAGACGCTTTCTCAGTTACAGGTGGATTCGCTGCGCGAGGCGGATCTCACCGATCGCGCATCGAGCGAAACCGACTGGTCGATCGAACTGCGGACGCGCGACCGTCAACGCAAGCTCGTCTCGAAGATCGAAGCCGCGATTCGTCGTATCGACGAAGGTGAATATGGCTATTGCGAAGTCACCGGTGAGCCTATTAGCCTTGCGCGGCTCGAAGCGCGTCCGATCGCCACGATGACGGTCGAGGCGCAGGAGCGGCACGAGCGTAACGAAAAGGTGTCGCGCGAGGATTGATCGCGCACCGACGAGGAAGAAACAGCATGCTGTGTTCGATCATGGTAAAATCGGTCGCGGCATGAGCGTGGACACTGGATCGGCCGACGGTAACGGCAACCGGCGACAGCGCGATCGCGACAGCCTGTTGCTGGTCGCGCAGGTGCGGATCGGCGACGAGGCGACTCCTAGCGACGCGAGGGTCCGCAATCTCTCGGAAACGGGGCTGATGGCGGAACTCGCCAAGGTCGTCGATGTCGGTACGCCGGTCACGGTAACGTTGCGCGGGATCGGCGATGTCGCCGGAACCGTAGCGTGGTGTACCGAGGGTCGGATGGGCATATCGCTCGATTCGCCGATCGACCCGCTCCGGGTGCGTAAGTCATCCAGCGGGGTCAAACCCTCGGTGTAGCCTCCTATTGCACCGCCTCCTATCGCACCGCCTCCTATCGCAAAGGCATCCGACAGCGCGTACGCGTTGCGTAATCCGAAACCGCGATAGCAGGGCAAGTCGCTCCCCGGATCGACCCGGGGAGCGGTATCGCGACCGTTACAGGCTGACGATCTCTTCCTTCAGTCGCAGCTTCTGCTTCTTCAGGCTCGCCAACAGGTTCGCGTCGGGTAGCGGACGATGCGTTTCGTCGGCTATCCGCTGATCCAGCACGGCATGCTTGGTTTCCAGGGCTGTCTGATGAGTCGTCTGCACGGTGGGTTGCCTCCTGCATTCGGGTTGGGGAGCGAAGTAAACCACTCCGTCATCGAAATGTCTTCATCGGAAACGGACCAAATCGATTGTCCGAGCGATTTGCCGCGACGGACTGATCGGACGACGGCCGTCCTCCCAAGGCTACCCCTCGGGCTGTCCCTCGGGATGTCCGTCGAGTGGGGGCGGGGGCCACGTAACATGTTTTCGACGTCCTCGCAGGTCAGCGGCGGTTTCGTGCTCGCGCCGTGCGCTGTGTTTGCTAAGGACCCGTCACACGACGGCAGCCATCGGGGGACGAGTGGACGACGCGCAGACCAGAGTTCGACTTGACTCGATGCGGATAGAGCATCGCGATCTCGACGATGCGATCGCCGCGCTCGCGCTGGCGTCGACGCCCGACCAGTTGCAGATGGCACGGCTCAAGAAGCGTAAATTGCGGCTCCGTGATGAGATCGCGTCTCTTGAGGACTTGCTCATCCCGGATATTATCGCCTGATTGCAGCGCTCTAAACTGGAGCGCTCACATACTGGCGCATTTTGGGACATGTGATGGTTAGCGGGTCGTTAACCTCTCTGGATGGCGTCGAGGCGGTGTGGCATCTGCCCGGAAGATGACCCACCCCAGATATGAATCGCGGATGCAGCGCCAGGTGTTCGACGCGCTGTATAGCGAAGCGATGATATTGGCGGATGAAGCGCGGACCTATTTCGACGAAGCCGGCCGGGTGGAGCGCGAGGCGCTCGACCCGTTGATCCGCGTCAGCTTCAGTTGCGAATCCCTGAAGGTCACGACGCGGCTGATGCATGTCGTCGCTTGGTTACTGACGCAGCGCGCCATCGAGTCCGGCGAATTGCTTCCGCGCGACGCGCTCGATCCCGCGCGACGCCTGGGGGATGCTCCCGTTACCGACGCTGCGCTGCTCGCGATGCTGCCGGCGCGTGCGCGGGAGATGATCGGGGCCAGTACGGACCTGCATCGGCGCGTGGCTCTGATGGATGAGGCGCAGGATATGCCGGAACCGGATGCGAGTCCGGTTCGATCGATGCAGAAGCGGATCGCCAACGCGTTCTGAACTGCCGGACGCCTTCGGGCGGCAGGCGGACCCCTAAGGGTACAACGCTCGCGACATCGAGAAGAGTTTGGGTTCGGGGTAGGGGCAAACTCACCCCGTAAAAATCGGCAATGGTCGGGGCGATAGGATTCGAACCTACGACCCCTGGACCCCGAGACCAGTGCGCTACCAGACTGCGCCACGCCCCGACAACATTGCCGGTGAGCCCCCTAGCCGCGACATCCCGAACGTTCAAGACAAATATGGGGGAGCATGTTGAGTGTTGCGGCGATCTATCGCGCACGCGGCGTCGCTGCTAGGAGCGCGCCATGACTCCGCTCGACCGCATCCGCAATTTTTCCATCATCGCCCATATCGACCATGGCAAGTCGACGCTCGCCGACCGGCTGATCCAGGAAACTGGCGGCCTTACCGCGCGCGAAATGTCCGAGCAGGTGCTCGACAACATGGACATCGAGAAGGAACGCGGGATCACGATCAAGGCGCAGACCGTGCGCCTCGCGTATCACGCGAAGGACGGCCTCGATTACGTCCTCAACCTGATGGACACGCCGGGCCATGTCGACTTCGCCTATGAGGTGAGCCGCAGCCTCGCCGCATGCGAAGGCGCGCTGCTGGTGGTCGATGCCGCGCAGGGCGTCGAGGCGCAGACGCTCGCCAACGTCTACCAGTCGATCGAGCACGACCACGAGATCGTCCCGGTGATCAACAAGATCGATCTTCCCGCCGCCGAGCCCGAGAAGGTTCGCAAGGAAATCGAGGATGTGATCGGCATCGACGCATCCGAGGCGGTGCTCGCGTCGGCCAAGTCGGGTATCGGCATCGTTGAGATCCTCGAGGCGATCGTCACCAAGATCCCGCCGCCCAGCGGCGATCCGGAGGCGCCGCTGAAGGCGATGCTGGTCGACAGCTGGTACGACCCGTATCTCGGCGTCGTCATCCTCGTGCGCGTGATCGACGGCGTTCTGAAGAAGGGCCAGCAGATCAAGTTCATGCAGACCGGCACGATGCATCTGGTCGACCGGGTCGGCTGTTTCCGCCCTAAGATCGAGCAGCTGACCGAACTGGGCACGGGCGAGATGGGCTTCATCACCGCGCAGATCAAAGAGGTCGCGCAGACGCGCGTCGGCGACACCATCACCGATGCCAAGCGGCCTGCGCTGGAGGCCCTCGCGGGCTTCAAGGAAGTCCAGCCGGTGGTGTTCTGCGGGATGTTCCCGGTCGATGCCGCCGAGTTCGAGAAGCTGCGCGAGAGCATCTCGAAGCTGCGGTTGAACGATGCGAGCTTCTCGTTCGAGATGGAAACGTCGGCAGCCCTGGGCTTCGGCTTCCGCTGCGGGTTCCTCGGATTGCTGCATCTGGAGATCATCCAGGAGCGCCTCACGCGCGAATATGATCTCGACCTGATCACCACTGCGCCTTCCGTCGTATACGAGATCGAGCTGACCCACCCCGATCCGTCCGGCACGACGCATATCGAGCTGCACAACCCCGCCGACATGCCCGAGTCGAACAAGATCGCGACGATCAGCGAGCCGTGGATCGAAGCGACGATCTACGTCCCCGACGAGTATCTCGGTAGCGTCCTGAAGCTCTGCCAGGACCGCCGCGGCATCCAGAAGAACCTCACCTATGTAGGCGGCCGTGCGCAGGCCACCTACGAACTCCCCCTCAACGAAGTTGTCTTTGATTTCTACGACCGCCTAAAATCAATGTCGAAAGGCTATGCGAGCTTCGATTATCATCAGATCGGCTACCGCGAGGGTGATCTCGTGAAGATGGGTATTCTCGTCAACGAGGAGCCGGTCGACGCGCTGAGCATGATCGTCCACCGCGGGACCGCCGAAGTCCGCGGTCGCGGCATGGTCGAGCGGCTCAAGGAACTGATCCCGCGCCATCTGTTCAAGATCCCGATCCAGGCGGCGATCGGCGGCAAGGTGATCGCGCGCGAGACGATTAGCGCGATGCGCAAGGACGTGACCGCCAAATGCTATGGCGGCGACGCGAGCCGGAAGAAGAAGCTTCTGGAGAAGCAGAAGAAGGGCAAGCTGAAGATGCGCGAATACGGCTCGGTCAGCATTCCGCAGGAGGCGTTTATTGCCGCGCTCAGGATGGGCGACGACGCCTGAGGCCAAGCTTTGCTTGGACGAGGACAAGCGTCTAGCCGGACGGCGACCGGCCGAGCTGGTACTCGGTCGTGTCGTCCGACGACGCGGCTTTGCCGCGGCGCGACTACATTGCTTTCGGCAGTAACAGGCCTAAGCTCGCCTAATGCCGCAAATCGCACCCAAACCCTTGGAGTCCGAGTCCTCGATCTCAGCGGAAGCCTATGATCGTTGGCTACGCGAAAAGATTGCGCGGTCGTTGGCCGACCCCCGTCCGTCGATCCCGCACGATGATGCCGTTGCCGCGATGAGATTGGTTTTGGACTCTGCCGATCGATCAGGCGGAGATCGCTGAAGCTGCTCTGGCGCCCCGAGGCAGTTGAGGATGCCACCACGATTCTAGATTACGTCGCCGACCGGAACAGGGGCGCAGCACTCCGCCTTGCGACATCGATCGAGGCATGCGTGCACCGGCTCGTCGATCATCCGTTCATGTACCGGCCGGGCAGGGCCGACGGCACGCGCGAAGCTGTCATCCGTCCCAACTATCTGCTGATCTATCGCCTCGTCTTGGATACGGTCGAGATCGTCAACGTCGTGCATGCGCGTCGGGATTACCCGTAATCTCCATCACCAACTGTCATCATACCAACACAATCCCGACCTAACCGCCGGGTCGGGGAGTGAGCGTCGCGAGGCGTCTTCGTGCCGTCCAGGGAGGGCGGTCGACGACTAACAGCGGCGTTGCATATTGGATGTGCGGCCGGTCGTCAGGGACGGCGCCGCACGATTGGGGAATATCATCTTGAAGATTTCGGTCGTTAAGTCGGCGCTGATGCTCGGCGTCGCATGTGGTTCGGTGTTCGGTGGTTCGGCCGCGTTCGCGCAGGCTGCTCCCGCCACGGAGCAGGCCGCTCCAGAGGAAGGCCTCGGCGATATCGTCGTCACCGCCGAGCGTCGCTCCGAGAACCTCCAGAAAGTGCCGCTGTCGGTCGGCGTCGTCTCGGGCGCTGACTTGCGGACGTTTACGGCGGGCGGCGACGATACGTTGCTCGCGCTGTCGGGCCGTGTCCCCGGCCTGTACGTCGAATCGACGACCGGCCGCATCTTCCCGCGCTTCTACATCCGCGGCCTAGGCAACATCGATTTCTACCTCGGCGCGTCGCAGCCGGTCACGATCATCCAGGACGACGTGATCCTCGAGCATGTCGTGCTGAAGTCGAACCCGGTCTATGACGTCCGCCAGGTCGAAGTGCTGCGCGGGCCGCAAGGCTCGCTGTTCGGGCGCAACACCACCGCGGGCATCATCAAGTTCGACACGATCAAGCCGAGCAATGATTTCGAGAGCCGCGCGTCCGCGTCGGTCGGCTCGTATAACAGCGTCAACTTGGACGCCGGCGTCGGTGGCCCGCTGATCAAGGACCTGTTGTCGATCCGCCTCTCGACGCTGATTCAGCACCGTGAGAATTACGTCGACAACCGGTTCGCGGGCGTCAGCGCCGACAACACCGCGACGCCGCGCAAGGACGCGATGGGCGGCTTCGACGATCGCAACGTCCGCGTGCAGCTTGCGCTGACCCCCGGCGAACGCTTCACGCTCGACCTGTCGGGCCACGCCCGCTGGTATGACGGCACCTCGACGCTGTTCCACCGTGGCGCGCTGAAGAAGGGCTCGAACGACGTTTCGGCCGAGCCGCGCAACAGCGTGTCGCTCGACGAGGGGAACGACAACCCGCAGAGCTACAACACCTATGGCGGCTCGGTCCGCGCCACCTACGACTTCGGTCCGGCCGCGCTGACCTCGATCACCGCGTACGAGACCACGTCCGGCTTCAGCCGCGGCGATACAGACGGCGGTGCAGGCGCGAACTTTCCGGTGCGCGGCGTCGCCAACGGCTTCGGCGAGTCGCAGGGCCAGATCCGCGACCTCGACCAGTGGTCGCAGGAGTTGCGCGTCGCCGGCACGCCCGGTGGCCGCTTCAACTGGCAGGTCGGCGGCCTGTATTTCGACAACCGCGACATCACCGACTTCTACCAGCGCACCTACTTCCTGACGGGCGCGGCGCGTAATCCCAACAACTGGGTGCGCCTGCGCGACGTGAACACGTCCTGGGCCGGCTTCGGTCAGGTCAGCTACGAGCTGATGGACAAGCTGACGGTGACGCTCGGCGGCCGCATTACCGAAGACAAGAAGCGTACGCAGCTGCTGAAAACGGTGCAGACCGCAGGCGGCGTCAATCAGTATCCGGCCAACGGCCGTCGCGACGTCACGCTGAAGTCGACCAAGCCGAGCTGGGATGCGAGCATCCTGTATCAGGCGACGCCCGACATCAGCCTGTATTCGCGCGTCGCGCAAGGTTTCCGTGGACCGACGATCCAGGGGCGTTCGGCGGTGTTCAACTCGGACTTCTCGACCGCAAACTCCGAGACAATTCTGTCTTGGGAGACGGGGATCAAGACCCGCCTGCTCGACAACACGCTGACGCTCAACGCCACGGTGTTCGGTTACCGCGTCAACGACATTCAGCTCAACGGCAACGACGTCAACGGCAACGGCATCCTGTTCAACGGCAACAAGGCCGAGGCGTATGGCATGGAAGCCGAAGCCAATTGGAAGCCCGTTCCGAACCTCACGCTGGGTGCGGGCCTCAGCCTGTTGCACAGCGCGATCCGCGACAAGACGACCGAGGTGCAGATCTGCGCGCTCAACAACGTCGTGGTCTGCACGCCGTCGGCGCCGGTCCGTGCGGTGCCTGGTGCGTTCGGTACGACCTATCTGGTCAAGATCGACGGCGAGCCGTTGCCGAATGCGCCCGAATATAATGTCGACCTGACCGCGCGCTACGACCAGCCGCTTGGCAATGGCGGTCGCGCGTTCGTCGCGGGCGACTTCAACATCCAGGGCTATACGCAGTTCGTGCTCTACAAGACCAAGGAGTTCACCGCGAACGGCAACTTCGAGGGTGGCCTGAAGGTCGGTTATGCCGCGCCTGACGATGCGTACGAGCTTGCGGTGTTCGCGCGCAACATCACCGGCGAGAAGAACCTCAAGGGCGTGATCGAGAACTACATGGCGGCGGTGTTCAACGAACCGCGGATCATCGGCGTGTCGCTCAGCGGCAAGTTCCGCTGATTTTCTTCCCCCCTCCCACGAGCGGGGGGTGGGGGTGGGATCGCGCTGTCACTAGGCGCAGCACGCGTGCTGGCCGGGCGCCCACCCCTCGGTCCCCTCCCGCTTGCGGGAGGGGATGAAGAGAATTCTCAGATTGTTTCTAACGCACGCGTGACGCATTTGTCAGAAGCGTCCGCGTGACACGCGCTGTAGCCGCCTGAAATGGCAATTTGCCGTTTTTCCTTCGCCGGTTGATACTTAACTCATGTCGCACAATCCTGTATTCTATGATGCAAGCGGCCGTCGGCGTCGGCGGTTCACCTTCGGCGTTGCTGCGTTCGTCGCACTGCTGTTACTGGCGATCGCGGTATTCGCCGTCTCGATCGGTGCTGTACCGACTGCGCCGTTGCTGCCGATCGAACCCGAGCATCCCGCGCTCCACAAGCTGCCCGCGCCCCGTGGCGGTCTTCTTCGGGAGACCCGTCGCGATCTCAACTATTACGCCAAGCAACTGTTCGGAACGAGCGCGGCCAAGTCTGGTGTTGGTAACGGCGCGAACCCGCCGCTCGCGATCGCCTTCCACGCGCCGTGGGACGAGGCGAGCACGGCCAGTCTCGCGCGGCACGTCGAACAGCTCGACTGGCTGATCCCCGGCTGGGTCTCGATCACCGGCAAGGATCACAAGATTACCGTGTTCCGCGACCAGGCCGGGCGCGATATCCTGAACAAGGCGGTGCACCGCCCGGTGATCCTGCCGATGGTGCAGAACGCGGTTGACGGGGACTGGGATGGTGCTGGCAGCGCCGCGCTGGTTGCCGATCCGAAGGCGCGTGCTGCCTTCCTTGATAAGCTCGTACCGTTTCTCAGCGCGAACCATGCCGGCGGCGTGTTCTACGATTTCGAGGACCTGCCCGCGTCCGCGCAACCCAACTACCGCGCGTTCCTCGCCGAGACACGCGCGCGGTTTGCCCCGCACGGCTGGGTCGTTGCGATTGCGGCGCCGGTCGCCAACCCGGACTGGAACCTGCCCGCCTATGCCAAGGTGACCGACAAGATCTTCCTGATGGCGTATGACGAGCACGAGACGAGCGGCGCACCCGGCCCGATCGCCTCGCAGCGCTGGTTCGCGCGTACGGTCGCCGACGCAGCACGCGGTATTCCACCCGCCAAGCTGGTCGTCGCGATCGGCTCCTACGCTTACGACTGGCATGCCGGTGCGGAGAGCGGCAACGGGGAGGCGCTCGATGTCGAGGAGGCCTGGCAGAACGCGGCAGATTCGGGGACGATGCCGACCTTCGACAAGACCAGCGGAAACAGCAGCTTTGCCTATTCGGAAGGCGGTGTGCAGCATCAGGTCTGGCTGCTCGATGCGGCGTCGGCGTACAACCAGATCGCATTCCTGCAAAAGGCAGGACTGGGGAGCGTCGCGCTTTGGCGTTTGGGGTCTGAAGATCCGGGGCTCTGGTCGATCTGGGGCCGAGATCACCGCAAGCTGCCGATCCCCGACTCTATCGACAAAATGCCGGCCGGCACCAACGCCGATATCGAAGGCAGCGGCGAGATCTTGAAGATCGCCGCCGAGCCGGTCACTGGCATCCGCGACGCTGTGCCGGCGAAGGACGGCACGATCGCGGACGTCAACTTCAAGCGGATGCCATCGCCCTATGTCGTGGTTCGCACCGGTTATCGCGCGAAACAGCTCGCGCTGACCTTCGATGATGGTCCCGATCCCGAATGGACGCCGCAGATCCTCGACATCCTCAAGCGCGCGCACGCGCCGGCGACGTTCTTCGTGATCGGCGAGAATGCGCTGACCGAGCGGCCGTTGCTCGAACGAATGGTCGCCGAGGGGCATGAGATCGGCAGCCACACCTACACGCATCCCAATCTCGCCAACGTGTCGGCGCGGCAGGTGAAGTACGAACTCAACGCGACACAGCGGTTGTTCCAAGCGTTCACAGGGCGCTCGCTGCGGCTGTTCCGCGCGCCGTATTTCGGCGATGCCGAGCCGAGTACCGCGGACGAGATCGTCCCGGCGCTCGAAGCGCAGCAGCGCGGCTACATCTCGGTCGGCCTCCACGTCGATCCCGACGACTGGAAGCGGCCGGGCGTGCAGGCGATCATCGACCGCACGATCGCCGGCGTCGAGGCGGGTAACCCGGAGCGTAGCGGCAACGTGATCCTGCTCCATGACGCCGGCGGCAATCGCGCTCAAACCGTTGCAGCTCTACCGATCATCATCGAGCGATTGCGCGCGATGGGCTACAGCTTCGTCCCCGTATCGACGCTCGCGGGCTTGTCGCGCAATGCAGCGATGCCGGTGATCTCGTCGAGCGACCGGGTCGCGGCGGTTGCGGATCTCGCGCTGTTCAGCACGCTCGGCGGCATCGTCGTCGCGCTCCGCTGGATCTTCGGCATTGCGATCACGATCGGGATTATCCGCGCACTGGCATTGTCTGCCCTGGCGCTGATCCAGGCACGGCGCGAACTGAAGACGGTGTTCCCGGCAATCGATCCGTCTCGGTTCGTCACGGTGATGATCCCGGCGTTCAACGAGGAGCGCGTGATCATCCGTGCCGTACAAGGCGTGCTCGCCTCCGCCGAGGTTGCGATCGAGGTGATCGTGATCGACGACGGTTCCAGCGACGGCACCAGTCGCGTCGTGTCCGAGGCGTTCGAAGGTGACGACCGCGTCCGCCTGCTGACGCTGGAGAACGGCGGCAAGGCACGCGCGCTCAATCGCGGGCTGGAACTGGCGCGGGGCGAGATCGTGATCGCGCTCGATGCCGATACGCAGTTCGAGCCGATGACGATCGCGCGCCTCGCACGCTGGTTCGACGATCCGAAGCTGGGCGCGGTCGCAGGCAATGCCAAGGTCGGCAATCGCGTCAATTTGATCACCAAGTGGCAGGCGCTGGAATACATCACCGCGCAGAACCTCGAACGGCGTGCGCTCGCACGGCTGAACGCAATGACGGTCGTGCCGGGCGCCGTAGGTGCGTGGCGGCTGGAGGCTATCCGCAGCGTCGGCGGCTATCCCGATGATACGCTCGCTGAGGATCAGGATCTGACGATTGCGATCCAGCGGCATGGCTGGACCGTTCAGTACGACCAGTTCGCGATCGCCTGGACCGAGGCGCCGGAGACCATGCGCGCGCTCGCCAAACAGCGGTTCCGCTGGGCGTTCGGGACGTTGCAGTGCCTCTACAAGCACCGCTCGGCGATCGGCCGGTCGCATCCGCGCGGGCTTGGCTGGGTCGGGTTGCCACAGGCGATCGTGTTCCAGATCGTGCTGGCCTCCATCTCGCCGATCATCGATCTCGCGCTGCTGGTCAGCTTCGCCTCGACCTATCTCGCGGTGCAGGCCCATGGCTGGGAGCAGACGAGCCACGACGTCTATACGATGCTGGCCTACTGGCTGATCTTTACTGCGATCGACCTGCTGGCAGCGACGATCGCGTTCGCCTTGGAGCGCAGGGAACGTTGGAGATTGCTATGGCTGCTGATTCCGCAGCGGATCGGGTATCGGCAGGTGATGTATTACGTCGTGCTGAAGGCGATCGCGCAGGCCTTGCGCGGTCCGCTGGTTGGCTGGGGAAAGCTCGCGCGGACCGGGCGAGTGACGGCGAATTAGCGGTCTCCGCCTAGTCTTCTCAGGATGACGGCGGAGCGCGGCATTATCGGTTTCCTGTGGCATTATGACGGGCCGCTATATATCCGCTCGATCTGGCTCCGAGAGGTAATCGAATGCGGTATCTGACGTTGGCGCTGATCGTGCCGCTGGCCTTGCCGGGCGGCGCACACGCGCAGCGCGCGCCGCTGGTGCTCGCTGCGGCATCGTTACAGGAGTCGCTCACCGCAGCTGCCGATGCTTGGGCGAAAAAGGGGCATGTCAAACCGATCGTCTCGTTTGCTGCCTCGTCGGCGCTTGCGCGGCAGGTGGAATCCGGCGCACCGGCCGACCTGTTCGTGTCCGCCGACGAGGGTTGGATGAACGAACTGGCCGCCAAGAACCTGATCGTCGCTTCGACCCGCGTGACGTTCCTCGGCAATCGCCTGGTGGTCGCCGCGCCCGCCGGCAGCAAGATCCGCATTCCGGTACGACCGCCCGCTGCTCTCGCGCGCGTGCTGACAGCAGGGCCGCTCGCGATGGCGGATACCGCAGTGCCGGCGGGAAAATACGGCCAGGCGTCGCTGAAAAAGCTTGGGGTCTGGGCGCGGGTGTCGCGCAAGGTGGTGCGTGCGGAGAATGTCCGCGCGACGCTGGCACTGGTCGAGCGCGGCGCGGCGCCGCTCGGGATCGTCTACGCAACCGATGCAAAGGCGTCCGCCAAGGTACGGATCGCAGGCGTTTTTCCCGAAAACACGCACCCGGCGATCACCTATCCGATCGCGCGGCTGAAGACATCGGCCAACCCCGAGGCCGAAGCGTTCCGGCGCTACCTTGTCTCACGCGCGGGTAAGGCGATCTTCGTGCGCTACGGATTCTCCGCGCGCTAGATGCTCGACGCGGCCGAATGGGAGATCGTCGCGCTGTCGCTGAAGGTCGGCGGGGTGGCGATGCTGGTGACCCTGCCGGTCGCTTTCGCGCTGGCCTGGCTGCTCGCGCGCGTCCGGTTTCCCGGCAAGGTGATCGTCGATGCGGCGATCCATCTGCCGCTGGTGGTGCCGCCGGTGGTGACCGGATGGTTGTTGCTGCTCGCCTTCGGGCCGAACGGCCCGGTCGGCGGCTGGTTGCAGGACTGGTTCGGGATCACCGTCTTGTTCCGCTGGACCGGCGCGGCGATCGCGGCGGGCGTGATGGCGTTGCCGCTGATGGTGCGGGCGATGCGGATTTCGATCGAGGCGGTCGACAGGCGATTGGAGAACGCCGCACGGACGTTGGGAGCAGGGCCGTGGCGCGTGTTCTGGACGCTGACGCTGCCGCTCAGCATTCCCGGCGTGCTGGCGGGCGCGGTCCTCGGCTTCGCGCGGTCGATCGGTGAGTTCGGCGCGACGATCACGTTCGTCTCCAACGTGCCCGGTGAGACGCAGACTTTGCCGCTGGCGATCTACTCGGCCTTGCAACAGCCCGGGGCAGACGCGCTGGTCTGGCGATTGTCGTGTGTATCCGTCGGCTTGTCGCTGATTGCTCTGATCGCGTCGGAACTGCTCACGCGGCGCGCTGGACGGGGGCTCCATGTCCTTTGAGATCGATATCGAGAAGCGGCTCGGCGACGTACGGGTATCGCTGACGCTTGACGCGGGCGAAGGCGCGACCGTGCTGTTCGGTCCATCGGGGGTGGGCAAGTCGAGCGTCCTAAACATGGTCGCCGGGCTGTTGCGGCCCGATCGCGGGCGGATCGCGATCGACGGCGAGACCCTGTTCGGCGACGGGATCGACGTTCCTCCCGAACGCCGTCGCGCCGGCTATGTGTTTCAGGAGGCGCGGCTGTTTCCGCACATGCGCGTCCGCGCAAACCTGCTCTACGGCGTCCGCGGCGAGCCGGAACGGTTTGAGGACATCATCGGCTTTCTCGGCATCAGCCATCTGCTCGAGCGCTGGCCCCGTACGCTGTCGGGCGGCGAGGCGCAGCGGGTGGCGATCGGCCGTGCACTGCTCAGCCGGCCGCGCTTCCTGCTTCTCGACGAGCCATTGTCATCGCTCGATCGCGCGCGGCGCGAAGAGATCATGCTGGCGATCGAGCATGTCCGCGACGTCATGCGCCTGCCGATCCTGATGGTCACGCACGACCCCGAGGAGGCCGAGCGGATCGGAAACCGGGTCGTGCGGATGTAGCGGTGTCTGCTCGCGAAGACGGGACCCAGACTGGGTTCCCGCCTTCGCGGCAAGACAGGCGTCAGACCAGTTCGAAGCTTTGTTTATCGCCGTCGATCGAACTGGTCGCGATCCAGACATCGAACATTCCCGGCTCTACGACCCAATCGCCGTCGCCCCAGAAGCGGAGGTCTTCGCGCTTCAGGGTCAACGTCACGCGCTTCGATGCGCCAGGCGCCAGCGAGACGCGCGCGAAGCCCTTGAGGTCGCGGACCGGGCGGGTCCGGCTGGCGACGCGGTCGTGGATGTAGAGTTGGACCACTTCGTCGCCGGCTCGCGCACCGGTGTTGGTGACGGTGGCGGTGACGGCGAGCGTGTCGGTCATCCGCGCCGGCACGACGACGTTGGAAACCGCGAAACTGGTATAGCTCAGGCCGTGACCGAACGGGTAGAGCGCCTCGTTCTTGGTCTCGCGGTAGCGCGACTTGTATTCCTGGCTGCCCGTATCCGGTGCCGGGCGGCCGGTGTTCTTGTGGTTGTAGAAATAGGGTTCCTGGCCGCTTTCGTTGGGGAAACTGGCGGACAGCTTGGCGGACGGATTGACGTCGCCGAACAGGACGTCGGCGATCGCGTTGCCGCTTTCGGACCCGAGGAACCACGTCGCGACGATCGCGGGTGCATCCTTGACCGCGCCGTGGAGCGCCAGCGCGCGGCCGTGGCGGAGCAGGACGACGACCGGTTTGCCCGTTGCCGCGACGGCCTCGGCAAGCGCCATCTGCGGGGCGGGGATGGTGATCTCGCTGCGGGACTGCGCCTCGCCCGACATGAGTTGCGATTCGCCGACCGCGAGCAGGACGATGTCCGCGCTTTGCGCAGCGGCCACGGCGGCGGCGATCCCGCCGGGCAGGGGGGCTTCGATCTCCGACCCCGGCGCCGTCGTGACGGTCAGCCCACGCGCGCGCAGGCCTTGCGCGATCGAGACGTTGAGCTTCTCGTCGGCCATGAACGCCCAGGTGCCGACGACGTTCTTGCGGTCCTCCGCGAATGGCCCGATCAGCGCGATCCGGCCGGGGTTCTTCTTCAACGGCAACAGGTTGCCATCGTTCTTTAGCAGCACGATCGAACGCGCCCCGGCCTCGCGGCTGAGCTTCAGCATCGCGGGTGTCGAGACGCTGGTGCGCTCGGCCTTCTGGCTGATCGAGCGATAGGGGTTGTCGAACAGCCCGATCGCGTCCTTCAGATGCAGCACGCGGCGGACGCCTTCATCGAGCCGGGCGAGCGGGACCTCGCCCTTCTCGACGAGGTCGGGCAGCCACAGATTGAACAGGTTCGACTGCATGGCCATGTCCATGCCCGCCATGAACGCCTTCTTCGCGGCGTCGCGACCGTCCTTGGCATAGCCATGCGCGATCAGTTCCTCGTCCGCGGTATAGTCGCCGACCACCATCCCGCGGAACCGCCATTCGCCGCGCAGCAGATCGGTCATCAGCCAGTGATTCCCGCTGGAAGGAACGCCGTCGATGTCGTTGAACGCGCTCATCAACGTCGCGACCCCTGCGTCGACCGCGGCCTTGAACGGTGCGAGATGGACCTCATGCAGCGTGGCGGGCGAAATCTCGGTGAAATTGTAATCCTGCCCGCCCGAGACTGCGCCATAGGCCGCGAAATGCTTGGCGCAAGCAGCCATGCGCGTCGGATCACGCAGGTCGTCGCCCTGGAAACCGCGGACGCGCGCTTTCGCCAACTGAATGCCGAGATACGGATCTTCCCCCGACCCTTCGGCGACGCGGCCCCAGCGCTGGTCGCGCGCGACATCGACCATCGGCGCGAAGGTCCAGTGAATGCCGAGCGCGGTGGTTTCCAACGCCGCGGCGCGCGCGGTGCGCATCGCAAGGTCGGGATCGAACGCACAGGCCTCCGCGATCGGCAGCGGGTAGGCGGTGCGCAGGCCGTGGATGACGTCGCCCGCGAAGATCAGCGGGATCTTAAGGCGGGTCGCGAGTGCGGCGTCCTGCGCGGCCTTGGCCCCAGCATAGCCGACGCCGTTGAAGAGCATGCCGATCTGCCCCGTCTTGATCCGCGCAATCTGTTCGGCCGCACCGCCTGTGGCAAGGCCGGGGTTAAAGGGGACCCCGATCGGGCGAATCTGATCAGAGAAGCAACTCAGCTGGCCGGCTTTTTCGGCAGGCGTCATCTTCGCGATCAGGCTCTCGATCCGGTCGCTCTGCGCGAACGCCGTAGTCGAACCGAGAGACAAACCGGCAATCGCCGCGCCGCCGGTGAGCATCTGGCGGCGGTCTAGAATGGATGACATATCCCGCTCCTCAATCTTTGGAGCGGGGGTAGTCGTTGGACCGCGGTTCCGCAAATCTGCAGAACCGCGGTCCAGGCGCTCAGCCCAGCGCGCGCGTGAACAGGCGCGTCAAGCGAGCAGAGAACGCCCGAGCGTCGATCGGACGCTCCCCATCGGCGATCTGGGCCTCGTCGAATAACAGATGCGCGGCATCCTCTCGGAGCGAGGTCTCGTCCTCGCCCAGCGCGGCCAGCTTGGCGATCAATGCCGAGCGCGGGTTGATTTCCAGCACCGGCTTGGCCGCAGGCATCGCCTGACCGCTCATGGCAAGGATACGTTCGAGCTGGCGATCCATGCCGCTGTCCGCTGCGACCAGACAAACTGCGCTGTCGGTCAAGCGCTCGGAGGCACGGACCTCCGAGACGGCGTCGGCCAGCGTCGTCTTCACGAACGCGATGAAGTCGGCGACCTCGGGTGTCGCATCGGCGGTCGGCTGCTCGGCGCCGTTGATCAGTGGGATCAAGCTAAGATCGGCCGCACCCTGCGTGACCGACTTGAACGGCTTGCCTTCGTGATCGATGCCCGCCGTCACCCAGAACCCGTCGACCGAGTCCGGCAGCAATAGCACTTCGATCCCGCGCGCGCGGAACCCTTCGAGTTGCGGCGAGGCTTCGAGGCGATCGAGGTCGGTGCCGACCGCATAGTAGATCGCCGTCTGGTTGTCCTTCATTGCCGCGACGTACTCTGCGACCGAGCGCCACGCACCGCCGGACGTCGTAGTCTTGAAGCGTGCGAGCTTTAGCAGCGCTTCGCGACGTTCGAAATCCTCATACAGACCTTCCTTCAGGACCGCGCCGAAATTCTCCCAGATCTTTGAATAGCCCTCGGGATCGCGGGTCGCGAGCTTGTCAAGTTCAGCGAGTACCCGGCCCGTCACCCCCTTGCGGATCGCCGAAAGCATCGGGCTTTCCTGGATCATCTCGCGCGAGACGTTCAGCGGCAGATCAGACGAATCCACCAACCCGCGCATGAAGCGGAGGTAGCGCGGCAGTACCTCGGCATCGTCGGTGATGAAGACGCGCTTCACGTACAGCTTCATGCGACCGTTGCGGTCGGGGTCGAACAGGTCGAACGGCTTGGCTCCCGGCACATAGGCGAGTACCGAATATTCGTGCAGTCCTTCCGCCCGGTAGTGGAGCGTCAGTGCGGGCTCGTCATACTGGCCGGACACGCTGCGGTAGAAATCGGCATAGTCTCCTGCCGAGATATCCGCCTTCGGCTTGGTCCACAGTGCGGCGCCGTCGGCGATATCGACCGGATCGGCATCCGGCTTTTCGCGCAGCGTGATCGGCACGGGGACGTGGCCCGACTGGTCCTTGATCAGGCGCTCAACGGTGAAGCGGTCGGTGTACGTGGTCGCGTCTTCGAGCAGGTGGAGTACGACGCGGGTACCGCGGGCGGGGGCGTCGCCGGCGGCGACATCGGCGATCGTGTAGGTGCCGAGGCCGTCCGACGACCAGAGCGAGGCGGTGTCTGCGCCGGCGCGACGCGAGATCACGTCGACCTTCGATGCGACCATGAATGCGGAATAGAAGCCGACGCCGAACTGGCCGATCAGCTGCGCGCCGTCGGAGCCGCTGGATGCAGCGATCCTGTCCATGAAGGCCTTGGTGCCCGAGCGCGCGATCGTGCCGAGCGCTTCACCCATGTCGTCGGCGGTCATGCCGATGCCGTTGTCCTCGATCGTCAGCGTGCGCGCCTCGGGATCAAGCGTTATCGCAATCGCCAGCCGGGTTTCGTCGCCGAGCAGATCGGGCGCGCTCAACGCCTCGTACCGCAGCTTTTCGCACGCATCCGCAGCGTTCGAGACCAGTTCGCGTAAGAATACGGTCTTATCCGAATAAACCGAGTGCACCATCATATGGAGCAAACGTGCGACATCGGCCTCGAAGGCGTGGGTTTCGGGAGCGGATGTCTCGGGGGCTGGAGCGGTTTCGGTGGTCATAGGATGAGGCAGGTCTCTTATTGAAAGGATCAGTCCGAGAATTGGCCGGAGGTCGAGCGGAATTCAAGGCCCGTAGATCCGGTGGTAATGCAGTGGATTGAGGACGGCGGTTTAGTTCCCGGTCAAGGAAGATTTCATTTGCGTTACATTCCAAAGCAATGTTCAATCCGAATCGTTCAGTCAAAAGATGCAACGTGTCGAACTAGGGTGCGGAAAGGAACGATGTGTTCTTTTCTGTTTATAGTCTGACGTCCATCGGGACTGATCGGGGATGATGATCCTGCGAGGCTGCTGACGGGGTCGACCCGTCGGTGTTTCTGACGTCCGGCGGGCCCTGGGAAGGCTTGCCGCTTCGGGGGGCCTCGATGATTACGAACACCGCGATTACACGCAGGACGATATTGCGACGACTTGGCTTGATGGGAGGGCTGAGCGCTACACTCGGTGCTATGCAGGCGCTGGGACTGACTGAAGGACTGATTGGGACGTCGCATGCCGAAGCGCTCGCAACGCTGACGCCGACTTTAGGCAAGGGTACGCACGTCGTCGTGCTCGGGGCCGGGATCGCCGGGCTGACGGCCGCCTACGAGCTCGAACAGGCGGGCTTCCAGGTTACGTTGCTCGAAGCACGCGAGCGGGTCGGTGGGCGCGCCTGGACGGTGCGCGACGGCGACAAGATCGAGATGATCGGGGAACAGACGCAGACTGCGAAGTTCTCCGACGGGATCTACTTCAACGCGGGACCGGCGCGTATCCCGAGCTTTCACCAGGGACTGATCGGGTACGCGAAGAAGTTCGAGGTGCCGCTCGAGGTAGAGGTCAATTCCAGCCGCTCGGCCTATGTGATGGGCGAGAACGGTAGCAAGATCCGCATGCGGACCGCGATCAACGACATGCGCGGTCACATCGCCGAACTGTTGGCGAAGGCGATCAACCAGGGCGCGCTCGATCAGTCGGTGACGGTGGCGGACAAGCAAAAACTGCTGCCGTTCCTGAAGGCGTATGGCGATCTCGGCACCGACTATGCCTTTGCGGGCACCGAGCGGTCGGGGTTCGGAACGGCACCGGGGGCGGGTGTCACCTTCTCGTCAGCGGGCAGCGCGGTGCCGATGGACCAGTTGCTGGCGAACGAACGGCTGCCGATGACGCTGTTCGAGGACAATCTCTACATGCAGGCGACAATGTTCGAGCCGGTCGGGGGTATGGACCGGATCCATACCGGGTTCGATCGCAACCTGCGCCGCCCGGCGATCCGCGGCGCCGAGGTGACCAAGATCCGTCATACCGCGCAAGGCGTCGACGTTGTCTACCGCGACAAGGCGAGCGACGTGGTCGACACCGTTAAGGCGGATTACATCATCTGCACGATCCCGTTCCCGGTGCTCGCGACGATCGATACCGACTTCTCGCCCGCATTGAAGAAGACGATCGCCGGCGTCGTCTACGATCATTCGAACAAGGTCGCGTTCGAGAGCCCGCGCTTCTGGGAACGCGAGCAGATCTACGGTGGGATCTCGTTCGTCGGCGGCCCGACAACGCTGATTTGGTATCCGTCGGCGGGGCTGCATTCCGAGCGCGGCATGATCCTCGGTTGTTATTCGTCGGGACCCAATGCCGCGGAGTTCGCCAAGCGGCCGATCGCGGAGCAGATTGCGTTCTCGCGCGGGGTGATCGACCGGCTGCATCCCGGGCATGGCGGCGACCTGGTCAACGGGATCGCCGTGAACTGGCATAAGATCCCGTACAGCCTGGGGCCGTGGCCTGACTGGAATGCGGGCAGCTCGAACGGGCGGCAGGAAGGGCATATCGATACGCCCGAGTTTCGCCTGCTCCAGAAACCCGACGGCCGTGTCTATTTCGCGTCCGCCGCGCTCAGCCAGACTCCGGGCTGGCAGGAAGGTGGCATCCAGTCCGCACAGGGTCAGGTCGTGGCGTTGGCCAGGCGGGTCGCAGCTCAGGGCGCTAACAGGGCCGCGACGGGTTCGGACCGCGTGAAGCGCGCGGCGTAAGTCAAAGCAGCACGTCCCAAAACGTTGCATTTGAGTGACACCCTGAACAATAGTTCGGAGATATCTCAAATATTGTACCGAATCGGTTGTCTTGCGACGCGACGAAGCCAATCATGATTAAGGTTAGAATTTCTTGAGAATAGTTTTTACTACCACGAACTGCGTTTCGTATCGAGAATAACCATGTCAGGATGACATTAGATCATCGAACTAACCAGAGGATGACTGAAGGAGCTCAACAATAAGGGGGGAAACCTTATGCGGATCGTCACCAGTATTTCACGCGGCGCACTCATTGTGGCGCTCGCCAGCGCCGGACACATGACGGCCTCGGCGCAGACCGCGTCGGTTACCGTGACCGACCCCCAGACCGGATCATCGGAAATACCCGACGACATCATCGTTACCGGCACGCGTGCAACGGGCATCACCGCAGCGGAAAGCGCGGCACCGATCAAGGTGCTCGACGCCGAACTCATGAGCCATGTTGGCCAGCCGAACCTCAATCAGGTGCTGACCCAGCTCGTGCCATCATTCACCGCGCAGGCGTTCGGCGGCGACACCGCCAACCTTACGCTGTCGGCTCGGTTGCGCGGGCTGAGCCCGAACCACACGCTGGTGCTGATCAACGGCAAGCGCCGTCACGGGACCTCGAACCTTGCCGTCCTGGGCGGACCATATCAGGGCGCGGCGACCGCAGATCTCGACCTGATATCCCCCTCCGCGATCAAGCGCATCGAGGTGTTGGAGGATGGTGCGGCCGCGCAATACGGTTCGGATGCCATCGCCGGGGTCATCAACATCATTCTCAAGGACGACAAGGAAGGCGGCGACGGCTACGTGACCGCGGGCGAAAACTACGACACGGGCGGTCGGACCTATGCCGGCACGCTGCACCTCGCGACCAAGCTGGGCGATGCGGGTTTCATCAATGTCACCGGCTTCTATCGCTATCACGACTTCACGCAGGTCGGCGGGCTCGACCGGCGCGTGACCGACATCAACGGCAAACTGCTGACGAGCGCAACGACGCCGTCGATCACCCCGCTGCAGCAACAATTGTATCCGGGGATGTCCGACTTCCCCTACGTCAACAAGATCAGCGGCGATGCACAGTCACGCCTCATCAACCTCCAGTATAATTCTGCCTATAATTTCGGCGACGTCGAGGTCTACAGCTTCGGCACCTTTTCGCGCCGGATCGCCAGTGCCTACGAGAACGTCCGCGTGCCGACCCGTGTGTCGCGCACCGTGGGCGGCGGTGACGACCTATTTCGACCCGGAAGACGACAGCCCGGTCAACGGCTTCTCTCCGCGCGAGAAGATCCGCGAGGAGGACATGGCGTTTACGGGTGGCCTGCGCGGCGACGTCAGCGGGTTCCACTACGATCTCTCATCGACGTTCGGGCAGGACAAGAACGAGATTTATACCGTCAATTCAGCCAACGCGTCACTCTACGCGGATACCGGCTTTACCCCGACCACCTTCTACAACGGGTTCTTCAAATCGAGCGAACTGACCGTAAACGCCGATTTCACGCATGAGATCGAGGCCGGAATGGCGGCCCCTATCAACCTTGCCTTCGGTGGCGAGTATCGCAAGAACGTCTATCAGATCGGCGCTGGCGATGCCGCCTCGACCTACAAGGAAGGCGGCCAGTCCTATCCCGGTTTCCGCAGTTCGGATGCGGGCGTCAACGGTCGGAATTCACAGGCGGGTTATGTCGATGTTGCGCTGATGCCGGTCGAGGGCTGGAAGGTCGATGTCGCCGGCCGCTACGAGCATTATTCCGATTTTGGCAGCAAGTTCATCTACAAGGGGACGACACGCTACGACTTCTCCGACGCGTTCGCGCTCCGCGGCACCTTCTCGACGGGGTTCCGCGCACCGACGCTGGCGGAATCGTTCTACTCCGCGACCAACGTCTCGCCGACCTCGGCGTTCGTTCAGTTGCCGGCCAATTCGGCGGCAGCCGAGCTACTCGGGTTCGCCAATCTGAAGCCCGAGAAATCGACCAACTACAGCCTCGGGACAGTGATCCGGCCGGTGCCGCGCCTGACGATCACGATCGATGCGTATCAGGTGAAGATCGAGGATCGCATTCTCGGCACGGGTTCGCTGTTCGGCGGGGGCGGTGCGACCTCTCCGGTCAACGTCAACTTCCCCGTCGTGACGGCGGCAATCCGCGCGAACGGCAACGTCCTTGATCCGACGGTGACGCAGACCGGCATCAACATCTTCACCAACGGCGCGGATACCCGGACCCGCGGCGTCGATATCGTCGCCAGCTATGCAAGCGATTTTGGCGAATATGGCAACGCGACCTGGACCCTGTCGGGCAATTACAACCAGACCAAGATCACCAAGGTCATGTCCGCACCGCCGCTGGTCAACGTCCTGGGGCAGACGATCACGGTGCCGCTGTTCGACGAGGGCGCCCGAGCCAATATCGAAACCGCATCGCCGCGGGTGAAGGTCATCGGCTCGACCTTCTATTCGATCGACAAGTTCTCAATGACGTTGCGCGGTACGGTCTACGGAAAGAGCTCGGCCAGATACAGCCCAGACGGCGGCACCTTCTACAAGCAGACGATCGGCACCGCGTTCATCGGCGACGTCGAGCTGAACTTCAAGGCGACCGACGATCTGGAGCTGTCGATCGGTGCGAACAACGTCTTCAATAGGAAGTCGCCGACGCTCGGCCTGGTGCCGGGCACGACCAACGCGACCTTGGTCGGCGGCGGCAACCAGCTGGATGCGCCGCTGACGTTCAGCCCGTACGGGATCAACGGCGGCTATTATTATGCGCGCATGAACGTCAGCTTCTGAGAGATCGGGCGCGGCGCAAGATCCGCCGCGCCCGAACCATTCGCATGGGTAATTGGGAGAGAGACATATGACGATTACGACGAAGACCATCGCCTTGGCCGTGGCGACCTGCACGATGCTTGCCTTGCCTGGCGTGGCGATGGCCGCCGATAGCAAGCCGGCGATCGTCCGGCACGCCAACACCCCGCCCGGGTTGATCCTCCAGGGCGTCACCGTGCCGACGGGTGCGAAGATGCTGTATCTGAGTGGGCAGCTGGCGGCGCCGATCGATCCGGCCAGTAAGACGCCGTCAGCACAACTGACGATCGCCGATTTCGGCGACACCAAGACGCAGACGATCAGCGTCTTCACGAAGATTAAGGCGATCCTCGCGGCGCAGGGCTATGCGATGAGCGACATCATCAAGCTTACCGTGTTCGTCGCGGGTGACCCGAAGCTCGGCGGCAAGATGGACTTTGCCGGCATGAACGACGCGTTCAAGATGTATTTCGGGACGGCAGAGAACCCCAACACCGTCGCGCGCTCTACCGTGCAGGTTGCGGCACTCGCAGGGCCGGCGTTCCTGGTCGAGATCGAGGCGACAGCGGCGAAATAAAATCGCGAGAGGGGCGGTCCGTGTTCGCTTTTTGATATCAGGCGCTTGGTCCGATCGAGCGAGTACTCTGGAGGGGTGAGCGACTACATCGACGCCAGATCGGATACGTAACGAATTGACGCTCGTGGCGACGCGTGGGACGATGTTGGACACCGGATCGGAGACTACCATGCTCGTCCCCCCGCTCGTCAACGGACTGATCCTGGCGTTCGTCATCGGCATCGTCGCGGGGTTGCGAGCGATGATGGCACCGGCCGCGATCGCCTGGGTGGCGAGCAAGGGGACGTTGCCGTTGCACGGGACGTTGCCGTTGCACGGGACGTGGCTGGCGTTCCTCGGCTACCGGTTTACGCCGTGGATCTTCGCGCTGCTGGCGGCTACCGAACTCGTCACCGATCAGTTGCCGTCGACGCCGAGCCGAAAGGTGCCGCCGCAGTTCGCCGCGCGCCTGCTCACCGGCGGGCTCTCGGGTGCGGCCGTGGGGTATGGCATCGGTGCGCCGTTGCCGGGGATCGTTCTCGGCGTGGTCGGTGCGGTCGTCGGCATTTATGGCGGCGCGGCTCTGCGCGCGCGGCTGGCGGCAGCGTTCGGCAACGATCGACCCGCTGCGCTGATCGAGGATGCGCTCGTGATCCTCCTGGCCGTGCTGGTGGTGCTGTCGATCTGATGCGGAATTTCGACGCGATCATCGTCGGCGCCGGGCAGGCCGGACCACCGTTGGCAGGCCGCCTTACCGCCGCGGGCATGACGGTCGCGCTGATCGAGCGCAAGCTGGTCGGCGGGACCTGTGTCAATACCGGCTGCATGCCGACCAAAACGCTCGTGGCGAGCGCCTATGCCGCGCACCTCGCGAGGCGAGCGGCGGATTTCGGGATCTCGACCAGCGACGTCACGGTCGACATGCCTGCGGTCGCAGCACGTGCGCGGAATGTTGTGCTGGATGCGCGCTCGAGCAACGAGCGCTGGTTGGAGGGCATGGCAGGCCTCACCTTCCTGCGCGGCCATGCGCGCTTCACCGGACCGCGGACGATCGCGGTCGACGGCGAGGAGCTGACCGCGCCGCGCATCTTCCTCAACGTCGGCGGCCGCGCGAGCGTACCGGACATGCCCGGCGTCGGCGACGTGCCCCACCTCGACAACACCGACATGGTCGCGCTGGAGCAGGTCCCCGCACATCTCGTCGTCGTCGGCGGAAGCTATGTCGGCCTCGAGTTTGCGCAAATGTACCGGAGGTTCGGCGCCGCGGTGACCGTCGTGGAGCGTGGCGAACACCTGATCGGGCACGAGGACATCGACGTGTCCGATGCGGTGCGGGCGATCCTGAAGGACGAAGGGATCGCGGTGCGAACCGGCGCGAACTGTATCGCGTTCGCGCGCCATGCGGACGGCGTCGCGGTATCGGTCGATTGCCACGCGGGCGATCCCGAGGTGATCGGTAGCCACGTGCTGCTCGCGGTCGGTCGGTGCCCAAATACCGACGACCTCGGTCTCGATCTCGCCGGGATCGCGACGGATGCGAAGGGCTATGTCATCGTTGACGACATGCTGCAGACTAACGTGCCGGGCGTCTGGGCGCTGGGCGATTGCAACGGGCGCGGCGCGTTCACGCATACCGCGTATAACGACTTCGAGATCGTCGCGGCGAACCTGCTCGAGCACGACGGCCGGACGCTGAGCCAGCGGCTGGTCGGCTACGCGCTCTATACCGATCCGCCGCTTGGTCGGGTCGGGATGACGCAGTCGCAGGCGGAGAAGACGGGCCGACCGATCCTGGTCTCGAAGCGGCCAATGACGCGTGTCGGCCGCGCCGTCGAAAAAGGTGAGACCAAGGGGTTCATGAAGATCGTGGCGGATGCGGAGACGCAGCGGATCCTGGGGGCGGCGATCCTCGGCACGGGCGGTGACGAGGCGATCCACGGCATCCTCGACATGATGAACGCCGAGCAGCCGGTGTCCGCGCTGCGCTGGGCGGTGCCGATCCACCCGACCGTGTCCGAACTGATCCCGACGCTGCTGCTAGCGCTCGAACCGGTTGCACGCGCATGAGCGATCTCGGCGCGCGCGACCACCAGATGTTCCCGGTGTTGAATGCCGAGCAGCTTGAGACGGCGAAGCGCTTCGCAAGCGGTCCGGCGCGTGTGTTCGCAGCCGGCGAGCAGGTCTACGCGATCGGCGAGCACGGCGTCGCCGCCTGGCTGGTGCTCCAAGGAACGATCGACGTCGTCCGCCGCGACGGGCTGAGCCACGAGGCGCCGATCACCACGCACGGTCCGGGGCAGTTGACCGGCGAGGTCAACCAGCTCGCCGGTCGGCCGACGATTGCGGGTGGCACCGCAGGAGCCGGAGGATGCACCGCGCTGCCGTTCGACCCGGCGCATCTGCGCGCGCTGATGGTCGGCTCGGCGGACGTCGGCGAGATCGTGATGCGCGCGCTGATCCTGCGCCGCGTCGGATTGATCGAGCAGGGCAGCGGCGGAACGGTGATCGTCGGCCTGCCGGACAGTCCCGACGTAGTCCGGCTACAGGGGTTTCTCACGCGATCGGGCTATCCGAACATCGTCCTCGATGCGGCGTCGGACGACGAAGGGCGTGCCTTGGTCGAGCGGACCGGCGTCGCGTCGAGCGATTTGCCCCTAGTCGTTTGCCCGAACGGTACGGTGCTGAAACGGCCGTCCGATATCGAGGTTGCGGCGTGTCTCGGGATCACACCCGATCTAGATCCGGACACGGTGTATGACGTCGCGATCGTAGGCGCGGGGCCGGCGGGGCTGGCGGCGGCGGTTTATGCGGCGTCCGAGGGGCTGTCGGTGATCGTGCTCGACGAGCGTGCGATCGGCGGACAGGCGGGGGCATCGGCGCGGATCGAGAATTATCTGGGCTTCCCGACCGGCATTTCGGGGCAGGCGCTGGCGGGCCGCGCGTTCAACCAGGCGCTGAAATTCGGCGCGGAGATCGCGATCCCGCTGACGGTCGAGCACCTCGATTGCGACGAGGATCGGCCCGCGGGCGACCCGCTCGTGCTTGAATTGCCGGGCGATCGACGCGTTCAGTCACGGACGGTGATCGTTGCGTCCGGCGCACGCTATCGCCGGCCCGACATTCCCGACCTGGCGGAGTTCGAGGGCGCCGGCGTGTCCTACTGGGCATCGCCGATCGAGGCGCGGTTGTCCGAGGGCGAGGAGGTTGCGCTGGTCGGCGGCGGCAACTCGGCCGGGCAGGCCGTGGCGTTCCTCGCACCTCGCGTGAAACACCTGCACCTGATAGTGCGCCGCCCGTTGGCCGCGACGATGTCGAAATACCTGATCGACCGGATCGCCGCACTGCCAAACGTGACGATCCGCGTGGGCACCGAGATTGTCGGGCTTGAGGGGGAGCGCGCGACCGGGCTGACCGCAGCTATCTTCCGCCAGCGTAGCGACGGTACCGAAACGCGCTGCGCGATGCGACATCTGTTCCTGTTCATCGGTGCCGATCCCAATGCGGGCTGGTTGAAGGGCTGCGTCGACACGGACGAGAAGGGGTTCATCGTGACCGGCGGCGCGACGCTGCCGTTGCAGACGAGCCGCACCGGCGTTTTCGCGATCGGCGACGTGCGCGCGGGCTCGACCAAGCGCGTCGCGGCGGCGGTCGGCGAGGGCGCGGCGGTGGTCGCGCAGATCCACACGATATTGGCCGACATGGCGGAGAGGCGCGCGGAATGAGCTACGGCTGCACCCACATGGATACGATCCGCGACGTAACGCCGAGCGCGAAGGGGTGCGAGGAGTGTCTCCGGATCGGCAGTGAGTGGGTGCATCTGCGGTTGTGCCGGGAATGCGGCCATGTCGGCTGCTGCGACGACTCCCCGTACCGCCACGCGACCGCACACTTCCACGCGACGCAGCATCCGATCATCGAGGGCTATGACCCGCCGGAGGGCTGGGCTGGCGTTCCGTGGACGAGACCATGGTGGATTTGCCGGACCAGACGCCGCAGGTCGGGCCGATCCCGCTCTATGTTTGAGGGGGGCGATCGCTTCGGTAGCGATGCCTCTCGGGAATATTTGGCGGCAACTATCCCGCGCTGACGAGAACTCAGGTCGGACCGTCCACCAATCCCCACCCCGGCGGGGGCCGGGGCCCAATTGGGCAACGTGGCTAACGAAGGTTCGCGCGAAACCACTCGGGCCGTGCCAATTGGACCCCGGCCTCCGCCGGGGTGGTGCGCAAGATGGAAACGTCAGCTATACTGATCGAAGGTCGGAGCAAGGGGTGGGCGGCACGTTCTCGAACTGGCTCCGCTATAATGTAGCTCCGATCACCACAGGGTCCCCGCGCTTGCCTCTCCGTAAACGTACAGGTAGCCGACGCCATCGGTAAAGGCGTGAGTGATCGAAATGCGACGTTTGATGATTGGCTTCGTAGCCATTGCGGCCTTCGCGTCCCCGGGAACGGCGCAGCCGGCGAGGCGGTCGGTACAGCGCCCCGAACCCGGACCGAAGCCGGGCCTTGTCCGCGTCCGCCTCGTCACGTCGGAGGGGCCGATCCTGCTGGCGCTCGACGCGCGCCGCGCCCCGAAGACGACCGCGAATTTCCTCGCTTATGTCGACGACGGACGGTTCGACGGCACCGACTTCTATCGCGCCAGCCGCCAGAAGTCCGCGCCGAAGCTCGGCTTCATCCAGGCCGGTATCCGCACCGATGCGAGGCGGATCCTGCCGCCGTTTCCGCTTGAGACCACCGCGATGACCGGGATCAAGCATCTCGACGCGACGATCTCGATGGCGCGGGGAATGACGCCGGCGTCCGCTGGCGGCAATTTCTTCATCACGATCGGGCCGGCGCCGGCGATGGACGCGCGCGCAGGCTATCCGGGCTATGCGGCGTTCGGGCACGTCGTCGGGGGGATGGACGTGGTGAAACGCATCCTCGCCAAGCCGACCGGCGGCGGGATGGACGCGTTCAAGGACCAGATGATCCTGAAGCGGGTGGCGCTGGTGAGTGCTCGGCGGCTCGACGGGGTGGCGAAGCCGACGCGATTGCCGCGCGCGTGGTTGATCGAGACGGGGCCGCGGCGGCGGATGTGAGTGGCGGGGTGGCGGCCTGCACCTCCACTAATACCATGCCTCGTGTTTCTTGTTTCGTCGGGGGAGCATCATCCGCTCGCAAGCTTCTGTCGCACCGTGGCCGTCATTGACTTCCGCACCGCCCCGGCGAAGGCCGGGGTCCAATTGAAAGGTCAGAGTAACGATGCTCTGGCTTAGTTAGCAGCGTCTCCTAATTGGACCCTGGCCTTCGCCGGGGAGGTGCTAGATGCATTGGTCCTGGCAATCAGGTACCTGGAACAGCTGCCACAGCCCTCTGTGTTCTCCCGCTAAGGCGGGAGTCTAGGATGACGACCGCTACCGCCTGTGATTCCTGGGTCCCCGCCTGCGCGGCGGAACAAGGAGCTTCAGGGTTACGCCACCAGACTAAGCGCAACCGCTTCCGCGACCTTGATGCCGTCGACTGCCGCGGACAGGATGCCCCCCGCATAGCCAGCGCCTTCGCCCGCCGGGAACAGGCCTGCGGTGTTGAGGCTCACGAAATCATCGCCCCGCGTGATCCTGACGGGCGACGAGGTCCGGGTCTCCACCCCCGTCAGCACCGCGTCAGGATGATCGTAGCCGGGAATTTCACGCCCAAACGCAGGCAATGCTTCCCGCAAAGCGGTGATCGCGAACTCCGGCAGGCATTCGGACAGGTCGGTCATGTGCACGCCTGGCTTGTACGACGGGATCACCGAGCCGGGCGCGGTCGACGCGCGCCCCGCGAGCAGATCGCCAATCCGTTGCGCGGGAGCCTTGTAGTTCGAGCCGCCCGCGACATAGGCGCGCGACTCCCAGTGGCGTTGCAGTTCGATTCCCGCCAGCGGGTGGCCGGGATAGTCGCGCTCGGGGTCGATGCCGATCACGATCCCCGAGTTCGCGTTGCGTTCGTTGCGCGAATATTGGCTCATGCCGTTGGTCGCGACGCGGCCCTCTTCGGAGGTTGCTGCGACGACGGTGCCGCCCGGGCACATGCAGAAGCTATAGACGGTACGCCCGTTTTTGCAGTGGTGCGACAGGCTGTACGCCGCCGCGCCGAGATCGGGGTGGCCCGCGCAGGGGCCGAAGCGGGCTTCGTCGATCCAGGATTGCGGATGTTCGATGCGGACGCCGATCGAGAAGGGCTTCGCCTCGACATGCACGCCCTTCGCGTGCAGCATCTCGAACGTGTCGCGCGCGCTATGGCCGACCGCGAAGACGACGTGGTTGGCTTCGAGATAGTCGCCGGTGCTCAGGTGGAGGCCGCGTAATTGCCGCGTGCCGGCCTCCTCGACGATGTCTAGGCCGTCGACGCGGGTCGAGAAGCGGTACTCGCCGCCGAGCGCCTCGATCGTCTTGCGCATGCTCTCGACCATCGTGACGAGGCGGAAGGTGCCGATATGCGGGTGCGCTTCGGTGAGGATTTCGGGCGGCGCGCCGGCTTTGACGAACTCGGTCAGGACCTTTCGACCCAAGTGGCGCGGGTCCTTGATCTGGCTCCAGAGCTTGCCGTCGGAGAAGGTGCCGGCGCCGCCCTCGCCGAACTGGACGTTGGATTCAGGGTTGAGGACGCTCTTGCGCCAGAGGCCCCAGGTGTCCTTGGTACGCTCGCGGACGACTTTGCCGCGGTCGAGGATGATCGGGCGGAAGCCCATCTGCGCTAGGATCAGGCCGGCGAAGAGGCCGCAGGGCCCTGCGCCGACGACGACTGGGCGGGGGCCGGTGTAGCTCGGACCGCCTTTGGTGACGAAGCGATAGCCGGTGTCCGGGGTACGCTGGACGTGGCGATCTTTCCGGAAGCGGGTGAGGACGGTGTCCTCGTTCTTCAGCGTGACGTCGACCGAATAGACGAGCTGGATGTCCATCTTGTCGCGTGCATCGTGCGCGCGCCTCGCGATCGTGTAGCGGATCAGGTCGCGCGGGGTGACGCGCAGGCGATCGCGGATCGCGGCGGGGAGCGCTTCGTCGGCGTGGTTGAGCGGGAGCTTGAGATCGGTGATGCGGAGCATGGGGGACGCTCTAGCGCCGCGCGCCGCGATCCGCCATCGGGTGCAGGAGAGGACATGATCATGCGGACCGACGACGAGCAGAATGCCAAGAGCGCTAAGCGCAAGGAGGTCCACGATAAGATCGTCGCGAGCAAGACGATCGAGAAGGGCTTGATCATCGTCCACACCGGCAAGGGCAAGGGCAAGTCGACCGCCGCGTTCGGCATGGCGGTGCGGATGATCGGGCATGGGCGGAAAGTCGGCGTGGTGCAGTTCGTCAAGGGCGCGATGGCGACCGGCGAGAAGGCGATCTTCGATGCGTTTCCGGACCTGTGCGAGTTCAAGCCGATGGGCGAGGGGTTCACCTGGGATACGCAGGACCGCGCGCGGGATATCGCGGTGGCGCGCGAGGGTTGGGACGAGGTGAAGCGAATGATCGCCGATTCGTCTTATGCGATGGTGGTCGCGGACGAGCTGAACATCGTGTTGCGGTATGAGTATCTGCCGGTCGACGAGGTGCTGGCGGTGCTGTCGGCCAAGCCCGAGATGACGCATGTCGTGGTGACGGGGCGGAACGCACCGGATGCGCTGATCGAGGCGGCGGATCTGGTAACCGAGATGACGCAGGTGAAGCATCCGTTCCGGTCGGGGGTGAAGGCTCAAGCGGGCGTGGAGTTCTAAGGCGATTTCACGCGAAGGTTCTGCCGGTCACGGCGCTAGCCAAAAATGCTACGTCATCCTGACGAAAGTCAGGACCCAGAGCCACGAAGGCTACCGCCCGTTACCCTGGGTCCTGACTTTCGTCAGGATGACGGCGGATTGGTGGAACTGCTGGAGCGAGCGCCCAACGGCGCGCCGCCATCTTGCGTCCCCCCAGCCCCGCGCCTATCGCTCGACTTGCGACAGGTTTTCCCGAGGCGGCAACGCGTAGGGAAATGAAAATGGGAACGGGAAACACCCGGCTGCCCCTGCAACTGTACGCGGCGAGCCATCGTGCCACATGCCATTGGGATACTCCCGAGAAGGCGGCTCGGACGGCGTTGACCCGCGAGCCAGGAGACCTGCCTGTCGCGGTCGTCTTTCGTCCGGCCAGGGTGCGCCGAACGGACGGGTAACACCCCGAGCGACGACATCGCTTCGCGTCGCGCGGAGGCCGGAGGCGTGCGCCTTTTGCCCCTCGCGCGGTGCGGGATCGACTGTCCGAAGGGGTAACTATGCCAGGTTCACATCAAGTTGCGATCGTCTTGGAACGGACATGCTGAAGTCGGTCGAGGACGGCGTCGCGGTGGTCGCGTGCAATACGTGTCGCCATTCCGCGGACGCGCGCGACGACGAGCAGGGCCAACGCGGCGGCGCGCGGCTGGTCAGCGCGTTAAAGGCAGTACAGGCGAGCGATCCCGCTTATGCCGACGTCACCGTGCAGGAGATGCCGTGCCTGTTCGCGTGCCAGGATTTCTGCACGATCCACCTGCGCGCACCCGCCAAGGTCGGCTATGTGCTCGGCCGGTTCGAGCCGACCGAGGATTCCGCGCGCGCGATCCTCGATTACGCGCGGCTCTACGGCGACAGCGCGTTCGGGCAGGTGCCGTTCAAGCAATGGCCGCAGGGTGTGAAGGGCCATTTCATCACGCGCACGCCGCCCGCTGGGTTCGTCGTCGAATGACCGCATTCGCAACGCCCGTCGCGTTTCTGGCGGCCTTGCGCGGCTTGCCGCAGGCGGACGCCGCGGCGCGATCCGCGGCGATCACCCGGGAGGGGGAACTGACCAAGCCGCCAGGCTCGCTCGGGCGGCTGGAGGATATCGCGGTCTTCATGGCCGGCTGGCAGGCTAACCCGCTGCCTCGGCTCGATCGCGGTAGTGCGGTCGTGTTTGCAGGCAATCACGGCATCGTCGCGCGCGGTGTGAGTGCGTTCCCGGCCTCGGTCACCGCGCAGATGGTCGCCAATTTCCAGCATGGCGGCGCGGCGATCAACGCGCTGTCGCGCGCGGCGGGCCTTGAGCTGAAGATCGTATCGCTCGATCTCGACCGGCCGACCGCAGACTTCACCGAAGCCCCGGCGATGTTGGAGGAGGAGTGCCTCGGCGCGATCAACGCTGGCGCGGCGGCTGTCGCGGATGCGCCCGATCTGCTCGTGCTCGGCGAGCTGGGGATCGGCAATTCGACTACCGCTGCGGCGCTATGTCTGGCGAGCTTGGGCGGGGCGGCGAGCGACTGGGTAGGGCCGGGTACCGGCGTCGATGGCGAGGGCATCGCACGGAAGATCGCCGTCGTCGAGGCTGGGGTCGCGCTGCACCGGGATGCACTGGGCACGCCGTTCGAGATCTTGCGGCGGCTCGGCGGACGCGAACTGGCGGCGATCGCGGGTGCGGTGGTCGCGGCACGGCAGGCGAGCGTGCCGGTGATGCTCGACGGCTTCATCTGCTGTTCGGCTGTGGCACCGTTGGCTGCTGCGTGCCCCGACATTCTCGCGCATTGCCTTGCCGGGCATGTCTCGGCCGAGCCGGGGCATCGTCTTTTGCTCAAGCGCATGGGGCTCGAGCCGTTGCTATCGCTCGGCATGCGGCTGGGTGAGGGCAGCGGAGCAGCTACCGCGACGTTGCTCGTCCGCGCGGCACTGGCGGTCCATGCGGAGATGGCGACGTTCGCCGAGGCGGGCGTTTCGGCGGCGTGAGCGCGTACATGCTGTACCTGATGCGGCATGGTGCGCCCGCGGTGGCGGGTCGGTTGCTTGGGCGAACCGACGACCCGGCAACCGAGGCAGGGATCGCCGCCTGCGTCGCACGCGCGAAGGGCATCGCGGTGGAACGAATCAGAGCATCCGATCTGATCCGCGCGCGTGCCTGTGCGGATGAGATCGGTGGGCCGCGCGGCGTTTCGGTCGAGGTCGATCCACGCTGGCGGGAACTCGACTTCGGCACCTGGGACGGTTTGGCCCCCGCTGCGATAGAGCCCGCCGAGTTGGCGGCGTTCTACGATGATCCCGATGCCTCACCACCGCCCGATGGCGAACGCTGGTCCGCGTTGCAGGACCGTGTGGCGCGCGCACTGGCAGAGATGCCACCGGTCTCGACATTGGTGGTGACGCATGGCGGCGCGATCCGGGCGGCGCTCGCGGAATTGTGCGGGTTCGATCGACGGCAGATCTGGGCGTTCGACCTGCCCTATGCCGCGCTCGTCTCGCTGCGCATATGGCCGCGCCCGAGTCGGACCGTGCAGATCGTCGGGCTGGCGGCATGAAACGGTTGATCGTCGCGTTCGGCTTTCTGACCCGCCTGCCGATGCCGCGCGTTGAGGTGACCTCGACTGATTTCGCCGCCGCCATTCGGTTCTACCCTGTCGTTGGTCTCGTGATCGGCCTGATCGTCGCGGCGGCCGGATGGGCGGGTGCGCTAGTCGATCCGTGGATGGGGGCCGGTGCTGCCCTGCTGACCTGGATCGCGGTGACGGGGGCGCTGCATCTCGATGGGCTTGCCGACCTCGCCGACGGGCTGGGCGCAGCGCATGGCGATCGGACGCGCCTGCTTGCTGTCATGGCCGATCCGCATATCGGGAGCTTCGGCGTCGTCGCGATCGTCTGCCAGATGCTCGCCAAGCTCGTGCTGCTGCATGCCGTAGGGGTGGGCTGGGGGCTGGCCCTTGTGCCGTTCGCGGCGAGGATGGGGCCGCTCGCATGGGCGAGACTGTTGCCGCCACTACGGCCCGGCGGGCTCGGCGCAGCGGTCGCCGGCGCGGTCCGCGCCCGCGATCTGCTGGGATGGGGCCTGTTGCTCGCGCTCGCGGCCGTCGCGGTGCCGGCGCTGATCGCTCTCCCGCTGCTCGTGCTCGGCGTCGCGGCATGGTTGCGGCGGACGCTGGGCGGCGTGACCGGCGACGCGCATGGCGCCGGGATCGAGATCCTCGAGACCGGTCTGCTAGTCGCGCTCGCGGTGGCCGGCGCGCTCGCTTAGCGCCAATAGCGCATCGAGATCGACATGCCGTTCGAGCGTCGCGGCGATCGCGTCGAGCGCAGCATCGATCGACGCGCCATGATCGGGCCCGCTGGCCGCGACGCCGAGCCGCGCAAGCCACGCCGCGCGTTGCTCCGCGAGCGCGAGCAGGCCGTGGACGTAGCTGCCCGACACCAGCCCGTCCGCACTCGTCGCGCCTTCGGGGCTGCCATCGGCGCGGTGGCCGATTGGGCGCGTGGTCGCGGGCCCAGTGGTTGCGCCCATGTGCATCTCATAGCCCTCGAACGCCGCGCCCTGCGCCCGGCCGCGCACCCTTTCCAGTGTCTTGCTGCCGGTGAGGAACGTGTCGATGTCGAGCAGTCCGAGCCCGTCGACACGCCCCGCCGGTCCCTCGATTCCGTCGGGGTCGGCGATGCTGCGACCGAGCATCTGGTAGCCCCCGCAAAGCCCGAGCACCGGCTTGCCGCGGCGGTGATGCGCACGGATATCGATGTCCCAGCCTTGCGCGCGGACAAAGGCGAGGTCGGGGATCGTCGCCTTCGATCCCGCGAGCACGATCATGTCGACGTCCGGGATCGGCGTCCCCGGCGGTACCATCACCAGCGCGACACCGGGCTCGAGCCGAAGCGGATCGAGGTCGTCGAAATTGGCGATCCGCGGCGTGATTGGGCAGGCGATCGTGACGCGGCGTTGTGCACTAGCGGAAGGGCGTTCGAGGATCACCGCGTCCTCGCTCGGCAACCTTACCGCGTCGGCCAGCCACGGCACGACGCCGTACCCCCGCCACCCGCTCCGCGCTTCGATCGCGCGATAGCCGTCGTTGAACAGCGCTGGGTCGCCGCGGAACTTGTTGACCAGGAACCCGTGGATCATCGCCGCGTCGGCCGGATCGATCACCGTGCGCGTGCCGACGATCGCGGCGATTACGCCGCCTCGGTCTATGTCGCCGACAAGTATAACGGGAACTTCGGCGGCGCGGGCGAAGCCCATGTTGGCGATGTCGCCGGCGCGCAGGTTGATTTCCGCCGGGCTGCCCGCGCCCTCGACGACGACGAGATCGCAGCCTGTCGATAGCCGTTCGAAGCTGTCGAGCACGTCGACCAGCAGCCCTTCGCGCCCCTCCCGCCAGCGCGCCGCGGCGAGCGTGCCGCGCACCTGGCCGCGTACGATCAACTGCGACGTGCGGTCCCCCTGCGGCTTGAGCAGCACCGGGTTCATGTCGACGCTAGGCTCCACGCGGCAGGCGATCGCCTGCGTCGCCTGCGCACGGCCGATCTCGCCTCCGTCGGCGGTAACCGCGGCGTTGTTCGACATGTTCTGAGGCTTGAACGGGCGGACCGACAGCCCGCGATTGGCGAAGGCGCGGCATAGTCCGGCGACGAGCACCGACTTGCCGACGTCCGAGCCGGTCCCCTGGAGCATCAGAGCGCCCATGCGATTCCTCCGGCAATGACGAGTAGCAGCACGCACGCCCGGCGATAGATGCCGAGCGCGGCGCGAAGATCCGATGCGGTGGCGTCCGCACGGCCGTCGCCGATATACGGCTTGGCGACACGCACCCCGTCATAGGCGATCGGGCCGGCAAGGCGCAGACCAAGCGCACCGGCCATTGCAGCCTCGGGCCAGCCGGCGTTGGGCGAGGCATGATTGCCAGCATCGCGCCGCATCGTCCGCCATCCGCCGAGCCCGGCGACGCAGAGCAACACACCGCTGAGCCGCGCGGGGATCAGGTTCGCGACATCGTCGGTCCGCGCCGCCGCCCAGCCGAATGCGCGCCATCGCTCTTCGCGGTGCCCGATCAGACTGTCCGCGGTATTGATCGCCTTGTACGCCCAAAGCCCCGGTAGCCCGGCGACGAGCAACCAGAACAGCGGCGCGACGACGCCGTCGCACACGCTCTCGGCAAGGCTCTCGATCGCAGCTCGCGCCACGCCCGCTTCGTCGAGCGAAGCGACGTCCCGCCCCACGATCATCGCGACGCGCGCACGGGCGCTCTCCAGATCGCTGGCTTCGAGCGCGCGAGCGACCGGCACGACGTGATCGTACAGGCTGCGGATCGCGACCCCCGGCGCGGCCATCAAGCCGATCGCGAGCCAGGCTGCCGGGCCGAGCACGAGGCGGGCAAGCGCAGTAGCGGCAAGCGCCACGCCGGACGCGACGGCGACGACTCCTACGATCGTGACGACGCCGGCAGCACGACGGGTGGCAGCCGACCATTCAGGTCTGTTCCAGCGGGTCTCCGCCAAGCCGATCAGGCGAGCGAAGCCGCCGACCGGGTGACCGATCCGCGCGTAGAGCGGGGCAGGCCAGCCGATTGCCGCGTCGACGGCGATAGCCAGCACGGCAACCGGCTCAGCCACTGCCGAGCGCTCGTTCGAGCCGCGCAAACGCAGCGTCGTTACCGGGAACGCCCATGCGTAGCCAATGCGGTGCGTGATCGAAGGTGCGGGTCAGGATGCCGGCCTGCGCGAGCCGTTCGAACAATGCGGGCGCCGCATCCCTCTCGACCAACCGGAACGAGCCGCAGTCGCCGCGCACACGCAGGTCGTGGCGTGACAGCAGTGCGTCGAGCCTTGCCGCTCGGTCGACGATCGAGAGACGTGCAGCAGCGATCCAGGCGGTATCCCGGTAGGCGGCGGTGCCATAGGCCACGGCATGGGCGGATATGGGCCAGCTGCCGAGCCGCTTCCGCATCGCCGCGACGTGTTCGGGCGGGGCTATCATGAACCCGAGCCGCACGCCGGGCAGGCCGAAGAACTTGCCGTACGACCGGAAGACGATCGCGCGGTCGTCGGGGCGGAGCAGGGGAACGATGCTCGATTCAGGTGTCGCATCGGCAAACGCCTCGTCGACGACGAGCCAGGCACCCGCGCGCGCGATCGTGAGCAGGCGCTGCGGCGTGTCGCAATGACCGTCCGGATTGTTGGGATTGGCCAACAATAGCGTGCCGTCCTCAACCGTATCGATCGCGTTTCGCGTGATCGGAACGGCGCCGTCGATCGCTTCGGCATGCGTAGCGTAGCTCGGCGCGACGAACCGGACGGGGCCCGGCAGGTCCAGCGTGGCGAGCGTTCGCAGGCCGAGTTCGCTACCGGGCAGTGCGACGACCCGGTCGACGGTCGTGCCGAATACGGCAGCAGCGGCGGTTTCCAGATCGGCGATTGCGGCGGGCGAGGGGAGGCTGTGCAGATCGACGATCGGCACGGTCCCGGTCGGCCAGGCGCAAGGGTTGATGCCGGTCGACAAGTCGAGCCAGGGGCGCGGCGCATCCGGGTAGAGCATTGCGGCGAGATCGATCCGTCCACCGTGGATGCGCAGCGCGTTCATACCATCTTTCACTCGGACCCGCGGGCTTTCGCTTGATCTTCCGCGCGTCATCGTCATTCCGGGCCCGTCGAGCAAGCGCGAAGGAGACGGTGGGATGCAGTCGATCGGAACACCGTTCGGGAAAAGCCTGTTCGTGCTTGGCGGCGCACGGTCGGGGAAAAGCCGACATGCGCAGGCCGTAGCGGAAGCAGCAGCGGCAGCGGCAGCGGGGGATCGCGCAACGCGGCTAGTCTATATCGCGACCGCGCAGGCGTTCGACGGCGAGATGGAGGACCGGATCGCGCGTCACCGCGCCGACCGTGACGATCGGTGGCGGACCGTCGAGGCTCCGCTCGCGCTCGGCGAAGCGTTGCGACGCGAAGACGGTACGGAAACGGTGATGCTGGTCGATTGCCTGACGCTGTGGATGTCGAACCTACTGCTTGCCGACGAGGCCATCGCGGCGCGCGTGGACGAGCTGGTCGAGACGATCGCGCGGTTGGAAGGCCGCGTCATCCTCGTCTCGAACGAAGTCGGGTTGGGGATCGTCCCGGATAATTCGCTGGCGCGACGTTTCAGGGATGCCGCGGGGTTGCTGCACCAGCGGATCGCCGCGCAGGTCGATTCGGTCGACATGGTCGTGGCTGGGTTGGTTCAGCGCTGGAAGACGCCGAACAATCACTAAGCGTCATGGAATGAATATCGACCGACAAATTCGTGCCTATCAAGTATCGGCCGCAAGTAAAAACTAACATTTGTTTGCTGAAGAAAGCTGATCTGCCTGTTGAACGGCGGAACTTCTGCGTCGTCATCGACGAAAGCTGAAACCGGTAATTTTAATTTTGGTTGGGTTATTCGTGAATTGATTCGAGCAAATCGGGTAGCTCGAACATTAATTAAACATTTTCACTCAGGTTATGTTAAAAGACATCATCGCCAGCCGATTTTTGGGCTCTGACGACCGAGAGATGCATGTGCTCCCGCCCCGATCTCTGCGGGATTACACTCATGGCTACGACGCCCAGCCCCCTGGCGCTGATGGTTCGGAAGTTGGAAACGCACGCGGTGCTGGACGACGACGACCGCACGGCTCTGCTCGCTCTGCCGTACACATTGCGGACGTTCGAGCCGTCGTCGTATCTCGTGCGGGAAGGCGACGTGCCCGACCAATGCGCGGTGCTGTTGTCGGGCTTCGCGTATCGTCAAAAGCTGACCGGAGCCGGCATGCGACAGATCGTGTCGCTCCATATCCCCGGCGAACCGCTCGACTTTCAGCATCTGTTTCTGGATGTGGCGGATCACAACGTGCAGACGCTGACCCGGGCCGATGTCGCTACGATCCCGAGGTCGGCGCTGCGCGAACTGGCACGGACACGTGCGGCGATCGGTAACGCGATTTTCGTCAACACGTTGGTCGAGGGATCGATCTTTCGCGAATGGATCCTGAACATCGGTCGGCGCGACGCCCGATCGCGGCTGGCTCATTTCCTGTGCGAATTCGCGATCCGTCTCGATCGACAAGGGCTGACCGGACCGGACGGCTACGAGTTGCCGATGAGCCAGGAGCAGCTTGGCGACGCGCTCGGCTTGACCGCAGTGCATGTCAACCGAACGATCAAGTCGTTGGAGTCCGATGGGCTGATCGGACGCAACCGTCGTCGCATCAGCTTTCCGCGATGGGATGCGCTGCGCGAACTGGCCGACTTTTCGAGCCGGTACCTGCATCTCACGCCGCAGACGAGTTGATCAGTCGATCTATCGCTCGCGTGCTTGGTCGACCGAATCGATGATCCGCCCGCCTGCCATGAATACGGCGATCGGGCAGGCGGCGAACAGTAGCCAGCCGCCATATCCCGGATATTGCTGGAGATAGTGCATCCCGCGTTCGACGGCACCGAGCCACAGGCCGTAGATGACGAGGAAGGCCTCGAACTTGGTCTTGATGATGAAGAGGCGCGTAAATCGGGTCCACATGGCGAGCGGATCGGCAAGATACGTACCAGTGGCCGATATCCGCCATTCCCTCGCGCATTGACGTAGTTAACTGTAAATTAACCCGACATTGAGGCGCCCGACCCGGCAGTCAAAGGCGAGCTACGTGGGTAACGTGGTCGGCCTCGCGGACATCTAGCGCGCGTGCGCAATCTTCCGTCAGCACGACGCCGTCCTCGGTCTCGCGGACCTTGCCGAATGCGGCGCGAAAGTCTGCGAGGTGGCCGGTCGCGACGAGGGTCTCCTTACCGCCGTCGTCGCCGATCGCGACCAATTTGCTGTCGCGTGCGTCGGCGATCGAGCGGACCTGGTCGGTGCGCGCGGTCATCGTCGGGCCGCCGTCGAAGATGTCTACATAGTTTTCGAATGCGAACCCTTCGTTCTCCAGCATCCGCATCGCTGCGCGGCCCGAGGGGTGGGGAAGGCCAATCGCGGCGCGCGCGGTCTCGGTGAGCATCGCGGTGTAGATCGGGTGCTTGGGCATCAGGTCGGCGATGAACTGGTGGCCGTTGATCGCATTGAACTGATCCGCGTCCTGGAAATTCATCCCGAAGAAACGGCCGGCAAGGCCGTCCCAGAACGGCGAGCCGCCGGCCTCGTCGATCACGCCGCGCAGTTCGGCGAGGATGCGGTCGGCGAAGCGCGCGCGGTGCATCTTGATGAACAGATAGCGGCTGCGGGCGAGCAACAGGCCGAGGCCACCTGCGCGTTCGCCGGGATGGAGGAAGAGTCCCCCGACTTCGCTCGCGCCTTCAAGGTCGGTTGCGAGCGAGAGCATGTCGGCGCGGAAGGTCCGGTTCAGCTCGCGGCTATGCTGGGTGAGCTGGCCGATCCGGTAGCTGTAGAAGGGGTAGCTTTGGCCGACCAGCGTGAAGATCTGACAGGTGCCGCGGACTTCCTTCGTCTCGATATTTTCGAGGATCAGCACGAACAGCTCGTCCTGGACCGGGCCGTCCGTGCGCGCGAAGGCGGCGTGGCTGCGCTCGAGCTTGGCGGTCAGCGCGCGGCGATCGGGCGGCAGGTTGGTGAAACCACCGCCGGTCAGCTTGGCCATTTCGTAGAGGTGCTGGAGATCGTCGTCGACCGCGGCCCGGATCCTGAAGCTCACAAACGGCCCTCCGCGATGCGCAATATGGTGACCGCCGACAGCGCCGCGCGCTCGGCGAGGCTGTCGGGGATCATGAACTCGTCAGTCGAGTGGATCGCGCCACCGCGGACGCCCATCGTGTCGACGACCGGCACGCCGGCGGCGGCGATGTTGTTGCCGTCGCAGACGCCGCCTGTGGCTTTCCAGGCGATGTCGAGGCCGAGGTCGGCACCGGAACTCTTGACCAGATCGAACAGGCGCGCGGCGCTCGCGTCGATCGGTTTCGGGGGGCGATTGAAACTGCCATGGACTTCGATCCGGACGTCGTGCTCGGCAGCGACCGTCTCGACCACGGAGTCGATGTGCGACCTAGCGCGGGCGATGTCGTCGAGTGTCGCGGGGCGGAAGTTGATGCGGAGGATGGCGAGGTCGGGGACGACGTTGTTCGGGCCGCCGCCTTCGATCCGTGCCGGGTTCACCGCGAGGTCAGGGCCGCGCACCTTCGACAGGCGCACCGCGATGTCGGCGGCGGCGACGAGTGCGTTGCGGCCGTCCTCCGGGTTGCGACCGGCGTGCGCGCTGCGGCCGTGGACGATGATCGAGAAATTTCCCGTGCCGCCACGCGCCCCTGCGAGCGTACCGTCGGCGAGCGCGGGTTCGTAGGTCAGCGCGGCGACCTTGCCGTGAGCCGCGCGTTCTAAAAGCGCGGCGGAGGAGAAGGAGCCGGTTTCCTCGTCGGAGTTGATGACGACTTCATAGCCTATGCGTGCGGGGAGGGGGCTGGCCTCGACCGCTTGGAGCGCGGCGAGCATGACCGACAGCCCGCCCTTCATGTCCGCGACGCCGGGACCGTTCAGCCGGCCGTCGTCCAGCCATTGCAGCGACTGGAACGCGTGATCGACCGGGTAGACCGTGTCCATGTGGCCAGTGAACAGCATGCGGACTGGCGCGTTAGGGCGGACGACGAGATGCAGGTGTTTGCCGTGCTCGATCGCCGAGACCACGCCGTCCGCGCCGACGCTGTCGACCGGGGTCGGCTCGACGAGCGTGATCTCGCCCGGCAGGACCGCGAATGCATCGCCCAGCAACCCGGCCATCGTCGCGAGGCCCGCGAGGTTGCGTGTGCCGCTGTTGACGACCGCCCACGCCTCGACCTGCGTCAGCATCGGTGCGGCGCCCGCCGTGTCGACGGCATCGCGCTCTATCGTCGAAAGTCCCCTCATCACGCGATCCTATCGAGGCCGGGCGCGCGTGGGAACAGCGTCAGAAGCTGTAGACCAGCGACGCGCGGCTGGTTGTGTCGGTCGAGACCGAGCCGATCGGCGGTTCGCTTTCATACTGGACGCTATACGACAACGCGGCGGACAGGGGGCCGATCAGCTTGGCGTTGATCGAGGTCGTGCCGCTGAGCGTGCTGTTGAAGCGCTGGACATAGGCGGACGCGACCTGGCTGACCGACAGGCCGCTGAGGATGCGGATGCTGAAGTTCGCGGTGCCACGCGCGGCGAGGCTGCTCTGCACGGTATCGTCGGTGAATTCGGTGTGACGATAGGCTGGTCCGAGTTCGAGATCGAGCTTGGTACCGGCGGTCTTGATGACGCTGTAGCCCGCGCCGATCGAGGTCGAATAGCGGTTGTAATAGCCCAGGAACCGGTCGCCTTCATACTGGCCGACGCCGTAGACATACGCGCGATCGTCGATCTTGTAGTTGGGCTCGTACGAGGCGAGGTAATGCTCGCGCGTCGTGATGTTGAGGTTCGACTGGTAATCGGCCTGGGCGTGGAACTTGTGACGCCAGCGCAGGCCTTCGCGGTTGAGGTCGAGCACCGCGGTGCCGCCCGCTGTGTCGGAATTGCCGGTCGTGAGGTAACCGCCGACTTCCGCCTTGCCGCTCCAGAGGTCGAGGAAGCTCGCCTGGCGGATGACCTGCGTGCGCTGGGCGGCGCGATCGGCCTTCCACTTCTCGGCAATCGCCAGCACCGCGTCGCCGCTGAGCGGATCGGCGGCGCGGGCGTATTTGGCGATCGTGTTGACGTCCGCCTCGTTGCCCGCCTCCAGCGCGGCGTCGAGCATCGCGCGGATCGTTTCGGGGATCATCACCGATTGCGGATCGGGGGCGTTCGCCAATAGGAACGGGGCGAACAGAAGAGGGGATAAGCGGCGCACAGCCGTTCCGTAACGGCAGCGTAGCGGATTGGGAACTGCTCAGCGTGCCGAGGTTGCGCCGAGATGTGGCGCGAAGGCGGCGAGTACCTGTTCGTAGAGCGCCTTCTTGAATGGCACGATCAGCCGCGGCAGGTCGGCGGGATCGCTCCAGCGCCATGCACGGAATTCCTCGTGCTCGGTGGCGATGTTCACGTCGGCGTCGGTGCCGTGGAAGCGGTACAGGAACCAGCGTTGCGTCTGGCCGCGCCATTTGCCCTTCCAGACCTTGCCGAGCAGTTCGGGGGGGAGGTCGTAGACGAACTCGCCGGGCGCTTTGGCGATCAGCTCGACCTTGTCGGGCATGACGCCGGTTTCCTCGCCGAGTTCGCGCAGTGCGGCGGCTTCGGCGTCCTCGCCGGGATCGATTCCACCCTGCGGCATCTGCCATGCCTCCAGCGGCGAATCGTTGCGCTGGCCGACGAAAATCTTCCCTTCCGCGTTCATGAGCATGATGCCGGCGCAGGGACGATAGGGGAGAGTCGAATAATCGGTCACAAAAGTCTCCGGAACGCAGGCGCTTGAACGGTTGGCGGCTTGGGCGGCGGGCAGCGCGCTCCTACCTACGGAGCATGATCCATGTCGTCCACCATCCCGACTATGTCACGCCGGCGCCAGTACGCTCGACCTATCGCTGGAACAAGAACGGGCTGATCCGCGACCTGCTGCTCGACAAAGGCGATGCCGTCGCATGGCATCGCGCCGAGACGACGCCGACCGCGTGGCTGGAGGCGGTGCATGACGAGGATTATGTCGCCGAGGTGCTTCGCGCGGACGTGCCGAAGGAGAAGGAGCGGCGGATCGGGTTTCCGGTGACGGAGGCGGTGGCGTCGCGCGCGGCGATCGTGCCGCACGGGACTTGGCTGGCCGCGTGCCTCGCTTTGGAGCACGGGTTTGCTGCGAATACGGCGGGGGGGAGCCATCATGCGCTGGCGAACACGGGGGCGGGGTTCTGTGTTTTCAACGACCTGGCGGTCGCGGCTGCACGGTTGATCGACGAACGCCGCGTGGCGCGTGTTCTCGTCGTCGATTGCGACGTGCATCAGGGTGACGGGACCGCTGCGCTGCTCGCGGGACGGCCGGAGATCGCGACCTATTCGATCCACGCGGAGAAGAATTTTCCGGTGCGGAAGGCGCGGTCCACGATCGACGTGCCGCTGCCGGACAAGGTCGGCGACGAGGTTTATCTGGGGACCCTGGAAGCGACGCTGGTGCCGTTGCTCGACGAGTTTCGGCCGGAGCTGATCCTGTATCAGGCGGGGGTGGATCCGTTCGATGGCGATCGGCTGGGGCGGTTGTCGCTGACCCTGGATGGTCTGGCGCGGCGGGAGCGGCTGGTCGCGGGCCTCGCGATCGCGCGGGGTTTGCCGCTCGCGAGTACGGTCGGCGGCGGGTACGGCGAGGATGCGCTGGCGATCGCCGAACGGCACGTCGCCGCGATTCTGACGCTCGGCCAAACTTTTGCCGCCGCGGGTGACGCCGGACTGCGGGTTGGTGCATTGAACGCGCGATGACGACACCTTCCCTGCTCTGGCTGCGCCAGGACCTTCGCCTTCACGATCAACCCGCGCTGATCGCGGCCGCGCATGCGGGGCCGGTGATCCCGGTCTATGTGCTCGACGACGATGCGCCGGGGAAATGGAAGATGGGCGGGGCGCAGCGCTGGTGGCTGCATCATACGCTCGACGCGTTCGGGACGTCGCTGGCCGACAAGGGATCGAGGCTGATCCTGCGGCGGGGGGACGCGGTCGAGGTCCTGATCGCGCTGATGGAGGAAACCGGCGCCGGGCAGGTGCATGCGATCCGGCATTACGAGCCGTGGTGGCGCAAGGCCGAGGCAGCGCTCGGCGATCGGTTGTGCCTGCATGACGGCAACCACCTCGCGCGCGTCGAGGACGTGAAGACGGGCTCGGGCGGGCAGTTCAAGGTGTATTCGTCGTTCTGGAAGGCGCTCAACCAGATGATGCCGCCGGGTGAGCCCGAGCCTGCGCCGCGGACGATCCCGGCGCCGTCGAAGTGGCCGAAGAGTGAGAAACTGGCGGAATGGGAACTCCTGCCGACTAAGCCGGATTGGTCGACGGGGTTCGAGGACTGGGCGCCGGGCGAGGCTCAGGCGTTGGAGAATGCGAAGGCGATGGCGCCGATCGTCGAGGCGTATGATGTCGATCGCAACATGCCGTCGATCGAGGGCACCTCGCGCTTGTCGCCGCATCTGCATTTCGGGGAGATATCGCCGCGTACCGTGTGGCATGCGGTCGATGGCCATGGCGATGCGACGACGTTTCGCAAGGAACTCGCGTGGCGGGACTTCACCGATGGCGTCGTGCTGACGATGCCGGATTACGGCGACACGAACGGGCGGCCCAAGTTCGACAAGCTGCCCTGGCGGTCGGGCAAGGACGTCGATGCCGACCTGAAGGCGTGGCAGGAGGGCAAGACCGGGTATCCGATCGTCGACGCCGGAATGCGCCAGCTTTGGGCGACCGGGTGGATGCATAACCGCGTACGGATGATCACGGCGAGCTTCCTGGTGAAGCACCTGCTGATCGACTGGCGCGAGGGGGAGCGGTGGTTCTGGGATTGTTTGGTCGATGCGGATTACGGGAATAATTCGGTGAACTGGCAGTGGGTGGCCGGGACCGGGGTGGATTCGAATATGTTCGGGCGGATCATGGCGCCGTTGTCGCAGTCGGAGAAGTTCGATGCGGGGGATTATATCCGGGAGTGGGTGCCGGAACTGGCGACGGTGTCGAGGGGGGCTGTCCACGATCCGGAGGAATCCGGGTGTCGGCCTCGCGACTATCCGGCGAAGATCGTCGGGCATCGGGAAGGGCGGGAGCGGGCGCTCGAGGCTGGGCGGCACGCTCGGTAGGGTCCGTCTGCTCCCCTCTCTGGAAGGGAGCGGCTGGGGGTGGGTTGGCCGGTTCGAGCCGATGACGGTCGACCAAGCGGAACCCTACCCACCCCCAACCCCTCCCTTTCAGGGAGGGGGGAGCGTTGCGGTGTTGTCGCCGTCGGAGACGTTCGATGCGGGGGAGTATATTCGGGAGTGGGTGCCGGAGTTGGCGACGGTATCGGGGGGCGATCCATGATCGGGAGGAGTCTGGGTGTCGGCCTCGTGACTATCCGGCAAAGATCGTCGGGCATCGGGAAGGGCGGGAGCGGGCGCTCGAGGCTGGGCGGCACGCTCGGTAGGGTGCGTCCGCTCCCCTCCCTTTCAGGGAGGGGAGCGCCTTGCGGTGTTGGCTGGGTGATCGCGTTCCAGCCGTTTCCGCGCCGACGGCTCTTTCCTAGCTGCCAAGCGTGTTGCATGGAGCGCCGCGATGACTGCCGTTCCCGCTTTCGACGATGTGCCTGCCACGCAAGCTTCCACGGTTGCTCGCCTCGTCGCGCCGGTTTTCCACCGATTGCTCGACCAGATCGACGCGGGGCTCGAGAGCGGCGGGATCGATGCGCGACTGCCTGATGGCACGCGGCGGCTGATCGGCGGACGTGCGCCGGGACCTTTGCCGGTCGTTACGGTGCATCGCTGGCGTGCGCTGGTGCGGCTTGCGACGGCGGGGTCGGTTGGCTGGTACGAGGGCTGGGCGGCGGGCGACTGGTCTAGCCCCGATCCGGTGCCGCTGTTCGACCTGTTCATGCGCAACCGGCGATCGCTCGGGGGCGCGGCGCGGTCGGGGGGCGTGGTGCGGCTGGCGGCGCGGGCGTGGCACAGGATGCGTCGGAACGACCCGACTGGCTCGCGGAAGAACATCGCGGCGCATTACGACCTCGGCAACGATTTCTACGAGACGTGGCTCGATCCCAGCCTGACCTATTCGAGCGCGATCTTCGCCGAGCCGTTCGATGATGCCGAACCGCATGAGGCGGCGCAGGCGACCAAGCTGCGCGCGATCCTCGACCGGACGCGCGCGCGGGCGGGGGATACGATCCTGGAGATTGGTTGTGGCTGGGGGTCGTTCGCCGAGATGGCGGCGCGGGCGGGGGTCGGCGTGCATGCGCTGACCTTGTCGGTCGAGCAGAAGCGGCAGGTCGACGACCGGATCGCGGCGGCGGGGCTCGATGGTGTGCGCGTGGCGCTGACCGATTACCGTGACGTCACCGGGACCTATGACGCGGTGGCGAGCATCGAGATGGTCGAGGCGGTCGGCGAGGAATATTGGCCGGTGTATCTCGACGCGATCGCGCGTGCGCTGAAGCCGGGTGGGTGCGCGGCGTTGCAGTATATCTCGATCGACGATGCGATCTTCGACTCCTACTCGCGGAGTGTCGATTTTATCCAGCGCTACGTGTTTCCGGGCGGGATGCTGTTGTCCGCGCCGCGGTTTCGCGCGCTGGCGGAGGCGCGGGGGCTCGTGTGGGAGGATCGGCGCGGGTTCGGGTTGCACTATGCCGAGACGTTGCGGCGCTGGCGGGTGGCGTTTGATGCTGCGGTGGCCGAGGGGCGGTTGCCGGCGCGATTCGATGCGCGGTTCGTGGCTTTGTGGCGCTATTATCTGATGTATTGCGAGGGTGGGTTTCTTGGCGGCGGGATCGATGTGGCGCAGGTTACTCTGGTGAAGCGGTAGCGCCTGCCATTCCCAATCCGTCATTCCCGCGCAGGCGGGGATCCATATTGGCGAACATCGTTGATTGAGTCGCTTGGCCAGCCAGTCTGGGTTCCCGCCTCCGCGGGAATGACGGGGTAGTGGCTTAACCGACTCGTTCGCAATGGCCGGGTTCGAAGCCTTCGATCGCCAGCGCTACGATGCGGTCGGCCACTATTGTCGGCTCTTTCACCGAGTTCGGATCTTCGCCCGGGTACGCCCGTGCGCGCATTTTCGTGCGCGTCGCACCCGGATCGACGATCGCGGTGCGGATGGCGCTGATCTCGGCCATCTCGTCGCCGTATGCGCCGAGGAGGGTTTCGAACGCGGCCTTCGACGCGCCGTATAGGCCCCAATAGGCGCGGGGCTTCCGGCCTACGCTGGAGGTCACGCCGATCACCCGGGCCGACTTCGCTTTCTTCAGCATCGGATCGAATGCCGCGATCAGGGCGGCCTGCGCGCTGACGTTGAGCGTCAGGACCTGCGCCATTTCCTTCGGATCGATCGCCGGGACGGACGACAGCGAGCCGAGCATGCCGGCGTTGAGGACGAGAATATCGAGCGCGTCCCAACGGTCTCCGATCGCCGTCGCGAGCCGCGCGATGGCTTCGCTCTCCGCCAGATCGAGCGGAGCTATCGTTGCGGAGCCGCCGGCTGCGTGGATCGTCGCCTCGACCTCTTCGAGGCCGCCAGGAGTGCGCGCCGTCAGGACGACGTGTGCGCCCTTTGCCGCCAGCGCGATCGCGGTCGCGGCGCCGATGCCGCGGCTGGCACCGGTGACCAAGGCCAGTCGGCCTTCGAGAGGCTTGTCCGTCATAATCGCTCCGGGGATATCAGATGACGCGTTCGGCGAGCATCGCGAACTGGTCGACTTCCGAGCCTTCGTCATGGTCGGTCAGCGTGGTCGGATAGTCGCCGGTGAAGCACGCATCGCAATATTTCGGGCGGACATCCGCGCGCTTCGCCTCGCCGAGCGCCTTGTAGAGGCCGTCGATCGAGATGAAGGCGAGGCTATCGGCGTGGATGAAGCCGGTCATGCCGCCGAGATCGAGCTTGGCCGCGAGCAGCTTCTCGCGCTCGGGCGTGTCGACGCCGTAGAAGCATGAGTGCCGCGTCGGCGGGCTGGCGATCCGCATATGGACTTCGGCGGCGCCGGCTTCGCGCATCATCTCGACGATCTTCAGTGAAGTGGTGCCGCGGACGATCGAATCGTCGACAAGGATGACCCGCTTGCCCTTGATGAGCGCACGGTTGGCGTTGTGCTTGAGCTTGACGCCGAGGTGGCGGACCTTGTCGCCCGGCGAGATGAACGTGCGGCCGACATAATGCGAGCGGATGATGCCGAGCTCGAACGGGATGCCCGACTGCTGCGCATAGCCGATCGCTGCCGGGGTACCCGAATCGGGGACGGGGATGACGAGATCGGCATCGACCGGCGATTCGATCGCGAGCTGCGCCCCGATCGCCTTGCGGACCGAATAGATCGAGTGATCGTCGACGATCGAATCGGGGCGCGAGAAATACACCCATTCGAAGATGCACGGCCGCGCCGCCATCGGCGCGAACGGGCGGATCGAGCGGATCTCCGAACCTTGGACGATGACCAGCTCGCCGGGCTCGATCGCGCGGACGAAAGTGGCGCCGACGACGTCGAGCGCGACCGTCTCGGACGCGAATATCACCGCGTCGCCGAGCTTGCCCATGACTAGGGGGCGGATGCCGAGCGGATCGCGGCAGGCGATCATGCCCTCCGGCGTCATCACGATCAGCGAATAGGCGCCTTCTATCTGCTTCAGCGCATCGATGAAGCGATCGAGCAGCGTCCGGTAGTTCGACGTCGCGACGAGATGGATGATCGTCTCGGTATCGCTGGTCGACTGGAAGATCGAGCCGCGGCGGACGAGCTCGCGACGCAACCGCATCGCGTTGGAGATGTTGCCGTTATGCGCGATCGCGAAGCCGCCGGTCGAGAGTTCGGCGTAGAGCGGCTGGACGTTGCGCAAGGCCGTCTCGCCGGTCGTCGAATAGCGGACATGACCGCAGGCGACGGTGCCGGGGAGGGCGCGGATCACATCGTCGCGGTCGAAATTGCCCGCGACATGCCCCATCGCGCGGTGGGTGTGGAAATTGGCGCCGTCGAAGGTCGTGATGCCGGCGGCTTCTTGTCCGCGGTGCTGCAGCGCGTGCAGCCCCAGGGCTACGAGCGCGGCCGCGCCATCGGTGGCGGAGACGCCGAACACCCCGCATTCTTCGCGGAGTTTGTCGTCATCGAAAGGATTGGTCGTCTGCATGCCGGATCTCACGTCGTGCGGAAGCAGCCCTATACGAGCGGTTGGCGGCGTTGTCGCCTGTTTGTAATAACATTGCGTGCTGCTGGTCGCATCTGGGCGGCTTTCGGGTATATCCGGGGCATGACACACAGCCGCGACACGGGCCTGACGCTCGATCCGAAATTCGACTCCGCCGGGCTTCTGACCGCGGTCGTCACCGACCGGGTGTCGGGCGACGTGCTGATGGTCGCGCATATGAATGCGGAAGCGCTGGCGGAGACGCAGGCAACCGGCGAGGCGCATTTCTGGTCGCGGAGTCGGGAGAAGCTCTGGAAGAAGGGCGAAACGTCGGGGAACGTGCTGCGTGTCGCCGAGCTGCGGATCGATTGCGACCAGGATGCGGTGTGGGTGATCGCCGATGCCGCGGGCCCGGCGTGCCATACCGGTGAACGCACCTGTTTCTTCCGGCGGATCGAGGGGGGCAAGCTGGTGCCGGCCGAATGAGGCGGGTGCTGCTGCTTGCTTTAGTGTTGGGCGGATGTGGGCGAGAGCCGTCCAACGTCGTGGCGGACAGTGCGGGGACTCGGCTGGAGGCGGCGGCCGAGATGGCGGGGATCGTGCCGGACCCGAACGCCCCGCTGCAGGGATCGTGGGCGCGCGATACGGACCGCGTCTGCGTTGTCGGAACCGAGAAGACGAGCCGCATCGGGGTCAGCGTCGATTATGGCGAGGCCCAGGGCTGTACCGCGTCGGGCACGGTCGAGCGCTCGGGCGACGCGCTGAAGGTCGCGTTCGGCGTGTGCAAATTCAACGCTAAGTTCGATGGCGACCGGATCGTGTTCCCGGCCGAGATGCCCGAGGCCTGCGAATCGCTGTGTACCGGCCGGGCATCGCTGGCCGCGGTGACCGTCGACCGGATCAGCGAATCGCGGTCGGAGGCCTCGACGTTGCGATCATCTGCGGGGAAGTTGCTCTGCGCTAATTGACGTTGACGTAAACGAGAGTTATCTCTTTGGGGATGGCGACACGAGCTTCTCTCTCTCCGGTTTCTCCCGAGTCCTATGCGGTGATCGAACCGCGGCATGACCGGGAGAGCTTCACGATCTCCGACCTGTCGGCCGAGTTCGACGTTACCGCGCGGGCTCTGCGGTTCTATGAGGACGAGGGACTGATCGCGCCCGAGCGACGCGGCACGCAGCGTATCTATTCGCACCGCGACCGCGCGCGTCTCGCCTGGATCCTGCGCGGCAAGCGCGTCGGGTTCAGCCTGGGCGAAATCCGCGAGATGATCGATCTCTACGATCTCGGTGACGGCCGACGTGCGCAGCGGCAGGTCGTGATCGAGCGCAGCCAGGCGCGGATCGCGCTGCTGACCGCGCAGAAGCGCGACATCGATCTCGCCATCGACGAACTTACCAGTTTCGTGGCCCTTCTCGAAGTGAGCCGCGCCCAAGACACCCCGCAAGGATAAACCATGCCCCAGTATACGCCCCCCGTCCGCGACACGCGTTTCGTCCTCGAGCATGTCGTTGGCCTGCCACGCTATTCCAATCTTCCCGGCTTCGATGCGGCCTCGCCCGACGTCGTTGACGCGGTGCTTGAGGAGGGCGGCAAGTTCGTCGCCGAAGTGCTGTTCCCGCTGAACCTGTCGGGCGACCAGCAGGGTTGCACGCGGCATGAGGACGGCTCGGTGACGACGCCGGACGGCTTTAAGGAAGCCTACAAGCAGTATGTCGAGAGCGGCTGGGCGACGCTCGGCAACCAGCCGGAGTATGGCGGGCAGGGCATGCCGCACGTCGTGTCGACCGCGTTCCAGGAATACATGATCTCGTCGAACATGGCGTTCGCGATGTATCCAGGGCTCACGCACGGCGCGATCGCCGCGTTGATCGCCAAGGGCTCGGACGCGCAGAAGGCGATGTACGTGCCCAAGATGGTGTCCGGCGAATGGGGCGGGACGATGAACCTGACCGAGCCGCAGTGCGGCACCGATTTGGGTCTGATCCGCACCAAGGCCGAGCCGCAGGCGGATGGTTCGTACGCTATCACCGGCACCAAGATCTTCATCTCGTCGGGCGAGCATGACCTGACCGAGAACATCATCCACCTCGTGCTGGCCAAGACGCCGGGCGCGCCGGACAGCTCGAAGGGCATTTCGCTGTTCGTAGTGCCGAAGGTCATGGTGAATGAGGACGGGTCGCTCGGCGCGCGCAACGGCGTCACCTGCGGCTCGATCGAGCACAAGATGGGCATCCACGCGAACTCGACCTGCGTGATGAACTATGATTCGGCGACCGGCTGGCTCGTCGGCGAGGAGATGAAGGGCCTCGCTGCGATGTTCATCATGATGAACGCCGCACGTCTCGGTGTGGGCTTGCAGGGCCTCGGCGTGGCCGAAGTCGCGTATCAGAACGCCGTCCAGTACGCGCAGGACCGACGCCAGGGTCGCGCGCTGACGGGGCCCAAGGAGCCGCAGGAGAAGGCCGACACGCTGTTCGTCCATCCCGACATCCGCCGCATGCTGATGGAGGGCAAGTCGCTGACCGAGGGCCTGCGCGCGCTGATCCTGTGGACCGCGCTCCAGGCCGATCTCGAGCATCATGCCGATACGGAGGAAGAGCGCCAACTGGCGGGTGACATCATCAGCCTGCTGACCCCGGTCATCAAGGGCTACGGCACCGATAAGGGCTACGAGATCGCGACCAACGCGCAGCAGGTTTACGGCGGCCACGGTTACATCGCCGAATGGGGCATGGAGCAGTATGTTCGCGATGCCCGGATCGCGATGATCTACGAGGGCACCAACGGCGTTCAGGCGATGGATCTGGTCGGACGCAAGCTCGCGCAGAATGGTGGGCGCGGGATCCAGGCGTTCTTCAAGCTGGTCGCGGACGACGTCGCCGCGGCGAAGGCCGATCCGGCAACGGCGGTGTTCGCCGAGGCGCTGGAGAAGGCGAACGGCCAGCTTCAGGCGGCGACGATGTGGTTCATGGCGAACGGCATGAAGAACCCGGAGAACGTCGGTGCGGGCGCGGTCAGCTACATGCACCTGATGGGGATCGTGGCGGTCGGCGTGATGTGGCTGCGGATGGCCGTCGCTGCGACCAAGCTGAAGGCAGCGGGCGAGGGCGAGGCTGCGTTCCTCGACGCCAAGCTGGTCACCGCACGCTTCTATGCCGAGCGGATCCTCCCCGATGCGGGCGCGCTGCGTCGCAAGATCGAGGGTGGCGCGGAGTCGCTGATGGCGCTGCCGCCTGAGATGTTCATGGCGGCCTAATTGGCGCGGGCGGACCTTCGTTGGTCCGCCCGACTTGTTTCGATTGCGCCGGCCGGGGCCCAATCTTCGTTTAGGTAGCGGTCGAACTGTCGCGGTCGAACTATAGCGTGGCTGCCAGGTCCGCTTTTTAAGCTAGGGTTTCACGGCTACTTGACGTGCGCTTTCGAGGACGTGGACACGCGGCGGAACATCCTGCCCGCGGCCGAAGTCGGTTGTCGATGCGGTATCGCGATGCGCTAGCCATTGGCGGACGAGCTTGGGGAAACCTACCCACCCCCGCCCCTCCCTTTCAGGGAGGGGGGAAGTGCCGCTACCGCGTGGGTAGTTCGGTGCTTCGCGCGTGAACAACGTAGAAAGCAGTCAAGCGGGTCGGACTGTACCGAGGCGCTACCGCCCGGACGCCGATCCGATCGGGATTTTCTGAGCGTAACACTGGTACCGAAGACCACGCATTGGCGTCGCCAAGGTGAGATACGCATGGTCTTGCCGGCCGCTGAGAGTATCCAGCGGCCGTGGGGACGTCAGGCGGCTTCTTCCCAGTCTCTCGTTTCTTCCGCGGGCATGCGGATCAGGTAGTCGAACGCCGACAACCCTGCTTTCGACCCTTCGCCCATCGCGATCACGATCTGCTTGAACGGCACGGTCGTGGCGTCGCCGGCGGCAAAGATACCGGGCTGCGACGTGTGGCCGCGGTGATCGATCTCGATCTCGCCACGCGGGGTGAGGGCGATCGCATCGCGCAGCCATTCCGTGTTCGGGACGAGGCCGATCTGTACGAAGATGCCCTCCAGTTCGACCTGATGCATCGTGTCGTGATTGCGGTCCCTGTACGAAAGACCGGTCACGCGATCACCGTCGCCGTGGACTTCGGTGGTCAGCGCCGACGTGATGATGCGGACGTTGGACAGGCTTGCCAGCTTGCGCTGAAGCACCGCGTCCGCGCGCAGATCGCTGTCATACTCGACCAGGGTGACGTGCGCGACGATACCCGCAAGATCGATCGCCGCCTCGACGCCCGAATTGCCGCCACCGATGACCGCGACGCGCTTGCCCTTGTACAAGGGACCGTCGCAGTGCGGGCAATAGGCCACGCCCTTGTTCTTGTACGTGTCCTCGCCCGGCACGTTCATCTGGCGCCAGCGGGCACCGGTCGACAGGATGATGGTGCGGGCCTTCAGCGACGCGCCGCTCTCGAACACCACCTCGTGCAGGCCGCCTTCGCTCGCGGCCGGGATCAGCTTGTCGGCACGCTGCAGGTTCATGATGTCGACGTCATAGTCGCGGACATGGCGCTCCAGCTCCGCGGCCAGCTTCGGGCCTTCGGTATGCGGGACGGAGATGAAGTTCTCGATCGCCATCGTGTCGAGCACCTGTCCGCCGAACCGCTCGGCGGCGATACCGGTGCGGATGCCCTTGCGTGCGGTGTAGATCGCCGCAGCGCCGCCGGCGGGTCCGCCACCGATGACGAGCACGTCGAACGCATCCTTCTGCGAGATCTTCTCGGCGATGCGGGCGGTCGCGCCGGTGTCGAGCTTGGCGACGATCTGCTCCAGCTCCATGCGCCCCTGGCCGAACGGCTCGCCGTTGAGGAAGATCGTCGGCACCGCCATGATCTTACGCTCGGTGACTTCGTCCTGGAAAAGCGCGCCATCGATCGCGGTGTGCGTCACGCCGGAATTGAGGACCGCCATCAAATTCAGAGCCTGCACCACGTCGGGGCAATTCTGGCACGACAGCGAGAAATAGGTCTCGAAGTGGAATTTGCCGTCGAGCGCCTGGACCTGCGCGATCAGATCCTGCGCGGCCTTGGACGGATGGCCACCGACCTGAAGCAGCGCCAGCACGAGGCTGGTGAACTCATGGCCCATCGGCATGCCCGCGAAGCGCACGCCGATATCGGTGCCGGCGCGGCGGATCATGAAGCTCGGCTTGCGCTTGTCGTCGGCGGTAACCACCGTGATCTGGTCCGACAGGACAGCGATCTCGTCGATCAGCTCGCCCATCTGGCGGGATTTGGCGTCGTCGCCCAAGCTGGCGACCAGTTCAATGGGCTGGCGGATGTTGACCAGATAGGCCTTCAGCTGCTGCGTCAGATTGGCGTCGAGCATGGGGTAAACTCCAGTTTTCCCAGTGTCTCTGGGTCGTTTTTCTATGTCTAGAACGCGAACGGCCCGGGAGGATGTGCTCGTCCCGGGCCGCCTTCACTCAGTTCCGCAAGGGAGCCGAGAATGTTTAGATCTTGCCGACGAGATCCAGGCTCGGGGCGAGCGTGTCTTCGCCCTCTTCCCACTTGGCAGGGCACACTTCGCCGGGATGGGCTGCGATGTACTGTGCGGCCTTGATCTTGCGGAGCAGTTCGGCGGCGTTGCGGCCGACACCCTCCGACGTGATCTCCATCAGCTGGATGACACCGTCCGGATCGACCACGAACGTGCCGCGATCCGCGAGGCCCTGGCCTTCGCGCAGGACGTCGAAGTTGAGGCTGATGCTGTGGTTCTGGTCGCCCAGCATGTAATAGTTGATCTTGCCGATCGCCGGCGAGGTGTCATGCCATGCCTTGTGGCTGAAATGCGTGTCGGTCGAGACGCTAAACACTTCGACGCCCATCTTCTGCAGGGTCGGGTACACGTCGGCCAGATCCTCGAGCTCGGTCGGGCACACGAACGTGAAGTCCGCCGGGTAGAAGAAGAACACCGCCCACTTGCCGAGCACGTCCGTGTCGCTGACCGATACGAACTTGCCTTCCTTGTACGCCTGGGTGGTGAACGGCTTAATCTTGCTGCCGATAAGGGCCATGCGTCGTCTCCGGTTGATTGCTTCGGACCGGATGTAGGAGCTTTATGCTGCAGTGCAAAATTGATCTGGTTGAGCTGAGTGATCGCCTGAGTCGATCACTCACGGATCTGTTGATGTGGAGGGCGATCAGCCACAGGCGTCGCCGCGTGTCGCGGTCCGACGCACGATCGACCTAGAAGCTTTTGTTTTCGACGATCGTGCTGGTCTTGATCTTGTAGTCGACGCGACGGGCGGGATCGATGGATTGCGTCCAGCTCGCCCCGGCATAGAGGCGCTTGGGCGGCAGCGCGCGGCAGTCCTTGCCGTTGGCATCGCACTGTCGGCCATCATATATCTCGACGTTCGTGCTGCCGGTATTCGCCAGTGCTAGGCTTGCGCCGTTGCGCTGGCCGGTGATCGTGCCGGAAAGGACGGTCGGCCGGACGATTACCAGCATGTCGTATCCGACCAGCACCTTCAGCGCCGAACCGGCCGCCGTGATTTCACCGGTCACGGGTTTTACGGTCACGCGGTAGATCCGGTCGCGGGCGCCGCGGGGAGCGACAGCGGCGATTCGAAGCAACTTGCGCTCGCCCGGCTCCAGGATCATCTTTTGTGGCGTCACCAGCAAACCGGTGACCGCGGGATCCGGGCTGGCCTGTCGCCGCTCTTCCGGCTTACCGGGATCCACGATTTCCGACGGTTCGGCAACGACATACATGCGTTCCTTGCCGGTGTTCGACGCTTCGACGTCGACGCGAGGGGCGGCATTCGGCAGCATGTCGACGACGACCTGACTGAGTACCAGGTCGGCGTAGGCCGGGGTTGCCCAGGTGCCGGCTATCGCAATCGCCGCCGCTACGCCCGCGATCGCCGTTCGTCTGTGCGTGCTCGTCATTTTAGTATCCTTTCGTATCGTCATGGAGTCGGGTCCGCCATCTCGGGACCGGGACGTCGGTGACCGCATCTGAGAGTCCCGAGCGCTGCGTAGCTTTCGGTCGAGGGGGTTGCGGTGACCTGTAGCCGGCACTGCCGCCCGTCGACCGCCTGGACCTTCAACACCGATCGAGAGCCTGCCTCGATCTGGAAATAGCCGTTGTCGTCGGTGTTTCCGATAGCGTCGGACGCGTGGACCGCGGCGTTGGCGACAGGGGTGCCGTCGGCCCAGACGATCCGGCCGAACATCGCCACGACACGCTGCGCCGACCAGCGGACCCGCGCCACTGTGCCCGGATAGACGCTGACCTGGCGGGCGACGCCATCGACCCGCATCAATGCGTCGCCGACGGAGCGCAAGCGCACGGCGTAGCTGCGATAGGATGCGACGGGAACCGACAGTGAACGGCCGGCACGAACGATACCGCGTGTCGTATTGTCGACCAGCACTTCGAACGGAGCGCCGAGCGGCGCACCGTCCGGTTCGCGATCGACCGACACCAGGATCGCGCTATCGCTGCGTTCCAGGCCTTGGAAAACGACGGTTTTCCCGGTGAGTGCAGCGGTGGTTTGGAAACTCAGGCCGTATTGGGTCGCGCCGTTGCTGCCGGTGATCGGCTGCGCCACGTCCGCGTAGATCGTCGCGCTCTTGGCACGCAGATCGGCATGACCGCGCGCGAGGGATCCCGCAACCTCGCGTTCCAGTCCGCCGGAAAGCGCCAGATTACCGCCCAACACGCCCGTTTTCTGCCACGATCCGCCGATGTCACCGACCAGCGCTGCGCCGCTGCCAATGCTGCTGCCCGAAGTCGACCGTCCGCCGAGGCTGGCGGTGAGCGACGAGGTGCCGCGTAGTCGTTGAAAGCTGAGGCCCAGGAACGCCGAGGTGCCGCGGTTCGAGAGCGTCATGTCGCCGCGGAGCATCACTTGCATGCCCGCGCGTTCGATCAGGGGAAAATAGGCGGTCGGGCCGATGCCGTAACTGCGGGCGGCACGCGAATCGCTGCGGTAGAAGCCGCTGATGCCGATCTGCCCCGGGCGTAGCGTGTAGCCGAGCGTCGCATTGGCCTGGGTAAAGCTGCCGGCGGACAATTGCGCGGCGCGATCGATCGTGACGACGTCGTAGCCGCGCTGTTCGCCGACCGGGATCAGGGGACGGTCGCCTGCGCTCCACACGCGTCTTAGGTCGAGGGCATAGCTGAGCGCGGCGGTTCCCGAGGAATAGGTCTGGAACAGCACGCCTAGCTGGCCGCGAACCGAGGCGACTGCGGCCGCACGGATCTGCGCCGCGGTGGTCAACCAATAGCCGCCGACCTCGACCAGCGCCCTGCGGTCGGTACCCATCATCGTCGCGTCGAGCGCCAAATGCGGGGTGAGCCGCCGTGCGACGCCGGCCTCGTAGAACGGCTTGCGCGACACCGCGATCAGCGAGCCGTACCGATCATTCGCCAGCAGACCTGCATAAGCGAAGACGATCGGTTCGCCGACCGCGGCGATCGCAGCGTTCTTCGTGAAGAACCGCCGTTCGTCGCGGCTGGCACCGCCGGCCTCCTGCACGTGCAGAATGACCTCGTACGCGCCGTCCGGCAGTCCGGACGTATCGAGCGCTTGGTTACCAGCGTCATAGATGCGTGAGGTCAGCAGCCGTCCGTCGCGCAGGATGTCGACGCGCGAGCGCAGCGCCAGCGCGACGACCAGCGGGGTGCCGGCGATCGACGTGCGGTCCAACCGCGTGTCGATCTGGCTTTGCATGCCGACGCCGACGAACTTGCGACGGCCCGTCAGGCCGATGCCGGGCGCCCACATCGCACCGGCCGCATAGCGAAGGCCGGGCTTGTCGACCTCGGCGACCAGCGTGTCGGCGATGAGCCCATAGCGCGAGGAGTAGGACAGTTCGCCGCGCAGGCGTCCGTTGCGATAGCCGAGGATCGCGCGGTTCTGGATGGTGTAGTCGGCATCGCCGCCGCTGCCCGCGATCGTGCCACCGAGTTGGTCGACGAGCGACAGGCGGGCATCGGGCGTCGGCAAATACTCGCGCTGTGCGGCCGTTCGGACAGCGAGTTGCCGTGCGTCGATGAACAGGTCCACGCGAAACCGCGCCTCGTCGAAGATCACGCCGGCGACTGCAGGTTTCAGCACGCCACAGGTCCCCGCGTCGGCTTCGGGTGCGCAGATCAGGTCGGCGTTCGTATCGAGATCGGGCGCGGCGAGCGCAGCGCGCACCGCCGCGGGGTCGATCAGGTCGGGGATCCGCCCGAGAACGGTGTCGATATCGAGGAACGTGATCTTGCCCGCGGCATAGCGTACCCGCGTCTGGCCGATCGCGCGGCCCCCGATATAGACGTCCACCACCGCCTCTTGCGGCGTCAACAGCGCATCGAACCCGGCGGGCGTTCCGCCGCTGATCCGCGTGGCGTCGGCGGGCGTTTGGGCGGATACCGCGGTTGGATCGTACAGCGCAAACGCGGCGAGCGTACCGCACCAGGTCCGCGCGGAAGTACGTACGCGCTTCCTCGGGCCGCCGCTATTCGGGTGCGATGACAAGGGTCAGGGTGCCGGAATAGGCGCCAGCCGTCGCTTTGCTCAGTTCCGCCGCGCGCAGCACTATGATGAGACTGGCCGTGTTGCTCAGCAGGCAATTGAGGTTCAGGCCGAGCGCTGCGGTGGTCAGGCCACCGAGCGTCTGGCCGGGAACCAGTGCGGTCCCGGACTGCTGGCCCACAGTGCCGTTCCACTGCACTTCGTATGCCAGCGGCGCGCCGACGCCCGCAAGCGTGAAAAGCCCGCCGCTGCCGCTGCCGCTGGCGCGCACGTTATACCCGCCGAGACCCGTCGTAGAAATGCAGACGTTGCCGCTCTGCCGAATGTCGCTCGTCGTGGTCGTCAACAGACCGAAGCTGAAGTCCGCGAGACGGTCGATCCGCACGCGCTGTGCTTCAGCCGGACCACCGACGAACAGGCCCAGCAGCAATGCGATGCGTGCGCAACGGACGGCGAGGGCGGGGCGCAGGCTCTTCATTCCTCCGCGCCCCGCCGCCCGCCGATCAGATAGGGTTGACCAGCAGCGTCAGCGTGCCCGTGTAAGGCGTCGCCGACGCCATCGTCTCCAGCTGTCCTGGGGCGACCGTCACGATCAGGCTGGCGCTTGATCCGGCTACGGTGCAGCCCGGGAGCGCTGCGTTCGAGACAAAGCTGCTCGACGCGGCGGCCGGCGTCAGTGCGGTGCCCGTCGTCTGCCCGGTCGTCCCAGCCCATTGTACAGCGTAGGAGATCGGCGCGAGTTCCCCGGACGCGAGCGTGAACGCATTGCCGGTACCGCTTCCCGAGGCGGTGATCGTATAGCTCTTAGTCGCCGTGTTGGTCCACACGCACGGGTTTTGCGGACGCGACGCCACGCTGCCCAGCTCGGAATTGGTCAAATCGACGTCTGTCAGGTTGGAGATCTGTACGCGGCTGGGGACCGAGACGCTGATCTGCACGGAGCCCTGAGACGTGGCGCCAAGCGTTCCCTGGGTCGAGGCGTGCGCAGGTGCAGCGATGAGCATCGAGGCAGTGACCAACAGAGCGAAACGCCCCATCGTGGTGCGAAGTATATTCGAAGTGGTTGTGTTGATCATCGGAAGCATCGTCATTCCCTGATTGAGCAAGATGGTTATGCTGCCGAAGGCTGACCCGCAGCATAGCCTGATGACGCTACCGATTTGCAGCGCGATCAACCTGAGTCAGGCTCTTCTCATTTATAGATTAACGATATGTTTATTTCGGACCATGGCGATATCATGGGAACCAAACTATCGAAACCAAAACTGGTCTATAAAGAACTGCACCGAATATGGTTGGCCCTATCGCTCGATCATTGCTGCGAGACTGTAGTGTGACGGGGAGCGGGGGCGAGCCTCTTCGACGTCGAAGCGTTGCCCGTCGGCGGTTGGACTGATCGAGTGCCCGCCGAGACCTTGCAATCCGAGGCGGTGCAATCGGAAGAAGCGATCGGGAGTAAGTGTAGGTGTGCGAACCGTTTCGCATCGCCGCCAACGCTCGGGGCGCAGGCGTTGGGGATCTCGCCTTCATCGTCCGAAGGACTTGGTTTTGAGAATGCCGATCCGAGGCTATCGGAATTGGGTCATCACAATAGCGCTGGATCGTGGTAATGCTGGCGACTCGCCCGCCCGCGGCTTGCTCTGGAAGTGGCGCGATTACGGGAGCTATGGCCTTGGCCAGTGCTAAACCGAGTCGATCGCGCAAATCGGGTTCGAAATACTCTCCACCTCGGAGAATGAACCAAGACGAACGCCGACAGCCGCTCACCGAGACTGTCGGACGACGGTCTCGGTGAGCGGCTGTCGGGTAGCCGTTTTACCGTGATCGATCGCTACGCGCGACCGATCAGCAGATATCAATTATCGCGTTCGGCGCGCTTGCGGTCAGCCTTGCGGGCACGGCTCACCGCGGCAGCATGCTCACGTGCACGCTTTTCCGAAGGCTTCTCGTAATGCCGACGAAGCTTCATCTCGCGATACACGCCTTCGCGTTGCAGCTTCTTTTTTAAAGCGCGGAGGGCTTGGTCAACATTGTTGTCACGGACGATGATCTGCATTCGAATGAGGCTCTCGGCTATCGTGGTGGTCTAGCGGACAGGCCGCTTTATGGCTGACGGGCTGAAAAGCCAAGGTGGAAATGTTCACCCCCTGTCGCAGCGACGTTATTCTCAGGTCTCGGGCGCGATCGTCACACGCAATCCGTCCAACGTATCGGCGAACGGAATCTGGCACGAAAGACGTGAAGTAGGGGTGCGATCATCCAGACCGTCGAGCAGATCCTCTTCGTCGTCGGCGACCGAAGGAAGCAGCGCGGCTTGCGCCGGATCGACGATGATATGGCATGTCGCGCAGGACAGGGAGCCGCCGCAAAGCGCGAGCAACTCGTCCACTCCGCCATCGCGGATGATTTCCATCACCGAAAATCCCGGTTTGCCTGCCAACGTCCGAATATCGCCGTCGCGCATCGTTACGATCAAATCTGCCATGTCTTATCCTGCGGGTAGGGTATCAACGCGGTGTCCTGGAACACCGCGACGGGAAGAATTTCTGGTCTTGGGGAACTGGCGTCGGTGGCGCCGGTGCATCTCGTTTGCATGCCTCATCCGGTCACGCCCTACGAAATAGTCCGCCCCGCCGGGTTCGACCGGGGGGACGGAAGCTATGTCGACCAGATGGCATCCGTTCCAAGTAGCAACGGCATGCAGGCGCACCGAATATCATTGCACGTCATCGACCGGGTTCGATCGTCCCGCTCAACCATCCTGGTTCAATAGTGGAACCTGAACTCGACGCCGACTCGGCGAGGTGTCAGTACGCCGCGCGAGTAATAGCGTTCGACTACGTCGCTACGGACCTGGTTGAACGAGGACCGATCGTTGCTGATCGCCGTCACCGCGTATTTGTCGAAGATGTTGTCGGCGAACAGCCCGACCTCGAACGGCTTGGTGACGTAGTTGAGCGAGGCGCTGTGCGTCACGTAGCCCGGCATCGCCTCGCCATTGCCGCGCAGGCCGACTCGCGAATAGATCTCGCCTCGGTAGATCGTCGCCCACGTCGCCTCGATCTTCCCGCCGTCGCCCAGCGGATAGCTATAGATGAGCCGCGCGCTTCCAGAGTTTTTGGCCGAGCCCGGGAGCCTGTCACCGGAGAAGGCATTGTCGCGCACGCCCTGGCTCACCACCAGCCCGACGACGTCCTCCGTCAGATGCGCGTCGACATAGGAATAGGTGCCCGTAAGCGCGAGGTTCGGCGTGATCTTGACCGTGCCCTGGAAGTCGAACCCCTGCGACACCGCCTGGGCACCGTTGACGGTGATCCCGATCGCGCCGTTGACCGTCTGGCTCGGCACCTGCACGCCCGACCATTTGACATGGTAGCCGTCGACCGTGAGCAGGAGCCGTTTGTCGAACAGGCTGGCGCGGACGCCCAGTTCTATGTTGCGCGTGCGATCGGGGCCGTAGCCCACTTCGTTCGGCAGCGCGCACAGCACCTGCCCACCGGCTGCGGCTCTGGCCAGATCCTCCGGCGTGCAGGCGATGACCTGGTTCACGCCGCCGACGCGGTAGCCCGTCGAATAGGTTGCATAGGCGAGCAAATTGTCGCTGAACTTGTACGAGGTATTGGCCTTCCAGACGATGCCGTCCTTGCCGGTCGAGCCGGGCTTGAACCGGTTCGCGTTGATCGTCGTGGACGGAAAATCGCCGATACCGACGCCGATCAGTGGCAGCGCCGACCCGCCCACGATGGTCGCGTCGTACTTGAAGTAGCGGATGCCACCCGTCACCTGCCACGCGTCGGTCAGGTGAAGCGACGCCTCGCCGTAGAGCGCCTTTTCGACGTTCTTGCTGTTGAGCTTCGAGACATATTCCAGGTCGTCAGGCCGCCCGGCGCCGGCGAAGTCCGAGAAGCCCGGCGTATATTCGTGCCGGTCGCTCGCGTATTTCTGGCGGTTGTAGAATCCGCCGATCACCCAGCTCAGCGGGCCGCCATGCGTGGAAACGAGACGCACTTCCTGGTTGAGCTGCTTATATTTGCGTTCGTTGTTGGCAAAGGACGAGAAGGCGGGAAACGCCTCGTAACCATAATCGAGATCGAGCAGCAGATCGGTATTGTCGTCGACGCTGCTGATATCCTGCTTGGTATAGGCGGTGGTGCTCACCAGCTGGGCGATGCTGCCCAGGTTGATGTTGAACTCCGCCGAGAAGAGGTCTGCGCTGCGATCGACGGGCTCGAGATACCGGAACGGCGCCTCGTACTTACCGGTACCCAGTACGCCGGCGCCGTTCGCCTGGCGGCCGCCGGTCTTGGTCGTCTGGTGCGCGTAGGTCAGGTACGCTTTGATATTGGGGTTGTATTCGAGCAGCAGCTGGTTGCGCGTGGTGAAGGTGTGTTCGTAGTTCACATCCTCCTTGCGCTTGAAGTTCGCGGCGTAATCGGCCGTGGTGCCAAGCGAACCGGTCGAGGTGGCCGTCGCGCGGCCGGGCTGCGGGTCGGAGACGCCCGGCTGCTGCAGGATGTAATTGTAATCGATGAAGCCGGCATTGTCGTAATAGCCGGTCGACGTACGGAAGGCGACGTGATCGGTGATGATCGGCACGTTGATCGCGACGTCGCCGACCCCGCCGAAATCGTCAGAATGCGACTGCGCATAGCCGCGGCCATGGACGTCGATCGAGAGGCGATCGGTCTCGGGACGGTTGGGAATGTAACGGACCGCGCCGGCGAGCGTGCCGAGGCCGTAGAGCGTGCCCTGCGGTCCTTGCAGGACCTCAACCCGGTTGACGTCGATCAGCTTGAAATCGAGGTAGAGCGGGACTTCGCCGAGATACACGCCGACCGAATTGCCGCTGTTAGCGCCGAACACGCTGGTATCCCCCGACGCGATGCCGCGCAGGATGATGCCTCCGGTCGATGCCGGTCCGGTATCGGCTACGGTGACGCCGGGGATGAACGAGGCGAGCGAACGCACGTCGTCGAGCCGCTGCGACTGGATCGTTTCCGCGGACACCGCGCTGATATTGATCGGCGCGTCCTGCAGCGTGGTTCGCCGACGGCTGCCGGTCACGATGATCTCGTTGGACTCGGCCTCTGCGGTTTGCGCCGCGGTGGGAGTTTGTCCTGCGGCGGACATGGGTGGCGCTTGTGGAGCATCCTGCGCCAGCGCCGGAACGCTAGCCGCGCTTGCCAGCGCCGTCGCGCACAATAAACCCGCGCGCGAGAATCGTCCTGCCATTTAAGCCCCCTTGGTACGTAAAACGCTATCGCCTCTCCATGTTCGTCCTATCGGCGTCGGCGCCTCGCTCGGGGCCAATCGCTTATGAGTAGAGTGTGGATATTATCGGCGGACCAACATGGGGCGTTTGACGTAAGCCGGTCGCGCATCCGGACCGAGGCGCTGCGACGACCTACGTCAAACGGCGCATGCCTCGCGCGAGCGTGGGGCGGTATCCGGTCGTCATGGTTCGTCACGCTACTTCTCGCGCGATACGGTTGGCGGTCGGCCTTTCTTGCGCTCTGACGATCATCGCGCCGGCGCAGGCGGAGCGGCAAACGCGGGCCCGACTGGTTTCCTGCGGCGAGAACAGCTGTCTGCGGCTGTCGGGATATCGGACGCGGGCGGACATGGTCGTCAGGATCGGTGAGCATGATCTAACCGTCGAGGGCGACCGTGCGTGGCAGGCTACGGTCCCGCTGGATGTCGCGCGTGCCTGGCCGATTGCTGGGAATTATGCGCTGCGGGTGGCCTTCGTCGATCCCGATGCGGGGACGGAGCGGGTGGAGACGGTGATGCTGCCGCCGGGGTCGCTGGGATCCCGCACCGAAATCGCCTCGTTGATCGTCAGCGCCCGCTGAGGATCGCGTAATTGTCGTGTGCTTGTGATCGTGCCGCGGCAGTCTTACATTATCGTCACCTGATCGCCGGAGAGCGATAGGCCCGCGAACGCAGGAGATGATGATGAAGATTGGCCTGGCGGCATGTGCCGCAATTCTGATGGCGACGCCCGCCATTGCCGCACCCGGCGAAAATCCCTTTTCGGCCGACAGCGCCGTACTCAATCTCAGCGGGATCGATCTCGCGAGTGTCGATGGGCAGGAGCGTCTTGCGATCCGCATGGATAACGTGGCGAACAAAGTCTGCGGCGAGGGACTGAGCTCGATCCATCTGACGCTCGGCGCTCAGGCGCGGGGGTGCCGGGCGGACGTGATCGCCGACATGCGGACGCGGATCGCTACGGCAACGGCGTCGCGTGATTCCGCGCGTGGCATGCAGCTGGCGTCGCGTTGACCGTTTGAATGGAGCATCAACCGGGGCGATCGGCGCCTCGGTTGCTGCTCCGTTAAATGGCGTATGGGCGCCTGGATTGCGGCGCCTACGGTTTGCGCATGAAGCGTGTCATCCTCGAGCGCGACAACGCGGGCTCCGGTCTGCGTCTTGGTGCGCTGACCGCCGTTGCGGCTCTTTTGCTTGGCGCTGCACCATCCGCCACTGGGCCGCGTTTCGCGCACTGGATCGATGGCAGCACGCCAACTGAGCCCAAGACCCAGGTGCAGCGGATCGATGACGATAGCTTCGTCATCCGCCAGTCAGTCAGGACCAATTTCGAGGCACCCTTCCTCTATCTCCTGTTCGGTACCGATCGCGCGCTGCTGATCGACAGCGGCGCGGGCGGGCTGAAGATCCGGCCGACGGTGGACCGGGTGATCGCCGACTGGCGTACACGCCATCAGGGGCGGGCGATCCGACTGGTCGTCGCGCATTCGCATTCGCACGGCGATCATCACGGCGGCGACGAGGAATTTCGCGATCAGCCGGATACCGAACTGGTCGGGCTTCAGCCGCAGCAGGTTGCCGGCTTTTTCGGCATCCGCGACTGGCCGAACGCAATCGGCCGGTACGATCTGGGGCACCGCGTGCTCGATATCGTGCCTACCCCGGGACACGAAACTGCGCACATCATGATCTATGACGCGCGTACGCGCCTGATCTTCTCGGGCGACATGTTGTATCCCGGTAGGCTCTATGTGCCACGCGATCGGTTCGACGTGTTTCGTGCGAGTGCGGTTCGGCTGGTGGACTTTGCAAAAACCCATCCGGTCCGCGCGTTGCTTGGCGCGCATATCGAGATGACGACGACGCCCGGGCAGGATTATCCGATGGAAGCGGCCGCCCATCCGTCGGAGCACGGCCTTGCGCTACCACCGTCGGCGATCAAGGAATTGGAGAAGGCTACGGCTAGGGCGAAGTCACCGCCGCAGATCGATCGCCATGCCGATTTCATCATCTATCCGGTCGCGCCCAAGCCGGTCTGAAGGCCGGTTGAGCGCAACATATTGCGGTCGCTCAGTTTCCGATCGTCTTGGGTTTGCGCCACCACGACATCGTGTGCGCGTCATGCGCCGTCGTCCAAACGCCCGCGCTTGTATAGCGGAGTGCACCGCTGCCGGCGGGGGCACCCATGCGTGCGGTGATGGCAAGCGACGTAGGGTCGATCACCACGAAGGTCTGTCCGGCCGTGGTGCGCAGCCACACCTTGCCGCCACCCGTGTCGATGTCGCCGTATTTCAGCGTCTCGTCCACCTTGACGCGGCCCGAGACCGCAGCGGTTGCCGGATCGATCTTTGCGACGGTGCCGTCACCTTGTTCCTGGACCCATACCGATCCTTCGCCCGCCGCCAGGAAGCCGGGTTCGCGGCCAAGCGCGGTCGTCGCGACGACGGTATTGGTGGCCGGGTCGATCTTCTGCACGCTCTGCTGCGAGCCGCTGACCGCCCAGAGCGACCCCATGCCGAAGGTCAGGTAAAAGCTGTCGGGATTGGTCGGGATCGACGCGGTGACGGAGTTGGTGGCGGGATCGACGCGCGCGACCACGCCCTTGGCGTCGCTTGCCACCCAGATCGATCCGGCGCCGGCGACGACGTTCAGTTCGCCCTTCGGGTTGGCTATCCCGGTCGCGATGACGGCGGTGATCTTCGCGGTCTTCAGGTCGATCCGGTTAAGCGTGAAATCCTTGCAGTCCGCGACCCATAGCGAGTTGAATGCTATCGTCATCGCGCCGCACGGATGGGCCATCGGCACTTCCGCGCGCTTGCCCTTGCGCGACCAACGCTCGACGCGGCCGCTGTTGGTGGCCCATACCGTCTTGCCATCGACCGCGAGGAAGTCCGCGAAGCCTGGCACTGGGATGACCTGTTCGCGCGGGGCGGCAGCCAATGCGGGCGTTACGGCCGCGGCGATGCCGAACATCGCGGCGGCCCATGTCGTTGCAACTATCTTATTCACTCTGTGACTTGCCCCCGTATGTAGTCAGTATCGTTGGTTACGCAGGGACCTCTGCATCGGCATCCGACTGCCGCGCCTTGACGCGGTCGATCAGCGGGCGTGTGGGAAACAGGAATTGTTCCGGGATCGACAGCCGTCGGCGGTCGTCCTGGCCGACCAATTCGGCTTCGCCGCTGCGGTACGTGCCGAAGATGCGATCGAGCAGGATCAGCGAATTGCCGTAATTGCAGCGCGTGTCCTCATAGGCCACCGAATGGTGGAGGCTGTGGTTCTGGATCGTGGTGAAGACGAACGCGTACCAGCGTGGCGGATCGAAGCGCGTGTTGGCATGCGCAAATGTGGAGACCACCGCGAGGATGTTGAGCGCGCAGAAGATCGCGGCCTGCGGCAGGTCGAGCAACGCGACGACGCTGAGGCTGATCAGGAACAGTTCGAGCGGATTGCCGACCGCGCCCTTCATCGCATTGAGCTGCGTCAGGTGATGATGCGGCGCATGCGTCGACCAGAAGAAGGACTGGTTGTGCATCAGGCGGTGCAGCCAATATTGCCCGAACTCGATTAGGACGACGACCAGCGCGACCTGCACCACGAACGGCAGGTGCATCGCCCAAGGTGTCGCGATGCCGAGCGCACGTTTGGCGGCCATCATCGGCTCGTCGGCGAAGGTCTTCGTTGCCCAGGCGATCATGGTGTAGCTGAGCACGACGTAGAAGACGTCTGTGAAGAACTCCTGCCGGGTCAGGCGCCAGCTCGAATGCCGCTCCTTGACCCATTCCAGCGCCTGGATCAGCGCGGTGGTCGTCAGGGTCGCGACCACGATCGACCAGGGGTTGCTGATCCAGTCCGCCGGTCCGAATGCCCAGAACAGGATGATGGCCGCGACCATCACGGGCTGCACATAGCTCAGAAGCACTTTCTGCATCGTGACTTTCTGCATCGGATCGCACCTGATTGGGTTGGCGGTGAATGCGACCGCGCTGCGTTGTGACGTTAGGATGGGACGGCTTGCGTCGCAGGTGTGCGAATGACGTACGCCGGCGGCAAGTCGACGGTGATTCCGTGACGCTCCAGGAAGTCGCGCGCGGGCGCCAGCGCGTCGGCGTGGAGACGCCAGCGATCGATCGAGTCCCGGTAGAGCGGCCGGCGGACCTGCGCGGCGCTAGGTGTCGAGACCGGCGCAGTGTTGGTATGGAAATCGAGACAGGCGTCCGACCATTCCAGTCCGCAATGGTTGAGCAGGCGGGCGGTTTCCTCTCGCTGGTTGTCGACGAGAGTCTCATACTGGAGTTCGAGCACGCGGCCAGGCAGCACCTCGCGCCACAGCGCCATCATGCGGTCGAAGCGTTGGTAATAGGCGGCAATGTCGAGCAGGTCGTAGCTGTAGTCGTAATAGCGCGAGCCGATCGCGAACAGGTTGCGGAAATTGGCGAGGATCGTGTCCATCGGATTGCGCCGAAGGCAGACGATCTTCGCGTTGGGCAGCGCGCGGGCGATCACGCCGACATAGAGGAAATTACCGGGAAATTTGTCGACGACGCGCGGTTTCGTACCGGAGGCGTGGGACGCGGCGCGAGCGAGATAGTCGCGGCCGATCGCGCCGAGGTTTGCGCTGGCGGCAGCGCGGATCGTCTCGGGGTCGAGTACGGTTCGGCTGCGTGTTTCTGCGGCGGCTTTTACGGCTAGCGGCATGGATTGGAGTTCGCCGGCGCTCTCGACCTCGGGGTGCGATGACAGGATGCGGTCGACCAGTGTGGTGCCGGTGCGCGGCATGCCGACGATGAAGATCGGCGATGCAGGTGATGGGTTCGCGACCCGGGCCTTCGCGATCGTCGGCCAGCAGGCCTCGACCGCGTCGAAATTGGCGGCGTCGTCGGCGAAGCGATACGGCAGCGTGGCGCGGTGCTCGGCGTTGGTCTCGGTGAGGATGGCGAACGCGGCGTGCGGATCGGCGAGGTCGTCGATCTCCTTGGCGAGCGCATAGCCCAGCAGCAGGCGATCATGCGGTGACCGCGTCGTCTTGCGGACTGCGGAGAGTCGGTCGACATGGTTGCGGTCGGGTGTCTGGCGGCGCAATCCGGCCAGCAGATGGTGCGCGCGGGCATCGGTCGGGTTCAAGGCGAGCAGGTCTTCCAACGCCTGTTCCGCTTCGCCCTGCCGCCCGAGGAAGCTCAGCGCCGCGGCTTGGTTGTAGCGGAACGCGGTGTTGGCGGGCGCTCGTCGCACGGCTTCGCTGAAGTGGGGAAGCGAGGCGGCATGATCGCCCAGCCGCGCGTAAACGCAGCCCATCGTGTCGCGTCCGAGCGGATCGGTCGGCGGTGAGAGCTCGGCTGCGGCCAGCGCCGATGCAGCGTCCGCGTCACGCCGGACGAGCGTGTAGAGTCGCGCGAGTTGGGCTTGGTATTCGCCGTGCCCGTCGAGCGCGACCGCTGTCTCGATCAGGTCGATCGCGATGCGTATCTTGCCGAGTTCCGCCGCGCTGATCCCGGCGAGGAAATGCGCTTCGGCTGCGTCTGGCACTTCCGTGCGCCAGCGGGTTGCGGCGGCGAGAGCGCCCTCGTTGTCGCCCCGCGCGAGTGCCGCTCGGATAGCTGTGGCGCGGGTGGCCTCCATGCTCCCTCGACCTATCGCGTCAGCGTGGTGACGGCGATCGCCGTCGCGGACGCACGGTTCTCTACGCCCATCTTCTCGAAGATCTGTTCGAGATGCTTGTTCACGGTGCGCGGACTGATCTCCAGGATCTCGCTCACCTCGCGGTTCTGCTTGCCGCGGCTGATCCAGAGCAGGACTTCCGCCTCGCGCGAGGTGAGGCCGTGCTGGGCGGCCAGCATCGCCTGTTCCTCGCCTTCGTGGCGCTCGGTCAGGCGAAACACCCACTGGTCCGCGGCGGTGTTGCGCAGCAGGCCTGCTTCCAGCGTGCGATCGCCGGCATCGACCGTGATGAAGGCGCCCGGCATCGGCGGGCGCGCCTGCAACACGCTGAGCGCCGCGAGGAAGGGCTCGGGCAGCCCGCCGGACGCGCAGGACCAGCCGGGAAACAGCCGTTCCAGCATCGCGCTAGCGGCCGGGGTCAGCCATTGGGGTTCGCCGCTCCCGTCGACAGCCAGCGCGGGCCGGCCGCTCATGTCGAGCGCGAGCTGACTGCCGTGCGCGACGCGCGCCGTTGCCAGGTGAACCCGGATGCGCGCGAGAAGCTCCTCGATCACGATCGGCTTGCTGACGAAGTCGATCCCGCCAGCATTGAGCCCGCGGACGACATGCTCGGTCTCGGTCAGCCCGGTCATGAAGATGATCGGCAGATGCTGGAACGCCGGAATGGCCTTGATCCGCAGAGTGGTTTCGAACCCGTCAAGATTGGGCATCACCGCGTCCATCAGGATCAGGTCGGGCGTGATGTTCTTCAACAGCGCGAGCGCGGCGAGCCCGTCGATCGCGATCAGGACGGTCATCCCAGCGCTTTCGATGGTCGTGGTCAGGAACCGCAACGCCTCGGGCGTGTCGTCGACGATCAGGATGACCGGCCGTGCCGCGTCTGCGGGATCAACGCGCTGCATCGTCGAGCGTCTTTTGGAGTGAGGCGAGATCGAGGTCGCTCGACTGGCGCCGGAGCACCGCGATCAAGGGGGCGGCGGTCGGTATCGTCTGCTCGAACATATCGAGTGCGTTTTCCAACCCGCGGAGGTGACCGATCTTCGCGAGGTCCCGCAGGCGATCGAGGAAGGGCAAGGCCGCCGCGGGTAGGGGGGCGGATTCCGCGGGCGTCTCGGGTATGTCGGGGACCGCTGCCTCGTCCCAGCGCAAGTCGAGCTGCGTGCCGATCAGCGTGATCAGCGCGTCGAGTTCGACCGGCTTCGTCACGAACGCATTATGGTTGCCGCGGCTCTCGCCCCCGATGTGGAGTTCATGCACGTCGGCGGACACCATCACGATCCGCAGCGCTGCGCCATGCGTCGCTCGCAGCCGGGCCGCGACCTCCCATCCGTTCATTCCCGGCATCTGGATGTCGAGCAGCACGATATCGGCGGGGATGCGTTCGGCCAGCAGGAGCCCGTCCGTTCCATTCGCGGCGGTATGCACGACGAAGCCCAGCGCGGCGAGCAGCGCCTGGAGGATGGCACGTTGTGCGGGATCATCGTCGATCACGAGCACGGTCCGCAGGGGCCCCGCATAGCCGGTGATCCTTGCCCCCTGCACGGGCGCGCGCGATGCGACCATCGGGGCGGGCAGCATGATGCGGAAGCGGAAACTGCTTCCGACTCCCGGCGTGCTTTCCACGGCGATGTCGCCGCCCAGTACGCTGGCAAGCACGCGTGTGATGGCGAGGCCCAGGCCGATGCCGGGCTGACTTTGCGCCTCCGCGGAGTTGCCGCGCTCGAACGGTTCGAACACGCGCTCGAGGTCGCCCGCGGCGATGCCGATGCCGGTGTCGCGGACCTCGATATCGGCGACCTGGCTGCGGTAGCCGACCTTGACGGCGACGCTGCCCGACTGCGTGTATTTGATCGCGTTGGAGACGAGGTTGATGAGGATCTGGCGCAGGCGCTTTTCGTCCGTCTTCACCTGCGCGGGCAGCCGGTCGTCGATTTCGAGCGTCAGCGCCAAGCCCTTGGCGGCGGCCTGCATCCGGAACATGTCGACGATGTGGTCGAACAGCGGGCGGATGTCGATCAGGTCCGAGCGGATCGTCAGGACGCCGCTCTCGATCCGCGAGATTTCGAGCAGTCCTTCGACGAGATTGGTGACGTGTTCGGCGGAGCGACGGATGATCGTCCCGACTTCCGCGCCCGACAGCGTGTCGTCGCGCTCCAGCAACTGCGCGTAGCCGTAGATGACGTTGAGGGGCGAACGGATCTCATGGCTGACCGCGACGAGGTAGCGGGTCTTCGCCTCGTTGGCGGCTTCGGCCGTGACCTTGGCGCGCTGAAGCTCGGCCAGGGTTGCCGCATGGGATGCGTTCGCTGCGGTCATGAGCCGCTTGGACGGGAGAGCGTGGCGATATAGGCGCGCCAGCCGCCCAGCGCGGTGATGTCCTCGGCGCCGACGATCGCGCGCGGCTCGGCGACGAAGCCCTTGACGACCGATCCGTCGGCGAGCGTCACCGAGCCGATCGCAAGCGGCGCTGGGACCTCGACGACGAAGCTGCCGAAGGCGGCAACGTCGAGCTCGTACACTTCCACCGCGATCGCGGCACCGTCCTCGTCGCCGACATAGATCAGCGCAGGCTTGGGCGGTGTGGAGTTGGCCATCGCGTATAGCCGATAGGTCGACGCGGTGGTTGTGGTACTGACCAGCCGCGCTTCACGGGAGGTAAGCTGCCAGTGGAGCGGCATGCCTTCGAGATGCGCGCCGACGACGGCGAGTTTCACGGTTTCCATACTATCCTCGATGTTGAGTGGCGGGGGTGGGGGAAGCGCGGCGGCGGCGAGATAGGCCTCGCCGACGTCGAGCAGTCCCTGATCGGTCCAGGCGGGCGCGATCAGCGTGATGCCGAAACCGGTCCCGTTTTCGCGCCAGCCGGCAGGAAGGGCGAGCGCGGCCATGTCGAGCAGGTTGACGAAATTGGTATAGAGCCCGAGGTTGCTGTTGAGCGCGATCGGCGCCGCGCGCATCTCGGCGATCCGGTAGATCGTCGGCGTGGTCGGCAGCGCGAGCAGGTCGATATCCTGCCACATCGCTTCGGCGATCCGCTGAAGCGCGGCGAGCCGATACTGGCCCTCGAACACGTCTACGCCACTGACGGAACGTCCGGCTTCCATGATCGAGCGCACCGTCGGGTCGATCGCCTCGGGGTGCGTATCGAGCAGCGGTTGGGCTGCGGCGGTGCGTTCCGCCACCCAGGGGCCGCCGTAGAGCAGCATCGCCGCCTCGCGGAGTGGGGCCATGTCCACCTCGACCAGTTCGGCACCGCCCGCGGCCAATGTTGCCAGTGCCTGTTCGTACAGGCGGGCGGCGGTGGCATCGCCGAGAAAGATACGCTGGTCGGGCGTGGGGACGCCGATCCGACGGGTGGCGACGGGGCGGTCCTCACGCGGGCGGGAATAGGGATCGGCGGCGTCAAAGCCGGCCAGCACGGTGTCGATCGCGCGGGCGTCGACTGTCGAGTGCGCGAGCACGGTGATGCAGTCGAGCGTGCGACATGCGGGCACCAGGCCGGTGGTACTCCAGCGGCCTTTGGTCGGTTTCATGCCAATCAACCCGTTGAACGCGGCGGGGACGCGACCCGATCCTGCGGTATCCGTGCCGAGTGCGAACGCCACCAATCCAGCCGCGACCGCGACCGCCGAGCCGGAGCTTGATCCGCCGCTGACATAGGCTCGGTTGAACACGCAGGCTGGCGCGCCATAGGGGCTGCGGGTGCCGTTCAGCCCGGTGGCGAACTGGTCGAGGTTGGTCTTGCCCATCGGGATCGCGCCCGCGGCGATCAGGCGTTCGACTACGCTCGCCGAGACGGACGGCGTATAGGCGAAGTCGGGGCACGCGGCCGTGGTCGGCACGCCGGCGAGATCGATGTTGTCCTTGATCGCGAACGGCACCCCGGCAAGCGGCAGCACCTTGCCCGCGGCGATCTGTGCATCGACGCGGCGTGCGTATGCCAGGACATCGGCGTCGGCGATGCGGGTGATCCACACCGCGGGCTGGATCGCGGCATAGGCTTCGATCCGTGCGAGCGCGGCTTGGGCGACGCTGACCGCATCGGTGCGCCCGGACGAGACGGCGGCGGCGATTGCGCCGACTTCGAACGGCCCGTCCATCATGCCACCTCCACTGCGAGCATCGCGCCGCCGGGCGAGAGCGGTTGCCGTTCCTGGACGTAGATGCGGCGTATCGTACCGGTAACGGGGCTGATCACGGGCGATTCCATCTTCATCGCCTCGATGATGCCGATTGTGTCGCCCTCCGTCACTTCGGCCCCTACGGCGACCAGTAGTTTCCACAGGCTGCCGCCGAACGGGGCCTCCACCAGTTCGCAGCCTTCGGGCAGGTCGATCTCGGCGGTGCCGGCACCAGCGTCCGCTTCCTCGGTCAACGCTGCGACCCGGTCGAATTCGCCGTTGCGCTCCCAGTCGGCGCGCTCCTCGTCGAAGGCCGCCTGGCGCTGTGCCTGGAATGCGGTGATCGACGGCGCGTTGTCGGCAAGGAAGGTGCGATATTCAGTGAGGCGGAACACCTCCTCCTCGATCCGGATCGCGCGCCGTCCGAGCGGGAAATCGCGGCGCCACTCGGTCAGTTCGTCATGGCTGACCGGGAAGAAACGGATGCGGTCGAAGAAGCGTAGCAGCCACGGCTTGCCGTCTCGAAACGCATCGGTCTGCCGCCAGGCGTTCCAGACTTGGATGGTGCGGCCGAACAGCTGGTATCCGCCGGGCCCTTCCATGCCGTAGATGCACATGTACGCGCCACCGATGCCGACGACGTTGGGCGGCGTCCAGGTGCGCGCGGGATTGTATTTGGTGGTGACGAGGCGGTGCCGCGGATCGATCGGGGTCGCGACCGGCGCGCCGAGATAGACGTCGCCGAGGCCCATTACGAGATACTCGGCGTCGAATACGATACGCTGGACGTCGTCGATGCTGTCGAGCCCGTTCACGCGGCGGATGAACTCGATATTGTCAGGGCACCATGGCGCGTCGTCGCGCACCGATTCCATGTATTTGTCGATCGTCTGGTAGATCGCCGGGTCTTTCCACGACAACGGCAGATAGACGACGCGCGAGGGGATCTCGAAATCGTCGAGGCCACCGAGCCGCTCCTCGGCCTCGGCGAGCGCATCAAGCAAAGCGGCCTGCGAAAGCTGGCGGCTGTCGTAATGGATCTGGAGCGAACGGATGCCCGGGGTCACGTCGATGATACCGGCGAGCGCGGCCTTTTCGACTTCGAGCATCAGCGCGTGAACGCGGAGCCGGAGTTCGAGATCGAGCATGATCGGGCCGTATTCGACCAGCAGGTTGCGATCGCCCTGCTGGCGATAGGTAACCGCCGGACGTACGCCCTGCGCTTCGATCGCGCGCAGGATCGGCGAGCCGAGATGGTCGCTCGCCTCCACCGGCGCGAGCGGGGCGGAGAGCGTGGCGACGAGCCGGTCCTGCGCCTGCTCGGCCGCTACCGCGGTCGCATTGTCGATCGGTGCGAAGCGGACGCTGTCGCCCGGTGCGAGCTGGCCGACCTTCCACAGGTCCGCCTGAGCGACCACGAACGGACAGACGAAGCCGCCGAGCGAGGGACCGTCGGGGCCGAGGATGATCGGCATGTCGCCGGTGAAGTCGACCGCGCCGATCGCATAGGCGTTGTCGTGGATGTTCGACGGGTGGAGTCCTGCCTCGCCGCCGTCCTTGCGTGCCCATTGCGGCTTTGGCCCAAGCAGGCGGATGCCGGTGCGGTTGGAGTTGTAGTGCACCTTCCACGCCGTGCTGCGCAGCATCGCGATGTCGTCGGGGGTGAAGAAATCGGGTGCGCCGTGTGGACCGTAGAGGACGGCGAGCGTCCATTCGCGGGTGATCGCGGGGCGGTCGGCTAGCGCGAGCGTTGCTGCCGGTACGCTGGGAGGATCGGTTCGGGCCAGATGCAGCGTGTCGCCGGTCATCACCGCGCGCCCGGCGTGGCCGCCGAACTCGCCGAGCGTGAAGGCGCTGCGGCTGCCGAGGAACAGCGGCACGTCGAGCCCGCCGGCGATCGAGATATAGCCGCGCATGCCGCCACCGGTGACGCGCCCGATCTTGAGGATCTGGCCTGCTGCGATGTCGATCGGTTCGTAGGATGACACTGGCGTGCCATCGACGGCCGCACCGAAATCGGCGCCGGTCAGGCAGATCCGGGTGGCGACGTTGAAGAGCAATGTCGGCCCGGCAGCGGTGATCTCGAGTCCCGCCGTGTCTTCCGCGTTGCCGAGCAGCCGGTTGCCGAGGCGGAAGGCGAGTGCGTCTATCGGTCCCGAGGGCGGCACGCCGACATCCCACAGGCCGAGTCGGCCGGGATAGTCCTGGACCGTGGTGGAGGCGCCGCCCGCCAACACGCGGATCGACCGCGGCGTGTAGGCGATGTCGGCGAGCGCACGGGTGGAGACTTCGCCACTGGTGAAGACGGGCGATCGCACCACGGTACGCAGCCAGTCGAGGTTGGTCTCGATCCCGGCGATCATGGTGTGGTCGAGCGCGTCCTGCATCGCCTGTACCGCGGCGTCGCGAGTCGGCGCGGTGACGATCAGCTTGGCGAGCATGGGGTCGTACCAGCTCGACACTTCGGTGCCGGCGGCGATCCAGCTGTCGATGCGCGGGCCTTCGGGGAAGGATACGCCGACCAGCCGGCCCGAGCTGGGCCGGTAATCCTGCGCGGGATCCTCGGCATAGAGGCGGACCTGGATCGATGCGCCGACCGGCTTCGCCTCGAAACCGTCGAGGAAGGCGAAGTCGTCGGCCGCGCCGCGCACCATCCATTCGACGAGGTCGACGCCGGTGACCTGTTCGGTGACGCCGTGTTCGACCTGGAGCCGAGTGTTGACCTCGAGGAAGAAGAAGTCGTCGCGTTCGGCATCGTAGAGGAATTCTACCGTGCCTGCCGAGCGGTAAGCGGCGGCGGCGGTGAGCCGGACCGCGGCGTCGATCAGCGCCTGGCGCGTCGCTGCGGGGAGCAGCGGGGCGGGGGTTTCCTCGACGACCTTCTGGTTTCGGCGTTGGAGCGAGCAATCGCGTTCGCCGAGCGCTACGACGTGACCTGCGCCGTCGCCGAACACCTGCACTTCGATGTGTCGCGCGCGGGCGACGTAGCGTTCGAGGAATACGCCGCCGTCGCCGAAATTGCCTGCGCCGAGGCGGGCTACGGTCGCGAAACCATCGCGGATATCGGCTTCGTCGGCACAGACCTTCATCCCGATGCCGCCGCCGCCAGCGGTTGCCTTCAGGATCACGGGATAGCCGATCCGCTTTGCCGCCTCGACCGCGGCGGCTTCGTCATGGAGCAGGTCGGTGCCGGGTGCGAGCGGCACGCCCTGCGCGGCGGCGAGATCGCGGGCAGTGTGCTTCAAACCGAAGGCGCGAATGTTGTCGGGGGTCGGACCGATGAACGCGATGCCGCGCGCGGCGCATGCCTCGGCGAAGGCGGTGTTTTCCGAGAGGAAGCCGTAGCCGGGGTGGATCGCCTCGGCGCCAGTTGCCTCCGCGGCGGCCAGGATCGCCTCGACGTTCAAATAGCTTTCCGCGGCCGGCGCGGGGCCGATCCGAACAGCCTGGTCGGCCTGGGCGACATGCGCGGAGCCGGCATCGGCGTCGCTGAATACCGCGACGGAGCCGACCCCCATCGTCTTCAGCGTGCGGATGATGCGGCAGGCTATCGCGCCGCGATTGGCGATCAGGACCTTCCTGAACATCACGCCGACACCTGCATGCGCACGGGCGTCGGGTTGAAGCCGTTGCAGGGATTGTTGATCTGGGGGCAGTTGGACACGACCACGATGACGTCCATTTCCGCGCGCAGGTCGACCGTAAGCCCGGGCGCGGAAATGCCGTCGACGATGCCGAGCGTGCCGTCCGCCTCGACCGGCACGTTCATGAAGAAGTTGATGTTCGACACCATGTCGCGCTTGCCGCGGCCGGCGCGGATATTGGCGTCGAGGAAATTGTCGACGCAGCTATGCTGGGCCTTCGTATGGTGGCCGTAGCGCAGTGTGTTGGACTCGCACGAGCAGGCGCCACCGATCGTGTCGTGATAGGCGACGCTGGTGCCGGTGATCGTCATCATCGGCCGACCTTCGTTGGACAGCAGCACTGCGCATTCGCGGAGGAACAGGTTGCGCTGTGCCGCGATCGTGTCCTGCGCGCTGTACCGCTCGGAATCGTCGTCGGCGGCGTACATCAGGAAATCGACCGCCTGATTGCCTTCGAGATCGACGATGCGCAGCGTTTCACCAGCGGCGACGCGGTGCATCCAGGGTGCGCGGGCAGGAACGATCTCGTCGTGGCGGATGGTACCGGGGAGGGGGGAAGTGGTCATGTCGGTCCTTCAGCGCGCGTAGAGATCTTCGGTGTTGAGGAAGGCGCGGAGCCCTTCCGGCGTTGCGGTGCGTACAGGGTCGTCCTCGGCGGCCGGTTCGCCACGCCACGCCGTCGCGCGCAGCGACGTGACCGTGAAATCGGCGCGGGTGTCGAGCACGTGCGGGCAGTTGGCGAGTACGACGACCAGTTCCATTTCCGCGCGCAGGACGAGCGTCCGGCCGGGCGGAAAGGGGCCGGTCTCGGGCAGGGTGGCGCCGTCGTCGGCGATCCGGACGCCCTTGAACCAGTTGATGCAGGGGTGGACGTCCTTGCGACCGAGCCCGTGCCTGGCGACACCCAGCATGAAACGATCGCGCGCGTTCGGATGCGCGCCGTAATTCTTGCCATCGCCGTAAGCACGCGCGTTGGACGCCTCGTTCGATGCGCCGCAAAATGCGTCGTGCGTGCCGGCGTCGTCCTCCAGAATGGTCATCATCACGCGGCCCATGTCCGACAGCAGCAGCCGACCCGCACCGAGATAGCCGTTCCACTGCACCTTCAGCGTGTCGGCGACGTTCAGTCGCTCGGTCGGCGTCTCGGCGTTGAAGACCAGCATCGAGGCGCAGGCGTCGCCGGCGACGTCGATCAGCCGCAGTCGTGTGCCGCGCGCGATCCGGCGCGACGTGTAGCCCGCAGGGGCGATCGTCTCTTCCCAGACGGTTTCGCCGGGAGCGTCGAGGGCGGCGGCGGGGAGGGTGGGCATGGCCTCCACGCGCGTGCCCGTCATCGCGCGGGCGTGATCGCGGGCGCCGTACGGATCGGCGGTGGTGGTCGTCATGCGAAGTCTCTCCGTGGAAGATCGGGCCGTGGAAGATCGGTGCCGCCGATCGCGTCGACCAGCGCTTGCGGTGGCAGTGTCTTGCGATCGAGCGGCAGGTCGTAGGTGGTGGTCGCGCCGAAGCGGTGCGGCGCGTGCGGGTCGTGGCGACGCTTGTCGAAGGCGAGCACCCGCGTGCCGAGCTTGAACGCCTCGCCGATGTCGTGCGTCACCATCACGATGGTGAGCCCCTGTTCCTGCCAGAGGCGGGTGATGAGCGCGTGCATGTCGAGGCGGATGCCGGGGTCGAGCGCGCCGAACGGCTCGTCGAGCAGCAGGATGCGTGGATGCTTGACCAGCGCCTGGGCGATGGCGAGGCGTTGTTGCATGCCGCCCGACATCTGTGCCGGATAAACGTCCAGGCTGTGTTCGAGGCCGACCGCCGCGAGCATCTCGACCGCGGTTTCGCGTGCGGCGCAGCGCTGCGCACCGAACAGCCGCGCGGCAAAGGGCGCCTGCGCGCATTCGATCCCGAACATCACGTTGCGCAGTGCGGTGAGATGCGGGAACACCGAATAGCGCTGGAACACGACGCCGCGATCGGGGCCGCATTCGGGGCGCATCGGCTTGCCGTCGAGGAGCACCTGGCCGCGGCTCGGCGCTTCCTGGCCAAGGATCAGGCGGAGGAAGGTGCTTTTGCCGGCACCCGAGGGGCCGACCACCGCGACGAAGCTGCGTTCGGCGATCTCGAGCGAGACGCGTTCGAGCACGATCTTATCGCCGTATTCAACCCAGATGTTGCGGAGTTCCAGAAGCGGAGTCATCGGCCGCCGCCGTGTGCCCAGGGGAAGCCGCGGCGGCTGACGAACAGCAGCAGCGCGTCGGCTGCGATCGCGAGCAGCGAGATCCAGGCGACGTAGGGCAGGATGATGTCCATCGCGAAATAGCGTCGGACCAGGAAGATCCGGTAGCCGAGCCCGACATCGGAAGCGACCGCTTCCGATGCGATCAGGAACACCCAGGCGGGCCCCATCGACAGCCGCAGCGCTTCGATCAGGCGCGGCATCAGCTGGGGCAGCGCGACGCGGATCGCGAGCTGCCAGCTATTGGCGCCGAGCGTCTGCGCCTTGACGGTCTGCTCGACCGGGAGGTTGGCGACAAAGCTCGTCAGATCGCGTGTCATGAATGGCGCGATGCCGATCGCGATCAGCGCGATCTTCGAGGCTTCGTCGAGCCCGAGTACGATGAACAGGATCGGCAGTACCGCGACCGGTGGAATGACCGCGATCACCGCGACCGTTGGGCCGAGCACGACGCGCGCGAGCGGCATGACGCCGAGCAGCAGGCCGAGGACCAGCGCGCTCGCGGTCGCGATGGCGAGGCCGATGCCGAGCCGGTACAGGCTCGCCAGCGTGTCGGCGACGAGGATGATGCGATCGGTCGACGGGTCGCGATCCGTGGTGAAGCTGCGAATGGCCTGCGCCATCGCCTCGAAGGTCGGCAAAACCTTGTCGGCGGGATTGTCGAGGTGGCGCGCTTCGGAGGCGAGCAGGTAGACGAACAGCAGCGCCACGATCGGCAGCGCGCCGAGCAGCAATCGTGCCCCGCGTCCGAGGCGAATGTCGACGAGCCGGGTCAACGCTGATGCCCCGGCGCAACGCGTCGTGCGCGCCTGTCGGGCGTCGGCATGGCGGAATGTGTTGGCAGTACGCTCATTTCATCCCCCGATTTCACGCATGCCCCGGGCATGCTTCTCCGTTCGTCGAAACGCTGTTCCGACGTTGCCTGTTGGTCCTGTCAGCGCGAGGCTACAGCTTCCCGTCCGCCGCCAGCTTCATGTAGCTCGGGTCGAACCGCAGCTTCACGTTCTTGGTATCGCCGAGCGTCTTGCCGCCGGCGAAGGTGATGCCGATCGTATCGACGGACTTCGCGCTCGGACCGAACAGGCCGTGCGCGAAGCTGAACTGACGGACCCGGTCGGTCACGGTGATCAGGTCCGGGTTCTCCGCATAGGCAACCGCGTCCTGCGGCTTCGCGTACAGATGCGTCGTCTTGAGCTGTTCGTCGAAACTCGCCTCGGTCGTGCCCGCAGCCTTGGCCATCGTGGCGCGCGCGGCGCGGCCCGCCGCGTCGTTGCGGGTCATGATAGCCATCGTCTCATACCAGATGCCGGCCAGAGCCTTGCCGAGGTTCGGGTTGGCCTTGAGCGTCGCGGTGCTGACGTTGAGCGTGTCGAGAATTTCGTTGGGGATCTTCGAGCTGTCGAAGACCTGCGTAGCGCCCGGTGTGGCGCGGATCGTGGAAAGCTGAGGGTTCCAAGTGACGACCGCGTTCACGGTCGGGGAGGCGAACGCACCGACGATGTCGGCGTCGCCGGTGTTCACCGTCTTTACGTCGGCGAGCTTCATGCCGCTCAGTTCCAGCCCGCGGGCGAGCAGGAAATGCGACACCGACAGTTCGACGAGCTTGACCGAGCGCCCCTTGATATCCGCCATCGTCCGGCCGTTCTTGAGCACCACGCCGTCATTGCCGTCGGAATAATCGCCGATCAGCAGCACGGTGGTATCCTTGCCACCCGCCGCCGGAATGGTCAGCGCGTCCATCGTCGTGCAGACCACGCCATCGAGCTTGCCCGCGGCGTATTGGTTGACGGATTCGACATAGTCGTTGACCTGGACCAGCCGGATCTGGATGCCGTATTTATCGGCCCATTTCTTCACGATCCCGGACTGCTGCGCATAGGCCCAGGGCATCCAACCGGTGTAGATTGACCAGCCGATCGCGAAGTCCTTCTTCACGACGCCGGCGCCGCTCGCCGATCCCGACGGCTTGCTACCGCAACCGCCTAGCGCGAGCAGTACAGCGACGGCTGCAACGCCATTCAGCCACGGTCGAGACACCATCAAGCACACCCCTTAGCCACCCGATGATGCCAGCGCGCCGCCGTGCCCTTTTATGTGAGGGAACGGGAACAGCGGATGCGGGCATCATCCTTGGGTAACGTTGGCCTGCCGGGGATCATCAATGAAGAGGTAAAATACTGATGAAAGGCATAGGCTGTATCTATGCCCTACGTTGCGCGCGGTGGCGTCGGGTGACTTCATCGAGGAACAACTGGGTTGCGGTATCGCGTGACGGATCGGCTCGCGCGAGCAGGAAGATGTCGTAGGCGGGCTCGGCGTCGGCGTGGAGCAGCGGCCATAGCCGGCCCTTGGCGACCGCATCCGCCGCGGCGAGCACGGGCAGGAAGCCGATGCCGACGCCCAGGGTGATCAGCCGTGCCGCCTCGTTGATATCCTCGGCGTGACCCGTCGCCTTGGTGCCGAGACGATAGCGTCGGCGCAGGCGGGTGATGGTGTCGAGTTCGTCGTCGCCGGTGAGCACGAACCCCTCGTCCTTCAGTTCGCCCAGTCGGTCGACGCGGTGTCCGAAAAGCGGGTGACTGCGCGCGCAATAGAGTTGCTGACGTTCGACGAACAGCGGTTCGTAGACGAGACTGCTTCGTGGGTTGCTGTCGTAGCCGACGCCGATCTCGGCATCGCCTTGCTCCAGCGCGTTGAGGACTGCGCGCCAAGGCGAGACGCGGATTTCGATATGGATGTTGGGGTTGCGGCGGTGGAAGCTGACGATCGCCTCGTCGAATTCGGTCGAGGTCACCGCCGAGATAAGCTGGATGCGGACGATGCCCTCGACGCGCTTGGTGGCCTGCGCGACCTGATGCGGAACCATTCGCGCCGCTTCGAGCATCTCCTCGCACAGCCCGAGAAGCGCCGTGCCGGCTGCCGTCATCTCGACGCCGGACGAAGATCGCTTGAGCAACTCGACACCGACCTGATCCTCTAGCCGTTTCAGCGCGGCGCTGATGCTCGGTTGCTGCTTGTTCAATTTGCGCGCGGCTGCGCCGATCCCGCCCGCCCGAACGATCTCGACGAAGGTGCGCAACAGGTTCCAGTCGACCCGGCTCGCGAAGGTCTTGTCAGGCAGGATCGCGTTATCGTCCAAACACTCGGCTCCCGGATTGTCCGGGCGCACCTTTAGCTGCGTGTCGTTCTGGCGCAACGCGTGCGGCATGCGCCGTCCGCGTTGCGAAGCGGGTCCAATCCGCTAGGTGCCCAGCAGGCTCTTTCGGAACAGCGCCTTGATCCGGCGATCTTCGAGAATGCGGCCGACGGCATACAGCGCGGCGAAAATGCCCGCGAACACATAGCCCGGTGTCGGCGACGGCTTCTTGTCGTCCTCGTCCTTCTTGCCCTTCTTTTTGGGTGGGTCAGGCTCGGGAGCGCCTAGCGCCTTGTCGATCGGGTTCAGGACCACCGGCGGCTTCTTGACCTCGGGCTTCTTGCCCTTGGCCTCGGTCCTCGCCTTTTCGAACTTGCCGAGGACGATCGTCGCCTGGGCGAAGGCGAGAAACAAGAGCGGCGCGAGGAAGCAGAACAGCAGCGCGCGGCTGGCCAGGCGGTATCGCAACATCAGGCCGGGTGCGTCCTCTTCGATCCGTAGAACGCCGCCGTCGAACACCGCCATCTTGTCCTGTGCGGCCTGGATTTCCTTGCGGAACGACAGCGTGTCACCTGATCGTTCGCGCGTTGTCCCGGTCTGGCGGAAGAGTGGTTCGAGCCGGTCGAACGCGTCGTCGACGGACTGGCCCGGCGCGAGTGGGAGGCTTCCCTCCACGTGCCAGATCCCATCGATAAAGCGCCGATACACCGAATATCCCAGAGATGCGCGTGGTGCCGTTGGATCAAATGCCGTGGCTCGGTCTGCAGTCGGAGCGGCTCCGGTCATTCTGCCGGCACCATCGGAGCGGGCGCCATCGAGCCGATCGACCGCCGACCGAACCGTTCCTTGATCGACTTCCACCCTTCGGTGAAGGTGTAGGTCATCGTCTCGCGGACCGACATGGGGCGTCCGCCTTCCATTCCAAGCAATTCGGCTTCGCCGTCGACGCAGGTTCCGAACACGCGGTCGATGATGACCCAGGTGTTGGAATAATTGCTCCGGCTCGCCTCGTAATCCTGCGAATGATGCACGCTGTGATGCTCGGTGGTGTTGAACAGGAAGCGCCACCAGCGCGGCGAATTGAACCGGACGTTGATGTGCTGGTAGGTCCCGACCGCCAGCCCGAAGGACCCGGCGAGCAGCGCGGCGCGCGGCACGAAATCGAAGAACCCGCCGACGCCGAGACCGATCAGGAACAGCTCGACCGGGTTACCGACCGCGCCCTTGTTGATGTTGAGCTGGGTAATGTAGTGATGCGGCGCGTGCGCCAGCCACAGCGGATGCCAGTTGTGCATCCCGCGGTGCATCCAATATTGCCCGAAATCGAACACGAGCGAGATCATCAGCGCCTGAACCAGCAGCGGCAGGCCGGTGAACCAGGCGAACTTCTCCCAGTCGAACGAATGCTGGATCGCCTCGATCATCGCACCGTCGCCGATATAGCCGTCGATCATGCGCAGGACGGTGTAGCCGAGGCCGACATAGAACAGGTCGGTGGTCAGTTCCTTCCACGTCAGTCGCCAGCTTTCATGCCGCGGCGTCAGCCATTCGAGGCCAAGCAGCAGCACCTTGAAGCCGATACCGATGCCGATCGCGGTCGATGCCTTGGCGATCGAATTGGGCGCGTAGAACCAGAACGCGATCAGCGCGAACAGCATCGTCGGCTGGAACCAAGTGAAGAAGAACTGCTTTGCCGGGCCGCCCTGTACTTTCGGGATATTCTCCCAGCCCACGATGACGGGTGCCTGTGCCCCGATCACTCTCTTGCCGACGCGAACTCCGCTCATAGTATCCCCGCGATGCCAAGTTTCTACGAGGAAGATGCCCCAGATCGCGCGGGGGCGTCATACGTCATCGGACGTATATCGACGTGGTTTGGCTGGCGGTTTGGGGGCCTGGGGGCGCTACGTTATCGATCGACGCTGCGCGGCGGCGCCCGGTCGGCGACCGGCCCTTTCTTCGGCGCGATCTCGTCGACGCGTCCGGCGAGGTCCAGCAGGTCGCGGTGCAGTCGTCCGGCGGCAAAGGCGAGGCCGAATACGCGTCCCGATGCTTCGAAATCCAGGGTCGCCGCGGCATCACTTCGGCGGAACACATCCAGTGCGGTGCCGAACGTGCGATAACAAGTCTCGACATCGCCTCGATCGACCGTCCCGCCGTTGCGAAGCGCTGCGGAGCACCGTGCTGCGAGTGCCGCATGGGCCGTCAGCATCGCCGCGGACGGTCGTGCCAGCGCAGCCAACGCCGCCTGCGGCAGGGGTTCGTCCAGTGCGCGACCGCTCAGCACCAGATCGTTGCGGATCCGCCAGAGCGTGCGCGGTACGGACGCGGGAATGCCGTGATCGGCGAGCCGCGATGCGCGTTCCCGGTCGGCATCCTTCATCGCAAGCTCGACCGCGGCCAGCGCCTGCCGGAGCGCACCATGTTGGGGCGACGAAGGGAGCGCCAGCCCAGCCGTCAGCGCATCCGCCTGAGCACGCAGCATCGCTTCGATATGGCTGAGGACAGCCAACGTGCGTGCGATCACGACGCCGTGCGACCGTGCCGGCAGGATCAGCATTGCCGCCAGCACGCCGATCACACCGCCAAGGCCGATCTCGATGATCCGATCGCGGACGAACAGTTCCACCGGCGCACCGGGTGGAGCGCTGAGCAACATGATCGCCGCCGTCACCGGCGCGATCCGCAATCGCGGCCGGATCGACGCGACCAGTGCGGCGATACCGGTGACTGTCACGAGCACCAGCCCGAGTTCCACCGTGTCGGTCCGCCCGAGTGCGGCGCCGATGCCGCCGAGGACAGCGCCCAACAAAGTTCCCAGGAGGCGATCCGTCGCCGCGCCGAGCGTCCCCCCGATCGATGCCTGCATCACGATCAGCACCGTGAAGACCGCCCAATACCCCTCGTGCAAGCCAAGCGTCTTGTACGCCGCGAACGCCGCCGCCGTCGCGGCGATCACGCGGACCGTCTGACGCAGGTTGTCCGCGTTCGCCGTGATGACGGCGCGAGGCTGGAACTCGAATGTCAGCGCGTCCTCCTTCGACCTAATGTACGCACCTATGCAGTGTCATCGCCCGCCCTGAAAAGCGAATGTGAAGCGGTACGGCGGCGATGTCCGATGATGCTCGGCTGTCGACCGGGGTGGTGTCGCCGTCACCAAGGTCAAGCTGCCGTCGGCAACATTGACGGGTGTGCCGAGCGTGAGGTCGAGCTGCCGCGCCCATCCGCCGCCCAATACCGTAACGCGCACCACCAAGCGACCGGCCCAAACGCACTGCACGTCGGTTGGACAGCGGCTGTCTTCGATGACACGCTCGGGGCGCACCCTCGGTCCGTCGACGGACGCGATCTGGCCCAGGCGTACCGGTCCCTCGATCGGGCCGGTAGCGGTACAGCCGGCAAGGATCGATACAGCTACCGCGAGAACGGTCGTCTTTACCGGTTCGGACAGCGCCGACAAACGCTCAACCACAATAGGCGGAAACCACTCGGCCTTCCGCCACCGTCACGGTGATGCGTTCCTGCCGATAGTCCTTCGTCGTGCTGTCGCCAGGGGCAATCCGCCTGAGTATCGTGCTTCCGGTCCGACGCAAAATGCTGGCATCGTCGGGCGCCGCCAGTCCGACCAGCGCCTTGGCGGCCTCCACGTTGCAAGTCGCCGGTTCAGCGCTGGCGATCGTACCCGTAGAGGCGCAGGCACCGAGACCGATTAGTCCCAACATCACCGCAACCGTGCCCATCATATTGGTCTTCATCGTCGTACCTCCGTCATGTCAGAACGACCTGCGGGGTAACAGGCCGAAGCTGAACGATAGACGTTGCCGATAGCGCAAAGCCTTGGTTTACTGTTCATCCGTTCCCCATGGCCTCGGCGGTGCGCAGGCCTGAAAATGTCAACGCTCTCCGATCAACGCGGCGATCGGCAGCGCTTGCGGGGCGCTGCGCAAGGCCTCGGCGAGCGTGCGGTGCGCGTCGCGATCGCAACCATAGTCATACACCAGGTGACCCGCGCTATTCTGGCCGGTCCACGTCACGTCGGCCGAGGGCAGGTCGGACGCATATGTCTTGCAGGTGTCCGGGCCAGTCAGCCTCAGTTCGCCAACGGGTAGATAAGGCTGGAGCCGGCCGAAGAACTCGGCGACCTGTTGCTGCGTCGCCGTAAAGCGGCGTTCGCCGATGGCGGCGGTGTGACGGTCGCCAGTGAAGACGCCAGCGCCGTCGAGACTGATGGTAACGGTATAGACAGGGCACGTTCCGTGGCATGGCGTCGTGGCATAGGTCACGCGATCGATCTGTGGTGCGGCGGTCCCGCCTGTTTGCGGCCCACTCTCACGCCCGGTCGTGGCACATCCGCTCAACGCAAGCGCCGCTGCCGTCATCCATCCCATCGATCGCATCGCCCGCATCGTCACTTCCTTCAATATCACTGTCGTTGACCTAGACTCATGTCGTCACGCGGCCACAAGCTCGATGTTCGGATGATCGGCGATTATTTCGAGGACGATGTCGAAATAGGTTTGCCCGACGCCGCGTTCGAGTGCGTCGAGTTGCTGTGCGATGACGCCGATATTGAAAACATCGGGTCGTTGCAGCTTTTCTCTGAGGAAATCGCGGGTCGTCTCCATGCCGAGCGTCGACGCGCTATTTGCCATGTCCTGCCAGACGAGCCGGATCGGCTCTCGCCCCTTGATCGCGCCGTACCCGCCATACAGCAGGTCGTTCAACGCATCGAGGCTGTTCGCCAGGTTCCAGTCCTCGTCGGCCATGAAAACGCGGTTTATCTCGGCGTAGAAACTTGGAATGTCGTGGATATTGGCACCGATGATCGTCAACGCTTTTACCATCGGGGGGCAGCCTTGCTCACGTTGGAATTCGAATGCGCTGTTTCAGCCTGTAGGATACCATCAAGACTTCCCCGCGACGTCGACCATTGCTTCAAATTGATCTGCGCAACTGGGCAGCAGCGCATCCGCAGCGCTCGGGGGCATGGCGACAGTCATCACGTATCGTCCGATACGCTTTGTTCGGCTGGCGGCAACGTCCCTGTACTGCGTATCCGCCGCGCCGACCGGCGATGGTTTGATCGCCTCGCCTATGAGCAACAGCGACGGATCGTCATCGCTGATCGTCTCGACCAGGAAGGCGAGCGCTGACAGGCGGCCGCGGAGAATGCGTTCGGTCGGGAGCGAGACGTTGACCGCGACCATCACCGGCGTGTCGGGCGCGCGGCCGGCGGCGATCAGGTTGCGCGAGACTTCGGCCGCGGCGGCGCGGCCCATATAGACGGCGAGCGTTGCATCGGGGGCGGCGAGCGCGGTCCAGTCGAGATCGAGCGCTTCGCCGGCGCGAGCGTGTGCGGTCACGAAGGTGAGTTTCCGCGCGAGGCCGCGTAGCGTCAGCGATGCGCCGCCCGAAGCCGCGGCGGCGCTGGCGGCGGTGATGCCGGGGCAGATCCGTACCGGGATGCCGTGGGCGGCGAGGTGGTCGATCTCCTCGGTCGAGCGGCCGAAGATCGACGGGTCGCCACCCTTGAGACGGACGACGCGCTTGCCGGCGAGCGCGGCGGTGGCGAGCAGGGCGTTGATCGAGAGCTGGTCCTTCGAATGTCGGCCCGACCGCTTGCCGACGCTCACGATTTCGGTGGCCTCGGGGATCAGCGCGAGGACGCCCGCGCCGACCAGCGCGTCGTAGAAGACGATATCGGCCGCCGCGATCAGCCGTTCGGCCTTGCGCGTCAGCAGGTCGGGGTCGCCGGGGCCGGCACCGACCAGCCAGACCGAACCGGGCGAGAAGTCATGCGACATGGGCTGATCCTTGCGTGACGAGGAGTTTGGCGAGGGCAGGGCGGCACGATCCGCAATTGGTGCCGGCTTTCAAGGCCGCCCCGATCGCGGGGACGTCGGCGAGATGCTGGTCGGCGATCGCGGCGAGGATGGCCTTCAGCCCGACATCGAAACAGGCGCAGACGATCGGACCACGGTCGACCTGCATGCCGGGTGCTCGGCCTGCGAGCAGGGTGGGCGCGGCGACCGCCTCGCTCAGTTGCGCCACGAGCCAGTCGCGGGGCGGGAGTGTGCCGTCACGCGTCACGAACAGGACGGCGGCGAGCCTGCCGCCCTGAAGGATCGCAATCCGGCGGCTCCCGCGGGCAGAGTCGATCGCCTCGATCCGCTCGCCTTTGGGCAGTAGCGCATCGAGTGCGGCGGCGTCGCCATTGCCCGCCATGTCCCACGCCGTTCCACCCGGAACCGCGACGCGCGTTGCCCACAGGCAATCGGGGCGCGTTGCCAGTTCGCCACGCACGACGACGAAGCCGCGCCATTCGGTAGCGACCGGCTCGATCCGCACGGGGGTCGATTTGAAACCCGGCTGGCCCGAGATCGGATCGGCGAGCGGGCGGGGGAGCAGGCCGGTGCGGCCACCGGTCGCGGTGCGGTCGGTCCAGTGGATCGGCACGAACAGCTCGCCAACCCGCTGGGCCGTGACGACGCTTGCGCGGAACAGGCTGTCGCCCTGCGGCGTCGTCACGCGCGTGAGGCCGCCATCGACGATCCCGAGCCGTTCGGCATCATCGGGGTGAACTTCGACCAGCGGTTCCTCGCGGTGGCGTGCAAGCTTCGGTGACAGGCCGGTGCGGGTCATGGTGTGCCACTGATCGCGGTAGCGGCCGGTATTGAGCGTCATCGGCCATTTGGCGAGCGGTGCGGCGACCGGCTTCTGCACGACCGGCACCAGCCGCGCGCGGCCGTCGGGCGTCGAGAAACGCCCGTCGGCAAACGGCGTGCCGCCCCAGCGGAACGGCGTCATCGCGTCATACTCGGCATTGCCCTTGGCCGCGTGACCGGGGAGCGTGAACAGTCGCGCGCCGTCATTCTCGTATGCCGACAACCGGCAATGCTCGCGCCAGATCTCGGCCGGGCGGTCATAGGAAAACGCCGTCTTCCACCCCATCCGCCGCGCGACCTGCGTGACGATCCACCAATCGGGTTTGGCTTCGCCGGGCGGCACCATGAACGCGCGTTGGCGGCTGATCGTACGGTCGGAATTGGTGACGGTGCCGTCCTTTTCTCCCCACGCCGCGGCAGGCAGGCGGACATGCGCGTGGACCGAGGTGTCGGTGGTCTCGATCACGTCGGACACCACGACGAATGGGCACGCCGCTAGCGCCTCGCGGACGCGGCCGGCGTCGGGCATCGACACCGCGGGGTTGGTCGCCATCACCCACAGCGCCTTGATCCGGCCGTTGCCGAGCTCGCGGAACAGGTCGACCGCCTTCAGCCCCGGTTTGGTCGCCATGGTCGGCGCGGCCCAGAACCGCCCGACACGGGCGACGTTCTCGGGCGCGAAATCCATGTGTGCGGCGAGGCTCGACGCGAGCCCGCCGACCTCGCGCCCGCCCATCGCATTGGGCTGGCCGGTGATCGAGAAGGGCGCCGCACCCGGCTTGCCGATCCGCCCGGTCGCGAGGTGCAGGTTGGTGATCGCATTGACCTGATCGGTGCCCGACAGCGACTGGTTCACGCCTTGGCTGAACATGGTGACGGTCTTCGGCGTCGCGGCGAACAGTTCGTAGAAGCGCCTGAGGTCTTGAGGCGGCACGTCGCAGATACGGGCGACGGACCAAAGGTCGCTGCCCTCGCCGAGCTGGTCCCAGAAAGCGTCGGGCGTTGCGACGTGCGCGGCGAGATAGTCGTGATCGACCACCCCCGCGTCACGGCACCAAGCGAGCAAGCCGTTCATCAGCGCGACGTCGGTGCCGGGCCGGATCGCGAGGTGCAGGTCTGCCTCGTCCGCGGTCTCGGTGCGGCGCGGGTCGATGACGACTAGCTTGGCACCGGCGTCGCAGCGCGCGCGGATGCGTTGATAGGCGATCGGGTGGCACCAGGCGGTGTTCGATCCGACCAGCACGATCAGGTCGGCGGCGTCGAGATCGTCGTAGCTTGCCGGCACGACGTCCTCGCCGAACGCGCGCATGTGGCCTGCGACCGCGCTCGCCATGCAGAGCCGCGAATTGGTGTCGATGTTGGCCGAGCCGATGAAGCCCTTCATCAGCTTGTTGGCGACGTAGTAATCCTCGGTGAGCAACTGGCCGGAGACGTAGAAGGCGACGCTGTTGGGGCCGTGCTGCGCGATCGTGTCGCGGAAGCGTTTGGCGAGGAGGTCTAGCGCCTTGTCCCACGATGCGCGGCGCTGGCCGATCATGGGGGTGAGGAGGCGGCCTTCGAGCCCGATCGTCTCGCCGAGGTGGGTGCCCTTCGAGCAGAGCTTGCCGGTATTGGCGGGGTGGTCTGGGTCGCCCTTGATCGTGACGGAGCGCTCGCCGGTAGGAGTCGCGATGATGCCGCACCCGACACCGCAGTACGCGCAGGTCGTGCGGATATCCTCCCCGGCACGGGGAGGGGAACCATCCGAAGGATGGTGGAGGGGGGCTCCCGCAGGCGTCCCTCCTCGTGGAGGCCCTCCTCCCGCAGGCGTATCCCTTCGGGGAGGCCCCCCTCCACCGCCTGCGGCGGTCCCCCTCCCCGTGCCGGGGAGGATCACGCGGCGGCTTTCATCGTCGCGGTGCGGCAGAGCAACACCCGCCCACCCGACACCTTAACCGGGATCACCGGCGTACACCCCTTGTCCTCGCCCAGCGCCTCGCCCGTATCCAAAGCGATCCGCCAGTTGTGCAGCGGGCACGCCACCGCGCCGCCGTGCACGATCCCCTGCGACAGTCGCCCGCCCTTGTGCGGACAGCGATCGGCGAGTGCGAACACCTTGCCGTCACCGGTACGGAAAACTGCGATGTCGCCGCCGCCGGTGACCTGCACGGTGCGGCTGCCGCGGACCGGGATCTCGTCGACCCAGCCGATATCGAGCCATTCGCCGATCATGCCATTTCCCTCGTTCCGTCGATGGGGGTGAAGCGCGCCATCGGCGCATGCTGTTCGCGGTGCTCACCCGCCGCGCGTGCCGCCCACGGATCGTCCTGCGTGAACTGCTGCGAGAACAGGAACCGCGCCGCCAGCGCATCGCGACCCTCGGGATCCTCGGCGATCCGTTCGCGGATATACTCGACGCCGATCCGCTCGATCCACGGCGCGGTGCGCTCGAGATAGCGCGCCTCCTCGCGGTACAATTGGATGAACGCGGCGCAGTACTGCATCGCCTCTTCCTCGGTCGCGACCTTGCACAGGAAGTCGGTCGCGCGGACCTTCATCCCGCCATTGCCGCCGACCGACAGTTCGTAGCCGCTGTCGACGCAGACCACGCCAAAGTCCTTGATCGTCGCCTCGGCGCAGTTGCGCGGGCAGCCGCTGACCGCGATCTTGAACTTGTGCGGCATCCACGAGCCCCAGGTCATCCGCTCGACCTTGACGCCGAGCCCGGTCGAATCCTGCGTCCCGAACCGGCACCAGTCCGACCCGACGCAGGTCTTCACGGTGCGCAAGCTCTTGCCGTACGCATGCCCGCTGACCATCCCCGCGGCGTTGAGATCGGCCCAGACCGCGGGCAGGTCCTCCTTCTTGATCCCGAAGATGTCGAGCCGCTGGCCACCCGTCACCTTGACCATCGGTGCGTCGTATTTCTCGACGACATCGGCGATCGCGCGCAGCTCGCGCGGGTTGGTCAGCCCACCCCACATCCGCGGCACGACCGAATAGGTGCCGTCCTTCTGGATGTTGGCGTGCAGCCGCTCGTTGACGAACCGGCTCTGCTGGTCGTCCTTATAGTCGCCCGGCAACGCGCAGAGCAGGTAGTAATTGAGCGCAGGGCGGCACGACGAGCACCCGTCGGGCGTCGACCAGCTCATTTTCTGCATCACTTCGGGGATCGATCGCATGCCCTGCGCGACGATCTCGCGGCGGACGTCGTCGTGGCCGAAGCTGGTGCATTTGCACATGGTCTTGACCAAACGTTCGCCCGAATATTCGTCACCCAGCGTTACCGCGAGCAGTGTCTCGACCAGCCCGGTGCACGATCCGCACGACGCCGACGCCTTGCAGGTCGCGCGAACCGCGTCGAGCGTCGTGTTGCCGGCGCCGATGCACGCCACGACCTTGCCCTTGGTGACGCCGTTGCAGCCGCAGATCTCCGCATCGTCGGAGAGCGCCGCAACGGCTGCCTTAGGGTCCGCCGCGCCTCCTCCCGAGGCGAACGACTGGCCGAAGATCAGCATGTCGCGGATGGGGGCGATGTCTTCCGCCCGCTTGAGCAGGTCGAAATACCAGCCGCCGTCGGTCGTGTCGCCGTACAGCACCGCGCCGACGATCCGGTCGTCCTTGACCACGACACGCTTGTAGATGCCGCGCGACGCATCGCGCAGTACGATGTCCTCGCACGCCCCGCCGCCCGAGAAATCGCCCGCCGAAAACACGTCGAGCCCGGCGACCTTCAACTTGGTCGAGGTGACCGATCCGCGATAGCCGCTGTGACTGTCGGTAAGACCATTGGCGAGCGCGCGGCACATGTCCCACAGCGGCGCGACGAGGCCGTAGACGTTGCCGTCATGCTCGACGCATTCGCCGACCGCGAGGATCGACGGGTCGCTGGTGACCATGTGGTCGTCGACCTTGATCCCGCGACCGATCTCCAGCCCGGCGTCGCGCGCGAGCGCTACGGAAGGGCGAATGCCGACCGCCATGACGACGAGGCTGGCGGGGATCACCGTGCCGTCCTTGAGCAGCACGCCCTCGACATGGGTATCGCCAACGATCTCGGCGGTGTTCGCTTCGGTGAGGATCACCTGGCCGCGTGCCTCCAGCGCCGATTTAAGCAGCCAGCCCGCCGCCTCGTCGAGCTGGCGTTCCATCAGCGTCGGCATCAGGTGGATCACCGTCACCTTCATGCCGCGCAACGTGAGTCCGTGCGCCGCCTCCAGCCCGAGCAGCCCGCCGCCGATCACCACCGCCGCGCCACCCTTGCCGGCAGCCTCCAGCATGTGATCGACATCGGCCATGTCGCGGAACGAGATGACGCCGGGCAGGTCCTTGCCGGGGACGGGGATGATGAACGGATCGGAGCCGGTCGCGATCAGCAACCTCTCATACGATACCGTCAGCCCCGACCGCGCGGTGACGGTCTTGGCGGCGCGGTCGATCGCCTGCACCGGATCGCTCGTCACCAGCTCGATCGTGTTGGTCGCGTACCAGGCGTGGTCGTTGATGACGATCTGCTCGAACGTCTTCTCGCCGGCCAGCACCGGCGACAGCATGATGCGGTTGTAGTTCACATGCGGCTCGGCGCCGAAGATCGTCACGCGGTACCGGGTCGGGTCGCGCGCGATCAGCTCCTCGACCGCGCGACAGCCGGCCATGCCGTTGCCGATCACGACGAGATGCTCGCGGGTGTCGGGGGAGGGGGTTTGGTGTTCCATCAGATCGTCCAGTCGCGTTGGAGCCGGGGAAGGGAGGTCACGCGGGGAGCGCGCCGTTCACGGAGCGGTCGCTGTTGCGGCGCGCGTCGAGCGCAGCGTCGAGCAGCGCGCGCTCGTCCGATTTGTGCGTGGTTGAGAACCGCACCGCGAGCGCACAGACCGCGGTGCCGGCGACGATGTAGCCGAGCATTACGAGGCATTGCTGCGGGGTGGCCGAGGCCTTGTTGAGGAACCCCGCCGCGACCGCGCCGATGTTGCCGCCCGCGCCGATCAACCCGGCGACACCGCCTAGCGCCTTGCGGTCGACGAACGGCACCAGCGCATAGGTCGCGCCGCACGCCATGTGCGTGAACAGCCCGAACATCGTCATCGCCAGGATCGCCAGCGTCACGCTGCCGGCATGCCCGAACAGCACCAGTCCGCCGCCTTCGCCGAGCATCAGCGCGAACAGCAGCAACGCGCGACCGTCGAGCCCTTTCACGAGCGCGATCCGGTCGCTGGCGATCCCGCCGAGCGCGCGGGCGAACAGCGCGAGGCCACCGAAGATCCCCGCCGCCAGCCCCGCATTGGTCAGCGAAAGCCCGAACCGGTCGACGTAATAACTCGCGGCGATGTTATGGATAAAGATCTCGACCCCGAAGCATGCGCCGTAGGTCGCGGCGAGCATCCAGGTGCGGTAATTGGCGGCGGCGCGGCGGAAGATCGCCATGCCGGTCGCCTTGCCGCCATCGAGTTCGATCCCTGCCGCGCGGAGGTCGACGATGTCGCCCTGCGGCGTGTCCTGCGTGTAGCGCGCATAGACGAACGCCATCGCGACCATCGCGACGCCCGGCACGAACATCGCCGCGCGCCATCCGAAGGCATGCTCGACGCCGAGGCCGATCAGCGCCGCGACGACCAGCGGCATCAGGCTCTGCGCCGCGCCACCGCCGGCATTGCCCCAGCCGCCGACGGTCGCGTTGGCGGTGCCGACGACGTTCGGCGCGAACATCACGCTCGTATGATATTGCGTGATGACGAACGACGCGCCGATCGCGCCGATCGCGAGGCGGAAGAACAGGAACGTCTCATAAGTCTGCGCGAACGCCAGTCCGAACACCGGAATCGCACCGAGCAGCAGCAGCCACGTATAAGTACGACGCGGCCCGAACCGGTCGCAGAGCGGCCCGACCACCAGCCGCACCAGGATCGTCACCGCGACCGCGGCGATGTTGATGTTGGCGATCTGGTCTTTGCTGAGCCCGAACTCGGTCTTGATCAGCGGCATCAACGGTGCGGCGGCGAACCACGCGAAGAAGCACACGAAGAACGCGAGCCACGTGACATGGAACGCGCGCATCTGCGGCGTGGCGGCACTGAACAGGTCGATCCGCGTGGCTTTCGGCGCGGTAGTGTCGATACCCGGTGATGCGAACAACATGGTCGGTCCTCCATCTGCGATGGACAAAGAAAAAGCCGCCCCGACGGCGACCTTGCGGACGCATCGGAGCGGCTTCGTTGCCTATAGACGATCGGTGGATCGCCCTACGCGGTCAGGCCCCCTCGTTGGAACCGGTCTCGCGATGATTTCGTGCCCGACTCCCTTGCCGGACGATGTGAAGATGACCGAAGTGGCCTTATCGCGCAAGCGGCATTTCGCGTGTGCAGCAGATTTGGGTTTGGAGGTGATCGACCGCTAAAACTCCCTTTCCTGAAAGGGAGGGGCAGGGGGTGGGTCGGCTTCCGCATGTTCGTACTGGAGTGGATTAAACCGACCGACCCACCCCCAACCCCTCCCTTTCAGGGAGGGGGGAAGCCAAGGTTCAGGGCAACCCTGCGAGATACCCTTCGATATCCTCCGGATCGAACGCGCGCCGGTCGAAGAATGCATCGCGCCCCAGGATCAACCGACCCTGCGTAGATCCCGCACCGATGCTGTCCGCGCCGATCGCTCCCTCCAGTTTCGAGCTAGCATTGGGAAGCGGCGCGTCTGACCCGGCGAGTGCCGCGCGGTAAATGTCTGGCCGGAACACCCCTTGCGCGACATCCGCCTCCTGGGCCGAGAACGGTGTGCCGTCCCACCGCACCATCTGCGAATACAGCCACGCCGCTTGGCTGCGCCACGGGAAGTTCGCCGCCTCGCGGTACTGGAACATGAAGTCCGGAACGTGGATCGGCACCGCATCCTTCACCAGCCGCACCCGGTCGCCGATCGCGCGCGACACCGCATCGACCGGCGCATCGAGATAGTCCGCGCGAGACAGGATCGCCGCATTCGCCTCAAGCGTATCCGGATCGACGAACTGCGCAGCCGCAGCGTGGAGCGCGCGGATGAGCCGATGAACGACGTCGCTTCGCTCGGCCAGCGTAGCCTCCCGCATCGCCAGCACCTTCTCCACGCCCCGCTGCCAGACCTGCGCCGTCACCAGCGCGATCCGCCCGACCCCGCGATCGACCGCGACGCCGTTCCACGGCTCCCCGACGCAGATGCCGTCGACCTCGCCCGCCGCGAGCGCATCGGCGGCGAAGGTCGGGCTGGTCGTCACGATCTCGACATCGATATCGGGCCGGATGCCAACGGCGGCGAGCCAGTAGCGCAGCATGTAATTATGGCTCGAATAGCGATGCACCACACCGAACCGTAGCCGCCGCCCCACCGCGGCGCGCGTGACCGCAACGGCCTTCAACCGCTCGCCCAGCACGACCGGATCGCCCAAAGCATCCCCGTCCAGCACTTCGGCGGCCAACGGCAACGACAGCGTGATAGCGTTGCCGTTGAGCCCCAGCACGAACGGCACCGCCATCGCCACCGCCGGCCGTCCCCGCCCCAGCGCCGTCGCGATCGCGAGCGGCGCGACCATGTGCGCGGCATCGGTATGGCCGTACAGCAGCCGGTCGCGCACCGTCGCCCAGGTCATGTCGCGGACCAGCTCGATCTCCAGCCCCTCGGCCTCGGCGAACCCGCGTTCGCGCGCCATGATCGGCAGCGCCGCATCGACCAGCGGCAGGAAGCCGATACGGACCCGGTCGAGCGCCATCACAAATCTCCCATCAGGACGTCGCTGGTGATGATTGCGTCGGCGATCTCGGCGATCCGTCGGTTGGATCGCATCGCCTGCGCGCGGAGCAGGCCGTAGGCGGTCGGCTCGTCGATGCCGCGACGTTTCATCAGGATCGCCTTGGCGCGGTCGACCGTCGTCCGATCGGCCAGCGCGCTGCGGGCCTCGTGCAACTCCGCCTGCAACCTTGCGAACGCCTGAAACCGGCGGATCGCGAGGTCGATGACCGGCTTGATCCGCTGCTTGGCGAGCCCGTCGACGATATACGCCGACACCCCCGCATCGACCGCCGCGTTCGTAGACTCCGCATCGCTCTGGTCGACGAACATCGCGATCGGCCGCGCCAGCGCGCGCGACACCGCAAAGAACTCCTCGAGCACGTCGCGGCTCGGATTTTCGAGGTTGATCAGCACCACTTCGGGCGCTGCCTTCTCAAGCGCAGCGACCATCCCCAAAGTGCCGTCGATCACCACGATATCGTCAAGCCCCGCCTCGCGCAGGCCATCCGAGATGATCGCAGCACGCGTCGTGCTCGTGTCGATGATCGCGATCCGCATGCCGCAATCCTATGCTGCGCCGCACCGAATGGCGAGCCTAGTTGCGGGATCCGCTTACGCAGGCGTCGCCAACCCATTCGCGGTCAGATATTCGGAAACTGCATCGCGCAGTGTCGCACCTCCGTGGATGCCGAGCTTCGTCCGCCGCCACAGGATGTCCTCCACCGAGCGCGCCCATTCACTTTCGACGAGATAGTCGACCTCGCGCGTGCAAAGGCCGTGGCCGAGGTCGACGATGCTGGTCGCGTCGCCCAGCACGGCGTCGATCCGCGTGCCATACGCATGCGCCATCCGTAGCGCGGTCGCGTCATCCAGGAACGGCCAGCGTTTGCCGACCGTCTCCACGAACGCCGCGATCCCGCCCGGGGGCAGGTCGCCACCGGGAAGCGGCGCGTCGTCGGTCCACGCCTCAGTCATCGGTGGAAGGAACGGCGCGAGTTCCTCCAGCGCATGTTCCGACAGGCGGCGATAGGTCGTGATCTTGCCCCCGAACGCGGACAATATCTGGGGCGCATCGGCGGTACCAAGCTTCAGGACATAATCACGCGTGACCTTGGATGCGTTCGCGTTGCCGTCGTCGAACAGCGGGCGGACCCCCGAGTAACTGGTGACTACGTCGTGGGCCGAGGTCTGGCGGGTGAAATACCGGTTCACGCTGGCGCAGAGATACTCGGTTTCGTCGGGATCGATCGTCGGTGCGGACGGATCGCCGTCGAACGGCTTGTCCGTCGTACCGACCAAGGTGAGGTCGCCCTGATACGGAATCGCGAAGATCACGCGCTTGTCGTCGTTCTGGAGGATGAAGGCATGGTCGCCGTCGAACAGGCGGGGCACGACGATATGACTGCCCTTGACCAGCCGTGGCGGGGGCTCGTGATGCGCCGCCGGCATGTCGTCCAGGACCTTGCCGACCCAGGGACCGGACGTGTTCGCGATGGCGCGCGCGTGCACAATGCTGCCGTCGCCCAGCTTGGCAACCCAACGGTCGGTTTCGCGCGTCGCACCTTCGAACTTAACATGCGTGCGGATGTCGGCACCGCGTTCCGCCGCGTCGAGCGCGTTGAGGACCACCAGTCTTGCATCGTCGACCCAGCCGTCAGAATAGACGAAACCGCGTTTGACCGGCTTCAGCCCCTTGCCCCATGCTGTGCGGTCGAGCCGTACGCCGACCGATTTGGGCAGCCGGCTGCCGCCGCCGATATGATCGTACAGGAACAGCCCGATCCGGATCAGCCAGGCCGGTCGCATGCCGTCCGCCAGCGGCATGACGAAACGCATGCCGCGGATCAGGTGCGGCGCGATGTCGAGGAGCTTCTCGCGTTCTTCCAGCGCTTCGCGCACCAGCCGGAACTCGTACATCTCGAGATAGCGCAGGCCACCATGGATCAGCTTCGAACTCGCGGACGACGTATGCGCGGCCAGATCGTCCTGCTCGACCAGCATCACCTTCAATCCTCGGCCGGCGGCGTCACGGGCGATGCCGGTGCCATTCACCCCGCCACCGATGACGAGAAGGTCGACATCTCTGGACTTGGTACTGGTCGTCATGCCCTGGTCCTCGAACGCGTTCGATCGACGGCCTCCTGCCACCCCGCCATCAGGGCCGTTCGCTCGTCCGTCTTCATCACCGGATGAAACGTCCGATCCTCCCTCCAGGCTCCGGAGATGTCGTCGGGACCGTTCCAGATGCCGACCGCCATGCCCGCGAGGAACGCGGCACCGGCCGCTGTCGTCTCGATATTGGCGGGGCGAACCACGTCGGTATCGAGCATGTCCGCGAGAAACTGGCAGAACCAGTCGTTCGCGGCCATCCCGCCGTCGACCCGAATCTGGCGGGCATCGCGCGCGCCGTCGGCAACCATCGCGTTCATCAGGTCGGTCGTCTGATAAGCTACCGACTCCAGCGCGGCGCGGGCGATGTGCGATCCGGTCGCGGCGAATGTGAGCCCGGTAATGCTTGCACGCGCTTCGGGATCCCAATGCGGCGCGCCGAGGCCGACGAACGCCGGCACCAGGTAGACGCCGCCATTGCCGTCGAGCTTGGTCGCCATGTCGTTGGTATCCGCCGCGTGGTTGATCAGGCCGAGGCCGTCGCGCAGCCACTTCACCGCGGCGCCCGCGACGAAGATCGATCCCTCCAGCGCATAGGTGATCTCGCCGTCGAGCTGGTAGGCGATCGTCGTCAGCATGCCGTTCTTGCTCGTCACCGCCTGCTTGCCAGTGTTGAGCAGCACGAAGCAGCCGGTGCCATAGGTCGACTTGGCATCGCCGGGCTGGAAACAGGCCTGGCCGACCACGGCCGCCTGCTGGTCGCCCGCCATCCCCCCGATCGGGACCGACTTTCCGAGCAGGTCGGATGTCGTTTCGCCGAAGATCGCGCTGTTGTTCTTGACCTCGGGTAGCAGGCTTTCGGGGATGTCGAGCATTCGCAGCATGTCCGGATCCCACGCGCCCTTGTGGATGTCGAACAGTAGCGTCCGCGAGGCATTCGATGCGTCGGTCGCGTGGACCTTGCCGCCGGTCAGCCGCCAGAGCAGGAAGCTGTCGATCGTCCCGAACGCCAATTCGCCCCGGTCGGCGCGAGCACGGACGCCATCGATGGTGTCGAGTATCCATTTGAGCTTCGTCCCCGAGAAATAGGGGTCGAGGATCAGGCCGGTCCGCTCGCGAACCAGCGGTTCGTTGCCGTCCGCCTTCAGTTGCGCGCATAGCGCGGCGGTACGGCGATCCTGCCAGACGATCGCGTTGTGGACGGGTTTGCCAGTCTCGCGGTCCCACACGACCACCGTCTCGCGCTGGTTGGTGATGCCGATCGCGGCGACCTTGCCGCCGTCGGCTTCTGCGGCTTCCTTCAGGGTCTCGACCGTGTCGCGCCAGATGTCCTCGGCATCATGCTCGACCCAGCCGGACTGCGGATAATGCTGTGGGAATTCGCGTCGTACGGTCTTGCGGGGAACGCCGTCGGTGCCGAACGTCATGCTGCGGGTCGAGGTCGTGCCCTGGTCGATCGCCAGGATGATGGTGTCGGTCACGACTTGCACTCCTTGGTCGGTACGGGGATGAACTCGCTTGCCCACGCGACGGTCCGCCCTCACCGGACTGTAGCTTGCCGATCTAGGATAGCGACGCGAACCCGCTGACTAACGCGTCGAATACGGTGCGACAGCGCGGGCTGCTGCGCAAATCCTCGTGCATCACGATCCACACGGGAAGGTCGATCGCGAAGGCATCCGGCAGCACGCGGACGAGTTGCGGGTGCCGCTTGGCGATCGGGACCTGGCAGATACCGATCCCGAACCCGGCGCGGATCGCGGCGAGCTGCGCGACGTCGCTGTCGATCCGTAACGCGAAGGCGCTCCGCCTGATGTCGGGAAAACTCTCGACGAACGCGCGGATCGCTGGCGTCTCGGTATCGAAGCCGATGATGTCATGGTCGGCGATATCGCGCAGTGTCGCCGGAGTGCCGCGCCGCGCCAGATAGTCGGCGTGGGCGTGCAAGCCGATCGGGATCGACGGCATTTTCCTGGCGATCAGCGACTGCTGGACGGGCTGGGTCATGCGCACCGCGATGTCCGCCTGCCGCTGGAGCAGGTCGTCGACCGTGTTCGACGCCGAGATCTCAAACGCGAGCGCGGGGTGGCGCTGCCGTAGTCGTGCCAGCATCGCCGGCAGGTGTTCCGCACTGACCACCTCGCTAGCGCTGATCCGAACCGTCCCGGCGATCGCACCGGCGCTGCCCGCGGCGGTACGCAGCAATGCGGCGGAGGTGGAGGCGATCGCATCGGCATAGGGTTTCAACTCGACGGCCGCCTCGGTCGGCGTCAGGCCGCGCTGCGATCGCACGAACAGCTCGCGACCGATGGCCTGCTCGAGCGCGTCGATATGCCGCGAGACGCTGGGCTGAGTCAGCCCGAGCGCGCGGGCGGCACCCGACAGGGACCCCGTGCGCAACACCGCTTCGAACGTACGGTAGAGGTCCCAGCTCGGCGATCCGTTCATGCATTTTCGTATAGATGATCCACGACATTCGGCAATTTCGTTTTAGTGTCGAAAGCCGCATTTCTCGCTCAGATGCAATGGAGACGAGACATGGAACGCAAGACCGCTTTAGTATTGGGTGCAACCGGCGGGATCGGTGGCGCGGTCGCACGACTGATGGAGCAGCGCGGCTGGCAGGTGCGGGCACTGCACCGGGATCCGGACAGCGTGGTTGCGAAGCACGGCTTCGATTGGCGCAAGGGGGACGCGATGGTCGCCAGCGACGTCGCCACCGCTGCCGAGGGCGTTTCCTTGATCGTTCATGCCGTGAACCCGCCCGGCTATCGCAACTGGGGCAAGCTGGTGCTGCCGATGATCGACAACAGCATCGCTGCGGCGCGTGCCAACGGTGCCCGGATATTGTTGCCGGGAACGGTCTATAACTACGGTCCCGACGCGTTCCCCGACATAGCGGAAGACGGTCCCCAACACCCGCAGACGCGCAAGGGCGCCATTCGGGTCGAGATGGAATGTCGACTGCGCGCGTTTGCGGAGAGCGGCGCGGGGACCGTGCTGATCGTGCGCGCCGGGGACTTTTTCGGTGCGGCTGCGGCGAGTACGTGGTTCAGCCAGATCGTGCCGGCGGGCAAACGACCAACCGCTATCACCTATCCGGGCCGGCGCGGGGTCGGGCATCAATGGGCGTATCTCCCCGACGTCGCCGAGACGATGGTGCGCCTGATCGAAGCCGATGGCCTCGACGCCTTCGCGACCTATCACATGCAGGGCGTCTGGGATGCCGACGGCACGCGAATGATCGACGCACTTTGTCGGGTGCTCGGCGACCCGGCAGTCGCGGTCCGGCGAACGCCGTGGTGGATGATGCGGCTGGCTTCGCCCTTCGTGCCGACCCTGCGCGAAGTGATGGAGATGAAATACTTGTGGGACCAGCCCGTCAGGTTGTCGAACGACCGTCTGACGGCCAAACTGGGGACAGAACCGCACACGCCGCTGGACGTTGCCGTTCGTGAAACGCTCACGGCGATGGGGTGCCTGGATGCGGCCCCGGTAGTTCGTCCTCGGGAAGCCATGCCGTCATACGTCGTGCCGGTACCGCTTCCGATCGATGCGGCGAGCGTTGTGACACAGTAGAAGGAGGTTCGATGACCGCCACGAATGCGCAAGAGGCCACGCTGGCACTCCTTGCGAGCCGTGCACCAACCGCAACGGTTTGCCCCAGCGAAGTCGCACGAGCGCTTGCCAGCACAGCCGGTCCCGAGGCGGGGGCAGTGTCGTGGCGCGATTTGATGCCAGTAGTCCATGCGACCGTCGATCGGTTGGTGATCGACGGCCACGTACGATTGAGCTGGAAGGGGCAGGCGCTCCCAACGCGATCCGGACCTTATCGGATCGGTCGGGCCTAGCGCGGGTAGAGCGTTCAACCGCCGCTCCGTAGGTGGAACGGGGCAACGCACCCCGCCCTGGTATTACGCCCCGCCGGCCACCGGCGAGAGAGTCTGCTGGTGCTGCACCACGCGCCATTCCTCATGGCTCAAGCGCCGCATCGTCGTGGTGCAATAGGCGACATAGCCACTGGATCCGTCGCGGCTCGCTTCGGCTTTGTACGCGATTGTGATCAGCCCTTCCTGCGGCCGCATGACCTGCTGTTCGCTGAACGCTACCTTCGACCAGCGCGGTGTATCGGCGACCGCTTCGATAGCCTGCGCGCCCGTCATCACGAACGGGGTTTCGGGCAGCACCATGACGCATTCGTCGTCGATCAGCGCCCGGTAATGCTCGGCGTCGCCGGTCCAGAGGCTTTCCTCGAATTCCCAAATCCGGTTGTCGTCCATCATGCATCTCCTATCCGGATGTGGAGCGCGGGGCCGGGATGAACGTTCCGCGGCTGTTGGAATAAAGCTGCGTTCGCAAGGCGGTACGACGGTTGATCGCGTCGGATCGCTTGTCAGAGTCCGATCTTGTCGAGCGCCGCGGACAATTCCGCGCTTCCAGCATCTCCGTCCTTCGGCGTTAGGCGGTTCAGCGTGGTCCGCACGCGTTGTTGCGCGACCTGAAGCGTCTTGTGACGGACTTCCCGGGTGGCGTTGGTCCGCCACGACGGGCTTTCGCCGAGCAGTGCCGCCCATTTGGCCTCTTCCGCCGCAAGGATCGCAAGTGCCAGCCGGAGGCCGTCCCGTCGACCATGCGCGTACTCGTCGGACATCCAATACCTCCCGTGGAACGATCGACTTCCCTCTACGGAATCGAACGGCGGGGCAACCTGCACGCGTTACCTCTGGGCGGCGCACTGGCGAGGCCCTTTCCGGCCCCGCGAAAACAGGTTCGGAGCCCGAACCGCCGCTGGTGCGTTCGGCATGCCACAGTATCTGGAGTTCGGCATGAAGGCGATGACATTGCGGTCCCCCATCGGGTTGGACAGCTTGAGAATGGAGGATCGTCCCGATCCTGGCGCGCCCGGTCCCGGTGCGATCCGAGTCGCGTTGCATGGCAGTTCGCTCAACTTTCACGATCTGGGCGTGGCAACGGGGCGTATGCCAACCGCCGACGGGCGCGTACCGCTCGCCGATGGCGCAGGCACGGTCGAGGCGGTCGGCGAGGGCGTCACCGAATTCGTACCCGGCGACATGGTCGTATCGTGCTTCTTCCCCGATTGGCTAGACGGAGCGCCGACCGTCGGCGACTTCGACCGTACGCCCGGGGACGGCATCGACGGTTTCGCCCAGGACTATGTCGTCCTGCCGGCAACTGCCTTCACGCACGCGCCCAAGGGTTTCGATGCGGTCGAGGCGGCGACCATCACGACCGCGGGCCTGACGGCATGGCGTGCGTTGGTCGTCGACGGAAACCTCAAGCCGGGCGACAGCGTGCTTCTGCTCGGCACGGGCGGCGTGTCGATCTGGGCGCTCCAGATCGCCAAGCTGATGGGTGCGACCGTCGCGATCACCTCGTCGTCGGACGAAAAGCTCGATCGCGCGCGCTCGCTTGGTGCCGATTTCACGGTCAACTACCGCGAGCAGGACGCGTGGGGCAGGGCCGTCCGTGACTGGACCGGCGGCCGCGGCGTCGATCACGTGGTCGAAGTCGGCGGGCCTGGCACGCTCGCGCAGTCGATCGAGGCGGTGCGCGTCGGCGGGCATATCTCGCTGATTGGCGTGCTGACCGGTGCCAGCGGCGACGTGCCGACAGCAGCCCTGATGGCGAAGCAGGCGCGGCTCCAGGGCCTAATCGTCGGCAGCCGACGCGAGCAGCAGGACTTCGTCCACGCGCTCGACGGCGGCGCGATCCGACCGGTCATCGATCGCCGCTTCCCGTTGGAGGAACTCGTCGACGCGTTCCGATACGAGATGGGCGCCGGGCATTTCGGCAAGATCGGCATCGAATGGTGACTGGCGTCGTAATCGTCGGTCGCGGTCGCCTGGATTCGAGCAGGTAGAGGTCGCGGCGATTACGACGATGTTAAAAGACCGGACTGCGTCGACGACCGATCGACGGCCCCGGCACCAACCATTCCAAACCCGATCGGAAATCGAGCATCGCGGACGCCATGCCGATACCGCGTCGTGGGTCCTGGTAGCCGTCATGACCGTCGGCTGTATCGTGCTGGGGTATGCAAACGGCTTCGTGGTCGATGCTTGGCGTGCGCTGCCGGTGTGCGCGGCGTTGGCGATCCTGTTCGGCGCGATCGTCTTCGGCCGGGCGCGGCAGCAGCCACGCTTGACGGCGGGGGCGACGGCATTCCTCCAGATGACCTTGTTCACCGTCAACGGCGTCGTCCTCGCCTATGTGCTGGCAGCGCAGGCCGGACCGCTTTTGGATCGAGAGCTGGCCGCGGCGGACCGCTATCTCGGCTTCGATTGGGCTACGCTATATCGGACGCTCGACACCGTTCCGATCGCGATATGGATCGGCGGGATCGCGTATCATAGTCTTACGCTGCAGATGGTGGTGTGCATCGTCGCGCTCAGCGCCACCGGACGGAGCGACAGGCTTCGCTTGATGGTGGCCGCGGCCGTCTCGAGCGGTATCGTGACGATCCTGATTTCGGGAGCGGTCCCAGCGATGGGCAACGTCTTCGATCCGGCGGGCTATCACGCGCTCTGGCCCTCCGTCGCGTGGTTGGAGCACGACCTCATCACCGGACTGCGCGACGGATCGGTTCGCAAGCTGGATCTCACCCAGCTTATGGGGATCGTGACCTTCCCGAGCTACCACGCCACGCTGCCGATCATCCTCGCCTGGGCACAACGCGACGTTGCACGGCTGCGTATCATCGCTCCGGTCTGGGCAGTGGTGACGATCCTCGCGACGCCGGTATTCGGCGGGCACTACGGCGTGGACGTACTGGCCGGGATCGGCTTGGCGGTGGGGGGAATCGCCGTTGCGCCCACGCTTACTCGTAAGCGGTCGACGACACCGTAAGCCGTCGGGTACTCGGTTCCAGAACCGAGTGGATCGCCGCTGCGGCCTGGGCGGCGCCACCGTCCGCCTCGATAGCAGTCGCGATACGGCGAGCGGCCAAACGATAGGTCGGTTGGGTCATCACCTCGTGCAGCGCATTTGCCAAGGTGCGTACGGTCAACGATCGCGCCGAGACTACCCGCCCTGCACCAACCCTCGCGAGCCTCGCGGCGGTCGCGGGCTGTTCGAAGGCGATCGGCAAGGCCACGATCGGGACCCCTGCTGCCAGCGCGTCGAGCACGGTGTTGAACCCGCCGTGCAGCACGGCCGCCGCACAATGGCGCAAGACGGCTTCCTGCGGCCAGAAGGCACGTACGAGCGGATCGCCCGGCAGCATTGCCTCTTCGGCAGTCGTCAGGCCGCCGGCATGCCCGATCACCGCCCTGGCGCCTACGGCCGCGCAGGCTTGCGCCATCACCGCGAACAGGGCTCGCCTCGACCCCTGCAACGTACCAAGCGAGCAGAAAACCAGAGGTCGTCCGTCGTTCGGCAACGTCGTAGCTTCGGCTCGAGCTTCACGCCACGGCGATCCGTACAGAAAATTGGCAGGCAGATGGTCGCGCGGATAATCCAGTTCTCTCGGACATTGCGCGACCTGCACTAGCGGGGGGCGTTCGTCCGGGCCGATCCCCCAGTCCAGGCGCGCGGCATCCAGAACGGTCGTGATCGGCCGCATCAGCCGGTCCGACACCGCGTAGCCGCCGCGATTGCGGAATCGAGCTAGCGCGCCGGGGCGATAACGCCAGCCGAGGAAGGGCGGGGGAACACCCTCCTCGCGGATTAGCGGTAGCCCCGTTGCTGCAACGACATAGGGAAGGCCGAGGTGTTGGGCGATCAGCGGACCGGCAGGCTCCACCGCATCCGCGATCAACGCATCCGCGCCGATCCGTCGAAGAACGTCGGGTGCGTCGGCGAGCAGTGCGCCCGTGATGCCCGCAGTCGCGCGGATCATCCGCCGAAGCCCTATCGGCCCCGTCGGCCGGGCAAGCTTTTCTCTATATAAATCCAGGCGTTCCCGCCCCGGATGTTCCGGCAGGGGGACGAAAGCGATGCTGTCGTTCGTGATGAACCGCTCGGTCCCGCGGACATGGACGATCGTCACGCGCCAGCCCAACGCGTCGAGTTCCGCGCCCAGGACTTGCAGCGGATTGAGATGTCCGGGCACGGGAGAGGTGATGACGGCGATATGGCCGTTCTGGCGTATCATAGGGGGTATCGCACTGTCCGGAGCATGACGCGTGCCGGTCGGAGACGCGTCACGCAAGACGATAGCCGTCATCGCCAGCAACTGTTACCGCAAACGCGTCAGCTATTGAGCATATTACGAACCGCGGATGTCCGCCTGCCGACTGTCGGTAAGCGCACGGCGGCGGGCAGGGAGCCCCCACCAGGGGGTCCCCGGTGAAAGATGATGCTCGTGATGGTAGCCGCCGAAATGGAAGCATGTGAGCAGCGACACAATCTGCGGGATCCGTGCGCTCCGCGCACGATGCGTGTCGGGGAAAGGCTCGTCGCTCTCACGGTGTGGCAGCCACGTACCGAACACGAACAACTGCCCCACCGCACCCAATGCAGGCACAGCCCAGAAGACGACGATATTGCCGAGCGGTGCGCCCAGCAGCAGCGTGTAGACCAGCGCGACCAGCGTGATGCGAACGATCTGTCCGTGCGAATAATACGTCCGAAAGAACTGGCCGAACCATCCGATCAGGCGGGGATCGCCGCCATGAAAATCGGGATCGCCTTCGGACCCGGCATGACGATGATGGAGGTGATGCTGGGGCAGCAGCGTCGCATAGGACAGGCAGGCGTAGAGCGCGAGGCACGTTGCCCCCGCCGCGCGGTTCAGTTGCGGATAACCGGGAGCCAATGCGCCGTGCATCGAGTCGTGCGCGACGATGAACAACCCCGTGCTGAGCCAGGTCTGGACGAGGACCATCGCGACCGCGATCGGAACCGTGCCGACGCTCCACCGCCAGAAGAAAATGCCGGTGACGTGGATCGCCAGCCAAGCGACGACGATCGCCGCGGCTAGCGACAGGCCGATGTGCGCTTGCCGTCGATCGGCAACGGCTCGAGGGAGCGAGGTGGTGCTCAACGGTCTGCCGGCGCCGATATGTCGGAAACGACGGTTGGCTTGCCCCGCGGCGGACCACGCCGCTGCGGATTGGCGTTCGCCCGCAACTGCGCCTTCAGCACCGCGGGCTTGCGCGCGAACAGGAAGCCGTGGCTGACGGTGCCGTCCTTGCCCTCGACGGCGTGGTGCAGACGATGCGCTTGCAACAACTGCTTGAAATACCCCTGTTTGGGGACCCAGCGAAACCCGCCGCGCTGATGGACGAGCATGTCGTGGACGAACGCGTAGATGCCACCATAGACGGTGATACCGAGCGCAGCCCACCACAACGGCTCCCACCACAAACCGACGACGAACAGGACGATCGGCACGACCGCGAAGACGACCGCATACAGGTCGTTTTTCTCGAACACGCCGCCGTGCTCCTCGTGGTGCGACTTGTGCCAGCCCCAGCCCCAGCCGTGCATGATGTATTTATGCGCCGCCCAGGCGAAGCATTCCATGAACAGGACCATGAACACGACGATGGCGAGCTTTTCGAACCATGCCATCAGCGGGCGCTCCGATGGCGCGAGGTCGACAGATACAATGATCTCAACATGATGCCTCTATACGCCCTCTGACGCCGCGACGCGAGCCATAGCGACGTTTCGGGCCTTCGCTCGATCGACGCCGTCTCGAACCGTCAGGATCGGAGATCGTGCGGGGGAGGGTAGAGTTCAATCCAGAGTATCAGCTTTTCCGTCAGCCCAGTCCTTGCCTTCGTCGCCGCCCCAGAGGAGCCAGGCGATGTATCCGGCGGATGGATCGCTGTCCGATCCCCATTCGTGGGACTTGCCCTTCTTGTCGACCTCGTGGCGCGCGAAGTAACTGTGCATCGACTTCACGTCTTCGGCGGACAGCGACTTCCGCGCAGCAAGCTGTTCGGCACGTTTGACGCCCACGTCCGTGCCCCCACGGCCGAATCCTTGCGCAGCTTGAGGCCCTTCTCAGCATTCGCCGCCATCTTGGCCGTGGGCTTGAACGTGTCGGTCATACGAACTTCCTGCTAGCGTTCTCGCGCCCGTCGCGCGGTTCCATGAACGGTTCGTCGTCCTCGTGGTTGCCCACGCTCGGATGCCGAGGTTAACTTCTGACTCAGGTCACCGTCGCCGCTGCCATAGCCAAGCGCCAAGTCCGGCGACACCGAGTGCTGCCGTGCCGACCATCGCGGTCTTGCGCCCCCGCTGTGGATCGCGGCGGCCGCCGTCGGGGCCGCTCGGTTGGGCAGGCGGGTCGAAGACCGCTCCGCGCGTGTCCTCTCCAGGCTCGGCCTTCGCGGACCACACGTCCATGAAACCGTTCATCATCGCTGCCATCAGATTGGGTGCCGCGAACTGGCCAAGCTTGAGCGCGATGGCCGGTGCGCCGATGACCACGGTATTACGCGGGTGGCGGGCAAGGCGGACCACGGCCTTTGCCACGGTCTCGGGCGCCAGCGCACCCGGTGGCAACGAGAGGCGTGCGCCGGTATAGTTGCCGGCATGATCGATGCCCGGCGTGTCGACGAAGGTCGGGTAGACGTCGCAGACGTGGATCCGCGGATGCTTCGATACCTCGCCGCGCAGTGCTTCGCTGAAGCCGCGCAGGCCGAACTTGCTCGCCGCATAGGCTGCGGCATACGGCGTCGCCACGAAGCCGCCGACCGAGATCATGTTGACCCAAGTCCCGTGGTCCTGCGCCAGGAAGAGCGGCAGGACTGCGTGCGCCTCGTTCATATGCGAGACCAGGTTCGCCTCGATCACGCGCGCATGATCCGGCATCGGCACATCGTGATACTTGCCGACGACGCCGACGCCGACGCAACTGAACCACAGATCGATCCCACCCAGTGCCGTATTGGCCTCGGAGGCGAAGGCCGCGACTGCGGCGGCGTCGGTCACGTCGATGACGCGGACTTCGGCGGAAGCACCGACCGTGCGACACCGTTCGGCAATGTCCCGAAGCCCGGCCTCGCCGCGTGCTGCGAGCACCAGTCGCGCCCCCTTTTTCGCGAATGCGATGGCGGTCGCGGCACCGATGCCGCTCGATGCGCCGGTGATGATGACGCGCAATCCGTCGTGTTTGGCCATGATGCTCTCCTTTCGTCCCGTCCCGTCTGGACGAATGGGACAAAAGCGCGTTCCGTCGCTGGCCTTCGCGCTGTCTCGCGGTTCGCATGCCGGGTAGAGAATGCTTGGGAAATCTGCGAGGAAACGAGTCGGTGCTATACCGAGTGAAGGCGGGTTTTCCTCGGCGCGGTAAGGGACGTTGGTGTTTGTAGGATGCTTTCGACGGTTGCGGCGCGTGACCTCGGCTTCGTTCCTGATGCTCGGGCTCGCTGGCTGCACCGCGCTGTCGCACGGTTTCCTCAATCCGCAGGGGCCGGTTGCGGGGCATGAGCGCGACCTGTTCGTCACGGTGTCGATCGTGCTGCTGTTCGTCGCGGGGCCGGTGTTGCTCCTGACACCGCTGTTCGCATGGCATTACCGGCTGTCCAACCGCGGCGACGCGTACCGCCCGAAGTGGAATTTTTCGTGGTGGGTCGAGGCGCTGATCTGGATTCCGCCGGCCGGCATCGTGATCGGGCTCGCCATATTGCTGTGGCACTGGACGCAGATCGACGATCCGTATCGGCGATTGCCGGGTGCTGCGCCGATCGAGGTGCAGGCGATCGCGCTCGATTGGAAATGGGTGTTCGTCTATCCCGACCTCGACGTTGCTGCGGTCGACCGGCTCGTCATTCCCGCCGGGCGCCCGGTGCATATCCGGCTGACCAGCGGCACCGTGATGCAGTCGATGCTGATCCCGCAGCTCGCGGGCCAGATCTATGCAATGGGCGGCATGACGACCGAGCTAAACATCCAGGCGCATCGACCAGGCCGGTTCCGTGGCGAGAACACGCAGTATAACGGCGCCGGGTTCCAGCATCAGAAGTTCGTTGTCGTTGCCGTGCCGTCGGCTGACTATGATTGCTGGGCCGCCGCGGCGCGTCGCGGCAAGCGCACGCTTGACGCGCAGACATGGCGGCGACTGTCGGCGCGGTCTATCATCGCGCTCCCCGTCGAGTTCGCACACGTCACGCCGAACCTGTTCGAGCGTGTGCTGGAGACGACCGGAGGCATGAGCCATTCTCCGACGAAAGCCGCTCGATGACCGTTTCCGCTCCCCTCTGGCCCGCCGTGCTCGGCCGGTTCGGCTGGCAGGACCTGCCGTTCGTGCGCGCGTGGGAGAACCCGACGATCAGCGAGCTCATCGGTGCGTTTGCGGGCGCGCTGGTGGTGGTCGGCGCGGTCGTCGTCGCGGCGCTGCTGACGCGGTACGGCAAGTGGCGGTATCTGTGGACCGAGTGGCTGACCAGCCTCGATCACAAGAAGATCGGCATCATGTATATCGTCGTCGCGTTCGTGATGCTGTCGCGGGCGCTGGTCGAGGCGGTGCTGATGCGGATGCAGCAGGCAGTCGCGATCGAGCACCCCGGCTTCCTATCGCCCGACCATTTCGGGCAGCTGTTCTCGACGCATGGCTCGATCATGATCTTCTTCATGGCGATGCCGTTCCTGACGGGGATGATCAACTACGTCCTGCCGTTCCAGCTCGGCGCGCGCGACATGGCGTTTCCCTGGGCCAATTCGATCGCGCTGTGGCTGACGATTGGTGCTGCGGGGCTGATGATGGCGAGCCTGGTCGTCGGCGAGTTCTCGACCGGGGGATGGAGCGGCTATCCGCCCTATACCGAGCGCGCGTTCAGTCCGGGCGTCGGCGTCGACTACTGGATCTGGGCGGTGACATTGGGGTCGATCGGCTCGACGATGGCGGGGATCAACATCGCCTGCACCGTCTACAAGCTGCGCGCGCCGGGGATGCGGTTCATGCGGATGCAGATGTTTTCGTGGACCAGCCTGTGCACGTCGATCCTCATGATTTTCGCGATGCCACCGCTGACCGTCGCCACGCTGCTGCTCGCGCTCGATCGCTATCTGGGGTTCCATTTCTTCACCAACGACCTGGGCGGCAACATGATGAACTATGCCAACATGTTCTGGCTGTTCGGTCATCCCGAGGTCTACATCCTGATCCTGCCTGCGTTCGGCGTGTATTCGGAAGTCGTGTCGACCTTCTCGACCAAGGATCTGTACGGCTACACGTCGCTGGTGATCGCGACGATGGCGATCGCGGTGCTGAGCTTCACCGTGTGGGTCCATCATTTCTTCACGATGGGGCAGTCGGCCAACGTCAACGCGGCGTTTGGGATTGCGACGATGACGATCGGGGTGCCGACGGGGGTCAAGATCTACGATTGGATCTGGACGATGTTTCGCGGTGAGGTGCGGTTCACCGTGCCGATGCTGTATGCGCTGGCGTTCATGATGACGTTCGTGCTGGGCGGTTTCACCGGTATCATCCTGGCGATGCCGCCGCTCGATTACCTCGTTCACAACACGCTGTTCCTGGTCGCGCATTTCCACAACATGCTGATCCCGGGGCTGCTCTACGGGATGCTGGCGGGCTATCATTACTGGTTTCCCAAGGCGTTTGGGTTCCGCCTCGACGAGCGCTGGGGGCGGATCGCGTTCGGGTGCTGGGTGGTCGGGTTCTACCTCGCCTTCTTCCCGCTGTACGTGCTGGGCGCGAGCGGGATGGCGCGGCGGACGCAGGCGATCTTCGAACCCTCGTTCCGGCCGTGGCTGTACGTCGCCTGCGTCGGTGCGTTCGTCCTGCTGGCGGCACTGACGTCGCTAGGCATCCAGTTGTGGGTCAGCATCCGCGACCGCGCCTCGACCCGCGTGGAGGCAGGCGACCCATGGGATGGCCGTGGGCTCGAATGGTCGGTGAGCGCACCGCCGCCCGAGTATAACTTCGCGGTCCTGCCACTGATCGACGGTCGTAACCCGTTCTACGACCACAAGCATGACGAGGGCCAACCCGATCCCTACGCCTCGCCGTCATCCTACGAGGACATCGTCGTGCCGCGGGGCAGCGCGACCAGCGTCGTGATCGGTCTCGCCGCCGCGGTCGCCGCGTTCGGCCTGATCTGGGAGATATGGGGGCTGGCCATCGTCGCGCTCCAGATCGTCGTCGCGGCGGTCGTGTTGCGGAGCTTCGGTCGAGACCAGCACCGGACCATTCCGGCCGCCGAGGTCGCGCGTGAGCATGAAAAATGGCTCGCACGCGTCCGGGCGACGCCCGCGATCCCCCGCCAGTTGGAGACCGCCGCCGTCAATCGCGGCCTTGCGGAGATCGTGGCGTGAGCGAACCCGAACTGGCGCATGCCGGCCTCAACCTTGGCGACACCGGTGAACTGACGAAGGACCAGGCGGAGAACGCGATCTTCGGTTTCTGGATATTCCTGATGAGCGACGCGGTGATCTTCGCGCTGCTGTTCGCCACATACGGCACGATGATCGCCAGCACCGTCGGTGGCCCGACGCCTGCGTCCGAGTTCAAGCTGCTGCCCGCGTTCGTCGAGACGCTGTTGCTGCTGACAAGCAGCGCGACGTTCGGCCGCGCGACGATCGCCATGAAGTATGATGAACCGCGCCGGGTGTTGTTCGGCTGGCTTGGCGCGACGCTCGGCCTCGGCCTCGTCTTCCTCGCGCTCGAGGCGAACGACTTCGCGACGATGTTCGCGCACGGGGCCTATCCGATGCGCAGTGGCTTCCTGTCGTCGTTCTTCGCGCTGGTCGGGCTGCACGGCCTTCACGTCGCGGTCGCGTGCTTCTGGCTGGTGGTGATGGTCGGCCAGATCTGCGCCTATGGCCTCGATGCGCGCGTGCGGATCAACCTGTTGCGGCTGGGGCTGTTCTGGCATCTGCTCGACATCGTCTGGATCGCGATCTTTTCGGTCGTATACCTGCAAGGGAACATCGGATGAGCGACCGGACCCGTGAACTGCGCACCTATGCGGTCGGCTATGCCCTGTCGCTCGTGCTGACCGCGGCGGCGTTTGCGATGGTCCGCTGGCCGTCCTTCGGCGCGCGCGCGATCTTCGGCACCGTGCTGGCGCTGGGCCTCGTGCAGATGGCGGTGCAATTCCGCTGCTTCCTCCACATCAGCCTCAAGCGCTCGTCACGGCACGACCTGCAACTGATCCTGTTCTCCACGCTCATCATCGCGCTGATGGTGTCGGGAACGCTGGTGATCCTGTTCAACCTGCGCGACCGGATGATGTGACACCAGCAGCCTTGCCCGACGACGGCGGTGAACCACCGCCGCCGGGCAAACCCCGTGGATCGACTCAGCTGATGTGAACGGCCTTCGTGATCAGATGCGCAGCAACGCCTTCCGGGCCGTCTTCGGAACCATGCCCACTGTCCTTCACGCCACCGAACGGGCTGTCGGGATAGCTGAGCCGGACGTTGTTGATGGCGATCATCCCCGCCTCGATCGCGTCGCCGAGCATGTTCTGGCGTCGCCCATTCTCAGTGAAGCAGTAGGCGGCAAGCCCGAACGGCAGGCGGTTCGCCTCGACGATCGCGTCCTCGTCGGTCTCGAAGCGGCTCAGCAATGCCACCGGGCCGAACGGCTCCTCGTTCATCGCCCGAGCCGACAGCGGCACGTCCGACAGCACGGTCGGCTGGAAGAAGAACCCACCTGCGCCACCGTAGTCGCCACCCGCGAGCAGCTTGGCACCGTGACTCGTCGCATCGCCGACCAGTTCGGCGATCGCGTCCGGTCGGCGGGCGTTGGCCATCGGTCCCATTTGGCTCGCCGAATCCATGCCGTCGCCGACCTTCAGCGAACGAGTGCGTTCCGCAAAGCCGGCGGCGAAGCGGTCGTAGATGCCGTCCTGCACCTGGAAGCGGGTCGGCGCGACACAGACCTGGCCCGCGTTGCGAAACTTGTGCGCGACCAGCGTGTCGAGCGTTTTCTCCAGGTCGCAGTCGTCGAACACCAGCACCGGCCCGTGCCCGCCAAGCTCCATCGTCGTCCGCATCATCGTGTCGGCCGCGAGCTTCATCAGCGCCTTGCCGACCGGCACCGAACCGGTGAAGCTCAGTTTGCGCGTGATCGGGGACGCGAGCAACTGCCGCGATACCATGTCCGGTACCCCGAACACGCATTGGGCGACGTCGCCCGGAAGTCCCGCGTCCTGGAAGCACCGCAGCACTTCGACCGCGCTACCGGCGGTTTCCTCGGACGGCTTGATGATGATCGAGCACCCCGCCGCCAGCGCCGGGGCGATCTTGCGCACGACGTTCATGATCGGGAAGTTCCACGCACAGAATGCCGCGACCGGGCCGACCGGCTGATGCAGGACCATGCTGCGAGTCCCCGACGGGCGGGGCAGGACGCGACCGTAGATGCGCTGCGCCTCGGCGGCATGGAAATCGAGCAACGCGGCCGCGAACGCGACCTCGCCTTTCGCCTCGGCCTGGATCTTGCCCTGTTCGAGCGTCGCGATCCGCGCAATATGGTCGCCTCGCTCTCGAAGCAGTTGCGCCGTCCGCGTCAAAATCGCGGCGCGCTTTTCCGGCGAGGTGGCACGCCATGCGATGAACCCGCGTTGCGTAGCCTCGAGTGCGCGATCCAGGTCCGCGGCGTTGGCCAGCGGCAGCGCCGCCTGGCCGGCGCCGGTCGCCGGATTGAGCACGTCGCGCGTGTCGCGGCCAGTGCCGTCGAGCCATTCGCCGGCGATATAAAGCCCGAGTTTCGTGTCATAGCCGGTAGTCATTGATCGTCTCCGTCGATGGCGAGTAGGAAAGCATCACGTCGAGCGTCCGCTTCGCAGGACTGGCGCAAGGCCCGGACCGTACCAGGGTGCTGCCATAGGTCGAGCGATCACGTGATACTGCGTGATCGCGGGCAGGGTACTCGGACTATGTCATGCTTATGCTTAAGAGCTTCAACCCGGATACCGGCTTTCCGGTGCGAGCATCAGGGGCGGTCACCATAGGCTGTACGTGCGCCGATCGTGGAACGGTCCCACCACGCGCGCGCCAGCAGGACGGCAATGCGGGCAGTCTCGGGCGTTCCATACCGGACGAGTATGGCAGGCCAGCCATGATAGTGATCAGTCTCCCAGAACGTCGCGGGATCGGTTTCGATCAGGACGGTCTTGTCTTCCACGGGGACGTGAAGGACGAAGCTGCCCGGCTCCGGAGCGGTCGTCGCAGCGATCATCTTGCCGCGAACCTTCAGCGCGGGTTTGCCGTACGTCGTTCCCAGTTCGACACCCGGCAGCGCAAGCCCGACCCCGACGACCGCGTCCCAGTCCTTCATCCTGGTCCCTTCTATGTTCTGCTTTCCGACTTCCGTTTCCTCCGCCAAGCCAGCGAGCGCTGGTTCAGCACGCTCAGCTCTACCTCACCTGCAATCGCTGCCTCGGCCAGATCGATAGCGCGGTCCAGTACCGCGCGTTCGGCATGCGCGTAGGCGGGGCGGCCCGTTATGCGGTCATACCACACGCCGTCGCACGCGTTGTCGAGGAAGATGCGCTGGAAGCAATGGTCCTCCTCGACCGGCCAGCGGCGGGTGCGGGCCATCCCCGGCAAGGTGTCGCGGGTCAGCGTCAACCACCGGGCTTCGGCGGTGGAACGGTCGTCTGCATCCATCCGGCAGGAACGATCGAAACCCGAGAAGGTCGCGCCGTCCGCTGCCGGACCGGACAGTTACCGCGCCACGACGGGAGGTGCTCCCGCGGGACGATCGAACGCGATCAGCGTCGGCGCATCCGCGACGAACCGGTCGAGCACCCCATCGGCGATCTTGATCGGCCCGTCGAACCGGGTGGCGCCAGGAATGCTCTGGACCGCCGCAGCTTCGGCCGCCAGCCGCTTGGCGTCCGCGAAATAGCGTCCCGCCGCGCTGCTGCCGTGGTCGGCGGCGTCGAGCCCGGCAGCCGTCAACTGGAGTGCACGCCCCCAAAGCTGCATCGCGTCCAGCCACGGCCGCGACTGCGCAGCGAAGCCCGGCTCGATCGTCCCGGACCGGATGATGTCGGGCGCGTTTGCGATCTCGTCCGCGTGTTTGGTCAGGTCGGCGATAGCCCCATGTCGTGCCGCCTCGTCGCCACCGGCAATCGCCTCGCGCACGCCGTCCAGCACCGCCTTCAATCGGGGTGCCTGTTCCTGCCACGGCTGGCTGCCGAACGTGGGCGCCATGTGCTGCGTATCGAAGAACGTCAGCAGCGCCGCGATCGCGCGCTCGTCGTCGCCGGCCAGTTCCTGCGCGGAGAAATGCCACGTCCGCTCTGCATCATACGCCTTGTCGTTCCAGCCGAACGCGGCGACCCCGGTCACCGCCGGGCGGCTCGGCGCTTCCTGGTTCATCGGGTTCGAGAGGATGCCGGTCAGCTCACCCGACAGCCCAGCCTCGCGCCGCGCATAGGGTGCCATCAGCAACCGACCCGTGGTCTGCGCGTAATCGTTGACCGGATAATTGTCCCACAACAGCGTCTTGCGGCCGAACGCCTTGGTCGCCGCCTTTGCGTCGGGGATCGAGATCGCCGGCGGTACGACATCGGTACCGGTCCACTGCACGACGATCCGCGGGTCGAGATGCTTGCGCAACGCCGCCTTGTACGGCGTTTCCTTCGCGTCGTAATATTCGGTCGGCACCATGATCAGCGCGCGTGCCGCAGGGTCCTTGGCCGCGAGGTTCGCTTGCACCGCATTCAGCAATTGCGATTGCGCAATGCCCGCTGCCTCAGCGCCCGACGGACCGAACGCAGCCTTGTCCTTCTCGCAGTTCCACTTGGTGTATTCGATATCATCCAGCGCGACGTAGAAGCTGCCGACGCCGATCGATCGCATCGCGTCGAACTTGCGTTCCAGCGCCTGCACGTCCGCGGGATCGGAGAAGCAGACCGACGGTCCTGGCGAAACCGCGTAGACGAAGTCGACATGGTTTCGCCGCGCGGCGGTCGCGAGCGTCCCTAGCGCCTTCATCGTCGGGGCGGGGTACGCCTCCCGCCAGCGATCGCGCGCATACGGGTCGTCCTTCGGACTGTAGACATAGGTGTTCGCCTTGACCGAAGCGAGGAAGTCGAGATGCTTGGTGCGGTCCGCCATCGACCACGGCGCGCCGTAGAATCCCTCGATCGTGCCCCGGATCGGCATGGCCGGATGATCCTGGATCACCATCGCCGGGATCGTCGATCGCCGGGCAAGCTGGCGAAACGTCTGCACGGCATGGAACAAGCCGTCCGCGTCGTTACCAGCTAAAGTGACGACACCGCCCGATGCCGAGGCCAGGCTCGCGATCGTGTAGCCCTCTGCATGGCTGTCGGCCGCCGCGCGACTGCGAGCGAGCGCATCACGAACGATCGGCGCGGTCCCGGTTCCGAGCACGACATACGTCCCGTCGATGACCGAAGGCAGGCGCCGTGCGGTCGTGATCGTCTCCACGCCCGACGCCGTCAGGATGCTGCGGACCAGCGCGATCGTGTCGGGATCGACGCCCGGTGCTGCGATCAGCGATACCGAACGTCCCAGCGCGATCATCCCGGTCCCGAGTTCGATCGAGGTCGGTGCCGGGAACACCGCAGGCATCGTGACCGGACCAGCCGAGGCCGATCCCGATGCCAGACCCACCAAACTGGCGGCAACCATCAGCGAGGGCGCTAGGCCGAACTTGCCAATATGTCGGGTCATTCTCGTCTCCGGTATTATAATGGTATTATCGAACGAAATACCGCAGCTGTCCGAATACGGCAAGCGAGTGCTACGGAAGCATGGTGGTGCCCACCTCAACCGCACAAACCATCCGCGTTCCACCTCCGTCAGACTGCCCCGGTTCCACAAGCGATCGTCGATCCAGCGGCATCTCGGCGACGTCACGAAGGAGTCGCCAAACCGGAGTATCGAAGCGGTTCTGGCGGGGGGGACGATCATGTCGGCACTGGCGATCTCACAGTATGGCATTGCCGCCGAACCGCCGATTTCCGTGCCGGTCGTGCAACCCGCCAAACGCATCGCGGTCTGCGATTTCAGTGCTGACGGTCGCGTTGTCGGTGCAGTGGCAGAGGTTCGATCTGCCTGGCTTTGCCCGCTCTTCTATAGTGTCTTGCCGGTGTCGGTAGTGCTGGTCGTCGTGGTGGCGGTTCTACGATTGTACCACGCCACGGCCAGGAATGTCGGCCGCGCCAAATTCAGGAGCGACACCGTCGCAGGCACGCATTCATACCGATGCCAGAGCGACATATAGTACCCAGAATCTGCGCCTTACGTTGCAAAACGGACGTAAACTTTTCCCGCAGCAATCCGCTGCCTGAAAAGGACGTCGCAATGACTTTGGAATTCTCTCCTGACAGCGATCGTCGGCCTGATACGGTCTCGATCCACACCATCGACAAAACTCCCCCACGGCACCCCTTCGATTTCGTCGACCTCGAAACGCAGTTCGATCCCGGGTTGGAGACGCTGTGGACGTACATGCGGCAACGGACACGGCCGAGCTTCAATCCCAAATTGCTCGGCGAATTTGCGCAGTGGCAGAACGACATCGTCGCGGCACGATCGTCGGGCGCGATGCCCGTGCGGTATCTGGTGCTCGGATCGCGCTTTCCCGGCGTTTTCTCGCTCGGTGGCGACCTGGATCTGTTCGCGGCGCATATCCGCAACCAGGACCGCGATGCCCTTGTCCGATACGGACGTGCGTGCGTCCATATTCTTCACCGCAACATGTTGAGCCTCGACCAACCAATCATCACGATCGGTCTGGTCGAAGGCGATGCCCTGGGAGGCGGGTTCGAGGCCTTGCTGTCGTTCAACGTCGTGATCGCCGAACGCGGAACGCATTTCGGACTCCCGGAAACCAATTTCGGCCTGTTTCCCGGGATGGGGGCGCACTGCTTCCTGTCGCGTCGGCTCGGAGCGGCACGCGCCGAGCAGATGATACTCAGCGGGCGATCCTATAGCGCCGAAGAACTCTACGACCTGGGTATCGTCCATGCCCTCGCCGATCCCGGGGAGGGCCGTGCCGAGGTCGAACGCTATATCCGCCAGAACCGGCGGCGGCACAGCGGGCACTGCGCGATCTATGAGGCATCGCGCTCGGTCAATCCGCTGCCGCTGAGCGAACTCGAAGCGGTCGTCGATCTCTGGGCGGATGCCGCTCTTCGACTGAGCGACGCCGACCTGAAGCTGATGCGCCGTCTCGTGGGAGCGCAGACGCGGTTGATGGACAAGGCCGCCTAGGTTCTGTTCAGGAACGCCGCATTGCTTTGACCCCCGCGCCGGCAAGCATGGTCGACACCATGTTTGCCGGCATGGGATGCGCCAGCAGAAATCCCTGTACCGCGTCGCAGCGGATGCGCCGGAGCTGGTCGAGTTGCGCCTGCGTCTCGACCCCTTCGGCCACCGTCCGCATCCCAAGTTTCGCTGCGAGCTCGATTACGGTCTGGACGATCGCCACCGATGCGGGGCTCTGCTCGAAATCGGCGATGAAGGATCGATCGATCTTCAGCGTCTGGAAGGGAAATTTGGTCAGGTAGCTCAGCGACGAATACCCCGTCCCGAAATCGTCCAGCGTCGTCCGTACCTTGAGACGGTTGATCGCGTTCAAGGCGGCAAGCGATGCTTCGATGTCTTCGAGCAGGACGGACTCGGTCACCTCGAGCTCGAGGCGGTCTGCGGCAAAGCCGCTCGCGGCGAGCGCGCCCATGATCGTCGTTGGCAGGTTCGCCGACCTTAACTGGATCGGGGATAGGTTGACCGCGATCGTCACGTCGGTCGGCCACCCGCTGGCGATGCGGCACGCCTCGCGGATAACCCAGCTGCCGATCGCCACGATCAGTCCATTGTCTTCGGCGATCGGAATGAATTCGGCCGGCGAGATCGCGCCGTAACGGCGGTTGGTCCAGCGCAGCAATGTTTCGCACGACAGCACCTGCTCGCCGGTCAGATCGAAGATCGGTTGGAACACCAGGTGGAACTCGCCGCGTTCCAGCGCGCCTTGCATTTCGGCGCCAAGATCACGCGTGCGCTCGATCTTCTCGTCCATCAGCGGTTCGTAGAACCGCATCTGGCCGCGGCCGCTGTCCTTGGCTCGGTATAAGGCGAGGTCCGCGTTCTTCAACAGTGTGTCCGCGTCGGTGCCGTCGGTAGGGGCGATCGCGATCCCGAGCGACGCCCCGACATGGAGTGTTCGCCCATCGTGATGCACGGGTTGCTCGACCAGATGGATGATCCGCTCGCCGGTGGCCGCAGCGTCAGCATCAGCGTCGGTGTAGCCGACGAGCTCGCAGATCACCGCGAACTCGTCGCCACCCAGACGCGCGACGATACCGGCCGCGCCGAAGGCCTCGTCCAGTCGCTGCGCTACCCCCGCAAGCAGGGCGTTGCCGGCCAGATGCCCGTATGAATCGTTGATCTCCTTGAACCGATCCAGATCGATCCAGTAGACGGCCAGTCGCTGATGACCGTTGTCGATCGCCTGCAAGCGGGCCTCGAACTGCTCCCGAAACGCAGTGCGGTTGGCCACCCCAGTAAGGTCGTCTCGACGGGCGACTGCGGCGTGATGCTCGGCCAGCGCCGCCTTTTCGCGCGAGACGAGCGTTGCCTTCAGGATGACGCCATAGGTCTGCAACGTGATATCCATCATCGCAACGACGAACAGCACGATCACGGTCGCGAGCACGATCTTGAGGGGCTGGAGCGATACGACCAGCCCGACCGTCAGCGGTAGGGAAGCAAAACACAGCTGCGACAAGGCGATCCACGGGCGGCCGGCGTTGCGCCCGGCGATGCCGGCCGCGTATCCGATCGTCGTCGTTACCGCGAGCAGTTGCAGGACACCGTCGTTGCTGTGCACGAGCGTAAGCAGACCGAACGTACCGAGCAGCGCGGAATACCCCAGTGCGCCGGCGCGATAGAGGAGCTCCTGCCGCTTCGCCCAGCGACCTTTGGCGCGTTCGATTTTCGGAACGTCCCGCCGGCGCCTGAGAGCGTCGACCACCCGAAATCCCGCAACCAGCGCTATCGCCGAGGCGCAAGCGATCATCGACCGGTTGCCACTGACGAAAGCGACGATCGCCATGATGCCGCTGCTGGTGATCGCACCGATCACCAGCGATTGCGGAGACGCATAGAGCGACTCGAGCAGGGTAGCGCGAACCGAAGCCGCGATCGCCTGATCGGAATGCCGGAGCTGCCTGAGGCGGGAAATTAAGCCACTCATACGACTGTCCATGGACGGCGGGGATATAAAAGAAACGAAAAAAAGTAGATTAATGGCCGTCGTAGGTCGCATTTTTTCGGGCAAAGACAACGGCGTGAGCGATAATGATCAAGGATAACGCGTCGACGGACCAAACAGCCATTTTGGGATGTCGATGCTATCCGTCTGGGTTGTTCCGGAGATCAATGGCGCGTCATACGGGTAGCTGACGCTGGCAAACACGGCGCTCAAAGCATTTCCAATGGACCCGGTTTCGGCAGTGGAAACGCCGCATCGAGCGTGGTGAGGTCCTGGGTCGATAGAGCGATTTCGGCAGCACGCCGGTTCTCGTGAACATGGGCGACGGTGCCGGCCTTGGGGATGACGATCACGCCTTCACGGTTCAGGACCCAGGCGAGGGCAAGCTGTGCCGCAGTCACGCCGATCTCCGCGGCGATCCGTACCAACGTCTGGTTTGAGACCAGTCGACCTTGTTCGACCGGACTATACGCCATCGCAGGCATCTTCGCGCGTCGAAGCCACGGGAGAAGGTCGTGTTCGGGGCCGCGCCGTGAGAGGTTGAACAGGATTTGATCGGTGGCGCAGGCGGATCCACCGGCTGCGACCAACTCGTCCATGTCGTCGGTATCGAGGTTGCTTACACCCCAATGGCGTATCTTGCCGGCCGCTTTCAATGCCTCCATCGCCTCGACCGTCTCCGCAAGCGGAACCGATCCACGCCAGTGCAGGAGATACAGATCCAGCCGGTCAGTGTTCAGCCGTTTCAGGCTGGCCTCGCACGCAAGATGAAGGCGTTTGCGCGATGCGTTCTGCGGGAAAGCCTTGCTCACCAGGAAGATCCGGTCGCGAACGTCGGATAGCGCCTCGGCTACCAGCGTTTCGGATGCGCCGTCGCCGTACATCTCCGCGGTGTCGATCAGGCTCATCCCGCATTCGACGCCAGCCCGCAGCGCGGCGATCTCCGCGTCGCGCTGGTCGGCACGTTCGCCCATCATCCAGGTGCCCTGTCCGAGGGCAGGTACCGTTTCGCCATTTGGCAGCATCACGGTCTTCATCGTCGATCTCGCGCAGGAGGCATGGGTCGGTTTAGATCAGCAAACGATCGGGGCGTCGCACGAGACCGGCCGCTATACGCGAACGGGTCTGTCAACGCCGGCAGGATCAGACCAGTTTCTCATGCTCCATGGCTTTCCAGACGGCGGGACGCGCTTTCATTCGTTCCGCAAATTCTGCTAGCTTCTTAGGCACTTCGATCTGGTTCTTGTCCGCCCACAGCAGCATCACGAACAGGTAGCAGTCCGCGACGCTGACCTTGTCGCCGAACAGATAATCGCCTTCGATGGTATCGGCGAGATATCCAAATCGTTTCACGATCACCTCGGCTGCTTTTGCTTTATCCTCCGCGCTGCCACCAGCAAAGAACGGTTTGAAACTCTTGTGGATTTCGGTCGAGATGAAGGCGAGCGCTACCAGCAGATGCGTATGCCCCATTGTACCGCTCGGCTTCAGCGCCGTGTCCTGATGCGCGATCCAGTCGAGGATCGCGATGTTCTCCGTCACCGTCTCACCAGAATCCAGCGTCAGGGCAGGGACGTATCCCTTTGGGTTAACCGTCGTGTAGTCGATGCCGCTCTCGGTACGCTTGGCCTTGAGGTCGACCTTCTCGTGTTCGAACGAAAGACCAGCCTCATGCAGCGCGATGTGATCTGCAAGGCTGCACGCGCCGGGGGAATAATACAGCTTCATCCGTCTTCTCCGCATTGATCCGCTTCAACGCGCAAGGTTGTCAATAGCTGCGGTCGGCGCTTGCGGTTCCCAGCAACGGGCCTTGGTCGAAATCGAAGCGACTGCATTGCAGCGTCGTCTGGCGATCCCATCTCCGTTCGATGAACGAAAACCTGATCCGTCTCGGCCTTCTCGACGAGGGCGACATCATCCTGGACGAGGCGGCGCTGTCGCTGGCGCTGCTCGATCACCCGGACGTCGATCCAACTCCCTACCGGACGCTGCTCGACGAAGTGGCTACCCGTCTCGATGTAGTCGGCCGGAACGCGAGCGGCGCGAGCGATCGTGCCGATGTACTGTCGCAAGTCCTTCATGAGGAATTCGGCTTTGTCGGTGACCGGGACACGTATGACGATCCGGCAAACGCAGACTTGATCCGTGTCGTCGATCGCCGCCGGGGACTGCCGGTCAGCCTGTCCATCCTCTATGTCGGCGCAGCACGTCGGATCGGCTGGGAAGCGGACGCGCTCGACGTCCCCGGGCATGTGCTGGTCATGGTCGGCGCGGAAGCTGCCCCGGTAATCGTCGATCCTTTTCGCGAAGGGATGCTGGTAGACCGCGAGGCGCTGGCCGCGCTCCTGCTGGCATCTACCTCGGGGCCCGCCGCCGCCGTCAGTCACATCGCAGCAATGCCGAACCGCGCCATTCTCGTCCGGCTGTTGCTGAACCAGGCGACGCGCGCTGAGCATAACGGGCAGGGCAGGCGCGCGCTCGAACTCTATACGCGAATGACGTTGATGGCGCCCGACTATGGGCATGCCTGGTGGGAGCGAGCGCGGTTGGAACTCGTCGACGGCGACGTAACCGCCGCGCGCGGAAGCCTGAGCGCCATGCTGGAAATTACACGGGATCCGGACCTTCGGCGGCGCGTGACGGATACGCTCAAGGCTTTGCCGGCGACGTAACGGGCCATCGACGTAACGGGCCGGCGACGTAACAGGCCAGGGGCGTAACGGCCGACCGCTTAACCGATCGGCTTAAGCGAACCGCCCTGGAGATAGGTCAGGGTGACGGGAACGACGGTGGTGCCGGCGCCGACACGGACCTGGACGGTCTTCGGATCCGGCTTGCGGGAGAACAGCATGTCGAACAGCGTCACGTGCGGGTTGCCCGATGCCCCGCCGCCATCGCTTCGATCGGTCTTGTTATTCCCGTTGAGATCGTGGCGGACGTCGACGGCATAGATGCCCGGCCGATCGACCGGCATGCAGATCGCGACCCGACCTTCGCGCGGGGTCGGAACCTCGATGCGTAACAGCGCCGTTTTCTTGTCGAAATAGGTCGAAGGCGAGCCCCCGAAGGTACGGACACGCACGGTTCCGGTCCGTGCCTTGAACCCTTCGACCACGACCAGCATGGCCGGATGGGCACTGCCCGCCATGCATTGCGCCGCGTCGGGACCGATCGGTTTCGAGGCGACGTTGGGCGTGATCGACAACGCCGCGAGATACAGGGCAATCATGGTTGATGGCTTTCGACTTTTACGGATTGGGATACAACGTCAGCGCGCGTCGCTGGCATCGGCGAACTTGCCGTTGCTTATGGTATCGGCGCGGCCTCAAAACCTTATCACGCATGGTTGCCACAGTTCCTGAGACGTCCCGCACCTTCGTTCATGACGAATTTCTCACGGAACATGGCCGCCGCTTGGACTGTATTTCAGGACTTACCGTACTGCTTTCAAGGATGCCGACATGCGCTTCATTCCCCTCCTTGCTCTTCCGCTCCTCGCGATGACGGCGTCTCCCGTATTGGCCAAGGGTTGCATCCGGGGCGCGGCCGCCGGCGGGGTCGGTGGGCATTTCGTGGGTAAAGGACACGCGGTCGCCGGCGCCGCCATTGGTTGCGTCGCCGCCCATCACCACTATGCCAAGCAGGCTCGCGCACAGAAAGCCGCCGTTCGCACGCACGGCTAATAACCGGAGATGCGGCGGACGGTGTACCGTCCGCCGCATCTCCGTCATGCGATCCGCAGTCCGTTAGTTAGGGCGTCGAGCAGCGCATCGACCTTGGGGCTGAGCTGCCGCCGCCGGGGCCAGACCAGATGCAGCGGCAACCCTGCCGTCGCCAGTTCGGGAAGGACCTCGACCAGGTCGCCACGCGCGAGCTCATCTTCGATCAGCCAGGTCGCGAGTTGCGCAATACCGAAACCGGCCTTGACCGCACCGACCTGGGCCTCCGCGCTGCCGAGGACGATGCGGCCATCCATGGCGCGCTCTTCGATACCGCCGGCCCCGACGGCAAAGCGCCACTTGATCGTGCTGCCATCACTGCGCCCGTAGAGAATGCAGTCGAACCGCGCGAGATCGTCCGCCGATGCCGGTGTCCCGCGCCGTTCCAGATAGGCGGGGGCGGCGCAGACTATGACGCGTTCGCTACCGAGATAGCGGTGGCCGAGATTGTCCGCCCAGGGTTCCGACGCGCCGATCCGGATTGCGACGTCGATGCCGTCCTCGACGAGGTCGATCTTGCGATCGGTGAAGGTGATGCTCGGGCGCACATTGGGGTGGCGTTCGGCAAAGGCGAGCAACAGCGGCATCGCCTGCATCCGTCCGAACGCAATCGGTACGTCAACCTTGAGCCGCCCAACGATCTCCGACCGGTGCGCCGCCAGCACCGCCTCGGCATCTGCCAGCTCTTCGAGCACGCGGACGCACGTCTCATAAAAGGCAGCGCCGACGTCGGTTAGCGTCAGCCGGCGGGTGGTACGTTCGAACAACCGGCTACCCAGCCGCGCCTCCAGGCGCGCAACGCTCTTGCTGACCGCGGAGTTGGTCAAGTTCAGCCGCACACCGGCCGCGGTGAAGCTGCCGGCGTCGGCGGTACAGACAAAAGCTTCGATGCCCTTGAGGCGTTCGGAGGGGATCATGCGAGTCCATTCTGGAATTATTGTCCCGCTATACGCGAAAACATGCCGCAGGACGTCGCTTTTCGTCGCGCGTAGAGACGGCAGCTACAGGAGTTTGCCAATGTCGTCCCCCGTTCGTCCCATAGCTGCCGTACCGCCCGGTGCAAAATCCGCGGGGCATGGCCTAGCCGTGCTGCTGCTGGCTATCTCAGCCTTCGTGATCGTCACGACCGAGTTCATCATCGTCGGCCTGCTCCCGAGCCTGTCGCGCGACCTCGGCATCTCGATTACCGTCGCCGGGCAGCTCGTGACGCTGTTCGCGTTCACCGTTATGCTCGCAGGGCCGTTCCTCACCGCGATGCTGTCGCACTTCGAGCGCAAGCGGCTGTTCGTCGTGATTCTCGTGATCTTTGCGGGCGCGAACGCACTCGCCGCGGCGGCGCCCAATATATGGGTGCTGGGTCTCGCACGCTTCCTCCCGGCTCTCGCGCTCCCGGTGTTCTGGGGCACGGCGAGCGAAACCGCGGGTGAACTCGCCGGTCCCGAGAAGGCGGGCAAGGCGGTCGCCAACGTCTATCTCGGTATCTCCGGCGCGATGGTGCTCGGCATTCCGCTCGGGACCCTGGCATCGACAGCATTCGGCTGGCGCGGGACGTTCTGGGGACTGTCGGGGCTGTCGCTGCTGATGGCGGTGCTGTTGCTCGTCGTGATGCCGACGCTGGCACGCCCCGCGCGCGTCAAGCTGGCCGAACAGGCACGCATCCTGAAGGATCTGTATTTCCTAGGCAACGTCGTGCTGTCGGTCATCGTCTTCACCGCGATGTTCACCGCCTATACCTATCTCGCCGACACGCTGGAGCAGATCGCGCATATCCCGGCGGGGCAGGTGGGCTGGTGGCTGATGGGCTTTGGCATCGTCGGTCTCGCAGGCAACTGGCTGGGCGGACAGTTCGTCGGTCGCGGACCGCTGCTGGTAACGGCGACCACGGCGCTGGTGCTGGCGGTCGGCATGGCGGCGACGACGTTGGTCGCCGGCTCGCACGCCTGGCTCGCGGTGGCGCTAGCCGTCTGGGGCATCGCCAACACCGCGCTCTACCCGATCTGCCAGGTTCGCGTGATGCAGTCGGCGAGCCACGCGCAGGCGCTGGCGGGGACGCTCAACGTGTCGATGGCGAACGCCGGCATCGGCTTGGGCGCGATCATCGGCGGCTCGGTGATCCAGCATCTCGGGCTCGGCGCGGTCGGTTATGTCGCCGCCGCGATCGCGATTCTCGCGGTGCTCGTCACGCCGGTGGTCAACCGGTTGAAGACCCGGAACACCACGTAACGATCGGGCTATGCAGGAATACTCCTCCCGCATTGATCCGTAATCCCGCCTTCACGCGTTCGACCTTTTCGTCATCAGGAACCCAGCCATGCCCAAAGTCTCGACCACGACCGACTATGCGGAGCGCGATGCCAGCATCGTCATCAACAGCTACACGACGGTGCTGCGCCGCCCCCGCGTGCCGCACGGGGTGTTCGCGACCTATTGGCGCGACGTCCATGGTCCGCTCTGTTCGCGCATTCCGGGGCTCAGCTGGTACGTCCAGAACCATCTGGACCGCGAGCAGGACGCGCATCTCTGGCCGGTGATCGACGGGATCGCACCGTTCGCGGACTATGAACTCGATGGCGGGGTCGAGATCGGCTTTGCCTCGAAGGCGGATCAGGACGTCTTCAACGCTGCGAGCCACATCCTGTTCGCCGACGAACAGAACATGTTCGCGGCGACCGTCGCCTATGCGCTGCCCGACGGATCGCGGACGCTCGTCGACCGGATCGCCAATCCGATCCCTAATGGTGACGACGGCTTCGACCGTATCCACGTCCACTTCGGCGCTGCGGGTCACGACGCAGAGGCGTTCGGTACGTTCATGACGAGCTTTGCCGAGACGCTCGCCGCGGACCCGGCGGTCTTGAAACTGCGGCTGCACCTGCCGGACCGCTACGACAATGCCGAGCCCGCACCGCCCGCGCCGAACGTCGATCATCTCGTACCCGCCGAGCGTGCCCTGATCGCGGTGGTCGAGCTGGCTTTCGAGAGCCCACTGGCACGCCGCGCTTTCTTCGAGTCGGAAACCTTTGCCGCGACGCAGGCCGGTCAGAAGGCAAACATCGCGCATGTCCAGGCGTTCGCGGTCAGCGGAATCTACACCTATGTTCGCGACAAGCAGCTAACGACCGCGGGTTTGCGCGGCAGCCGTCCGGCGCAACTGATCGAGCGGCTCGGCGCCAACAACCAGGTTGCGGACGATGTCCAGCGCCTGATCCGGACCGGCTCAATCTGACGCTTGGGACGATCGAATAGGCAGTTCAGGCGCGTGGCAGGTCGTCGTCGATCGGCGCGCCGATCGTGACGCGGAGGCCGGGATCGTTGTCGGCCTCCTCCATCGTGCCGGACAGCCGCGCAACCATCGACGTGAGCATCCGCGAACCGAACCCGGTCCCGGAACTCGCCTTGCCGCGACCACGATCTGCGACGATCAGCCGAAAGCGGTTGCGGTGTTGTTCGAGCGCGATCGTAATCGGTCCCGACGCGCCGGCGTAAGCATATTTGTTGGCGTTGATCACCAGTTCGGTCAGGATCAGGCCGACGCTGACCGCGCGGTCGGTGGAGATCAGGATCGGCGCGAGTTCGAGTTCGATCTGGCCACCCCATGATTGGTCCATCGTCGATCCAATCTCGGTGCACAGGTCGCCAATGTACCGTGCGAGGTCGACCGCCTGGACATGCTCGTCGGAATGCAGCCGACGGTGGACCATCGCCACCGCCGACAGCCTTCGCTGCGCCTCAGCGAGATGCGCGGTCAGCACGTCGTCGCCGACCGCCCGCGCCTGAAGGCCGAGGAATGCGGAGACCAGCTGCAGGCTGTTCTGGACGCGGTGGTGGACCTCCTTGATGAGATAGTCCTTTTGCAACAACAGGCTCTCATTGTCGGCGATGGTCGCGGTCAGTTCGCGGTTTACCTCGAACAGGCGGCGGTTCTGGCGCGCATCGAACATCGTCCGCTTCAGCCGCCCCGCCGCCTCGATCTCAAACAGGGTCCACGGTACCGATCGGCCACGGACCGCCTCGCTCCAGCTTTCGAACGACGCGCGAGGCGTCAACGGCATGTGAGGATCGACGTCCAACCCTTTATGCGGGTTACCGGCCCAGTTCATCACTTCGATCTGTTCGGCGCGAAACCAGATCAGGATCGTCGGCTCGTCGGTCGACATCGTCACCGCGAGGACGCCGCTCGCGAGGTCCTGGAAACCGGTGGCCTTGGGCAGTTGTTCTGACAGCCGGTCGGTCGAGAAGGGGAGCGCCCGGCCGAGATCGATGACGTGATCGGCCACCGTGCGAATGTCGTCGTGGCGCGGGGAGCGGCCCGCGACGAACAACTCGGTACCGCGCACCGCCGCGAAACTGTCGGCACCGAGCATCCGGCACATGTCGTCGCCCGCGGTCGCGAAGAAGCCGGCGAGCGAGATGTCGCTGCCGAGCCGAAGCACGACCGCGTCCTCGGCGGTCCGCAGCCGGATGCGCTCGCGGTAGAGTTCTGCGTCTTCTTTCGCGCGGATCTGGCGGGCAAGACTCCCGGCCAGCGCACGGCAGGCCATGCGGACATGCAGCGGCAGGAACTTCGGCGTCGGGTGATGACACGCGACTAGCCCCCACAGCGCGCCGTCGCGGACGATCGACACCGATGCCGACGCCGCGACGCCCATGTTGGCGAGATATTGCAGATGGATCGGCGATACGCTGCGCAGGGCAAGATCGCTCATGTCGAGCGGCGCGGTCCCCGCTGGGCGTAGCGGCGCAGGCTCATAAGCGATGTCGGGAATGATGCGAACGCGGTTCCTGACGTACAGCGCGCGGGCCTGTTTCGGGATATCGGATGCGGGAAAATGCTGGTTGAGGAAACTGCCGAGCGTCGGATCGCGGTCCTCGGCAAGGACGACCCCGGCGTCGTCATCGAGGAAGCGGTACAGCATCACCCGGTCGAACCCGGTCAACAGGCGAAACGTCCTGGCAGCGCGCACGCACAGTTCGCGTAAGCCGAACGCCTGTTCGAACGTCGCGGCGGCTTCTTCCATTGCGACCAGCACGTCGATCGGGGAGGGCATTGCTACGGGGGTGGGCTCGAGTTCGACGACGATCGTGTTCGTTACGCGGTGCGCAATCGCGTCGAACGGCGTTTCGAGACCGATCACGCGCGTCAGTACGACAGTGCTGGCGTTTGGCTTGGCGGCGAGATGCGCGGCGACGGGCTGCCCGAGAAGGTCGTCCAGGTCAGCGCCCAGCCAGTCCGGAGCCAGCAATGTCTCGATGTCGCCGGCCCCCGCTACCACCTTGAACGTGAAGGCGTCGGCTACGAGGACGAGGCCATGCGGCTGGATCGATCCGGGCCGATGGATCGGTTCGCGGTCGCAAGCGGAAACGTCTGGGCCGTGCGACTGTGCACCGCGGTCGATCGCCTCGGATAGAAAACCAGGCATGGCGGGTGCGATCCAGACGGAGGCGATCCGACACCGCAGCGGGCCGTATCGTTACGCCAACGATACAGAAGCGCTCGGTGACACCTTGTCAACGACTTGGATCAGTCCCCATCGCCTTTCGGCAGCATCACGCGATCATCGACGAAGCAGGTATCCATCGCCACGACCCGCGCTGCGCCGTTGCTACGCGCCTCGTCTGCCCGATACCGGCGCATCGTTCCGCTCAACATCGACAGTTCATCTGGGTGAGCCAGCTTTGGATATTACCCTGTTGTACGGCCCAGCAATCCGCAGCGGCTTCGCCTGGGCCGAAAATCTGATGCGCGCATTCGTGCGTGTACCAGAAGAGTTGCTGCGCACGCTGCAGGTCCAGGACGCGCGGGTGGAGAATGATACGACCTTTGTACGCGGCGGCAATGTCGTCATCGGCTGGATCATCGTATCGACCGACCCGCAGGTGGCGCGGTAGCCGGCGAGGCGGAGCGCACCCGGCAATACCACGGTCTGCGCGGCCGAGGGTTGTAGGATCACCGCGAGCAGCGACGCCGCAGCACCGGTCAGAAAGTTTTGAGCATGACTATCTGGGCTCCACGGGGCGCGAGGACGAGCAAGAGCAGCTTCCGACGGGGCGGCTGGCGTTCAGCGCGCGACCAGCGAACGTTTACCGAAAGCGCTCGGCCTGCCGATCCTTGATCCGATGCGAAACGCGCTGGTCCTGTGCTTCGGCCGCGACCGCCGACGCGATCGCGCAGGTTGTGCCGCGCTGGATCGCGACGTCCGTCCTTGGCATGTCCTGTATGGGAGCGAACACGCCGGACCGCAGTTCGGCACCAACGATAAATCTCGAAGTCTTGGTTAGTCTCCGCGATGCCGGTTCAATCGCGTTATCCAGAGCACGCGTCGGCAGCGGAGGGGGGATGGTCTCGAACTCTCTGGTCGGTGCGACTTACGCGCATCCATGAGGGCTCGGGTCCGCGATGTAGTTGCGTATCTGGCCTAACCTATGTTGGTCGTACAAGATAAACTTTGGTCTTTATAGAAGGATGCACATTGTGCGAATCTTAACAAGTATTATAGTTAACTGTTGAGACATGGATCGCTAATTTCGGGATGGTGCGGACTGTATGGCTAATCTTGACGATCCCTGCTCCACGTTGGAAACGCGATCTGCCGATCGCCGCGACGGCCAGATCGAGGCGCTTGGCAGGGCGAACTCGGCCGCTCAAGTCCGCGATCAACTCCTATGCTATCCAGGGGCGGTCCGGATGCCGGCCAATGGCGTCGAGCTTTACATCGTTCGCGATTTTCTGACGCTCGACGAATGCGCCGCATTGATCGCGCTTATCGATGGCGCTCGCGTGCCGTCGCCGGTCGTGGGCGATGCCCCAGTGTCGCCGCACCGTACCAGCGAGACGTGTTACCTCTATCCCGGCCCGGCGCCAGTGACTGCGGTCGAGACCAAGCTCGACCTGCTGACCGGGCTTGAGCCGCGCTACGGCGAGGCGTTGCAGGGGCAGCGCTACGCGGTCGGGCAGGAGTTCAAGCCGCATCACGATTTCTTCGACACCGGCCAGCCCTATTGGCTGGACCAAGTGACGATGGGCGGCCAGCGGACCTGGTCGGCGATGGCCTTCCTCAACGAACCCGAAGCAGGCGGCCGGACGAATTTCCCGACCGCGGGGCTGGCGATCACGCCGAAAGCGGGCAATCTGGTGATCTGGAACAACATGGACGAGTATGGCACGCCAAACCCCGGGTCGCTCCACCAGGGCATGCCGGTCGAGCAGGGCGTGAAGTACGTCCTGACGAAATGGTACCGCGAACGCCCCTGGTGCCAGTGAAGCGCCTGACCCGCTAATCCTTCCCAGCAAGGGGAAGGATAAGCCGTCAGCCCGGAACGGCGAACACACTCCGTAATGGCTTCGTTTCCGGCAGGATGTAAACGATCCCCACGGTCCCGGTGAACAACGGCTTCACCACGCCGTCGTAAAACCCCGGCGGCACGTTCACGCAGCCATATGAGATCCGGTTGTCGCTCGGCGTCGGCGAGGCGAGCCGACCGGCGCGATCGTCCACGCGGCGTCCCTTAATCACGCGGTGCAGCGACAGCGCGGCCTCATAGTCGATCCACAATATGTCCTGCTCGAAATCGCGCCCCAGCGACGCTTCGAACCGGCCCGCAGGCGTGGTCCGCTCAGGCGGCGTGATCGTCGCGAGCTTGCGCTGGCCGATGCCCGGTACGCTGTCGTCGCCGCGCGCCATCCCGAGCAACGCCGGCGCCGCACCGCGCAAGATGCCGGCGCCGTCGAACGCGAACACTTTGGCATTCACCTTGTCGATGATGACGAACGGCAACGCGTGATTGTCGTGCGACGCGGTCACCCAGTCCGCCGTATCGCGCGCCTCGGTGGAAACGGTATCCCCCTTGAACTGCGCGACGGTTGCGGTCTCGGAGCCAGGCCGAGCTGCCGCCGGCGACGCGACGACCATACCGAAGGCGAGCACGCCGAGCAGCCGGACGCATCGGCTCGGCGGCCGCGCCGCGCTTAGCCCTCGAGCGCGAGTCATCTCAGTTACGCGCCTGCTTGCGCGGATAGACCGGGACGACCGGCGGCGTGGGTTGCACGAACAGCGGCTGGACAGCTTGCACGGGTGGCGTGTCGGGCGTCTCGACGATGACGGTCCCCGGAAGCACGGGCGCCGGATAGGTCACGCCGCCCTCGACGATATCGACCGTCGGCCGCGTCGGAACGCGAACCGGGACAGGCGGCACATCGAGGAGCGGTCGCGTCGCATTGGGCAAGTCCGGCACTGGCGTAGGCGTCGGCATCGGGGTGGGTGCCGGTGCCGGCGCGAGTACTGGCGGCGGCGCTGGTACCGGGGCGGGCGCCGGCGCAGGTGTTGGAGCCGGAGCCGGAGCCGGAGCCGGAGCCGGAGCCGGAGCCGGCGCTGGAGCGGGAGCCGGAGCAGGTGCTGGTGCCGGAGCAGGCGCTGGTGCCGGAGCAGGCGCTGGTGCCGGAGCAGGCGCTGGTGCCGGAGCAGGCGCTGGTGCCGGGGCGGGCGCTGGTGCCGGGGCAGGCGCTGGTGCCGGAGCGGGTGCTGGTGCCGGAGCGGGTGCTGGTGCCGGAGCGGGTGCTGGTGCCGGAGCGGGTGCTGGTGCCGGAGCAGGCGCTGGAGCCGGGGCAGGTGCGGGTGCTGGAGCAGCAGCCGTAATCGTTCCGGTCGTCCGGAACCCGGCGACGCAGCACGAGCTCGCCAGCGCATACTGGTCCGCGTTCGCGCCTGTCAGCGTGTAGCCGCTGAAGCTCACGCCGATGCCTGTGCCTTCGCCGGTGCTGTCGAACGTCGCGGTCGCATCCGGCCCGGCGACCAGCGATACGCCGGTCGGCGTGCCCGAGGTGCCGTTGGTGTTGAACCCGCTCAGCACCGCCGTATTGGTGCCGTCCGCGACCTTCTGCGCGGTCGGGAACAGCAGCATGCGCTGGGTGATCGCCGCGCCTTCGGTCAGCACGAACTCGGTCGTGAAGTCGGTGGGCGTCGTGTACGAAACGGGGTTGTAGTTGATCGACACCGGCGCCGCGGTAACCGTGGTCGGCGGTGACAGCGCGGAGAACACGATCGTGCCGCCGTTGACGCCCGGCCCGGTGCCGTCCGCGCCGGCGATCAGCGTGAGCCCGACCGGCAGGCCCAGGCTCTGCGCAGGGATCGTCGTGCCGCGGGTCAGCGTGACCGCCGCGTCGATCAGCACGTCATGCCCGGCGCACAGCGCGATGTTGCCGTCAGTCGTCGTGATCGCGTGAAACACGTTCACGTTCTGCCCAGCGTTGAGCAGGATGCTGCCGTTGGTCGTCGTCAGGTCGGCGTTGACGTTCACGTCGCGACCGCAGCAGGCGACGATGTTGCCGTTGGTCGCGGTGATCGGCGCGTTGATATTGACGTCGCGAAACGCGTTCATCGTCAGCGTCGTCGGCACGCCCGAGGCGGTCCATGCGACCGCATCGTTGACGAAGATGTCGCCATTGCCGGTGGTCGTGTCGCCCGCCGCGGGGATCGTGCTGATCGTGATGCTGGTCGTCACGAGCTGCGCCGACAGCGTCGAGCCCGAGATGTTGCCGCCCGCGCCGATCACGTAATCCTGCGGATCGATCAGCCACATGCCGGTCATGCCGCCCGGTGCGAAGGTCGACACCTTGGCGCTGTCCTCAACGGTGACGGTCGCCGCCGACGTCTCGATGAAGCCGCCATCGCCGCCGACCGGTGCGCTCGCGTCGAGCTCGCCGCTGACGGTAACCGTGCCAGTCTTCATGTCGCCGAGCAGCAGGATGGTGCCGCCGCGGTTCTGCAACGTCCGCGCCTCGACGACGCCGGTGTTGTTGACCGCGGTGTGGAGCAGGTCGCCCGCACCCTGCGCGGTCATCACGACCTTGCCGCCGTCCGCGCGGATCAGCCCGCCGTTGCGGACCAGCGCGCCGACCGCGCCCTTGTCGACCGCGACGTTGAGCAGCCCGTCACCCGCGACGTCGAGCGTGATCGCCTCGCCGCCCGCCAGCACGACGGTGCCGAAGTTCGCCTTGATCGTCCCGCTGTTACCGACGTTCGCGCCGAGCAGCGCGACGTACCCGTTCTTCGCGGTGATCCGGCCGTCGTTCTGGACGCTCGCGCCGCTGGTCCCTGCGAAACTGTTCTGGCCCGCGAGGAAGTCGGCATCGGAGATGTTGAGCGTCGAGGCCACCAGCCCGCCGACGTTCACGTTCGCGGTCTGGCCGAACAGGATGCCGTTCGCGTTGACCAGGAACACCTTCCCGTTCGCCGACAGATTGCCGAGGATTACCGAAGGATCGGTGCCCAGCACGCGGTTCAGCGCGACCGAGCTGCTGGTCGGCTGGTCGAAGACGACGCTATTGCCCTTGCCGACCGAGAAGGACTGCCAGTTGATCGCCGCGCGGTCGCTGGTCTGCGTCACGGTCAGCGACTTGCTGCCGGCCGCGATGCTCGCCTGGCCCGCAACGACTTCACCCCCGGTCGGCAGCGTCTGCGCCTCGACCGGACGCGCCGCCATCGTGCCAGCAAGGCTGAACCCGATCAGCCACGCGAACCGCGCGAGCCCGGTCGTGCCGAACAGCCCGCCACGCCGCGTGCGCGTGACCGATGGGGCGGGGCGGCTGGTGTTTCTGAGCGAAGAGGGAATGGCGGTCATGGGCGGTATCCTTGGTGGCGGCGGATGGCCGCAAAATTGGAGGTGCCAGCAGCGTTAGGCGGCGCGATCAGAAGGTTTTCGAAACCTGGAACCAGGCGCGGCCCGACTTGTCGGGGGCGGACGTCGCGTCCTCGTCGCCGAGTTTGCGCGCATAGGTTGCCCGGGCGGCGATCCCGTACGGTCCCGCCCAGCTCAGGCCTGCGCCGTACGCGCTGCGCTTCGCGTGGTTGGAGCCCGTGAAATACGGGTGCTTGACGTAATCGACCTCGCCGACGTCGACGAACCCGAACAGCTGGAGCGCACCCGGCACGACCTGCGGCAGCGCCAGCCGCGCCTCGGCGGTGGCGACATAACCCTGGTCGCCATACGCCTCGCCCTCGGGATAGGCGCGCACGGCATAGGCGCCGCCCAGCTCCATCCGCTCGGAGATGTCGAGGTTGCTGAACGCGATCTGCCCGCGGGCGGAGGCGAACAGCGACAGTGGCCCGGCGATCGTCTGCAACCGCGCGAAGCTGAACTGCAGCTTCCCGTAGCTGCCGTCGGTGCGTGCGGTCAGCGCGTCGATCGAACGCTCGTACGCGCCGCGGATGTCTAGATTGCCGACCGAATAGCTGAGCGAATACGCACTCCAGCCGCCGCCCAGAAGCGTGTCGTGCTGGTCGCCGCTGAGTCCTGCGGTGATCACCTGCGCGCGACGATAGCTGGTGGTCTCGACGATGCCGATCTTGTCCTCGAACCATTTCACGTCGCTGCCGACGGTCACGTACAGATTGTTGTCGCGCGAACGGATAAGCGGATAGCTCGCATAGACGCTGGCCACGTCGGCATTGCCGCTGCCGTCGAGGCTGTCGAATTCCTTGCCGAGCGAGTATTCGAGATGCGCGAAGGCGACGCCCAGCGTGACCTGGCCGATCGGTGCCTGGTACGACGCGCGACCATAAGCGAGCCCAGAGAAAGACGTCAGCGCGCGCAGGCTCAGCACGTCGCCCGAGCCGGTCGGGTTGTTCCAGTTGACCGAACCGCCGACGCGGTAGGCGCCGGTGTAGCGGTTGCCGGCATTGTCGGCCTCGACGCTGCCGGTGATGCTCTGGCCGGGGGTGATGTCGACCAGCAGGTCCGACGTGCCGACCGCGGTGCCGGGGCTGAGTGTCGACCGTACCCGCACGCCGGGCAGGTCCGACAGCATCAGCAGGCGACGTTCGAGCGGCGCGACCGCGACCGGATCGCCGACGTCCAACCCATCGAGGATGCCGTTCGCGACACCGTCGGACAGCCGCGACTCATTCTTCACGCCAACCGCGCCGAAGCGCCCTTCGATCACCGCGATCGTGACCGCGCCGCTCTGCACGTCCTGCTCGGGGAGGTAGGCGTTCGCGACGAAATAGCCGCGGCTCGTGTAATAGTCGGTGATCCGCGCGGCCAGCGTCTTCATCCCGGACAGGTCGAGCTCGCTATTGGGAACGAACTCGGACGCGGCGATCAAATCAGCCTCGGGAAACAGCGTGGCGCCGGTCACGCGCAGCGACCGGACGAGCGTCTTCGGACCACCCGTGGCGGGAACGGCGACCGGCGTTTTGCGCTCGAATCCGAAGTCGGGCGCTGCCGTCTCATTCAGGGGTACAGGCGGGATCTGCTGGAGTTGTCCACCGGCCCCTACGGGAACCTGCGCCTGTGCCGATTGGGCAGAAATCAGCAAGGCAGCCGGGCTCACAGCCGCAAACGCGGCCGCCCGAAGGGTCGACTTGTACATGAACACCTCGAAAGTCACCGCGGACGGAAGGCACGGTTCTCCCATCCGCAGCAGCGGGAGCCATGTAGCGTCGATGTATGGAGAGCGCCCGAAGTGAGAGCGTTGCTTAGAAGACCAATGGCCCGACTATTGCCGATCCCATCACATCTGACTGTGAACTAGTATCAGGGCTTCAAGAACAGTCGCCGCGATATTTGTCCATTTGACCTATGCTGCCTAACTTGATCTATGTATACAATACAGATTAATTAAAAGTTAAGAGACGGGATATGTCGTGGTAAATTCTCGAACTTATGCCGGTACATGACGTGGCACGGCGAGTGATAACCGTTGCACTTCGATTCTAACAAAATCGTATCGATCGTCGGTTCCGATGATTCGACGGTCATATCGGGAGGAGGAACAGCAAATCGCGACGCCGGGCGCGGCGGGGATCTCGAATTCGGGATACGAACGATAATTTTCCAGGCGTATTTTTTCACTACGTCGAGCGGTGCTTTCCTTAAGTGCCGAAAACGCAATGCATTCTTGGCCATGGTGCGATCCGATATCTCAATTATTGTATGTAAGTGATGACCGTTATTAACCAATTGATGCGGATTTTGAGCGAGTGTCGGAACACAAGGAGTTCCCGATGCGACCCGATGCCAAGGCACTATTATCGAGACTGGGACAGCGCGATTTCCAGTATCGCCAGTTCGCCGATCCCATTGCCGACGTCGAGCCGTGGCCGTTGTTCGCCGCGTTGCTGGAGGACGAGCGTGTCGTCGGTCGAGCCGAACGTACGACGGAGGAAAGGGCACCTGCCAGGAGTTTCCTGAGCGATTACGATGACATGTCAGCCCGCAGCGAACCCGGCCAGCGACAGGGCGGCAGCCTGCGCGCGTTCCTGTCCGGCCTCTCCGACGACAATGCGGAGCGCCGTTGATGCCGTTGATCCTGTGTCATTCACCCGTCGGCGGCGTCGGAACTACGTTCCTGACCGCGCGTCTCGCGCTCGGCTTGGCCGCGCGGGGACACGACGTCTCCGCGATCGATTTCACGCATGCCGACGCGTTGAAGCTGTTCTTCGGCATGCTGCCTGCGCACGAAATTCCTGCGATGGCCGATGCCACGACCGAAGGCATCGTCGTCGATGGCGTCGAATTGCTGTCGGGCTATGCCGCCGTCCAGAGTGGCGCATTCGGTCGTCTGATCGCGCGTTCTGGCGCGTCGCCGTTCGATAGCGAGCGGATCGTTCTTGCCGATGTCGCGTCCGCGGATCTCGCGTTGAAGACCAGCCTGTTGCCGCACGCCGCGCTGCACCTGTGCACGCTCGTCCCGCAGCCGATGTCGCTCGCCGCCTTGACGAAGGTCCAGCCGGGGACGCCGACGATCGATCTCGAACAGACCGTGTTCGTGCTAAACCAGGTCGACGACACGCGTAAATTATCGCGCCATTCGCAGATATTCCTGCGCGCTTTGTTCGGCGACAAGCTGATCGCTACGGTTCGCCGCGACGAGGCGGTGAACGAAGCGCTGGCGTCGTTCCAGCCGATCGCGCGCTACGCCAAGCAAAGCGTGGTACTTCCCGATCTCGCCGCGATGACCATAGCGATCGAGGCACGTTGCGGCCTCGTCGCCGTCTCGGAGCCAGCGGAATGACGAGCGAATCGGTCCGCAGGGCGTTTCGCGCCGATACGCTCGGCATCGTCCTCGCCGCGCTGCTGACGCTGGTCGTCGTGACGGTACCGCTTGACCTGAAGTCGCAGTGGATCTTCGCTGGCGTATCGATTCTGGGCGCGATCGTGATCGGACGGTCGAAGTCGCGTCGCGGGACGCTCGTGCTCGCCTTGCTGTCGTTGGTCGTGTCGACGCGCTATCTGTTCTGGCGGACCACCGCGACGCTCGAATTCGAAAGCCCGCTCGGCACGTTGCTTGGCATGGGGCTGTACCTCGCCGAACTTTATGCGTGGGTCATCCTCGCGCTCGGCGTGCTCCAGACCGCGTGGCCGCTCGATCGCCAGTCGGTCGAGCCGGAGGGCGAGCCGCACGAATGGCCGACCGTCGACGTCTATATCCCGACCTATAACGAAAGCCTGGAGATCGTCCGGACGACGGTGCTGGCTTCGCTCGACATGGATTATCCGCGCGATCGCTATCACGTCTACCTGCTCGACGACGGCCGCCGCCCGGAATTCCGCGCGTTCGCGCGCTCGGTCGGATGCGGCTACATCACGCGCGCCGACAACAACCACGCCAAGGCGGGCAACCTCAACGCGGCGATGTCGAACACCGAAGGCTCGCTGATCGCGATCTTTGACTGCGATCACGTTCCGACGCGCGCGTTCCTGCAGATGACCGTCGGCTGGTTCCAGCGCGACAAGAAACTCGCGCTCGTCCAGACACCGCATCACTTCTATTCGCCCGATCCGGTCCAGCGCAATCTGGGCTCGGTCCGCGACCTGCCCGGCGAGGGTGATCTGTTCTACGGCGCGGTCCAACGCGGCAACGACCTGTGGGACGCCGCCTTCTTCTGCGGATCGTGCGCGATCATCCGCCGCGAAGCACTCGCCGACACCAACGGGTTCGCGTTCGAGACCGTCACGGAGGACGCGCATACCGCGCTTCGCCTGCAACGCATGGGCTGGTCGACCGCGTATCTCGGCATCCGTCTCTCGGCCGGACTCGCGACCGAGCGGCTCGTACTGCACATCGGACAGCGCATCCGCTGGGCGCGCGGAATGACGCAGATCCTGCGCATCGACAATCCGCTGTTCGGTCGCGGGCTCAGCCTGCAACAACGGTTTTGCTACCTCAACGCGATGCTGCATTTCCAGTTTCCACTGCCGCGCATCGCCTTTCTGACCAGTCCGCTCGCGTACCTCATCCTCGGCGAGAACATCATTCACGCCTCAGCCGGCATGATTTTCGCCTATGCTGCTGCACATCTGTATTGCGCGCAGGTTTCGGGCGGTCGATTGCAGGGAGGCGATCGCCGGCCGTTCTGGGGCGAAGTCTACGAGACGATCCTGGCGTTCCATTTGGTCAAACCGACCGTCGTCACGCTGTTCCGACCGCACGGTGGCAAGTTCAACGTCACTGATAAGGGATCGCTGCTCGACAAGACGCATTTCGATACCGCGACCGCGCGACCGCACCTGATCTGCATCGGGCTGGTATTGTTCGGCATCGCGTTCGGGTGCGTCAAATACTTCTTCTTCGCGCACCTGTTCAACATCCAGGGCGATACGCTGGTGCTGAACACGGTGTGGGCGGTGTTCAGCCTCGTCATCCTGCTCGCCGCCGTATCGGTCGCGCGCGAGACGCGTCAGGTCCGCGAATATATCCGCATTCCCGTCCAGTTGCCGGCGACGCTCTATTTCGCCGACGGCCACGTCGTCGATGCGGAGACGATCGATTTGTCGATGGGCGGGCTCGCGATCACCGCGCCTACCGGCGTGACGCTCGCGGGCCGCGAAGTCACGCACGTCGCGCTGCCGATGGGTGATGAAATCCTCACGCTCCCCGTCCAGACGCTACGCGTCGACAAGAACATGGCCACCATGCGGTTTCTGGAACTCGACATGCTTCAATTACGTCAACTCGTCCGCGCCGTCATGGGCCGCAACGATGCCTGGGAACCCGAGGCACCGCGGGCTCCGATCTCGACGCTGCGATCGCTCCGCGACATTCTGGTCGTCGATCTCGTCACGCTGAAGCGCTTGCTCAGCTTAAATCGCGCGGAACGCCGCCGCGAGCGGACCCGGCTGAAGGCCGCGACCGCCGCGCTGGCCGCCGCCGCGCTGGTGATGAGCGTCGGCCTGCCGCAGCCGGTCGCCGCGCAGGCGCCCACCGTACCGGTGTCCGCACCCGAAGCACCGGGCGGTATCCGCCAGGAGCGTCTCACGCTGCGCGACCTGCGGATCCGTAGTGCGATCCGGCTCGCGGGGACGCGCGGCGAGATCGCGATCCCGTTCGGCCTTCGCAGCAACGAAGTCGTGACCACGGCCAATCTGACGCTCACCCTCGCCTGGTCGCCCGCATTGCTGCCCGATCTCAGTCAGTTCGTCGTGATCCTGAACGGCGAAGTCGTTCGCACGGTTCGGCTCACGCCCGACGGTGCCGGCGGCCAGCAGCTCACGATGGCGGTCAACCCCGCGCTGTTCCTGCCGGGCGACAACCAGCTCAATTTGCGCCTGATCGGCCATTATACCCGCGATTGCGAGGACCCGTTCCACAGCTCGCTCTGGGCGAACGTCAGCAATACGCGCTCGGCGCTCGACCTGACGATCCAGCGCCTGCCGCTCGGGCCCGACCTAGCCCGGCTGCCGTCGCCGTTCTTCGATCGCGCGGACAATTTGCCGCTAAACTTGCCGTTCGTGTTTGGCTCTGCACCCTCCAACGGCGAACTCGAGGCAGCAGCCAGTGTCGCGTCCTGGTTTGGACGGGTGGCCAGCTATCGCGGGTTTGCGTTCAAGCCGAGCTACGGCCGCATCCCGCGCGGCAATGCGATCGTGTTCCTGCGTCCCGGCATGCGCGTCGGCAGCTACGTCCCCAATATCACCGGGGCATCGGCTCAGGTCATCCGCAACCCGTTCGACGGCTACGGCCAGCTGCTGCTGGTCATGGGCCGCGACGAGCGCGAGCTGAAGCTCGCCGCCGCTGCCCTTGCGACCGGACGCGGCACCATCGGTGGGGCAGGGGCGTCGTTCGACGGCGTCCGTATCCCGACCTATGCGCGCTATGCCGCGCCCCGCTGGCTCCGGTCGGATCGTGCGGTTAAGCTCGGCGAAATCATGGACCCCCGCGCGTTGCAGGGCGTCGGCCTGCCGCCGGGCCCGCTCACCGCGGCATTCCGGACCGCGCCGGACCTGTTCTTCTGGCCACGCGGCGGCGCGTCGCTCGACTTGCGCTATCGCTATCCGTCGGCGTCATGGCTCGATCGGCGCGCGTCGCGGCTCGATATCTCGATCAACAACCAGTATCTGCGGACGTTGCCGCTCGCGGGCGCGGCGTGGTGGAACGCGCTGATCGGTGGCCAGGACGGCGCGACGTCGAGCCAGGCGCACGCCAAGGTCGAACTGCCGAACTACAATCTGTTCGGGCAGAACGAGCTCATCTTCGATTACAACCTGATCCTCGCCAACAAAAAGAAGTGCGAGGCCACGCTGCCCGAGAACGTCCGCGTCGCGATCGACCCGGACAGCGCGATCGACCTCACGCATGCCTATCACGCGCAGCGCATGCCAAGCTTGGCGACGTTCGCGAACGCAGGTTATCCGTTCACGATCAGCCCCGACCTCGCCGAGACCGTCGTCGTCGTGCCGGCCTCTCCAGACCTAGGTATCGTCGAGGCGTTCCTGGCCATGATGGGCCGCTTCGGCGACTCGACCGGTGCCGCGACCACCGGCGTGACCGTCACCCAGGCGGCTGATAGCGACCGGCTGGAAGGTCGTGACGTGCTCGTCATCGGTATCCCACGGACCGCCGGCGCGAGCGCGTTGTTCGCCGGTGCGCCGGTACGGATTGAGAACGGCAGCCTGCGCGTGATCGAACGCAATCCGATCGAGCGCGTCTTCGGCCTGATCTCGCCATACGGCGCGAGCGACGTCGGCGAGACCAACGCGTTCCTGACCACCGCGGAGCGCTTCGACGGTTTTGTCAGCTTCCGGTCGCCCTATGATGCGGCACGCACGGTGGTGGCGGTGATGAGCACCAATACCGCGGACCTGCCCGAGCTTGTCCAGGGGCTCGCCGAACAGCGGATCAATGCGCAGGTCCAGGGTGATCTGTCGGTGACCAACGGCGAAGGCATGCGGAGCTTCGCGGTCGGGCAGACGTATTGGTCGGGCTCGCTGCCGGTGTGGATGCGGATCGCCTGGTGGTTCAGCGAGCGGCCGTTGCTGATGGCGCTGAGCGGGCTGCTGATCGCGCTGCTGCTCGCCGGACCGCTGTACCTGCTGCTAATGCGCCAGCAACGTCGCCGGCTCGATTCGGAGGACGCGGCATGAGCCGGTTGACCACGCTCGCGCTGCTGATGGCGGGGATCGCGTCACCGCTTCTGGTACAGCCCGTTGCCGCACAGGTTGCCGGGGTCGGCGCGCTTGTCCAACAAGGGCGGTATTGGCAGTCGCGAGGCCGAGCCGATCTCGCACGGACCGCGTATCGCCGTGCGCTCGCAATCGATCCGTCGAACGCGGAAGCTCGTCGTGCCTTGTCTACGTCGAGCGCACCGGCGCCGACACCTGCTGCACGACCGAACAGGACGCCTGTTCAGGCTCCCGCGAGTATGACCGGTCCCGCGCCCACGCCCGCGTCGCGAGCGGTTCCGGCCCCGGCTTCGGCTTCGGCACCGGCTTCGGCACGTAGAGCAACACCCACATCCTCGGACCGCGGTGGGGATTCGCGCGCAGCAGGCTTCCGCTCGCTCGAACAGGGTGATCTCGCGCAAGCGCAACGCCAGTTCGAGGCGGCGCTGGCCAACAACCGCAACGACGCCGACGCGGCAGGTGGCCTCGGCGTCGTCCGTTTGCGGCAGTCGCGCTTCGCTGAGTCCGCCGAACTCCTGTCCCGCGCCTCGGCACGCGGCAATCGGGCACGCTGGGCGGAAGCACTTGCGTCGGCGCAGTTCTATTCGGGGCTCGATGACGCTCGCGCGCAGCTCGCGGCTGGCGACGTCACCGGCGCACAAACCCAGGCCGAGGCGCTCGCGCGTACGAGCGTCAAGGATCGCGGCCCTGCGCTGGCGTTGCTCGCCGACATCTACGAACGCCAGGGTCGCTATGCAGATTCGGCGGATCTCGCACGTCAGGCGGGTTCGGCAGGTGGCAGCGCGGCGCAGCTCGAAAGCCGCGTGGTACGCAACGACGCGTTGCAGGCGGCGACGCACGGCGATCCGGCCAAGGCGGATGCCCTGTTCCAGCGCGGGTTGCTGCTCGATCCGGCGGACCCGTGGATCCGCTACGAATATGCGCGGTACATGATCGGGCAGGGACGTGCGCCTGAGGCGGAAGCGCTGATCCAGTCGATCCAGACGATCGGTACCGCCGACGCGCTGTACGCCGCAGCGATGCTGCACAACGAACGCGGTCGTCAGGCACAGGCGACATCGTTGCTGTCGCGGCTGACCGAAGCGCAGAAAACACCCGCGATCCGCCGCTTCGAGGCGCAGATCGCGGTGGACTCCGCTGTGGCGCGCGCCAAGGCGATCGCCGCGCAGGGCCGCGGCGGCGAGGCGATCGCGACGTTGCGCCAGATCGGCACGACCCCGACGCTGAGCGCCGCATCGCTCGCGGCAATTGCCGCTGGTTTGAACGATCTCGGCGATCAGGCCGGCGCCGTCCCGCTTGCCGAGCGCGCGCTAGCCGCAAGCCCTGCAACCGCGGCGGATTTCGAGCCGATCGTCCGCGTGCTGGCACGGACCGGACAGGATGCAGCGGTCGCGAGCGCGATCGACCGCGCGCGGACGGCGTCGGCCGGTTCCGCCTCCGGGGCGCCGGCGATTGCCCGGCTCGAGGGGATTGCGGCATCGTCGCAGGCGGACCGGATGCGGCTGGCTGGCCAGAACGCCCAGGCTTTCGACCTGCTGCAACAGGCGTGGACCGCGTCGCCGGGGAATACCGACGTGCTCGGTGCGCTCGGTCGATTGTACCAGTCGGGCAACATGCCATCGCAAGCCGCGCAGACGTATCAGATGGTGCTTGCGACCAATCCACGGGACAAGGGCGCGCTGATCGGTCTGATCGGCAGCGCAGGCGCCGGCGGCAATCACGACGTCGCCACCGCCACCATCGACCGCGCGCTCGCCGCCTACCCGGACGATTACGAGATCTACGCGGCCGCCGGCCAGATGGAGCAGGCGCGGGGCGACCGGGGGGCGGCAAAACGCTATCTGCGTCGCGCCGAAACGGCCTATGCCGCGCGCGCCGGCACCGGTGCCACACTGAGCGGGGCCAACCCGTTCGCCGCGGGCATGGGATCGGGCAATCCGTTCCGCCAGGCGGAACAGGCGCCCGTCATGCCAACGAACCCCTTCGCGTTGAGCGCAGGACCGATCCCGGTATCGACGCCAGGCACGTCGTCGACCCCGATGGCCTTCACCGTCGCGCCTGGATACGGCGCCGGCGCACCAGGCATGCCCGGACAGGGAAGCTATCCCGCGAGCGGCTATGCGGCGGTTGGTACGTCGACCAATGGCGGCGTGCCTCCAGCCGGCGTTGCGGGCGGCGATGCCACCCTCATCCGCCTGCGCAACGACATCGCCCGATTGAGCGACGACAGCGGTCCGCGTGCGGAAATGAAGCTCGGCTTCCGCGAGCGCTCGGGCGAGACCGGCTTGAGCGGATTGCGTGAACTGTCGGGTACCGCGACGCTTTCCACGGGTGTCGCCGGTGGTCGCGTATCCTTGTCGGCGACACCCGTGGTGATCGACTCCGGCCGCCCAACCGGCTCCTCGCTCGCTCGGTTCGGCCGTAACGCCACGCCGGAGGCGCAAGGCATCGTCAACGCCCTGCCATCCGTGCTGAGCCAGGCGGATACGCAGCACGCATCCGGCGTTGCGGTCGCCGCATCGTACGACAGCCCCGGCGTGCGGATTGATGTCGGATCGACGCCGATCGGGTTCGACAATACCGAAGTAACGTGGGGCTTCACCGGAAAACCCAAGATCTCGAACACGGTGTCGGCGCAAGGCTGGGTCAAGCGTGAGCCCGTCACCGACAGCGTCGTATCCTATGCCGGCACGCGCGATCCCGTCACCGGCGAACGCTGGGGTCAGGTGATGCGGACAGGCGGCGGTGCATCGCTGTCGTGGGACGACGAGGGAACCGGCGTCTATGCTGACGTCTCGGGCTATCGCTACACTGGCGAGAACGTCCGCCGGAACCGCGGGTACCAGGCGAACGCAGGTGGCTACCTGCCGCTCTACCGCGATGGGCATTCGACGCTGACCGGTGGTCTCAACCTTAACTGGCAGGCGTTCGACAACAACCAGAACTACTTCACCTACGGTCATGGTGGCTATTTCAGCCCGCAGAGCTTCCTCAGCATGAGTCTGCCGATCCGCTATGCGTATAACTCGACGCGGTGGGAGGGACGTCTGGGAGTCGCGCCGGGCTATCAGAGCTTCGAACAGGATCGAGCGCCAATCTATCCGACCGATCCGAACGCGCAGGCCGAACTCGATGCGTTGAAGGCGCGGAACACCGATGTCCGGTCCTATTATGACAGCCTGAGCAACACCGGTTTCGCCTTTTCGGCGGACGGATCGTTATTCTACCGCCTGAACCCGAACACCCGGATCGGCGCATCGGCCAGCGCCAACACGTTCGGAACCTATGACGACTACCGATCGACTTTCGAACTGCGCCAGTCCCTGGGGGGAACCAAATGAACGCGATGACTGAATGGTCCACCGACAACGCGACCGAAACTACCGCCGCCTCCCTATTGCTGGGCAGCATCGTCGCCGAAGTCGGCGGGGGCGCCACTACTGCCCAGCGGCGCGCGTTCTTCCGTTCGGTCGGCGCGCGGATCGCGGCGGCGCATCCAGTCGGCGATGCGGAGGACATCGTGGCGCTTGCCGCCTCTATCAACCGCCTGTGGCGCGAGCACGACTGCGGCGAAGTACGCTTCGAACTCGCCGATGACGGCCTGTTGATCACGCATACCGGCTTTGCCCGGCGGCTGTCCCCGGTCCTCGGCGGTGCGACCGAGCAGACGCTGCGGCCGCTTCTGGAGGGAGCGTATAACGCATGGTTGCATACCCTCGGCAGCGGCGCCAATTTAACGACACGCACCCTGTGGTGGAGCGATACGGAGGCACGACTGAAGCATGGACGTTGATCGTCGACACGTCATGGCGGGAATGGCCGGTCTCGCCATTGCCGGATGCAGCAAGGCACGCGCACCGGACGACCGCGCAACCCCCACCGACAACGGCGGAGCTGAGAACGTCGGGGCCGAGAACAGTACCGCGATCGAACCGACTACGTTGCCGGCGACGGGCGCGGCGAACGGTGTGAACTGGGCGACGTTCAGGCAACGGTTCATGGCCGACGATGGCCGGATCGTCGACAACGGCAATGGCGGCGTCAGCCACAGCGAAGGCCAGAGCTATGGCCTGCTGCTATCCCAGGCTGCTGGCGATCGCGCCGCGTTCGACAAGATCCTTGGCTGGACCGAAGCAAAGCTCGCCCGCCCGGATGTCGCGCTCTACGGCTGGCGTTACGATCCGCGTGCGGCCAATCCGGTGGCCGATCGCAACAACGCGACCGACGGCGACCTGCTCATCGCTTACGCTCTGGCGAAGGCGGCGAACCGGTGGCGCGATCCACGTTATGCGGTGCGGTCGCGGGCGGTCGTCGCGGCGATCTCCACCAGGCTCGTCAAGCCGGTCGGCGGGCGGATGCTGCTGCTGCCGGGGCTGGACGGTTTCTCGACGGCGGCGCGCACGACGATCAATCCGTGCTACTACGTCTGGCCTGCGCTCGACCTTTTCGCAAAGATGGGCAATGCGCAAGTATGGCGACGGGTCATCACCGATGGCGAGGCGTTGATCGCTGCAGCACGGTTCGGCGCACACCAACTGCCGACCGACTGGATCGACGTCTCGAACACCGGCGCGATCGCCCCCGCCGCGGACAAGCCGCCACGGTTCGGCTTCGATGCAATCCGGGTGCCGCTGTTCGCCAGCGTGTCGGGCCGGAGTACGCTGATAGAGCCGATCCGAACCTGGTGGCGATCGATGCCCGCTGAACAGATTCCCGCCTGGACCGACGTTGTGTCGGGGCAGTCCGCCGAATACCTGCTATCCGTCGGCGGCCGCGCGGTGGTGAGCCGCACACTCGGCACGCGGGCACCCGATACGCTTGCCACCGACTATTACGCGGCCGCGTTACAAGGCCTCGCCGCGGCCTTTCCCTGATCGTCTGCCTATCGCCTCGCGAAGATCAGCAGGACCAGCCGGTCGATCATGAAGACCACGATCACGGACATCCCGAGGATTGGGAATAATACACCGGCGAGGATCAGGATCGCGACCGCGCCCCTGATCCTTGTCGGGGGCACGCGGGCGGGCGCGGCAAGGCGGCCCTTTGGGCGGCGTTTCCACCACATCACGACCCCACTTATTACGAGCAGCACGATCGCGATGCAGGTCGCCAGCATCACGAGCTGGTTCGCAAGCCCGAAGTAATTGCCCATGTGCAACTGGACGCCGAGCTCGATCGCCTTCGCCGCCCAACCATAATCAGCGTAGCCGACTTCGCGGATCAGTTCGCCCGTCCAACGATCGAAGTACAGCGTACGCTGGCCCTGCGGCTGATCGGGATAGGTGTAGGCGGTGTAGACGCCGGACGGTCCGCTTGGGAGGAACAGGCGATAGGCACCGGTGACGTGGTGATCGCGCGTCACGAAGGTGGCGATCCGGTCGATCCCCGCAACCGCTGCATCGTCGCGCACCGCCATGGTCATCTCGTGACCCGCATGACCGGCATGCTCCGCGGACGCTCTGGATGTCGGCATCGGCGATTGCTCCATCGTCCATGGTGCTTCGCCGAGAGCAGTCTTCATCGGCACGCTCGCCGGCGCGTTGTGTGTGCGGTTCGCTGCCGGATAACCGATGCCGAGCGCCGCGGTGCCGCGGTTGAGCAGGTCGCCCTGGATGCCGGCCCAGGGGAGACCGGTCAGCAGCAGGAACGCGATGAACGCGGCCGACCAGAATCCGATCACCGCGTGCAGGTCGCGCCAGAACAAACGTCCACCGGCGCCGAGTCGGGGATAGAGAATGCCGCCGAGCCCGCCACGCCCGCGTGGCCACCACAGGTATAGCCCGGTCGCGATCAGGACGAGCGCCCAGCACGCCGCAAGCTCGACAATCCGGTCGCCGACCGTGCCGAGCGTCAGCGACCCATGCATCTCGTCGGCGAACCCTACGAGCGTGCGGGCGTAGATCGTCGAGCCAAGCACGCGGCCCGTCCCCGGATCGACCGCCACGCGGAGCGGCTCGCCGTGATCATGGGTAACGAAGACCATCGCCGAGCGATTGGCCGCGCCCGGCAAGTCGATCCGCGTCGCAGCTCCCGGATGAGACTTCAGCGCGGCATCGATCATCCGCGACGGCGGCACTTGGGTCGCATGGACCGCGACGAAGCGTTGCGCGGGATACAGCGCGTCGTCGATCTCGTCGTTGAACAGATAGATCGAGCCGGTGACCGCAAGGATCAGCAGGAAGGGCGCGACGATCAGGCCGGCATAGAAGTGCCAGCGCCACAGCGCGCGATAGGCTTTCGGGTCGACCGAACTGGTGAATGCCATCTGGAAACCCCTGCTCAGAAATGCGTGGAAAGCGCGATTTCGACGCTGCGTGGCGCGCCGATGTACACGTTGGTCGTCGGGTATCCCGAATACTCGCCGTAGAACGCGTCGGTCAGGTTGCGCCCACGGATCGAGACCGAGACTTGCGGTGCGACCTGATAGCTGACCGACGCGTCGACTGTCGTATGCCCGCGGACGAAATAGGTATTGGCGGTGTCGGTGTAGAAGCCCGACACGTGCCGGACGAACCCGCCAAGGGTCACCGGAACAGCCTTGAGCGTATAGAGCGCGGAGCTACTGACGGTGGTCGAAGGTGTGTTGATCGGTCGGTTGCCGGCTCGATCGATACGGACACCGGAGATCAGTTCGCTCAACTGGTCGTAGTTCGCGTCGGTATAGGCGGCGCCTGCAGACAGTGCGAGTGCGTCGGTGACCGCCGCAGCGATGTTGAACTCGACACCCTGCGACGATTGCTCGCCTCCCTGGATGGCCTGCTGCGGATCGTTCGGATCGCGGGTGAGGATGTCGGTCTGTTCGATTCGGTATGCGGAACCGGTCATCGTCAGCCGCTTGGCGAACGCGGAGGCCTTGAAACCGACCTCGTACGAGCGGCCCCTGGTCATCTTGTAGGTCGTGTTGACGATCGACTGGAGCAGTATCGACGATACCGGCGTGACCGCCGTCGTGTACTGGCCGTACACAGTGATACCGGGCGTCACGTCGTAGGTCGTGCCGATCCGCCACGAGAACGGATCATAGGTCGGCGTGCCGCGCGTGACTGCGCCGTTGGCGTTGAGGTTGGTGATGACGCGCGTCAGGTCGATGTGATCGTAGCGCGCGCCGCCGACCAGGAGCCAGCCTGGGGTCAGGTTCAGTGCGTCCTCGGCGAACACGGACGCGGTCTTGAGCTTCGAATCGTAGACGACGTTGGTCGTGGAATACGCCGCATCGCTGGTCGGGAAGACACCGACGATCGGGGTGAACGGATCGACGTTCGCGATCCGCAAGGCCGCGTTGCCACCAACCGGGCTTTGCTGGCGCGGGTTGATGAAGTTCGTGTCGTTATATTCGCCGCCAAGGCTGAACCTGTTGCGCAGTCCTGCGACCACGCTGTCGTTGGCAATTACCAACCGCTCGTTCCAGAACCGGTGGTCGTGGTAGATGCGCTGGACCGAGCGCGCGAAGCTGCCATTGGGGAAGGCGGCGGTGGGGGCGGCGAAGTTCTGATCGCCGCTGACCACGAAGTCGCGTTTGGCACGATACCAGGTGAAGTCGTTGGCGACCGACCAGCTACCCCCGATCGCATAGTCGATCCGCGACCGAAGCGTCGTATCACGCGCACCGGAATAGGCCCCGTACGGATTATAATTGCGGCGGCGCAGCGCCTTGTCGAGCACCATGCCGTTCTCGCTTCGGAGCGCGTCGCTCGGATCGCGAGCTACCGCGGCGGAGACGAAGGGCAGCCCTTGATAGCTGCCGTCGTATCGATCCTCGTAATGGTCGACTGCGAAGAGCATACTTAAGTCGGCCGACGGCTTGAACAGGATGCTGCCCGTCAGTCCGGCGGAGCGGGTCGCATTGTAGTCGACGTCGTACAGGCTGGCGGAATGCATGTAGCTCGCGTCCGCGCGGACCGCGACGGTGTCCGACAGTTTCAGGTTCACACCGCTGGCGGCGGTCACCGTTTCGAAGCTGCCGACGCTCAGCAATCCATCGAGATGGTCGCCATCGAACGTCGGCTTGCGCGTGACCTTGTTGATCACACCTGCCAGCGCGCCTTCGCCGTACAGGACCGATGCCGGCCCCTTGATCACTTCGATCCGGTCGAAATGCCAGACGTTGGTATCCCGCTGGACGACGGTCGAGGTGGAGATGCGGACGCCGTCCTGGAGGATCGACACGGTGCCCCCCGAAAAACCGCGCAACGTCACGACCGCGGGATTGCCGGGGACGTTTCCGGCGATGGCACCTACGACGCTGTTGAACGCTTCGCGGGCGGTGCGCAGGCCCTGCACCTGCATGTCCGCCTGCGTCAGCGTCTCGACCGTAGCGGGTGTCTCGCGCACCGACAGGCTGAGGCGGCTGGCGGTATCGGACTTGCGATCGAGCTTCGGTTGGTCGCGCTGGCCGGTGACGACGATCTCGGACTTTTTGTCCGCCGCATCGTCTTTATCGGACGCATGGGCGGCACCGGCGAACGCGACGGTCGATGCCGACGCGAGAAATATGGTTTTGAACATGCGAATCCCTGCTGGATCCGTCCGCACATCGAGGTGTCGGATCGGATGCCGTAACTCCCGCGGACATGCCGCGCGCGTAGAAGCCAGTCCCGCGACCTGGCGGACCAGCCGAAACATCGTGATCGCGCCCGGTCCAAAGACCGAGCGATCATGCGGCAGGGAAGGGCGGGGGGCCTCGCAAGGGTGGTCGCAGATGCGCATGTGCGACGACCGGCGCTGCGGTTCTCACGCGGAAGACGAGACGGATGATAAACCCTATCGCGATCGCGAGCAGCACCGGATCGGCAGCCGCCAGCGACGGCGCGGTCAGTCCGGAGAAGGCGCAGGGCATGTCCCGACCCTGATGATCGGACTTGTCCGAATGATGCGCCATGCCGGGCATAGCCATCGCCCCCTGCGCGCGAGCGGTGCCGCCGCAAATCTCGATCGACATACCGGTCACGGATATGACGGGCATGAACCCGGCTGGCACGAGGATCTTCATCGCCAACGCACAGGCAAGCACCCACGCCGCCAGGGCGCGATGATCCATGAGAAGGCGACGGAGACCAGCCACGTGAACAACCTACCCGCTGGCCATGACCCTGTCACGTGGACGAAACGTCTCTTCGCGCCAGATATCCGGGTTCACGGTAAAGGCCCTCGGCGATCGTTCGAGCGGATCGCCAAGGGCTGCTGCGCGACTAACGTCGCCGGGTCGCATCCAAAAAGGCGGCAGTCCAGACCAGGGGAGCGTTCCAGTTGATCGCGACTTCGTTCACTGTAAACGCGCGGTAGTCGTCGATCCAGCAGGTCTGTGGTGCGCAGCCCTTCATCGGACCGGGTTCGTTAGCCGCGGCGGAATTGGGACCGCCTGACAGGACGCCGGTGGGTGGCGCGGGGTAGCGCTTGTCCGCGGCAGCGGCCCAGAAGCGGTGATGCGGGTGCTGCACGGGACGCGTGCCGATGCCGGTGACGTAGGAGCGGTCGAGTGGGTTGCGACCGAGGATGTAGTCGAGGCTCGCCACGACAGCGTCGCGATAGACGGGCTTGCGGTCGATCTGCCACGCGACGCCAAGCACGATCGCGCGGTTCAGGATCGAACTGCTCGATCCCCAGGGGTAGTTAGTGCCACCGAAGGGTATGCCGTAGCCGTTGCGCTTGCCTTCGGCGACAAAACCGTCCGCGAGCGCGGTTATCCGGCTGCGGAGTTTGGCGCGGTCGTCCGCGGGTAGCGTGTCGGGCAGGGTTACAAGCGTCAGTGCGCCGGCCAGCTTTAGCGAGCCCCAGCCGATATCCGTTCCGAGATCGGTGAAGACGCCATCGCTGCGCAGGCGGTCGAGGAACGCGGGTTCACTGGTTGTGGCGTATAGTTGTGCGGCGGCGAAGGTAAATTCATCGTGAACTTCGGGGTCGCCGTAGCCGCCGCTGCCGGTGAAGTCGGAGCTGGTGAGGAGGTTCGGGTGGCGGAGCGCTGCGGCCCAGCCGCGGCGAGCCGCAGTCAGGCATTTGGTCGCGAAGGCCGGGTCGATCGTTCGCCAGATCCGCGCGCACTGCGCTGCGACGCCGACCATGTTCAGCGTCGCCGCGGTCGAGGGCGGGTACAGGAAGCGGGTCTGGCGGTCTTCGGCAGGCGCTGTCGGAAGCCCGGTCCAGTTCTCGTCGGCGATCTTGGTATGGACAAGTCCGCTCGCGTCGATCGTTTCGAACCGGGTGATGGTCTTCCCCGCGACGCCGGCGTCGGGTGCGACAGCCAGCTTCGTGCCGTCGGGTATCTGCATCGAGAGCAGGAACGCGACCTCGACGCGCGCTTCGTCGAGCAGGTCGTTTTTGCCGTTGGCGCGTTCGGGCAGCGCGAGGCGGCCATCGGCGAACGCGTTTGCGTCACCCAACGCGGGCAAGCGTTCGTAGAGATCGAGCAACGTCCAGGTCGAGACGCCGCCGTTGACGACGTATTTGCCGTGGTCGCCGGCATCGTACCAGCCGCCGGTCGCATCGATCCTGTAGCTGCAACCGGGCCATTTCACGCCCTTCTGGTCAACGCCGGCAAAGCAGGTGGCGATGTCGGGAGCATGGCCGGCAGGGCGGGCCAGGTCCTTACGTTCGACAAAGGCGGGCAGGATCGGCACGCCGCTTCGCTGTTGGTAGAAGAACGCCATCGCCGCGGTCGCCACGCGCAGGAATGGGCGATCGGCGATCGCGAAGGGGTGACTGGCGTCGCTGCCGACACGCAGGCGATAGCCGGTGCCGGGGGTCTGGAACGTCCCGAAGTCGATCCGGTGGACGCTTTCGCCCGAGGCTGCATCGGGCCCGACCGGTGTCGTCTGTCCCGACGCGACGGTCTTGCCGCGCGCATCGGTGAGCGTCCACGCGAGCGGCTTGCCCTGCGTGGACGGCAGGACGGCGATCTTGGGGCCGTGCGTCTCGAACCCGGCCTGGTCGATCCGGATCGGCGCAGGCGGCGCTTGCGTGGCGGCGGTCGTCAGCAGGACGGCGGCCGCACCCAGAAGGAGCCGGCTCAATCGCCGCACTTCGTCATCGGCACGGGTGCCGAGTCGATCTTCACGTCGGACATCGACAGGCCGAGCTTGCCGTCGGTGGCGATCACGAACGGCGCGGTGACGTGCGCCATGTCGATCCCCCGCTTGGCGAAGCATTGGAGCGGGACGATGACCTGCTGCCACTCGCCGGGCTTGCCCGCCGCGAGCGTCTTCGTGATCGGGACGGTGACTGCCTTCCCGTCGTTGCTGACCATGCCGAGGTTCACAGGTGCGCTGCCGGCGCGATCGACGCGGACGTCGACGACTAGGCTCAACTCGCCATTGCTCTCGCGGGTCAGGTCGAGCGGACCGGACGCCTCGACACGGGCGTCCGCGGGGCCACCCGCCCAGACGAGCGCGCGCGCGTCTTCCTGGCGACGACGGTCGACGGCGGAGGCGGTGAGGCGCTTGGTTGCGGTGGTCGCGTTGGCGCCGAGCAGGCGGACCTTCGACTGGTCTTGTTCGACCAAGGTGAGCGACCAGCCCTCCGGAACGCGGCCCTTGCCGAAGATCGTGCCATTCGACGATGCGGCCATGCCCGCGGGGCGCGCTTCGTCGAGCTTGGGGACGGCGCTCGGCTTGGCGTAGGTGAGGCCATAGCCGAACTGGAACAGCGGGTCGTAGCCGGGGTCGGAGCGGTTGAGGACATACTGGTCGGGTCGCTTGGGCCAGGAGAAGCTCAGCTTGCCGCGGAAGTCGTTGGCGACGCTGCCGTCCTTCTTGCGGAACAGCACGTCGGCCACGCCGCCGCCCTCGGTACCCGGCAGAAACGCGGCGACGAATGCGTCGGAGGCGTTCATTTCGGCGTTCACCCAGAGCGGACGCCCCGACAGGAATACTGCGACGACCGGCACGCCCGCGGCTTTCAGCTTGCGCAACAGCTCGAGGTCGGACTTGTCGTCGGGGCTGTATTCGAGGTTCGGGCGATCACCCTTGAACTCGGCATAGGGTTGTTCGCCGAACACGACGATCGCCGCGTCGGGTTTCTTAGCGAAGCTGCCGTCGGCCGACAGCGTTGCAGTGCCGCCCGCGGTCTTCACCGCCGTGCTGATGCCCGACCAGATCGTTTCGGCGTTCGGGAAATTGGCGTTGGTCAAGCCCGTGCCCTGCCAAGTCAGCGACCAGCCGCCTGCCTGCTGCGCGACGTCGTCGGCACCGACCCCTGCGACGAGGATGTTGGCCGAAGGCTTCAGCGGGAGCAGGCCGCCTTCGTTCTTGAGCAGCACCATCGATTCCCGCACCGCCCGGCGGGCGATGGCACGGTGGTCGGCGGCGCCGATCAGGGTCATCTTGCCGGCGAGCGCGCGCGACGACGGGCGGCCGCGATCGAACGTGCCGGCACGGATCTTCACGCGAAGGATGCGGCGAACGGCGTCGTCGAGGCGTGCGGCGGGGATCTCACCCGACTGTGCCTGCTTCAACGTGTTGTCGTAGAGCGTTTTCCACCCGCTGCCCGAATACATGAACATGTCGAGCCCGGCGTTGATAGCGGCGGCGCAACTCTCGTTCGAGCAGCCATCGACCTGGCCGTGCCCGTTCCAGTCGCCGACTACGAAGCCGTCGAAATGGAGCCGATCTTTCAGCACGCCGGTCAGCAGACTCTTGTTGCCGTGCATCTTGGCGCCGTTCCAGCTCGAGAAGCTGGCCATGACCGACTGCGTGCCGGCTTCGATCGCTGACGGATAGCCGCCGAGGTGAATGTCGCGCAAAGCGGTTTCGGGAATGCGCGCATCGCCCTGGTCGCGACCGCCGGTGCCGCCATCGCCGAGGAAGTGCTTGGTCGTCGCGATCACGCGGTCGGGCGCGAGGAACTCCTTCGTGCCGACCTTGCCCTGGACGCCTTCGATCACCGCGCCTGCGAAATCCGCCTGGATCGTCGGTTCTTCCGAATAGCTCTCATAGGTGCGGCCCCAGCGGTCGTCACGGACGACAGCGAGCGTGGGGGCAAAGGTCCAGTCGATGCCGGCGGCGGCGGTCTCGATCGCGGTGACGTGGCCGATCTCGCGCATCAGGTCGCGGTCGCGGGTCGCGCCGAGGCCGATATTGTGCGGGAAGAGCGTGGCGCCGGGGATGTTGTTGTTGCCGTGGACCGCGTCGGTGCCCCAGATCACCGGGATCGCGGGGCGCCCGTCGGTGCGCGCCATGGAGGCCTCATAGAATTGATCCGCGAGTTTGAGCCACTCGACGGGTGGTGCGAGGTCGTTGCCGCCAGGGCCCGAATTGCCGCCGTTGAGGATCGAGCCGAGCTTGTAGGTACGCAGATCCGACGGCTCGATGCTGGCGATGTCGACCTGGATCAACTGGCCGATCTTGTCGGCGACCGACATGCGCTTCAAGATCGCATCGATCCGCGCCTCGACCTTCGGATCGCGCGAGGGACGTGCGTTGGCGGTCGGCCAGATTTCCGGGTGCGCGACGGGTGAGAGGGACGCGGTCGGTGCCGCGACGGGCGTCGCCGCCGACTGCAGCAGAAGCGCGATCGTGAAGCTGGAAAAACTGGCTGACATCATACTCTCCCCGGACGGTGCGCTGACGCGACCCTGTTCTTGTGTCCTCGCTACCGGGTGAGGGCAGCGCGGTGCAAATCATTTGGCTATCGACGGACCCACATCTCGGGATGCGCGTCGATATAGCCGGACAATGCCGTAGCGATCCGGGCATCGTCGGCAGTCGACGGGTGCGAGTTGCACCCCGTCAACGCGAGACCGGTAACGGGTACGAACGCGACGTTGCGCTGCCCCTCGGCGTTCAGGCGCGCGGCGACCTTGCCGACTTCCGCGGCGATCTCGCCATTTACCATGTCGGTTGCCCACAGGACGACATGCGCGTCCGGATCCCGAGCCCGAAGACGTTTGACGAAGTCCACATAGCGCTGCTCATAGTCGGCGTGGAGCGCCTCGCGCGTCTTCCACGGTTCGCCTGGGTGAAGCGCGGTGGTGAAGTCGTTGGTACCGAGCGCGATGACGAACAGGCGAGGACGCCAGGCCGGATCGACGTAGCGCGTCGCCTTGTCGAACAGCGTGAAGGGATAGGCGGCGGGAAGCGTGTCGGCCGCCATGCCGTTGTAATTGCGGACGATCCCGCGGCCCGAGATCGCGTTGACCTGATAATCCGCGCCGTAACGCTGTGCGGTCAGCGCCGGCGTCGCCTTCGAAGTGTCGGTGGTCGCCCAGACTTCCTCCTGGGTGCAATCGCGCTTGGTCGAGAGGTTACCGTAGCCGACGGTATGGGAGTCGCCGATGAACTCTATCTGTCGCGCACGGGCAGGGGCCGCCAGCCCACGTGTTCCCGGCGCGGCGTAGAAGCCGCCGAAGACGGTCGATGCGGCCTGGCTTTCGCTGGCGATTTCCACGCGGATGCTGTGCCGGCCGTTCGATGCCGCGTCGATGCGGTAGAGGCCGGGCTTGGGCTTGAACAGCGACGTCGGGACCGACGCGTCGAGCGAGATACGCAACGCGACGTCGCCCTCGCCGATCCTCAGCAGCACCCCGCGCCCGCGAAAGTTCGCCTCGAAATAGGTGCCCGGCCATTGCCGTCGATAGCCGTCCGCCGTCCTCTCGACACGGCCGCCGATATGCGTCGGAAGCATCGCGCCCACCTTGCTCGATACCTGCGTGACGACGACCGGCGTTGCGATCGCCGAGGTCGACAGCAGCGCGGCGGCGAGCAGGCCCAAGGCGGTTCGCATAGCGTGTCCTTCGGTTCGGTGTGACGATGGGGCCAGCATCAGAGCGCTGCCATGACCACAGCATGCGTGCGGATCACATCCTGCGTCGCGGCGTCGCTGTCGAATACGCCGTACCAACCCTGCGGTTCGTGCGGCGGATCGCCCATATAGCCGAGGTCGCCGCGCTGGAACCGGTGGTCGGCATGCGGCGTACGCGCCTCGCCGTTCCAGGCCCAGAAGTTCGAGCCTGCGAGCGGCTCACCGGACTTGGCGTTTGCCTCGATCGCCGCGTAGATCTGGCGGTAGAACCGATCCTTGTAGACCGTCGCGATCGTTGGGTCGTAGGCGGTCTTCCCGTCGCGCGGATAGCCGAACTCCTCGATCACCAGCGGCTTGCCGAGCGTGGTGGCGAGCCGGATATGCGCGTTGATATAGGCGGCGACCTTCGCCGCGCCCGCATCATAGGTGCCGGCGAGATCGCCTGCATCCATCCACGTCCAGTTGTTCGGCCAGATATGCGCGGTAAGATAGTCGATCGACCGCGAACGATGTGCGGCGAGTACGACGTCATCGCGCTCGATCGAACCCTTCAGCCCTTCCGAGCCGGTCGAGACGAGGTGATTGGGATCAAGCGTCTTGATGTACCGCGCGGTCTCGTCGATCCAGCGGTAGAAGGCGGGCAGGTTGGGAACGGCGACCGCCGCGCTACCAGCCGGCCGTGGCTCGTTCGCCAGCTGCCACGCCATGATCGTCGGATCCGCGGCATACGCCGTGCCGGTGACGCTGTTGGTCCGAGAGACGACCGCGCGGATATAGTCGCGGTACATCGCCTGCGCTTGGCCGTTGGCATAGAACGGGGCGTTCCGGTCGGCGAACTCTGGCCAGGGGTGCGCGGGGTCGTTCATGTCGATGAACCGTCCGCCGTTGACCCACGACAGATACGTCATCATCCCGCCCGACCATTCCCAGAAGTTGGTCAGGTAGATCACGGCGGTCATGTCGCGCTTCGCCATTTCGGCGAGCATCCAGTCGAGTCCCTCGAGCAGATCCTCGTTGTAGGTCGCGGTCCGGTCGCGGAAGCCCGGGGTGATCGAGTTCTTCAGCGGCGAGACTTCTGCCGAGCCGAGGATGCGCAAGTTGCGGACGCCGAGCGCCTTGAGGCGGTCCAGTTCGCGTCCGAGGCGGGCGCGGTTGCCGTACGCGGTCTCGGCACCGAGCCAGGCGCCGTACCAGATGTTGGCGCCGGCATAGCGGTAGGGCTTGCCGCCACGCAGGAAGCCGGTGCCGTCGACGGTCACGAACGGCTTTGCTTGCGTTTTGCCGAGACTTCCGTCGCTCGCGCATGCCGCGACGAGCGCTACGCCTCCCAACAGCGCCGCACGCCGACCGATCATCGCCTTGTCCACTGCGTCCCCCCCGGTTTACGAGCGCTCGCGGACCGTTTGCCGTCGGATATTCCGCCGATCGTCACGGGCCACTGCGCCGTACCGCCATCTTTAGGTTTGCTTGCGGCGTCGCGCCATCGCGATTTATCATACTTCTGCCGAAAGGGGCGGCGCGAGCCCGGTTGCCGACGAGCAGCCGGCATTCCTTGCATCCCGATCATACCGGAACGCGTTGATGCACTGCCGCCTCGCCGGTCGAGGCCGGTCATCATCACTGCCCGGAGCTGCTTCATGTCCAAGACCATCATCGCCGACCTGTTCGCCGAGACGTTGCATCTTGCGGGCGTCGAGCGAATCTATGGCGTCGTCGGCGACAGCCTCAACGGCCTCACCGACAGCTTGCGGCGACAAGGCAAGATCGAGTGGATCCACGTCCGCAACGAGGAGGCTGCAGCGTTTGCCGCGGGAGCGGAGGCGCAGCTGACGGGCAAGCTCGCGGTTTGCGCTGGATCGTGCGGGCCGGGTAACATGCACCTCATCAACGGGCTTTACGACTGCAACCGGACCCGGGTGCCGGTGCTGGCGATCGCCGCGCAGGTACCGAGCGGGGAGGTGGGCTCGAACTATTTCCAGGAGACGCGGCCGGAAGCGCTGTTCCGCGAATGCAGCGTCTATTGCGAGACGATCTCCGATGCGGACCAGATGCCGCGAACGCTGGAGACCGCGATCCGGGCTGCGGTCGGGCACCGCGGGGTCTCGGTCGTCGCGATGCCGGGCGACGTCGCGCTGCGGTCGACGACGGGCACGCTCGCACGGTCGAAGGGTGCGCTCCTGCCGCCGCCTTCGGTGACGATACCGGCAGAGGCGGACATCGCCGAACTCGCCGCGCTGTTGAACGGCGCGGAGAAGGTGACGATCCTGGCGGGGCGGGGATGCCGCACGGCACATGCCGAACTCGTCAAGCTGGCGGGCGTGCTTCAGGCGCCGATCGTCCATGCGCTGGGTGGCAAGGAATTCGTCGAATACGATAACCCCTATGACGTCGGCATGACCGGGCTGATCGGCTTTGCGAGCGGCTACGACGCGATGATGGCGTGCGACGTGCTACTGATGCTGGGGACGGATTTCCCGTATCGGCAATTCTATCCGGAGAATGCGAAGGTCGCGCAGATCGATCTGATCCCGAAAAACCTAGGGCGGCGGACGGCGATCGATATTGGGCTTGTCGGTGATGTTGGCGCTACTCTTGCGGCCCTGACTCCGCGAGTGAGGACCGGGCGCGATGGCAGCTTCCTCAAGTCCGCGATTGAGAATTATGCGAAGTCGCGCGAGGGGCTGGACGATCTGGCGGACGGAACACCGGGCAGTGGCATCGTCCACCCGCAACACGTCGCGCGTGTCCTCAGCGAGCAGGCGGCGGACGATGCGGTGTTCGCCTGCGACGTCGGTACGCCGACGGTATGGGCTGCGCGCTATCTGAAGATGAACGGCCGGCGAAGGTTGATCGGCTCGTTCAACCACGGATCGATGGCGAACGCGCTGCCGCAGGCAATCGGTGTGCAGGCGGCTTATCCCGCGCGGCAGGTGGTGACGTTGTCGGGCGACGGCGGGCTGGCGATGCTGATGGGCGAATTGCTGACGGTCCGCCAGCTTGGCCTGCCGGTGAAGATCATTGTCTTCAACAACGGCACGCTGGGGTTCGTCGAGATGGAGATGAAGGCGGCGGGACTGGTCGAGACCGGCGTCGCGCTCGACAACCCCGATTTTGCGGCGATGGCGCGGGCGATCGGGATCCACGGCGTGCGCGTTACCGATCCGGGTGACGTCGAAGCAGGTATCCGCGAGGTACTGGCGCATCCGGGGCCGGCTCTGCTCGACGCCGTTACCGCGCGGACCGAATTGTCGATGCCGCCGAAGATCACGCTGGAGCAGATGAGGGGCTTTACGCTCTACATGGCGAAGGCGATCATCAGCGGGCGCGGCGACGAGGTGGTCGAGCTGGGCAAGACCAATGTCGGCTTGCTTAAACGCCTGTTCTGAGCGAGCCGAGATCGGTCGGTGCCGGGTCCGTCAGAGAGAAAGACGGACCCGCGCTGCACGATATTCGCGTTCGAGGCGATCGACGCGGTCGGCGACGCTCTCGACCTCGGTGACCGCGCCGATGCCCTGGCCCGAGCCCCAGATGTCCTTCCAAGCTTTGGGTTTGGAACCGTTGCCGCCGCCGAAGTCCATCGTCTTCAGGTCGCCCTCGGGGAGGTTGTCCGGGTCCATTCCCGCTGCCTGGATCGACGCGCGCAGATAGTTGCCGTGCACGCCGGTGAAGAGGTTGGAATAGATGATGTCGGAGGCTTTGCCGGCGACGATGCCGTCCTTGTACGCCTGATCAGCGTTCGCCTCGGTCGTTGCGATGAACGGCGAACCCATATAGCCGAAGTCCGCGCCCATCGCCTGGGCGGCGAGGACGGCGTCGCCGGTCGCGATCGAGCCCGACAACGCTAAAGGGCCGTCGAACCACTGGCGGATTTCCTGGACGATCGCGAACGGTGAGAGACGACCCGCATGACCGCCCGCGCCAGCCGCCACTGCGATCAAGCCGTCGGCACCTTTCTCGATCGCCTTGCGCGCAAACCGGTCGTCGATCACGTCGTGCAGCGTGATGCCGCCCCAGCCGTGCACCGCGGTATTGAGGTCCTCGCGCGCGCCGAGCGAGGTGATGACGATCGGCACCTGCCACTTCGCGCACGTTTCCAGGTCGCTTTCGAGACGATCGTTGGACTTGTGAACGATCTGGTTGACCGCGAACGGCGCCGCCGGGCGATCGGGGTTCGCGCGATTATGCGCGCTGAGTTCCTCGGTGATCCGGTGCAGCCACTCGTCGAGCATGGCCTGCGGTCGTGCGTTGAGCGCGGGAAACGAACCGACGATACCCGCCTTGCACTGCGCGATCACCAGATCGGGTCCGGAAATGATGAACAACGGCGAGCCGATAACGGGCAGGCGCAGGTTTTTTAGAATAGCGGGTACGGTCATATGGGTTTTCTAGCGCAACCCATTCGCGCACGCCAGAGCCACTTTTGCCCTCCACCCCGGTCGCAGATGCGGCGGTATGGAGGGCAGGGTGTCAGGCCATCTTGCCGATGACCTTGTCGAGCGTCAGCGGGTATTCGCGGATGCGGACGCCGCACGCGTTGTAGACGGCGTTGGCGATCGCGGCGCCGACACCGCAGAGGCCTAGCTCGCCGATGCCCTTGGCCTTCATCGGCGAGGACTTCTCGTCGAGTTCGTCCATGAAGAACACGTCCTGCATCGGGATGTCGGCATGCGCCGGCACGTGATATTCGGCGAGGTCGTGGTTGACGAAATAGCCGAACCGCTTGTCGACGATCGCGTCCTCCATCAGCGCCGCGCCGACGCCCATCGTCATCGCGCCGATAACCTGGCTGCGTGCCGATTTCGGGTTGAGGATACGACCGGCGGCGAATGCACCGCTCATCCGGCGAACGCGGATCTCGCCAGTCGCCGAATCAACGCCGACCTCGACGAAATGCGCGCCGAACGTGGCCTGCGCATAGGTCTTGGTCAGGTCGCCGAACTCGATCGAATCCTCTGCCGATAGGCCGGCATCGCCCGCTGCCTCGGACAGCGAAACGCTGCGGTTGCCCGACTTGACCTTGCCGTCCTCGAACACGACGTCGGTCGAGTTGAACCCGAGCTTCTGGGCCACCCGCGCGCGCAACTCCATGCAAGCCGCGTAGACACCCGCGGTCGAGCTGTTGCCGCCCCACTGGCCACCCGAGCCCGACGAGGTCGGGAAGCTGCTGTCGCCGAGCAGGACGATGACCTTGTCCATCGGCACGCCCATCAATTCCGCCGCGGTCTGCGCGATGATTGTGTAGCTGCCGGTGCCGATGTCCGTCATGTCGGTAGCGACCGTCACGACGCCCTTCTTGTCGATCCCGACGCGTGCGCCCGACTTCATCGTGACGTTGTCGCGGAATGCCGACGCCATGCCCATGCCGACCAGCCAACGACCGTCGCGAACCTGACCCGGAACGGGATTGCGCTTGTTCCAGCCGAAGCGTTCGGCGCCCGTTTTCAGGCAGCCGACCAGATCGCGCTGCGAGAATTGGCGCGTCGGCTTTTCCGGATCGACCTGCGTATCGTTGATGATCCGCAGCTGGACCGGGTCCATCTTCAGCTTCTCAGCAAGCTCATCCATCGCCGCTTCGAGCGCGAGCAGGCCGACCGCCTCACCCGGCGCACGCATCGCGTTGCCCTCGGGAAGATCGAGCACCGCGAGGCGCGTCGCAGTCATGCGATTGGCGCCGGCGTAGAGGAGCCGAGTCGCGTTCGGCGCGGTCTCTGGGCCACCGCCGGGGAGATCGCCCGACCAGCTCTCATGCGCGATCGCGGTGATCTTGCCGTCCTTCTGCGCTCCGATGCGGAGACGCTGGATCGTCGCGGGGCGATGCGTGGTGTTGTTCATGACCTGCGGACGCGCGAGGGCCAGCTTCACCGGACGCCCGCCGATCGCGCGCGAGCCGAGCGCCGCCATGACCGCATCGCTGCGGATCCAGAGCTTCGACCCGAAACCGCCGCCGACATAGGGCGACATCACGTGGATGTTTTCCTTCGGCATGCCCAAGGTCTCGCTCATGTCGCGGACCGCCCAGTTTATCATCTGGTTCGACGTCCACAGGGTCAGCTTATCACCCTGCCACGCGGCCGTCGTGGAATGCGGCTCCATCATCGTGTGGCTCTGATCGGGCGTGGTGTACTGCTCATCGAGCTTGACGGCGGCCTTGGCGAACGCACCCGCGAAATTGCCGACGGCGGTATCGGGGTTGCCGTCCTTGGGTTTGGTTGCCGATGCCTTGACCGCTGCCAGATCGAAGCTGCCAGCGGTTCGCGCGTAGGTCACACGCAACAACTTGGCGGCGGCACGGGCCTGTTCGAACGTCTCGGCGACGACGACGGCGACGGCCTGATCGTAATGCTGGACGTCGGGGCCGGCGAGCATCCGCGCGGTATGGGCCTTGGCCTTCGCAACCGTGCCGGCATTCTTATAGGTAACGACGGCGAGCACGCCGGGCGCAGCCTTCGCGTCGGCGTCGTCGATGCTATCGATCCGTCCCTTGGCGATCGCCGAACCCACGATGTAGCCGTAGGCCGCGTTCGGCGCGACGTCGTTGCGCTCATAGGCATAATGCGCGGTGCCGGTGGTCTTCAGCTTGCCATCGACACGGTCGAGCGGCTTGCCAAGCACCTTCATGCGGTCGGTCGGGTTCGCCGTGGCTGGGGTATCGAACTTCATGGCGATCAGGCCTTCGCTTCTTCGAACACGGCGCCGATGGTGCGTTCGACCAACGGCAGCTTGAACGCGTTCTGTGATGTGGTGCGGGCGCCGGCGAGGACTGCCGACGCGGTAGCCTTGGCGCCATTCGGCATCTGAGCCTCGGCGGCTTCGACGCGCCACGGCTTGTGCGCGAGGCCCCCGAAGGCGAGACGCCCACGACCACCCGGCTGGATCACGGCAGCGACCGAGATCAGCGCGAACGCGTAGGACGCACGGTCACGCACCTTCTGGTAGATATGCGTGCCACCGATCGGCTTCGGCAACGTGACGGCGGTGATCAGTTCACCCGGCGCAAGCGAGGTTTCGATGTTCGGCGTAGCACCGGGGAGGCGATGGAAGTCGGCAATCGGGATCGCCCGCGTCTGGCCGGCGGCGTTCACCGTCTCGACCGTCGCGTCGAGTACGCGCATCGCAACGGCCATGTCGCTCGGGTGCGTGGCAATGCATGCCTCGCTCGTGCCCATCACCGCGAGGTTGCGGTTGAACCCACCGATCGCCGCACAGCCGCTGCCGGGTTGACGCTTGTTGCAAGGCTTGGTGGTGTCGTAGAAATACGGGCACCGCGTGCGCTGGAGCAGATTGCCGGCGGTCGTCGCCTTGTTGCGAAGCTGGCCGGATGCGCCGGATACCAGCGCACGGCTGAGTACGCCGTAATCCTTCCGCACGCGCGCGTCGGCGGCGAGGTCGGTGTTACGGACGAGCGCGCCGACACGGAGACCGCCGTCGGAAGTCGCCGTGATCTTGTCGAGGCCGAGCCCGTTGACGTCGATCAGGTGCTGCGGCGTCTCGATCTGGAGCTTCATCAGGTCGAGCAGGTTGGTGCCGCCGGCGATGAACTTCGCGCCTGGCGTGCGGACCGCGGCGCTCGCGGCATCCTTCGTCGAGGTCGCGCGCTCGTAGGTAAAGGCCTTCATGCGGTGCGCTCCGTACCGGCGACGTCGTGGATCGCGTCGATGATGTTCGCATAGGCACCGCAGCGGCAGATGTTGCCGCTCATCCGCTCGCGCAGTTCGTCGGTTGTGACGGTTGGCTGTGCAGCGATGTCGCCGGTGACATGGCTGGGGATGCCCGCCTTGATTTCGCCGAGCGTCGCGACCGCCGAACAGATCTGGCCGGGGGTGCAATAGCCGCATTGATAGCCGTCATGCTTGACGAACGCCGCCTGCATCGCGTGGAGCTTCTCGGGCGTGCCGAGGCCTTCGATCGTCGTGATCTCTTCGCCTTCATGCATGACCGCGAGCGTCAGGCAGCTATTGATGCGGCGACCCTCGACGATGACCGTGCACGCGCCGCACTGGCCGTGGTCGCAGCCCTTCTTGGTACCGGTGAGCTTTAAATTCTCACGCAGCGCGTCGAGCAGCGTGGTGCGCGTGTCGACGTTGAGCTTGGTGGTCCGGCCATTGACCTTGAGCGTGACAGGCATGGTCGGCGGGGCCGATTGCGCGGTGCCCTGGGTCTGAGCCTGGGCAACGGGAGCCGCGGCCAACGTAGCCGACGCGACACCACCGGCAATCACGCCACGGCGCGACACCGGAAAACTTTCATCCTGATGCATAGTAAATCCCTGTATCTGCTAGCGTAACGGGCGAGCCGAGCCAAAGTTGCGCCGCTTCGCATTTGGTTCCGTGAATTCTAGATTATGATGGGTTTGGTAGGGTATTGTAATGCGGACGATTTCTTCGAGCGTATCGGTGCGGTTGTATCATCTCGACGATAGCGGCGAGGGTGGGGCGGCAACAACGCTCTTCTATGGTCCACTGAGCGAGGCAATGGCAATCGCCGCGCAGCAGGAGGAGGACGTCCAGGCTGGCCTGTATCTGGCGACGGAGAACGACGTCGTCGCGTATTTGGATCTTGAGGAGTAGCGCCGAGCGAGCGACCGGCGTTTGTGATGCGCTACCCGAATGTAACCACCGCGGCGGAGGCCGGGGTAGTTCTCATCACGGGTTCGGTTACGTCCCGGGCGTAAACCCATCATCGCGATCCGGCGGCGTCGGTGCATGCACTTCGGCGCAGATCGACCGCAACGCGCCTTTCATCCCTTCCTCGAAGGTCGGGTGGTAGAAGGGCAGATCGAGCACTTCGGTCGCGGTCCAGCCGCTCTGGATCGCCCATGCGATCAGATGCGCGCTGTGCTCGACCGCGGGCCCCGCCATCGTCGCACCGGTCAGCCGCCCGTCACGGCGGTCGGCATAGAACCGCACCAGTCCGGCGTTGCACGCCTCGACCTTCGCTCGTCCCTGGTCGTCATATGATGCGGTGCCGATGACGCTATCCGCATCGTCGTCCTTCGCAATCTCGCCGATCACCGCGACGTTGGGGTGCGTGAAGGTGATTGCGAACGGCACGCTCCGCTTCCCCGGCGTCACCTCGGGATAGCTGGCGGCGTTGCGCCCCGCGATCGTCCCCTCGGAAGACGCCTCGTGCAGCACCGCCCGGTCATGATCCGCGTCGCCCGCGATGAAGATGGGCGCGGTGCCGCACTGCATCGTTTCCGGGTCATAGTCCGGCATGCCGTGGTCATCGAGCGCGAGGCCGGTCGTCTCCAGCCCGATATCCTTGATCCGCGGGGGGCGGCCGGTCGCGACGAGCAGATAGTCGAACCGCTGTTCGCCGGACGCGGACCCCGTCCACGAGAGCATGACGCCATCGCCATCGCCAACGGGTGCCACCTCGAGTTCGACACCCAGCAGGATCGGCATCTCACGCGACAGGATCGCGTGATATGCTTCGGCCACGTGGCGGTCCTTCAAACCACCAACCGTCTCGCCCATGTCGAACACCATCGTCTCGACCCCGAGCCGCGCCATCGCCTGCGCGAGTTCGATCCCCAGCGCGCCCGCACCGACCACGCCAAGCGACTTGGGAAGGTCCTGGAGTTCGAAGATGCTCTCGTTGGTCAGCACGCGGTCGCGCACCGCGTCGAACATCTCGGGGATGGCAGGGCTCGATCCGGTCGCGATCACCACCGACTTCGCATGGACCTCACGGCCATCGCTGAGCGCCAGAATCGTCGCACCGGCAAATTTCGCACGCGCCTTGATCTTCACGTCCTCGGGCAGTTTGTCGATCGATGCCTCGACGCCCGCGACGAACGCATCGCGCTCTTTCCGTACGCGCTTCATCACTGCGACGCCGTCGACCTTGCCGGACGCCTCGACGCCGAACACCGCCGCGTGGTTCACTGCGTGCATCGCATTCCCCGCCGCGATCAACAGCTTGGAGGGCATACATCCTACGCTCGCGCATGTCGTGCCGCTGAAGCCTTCGTCGATCAGCAGCGTCTTGGCGCCGTTGCGACGCGCGCTGCGCTCGGCGGCAAGGCCGGCGGTACCGGCGCCGATGATCGCCACGTCGCAGGTCAGCTTGGTCATGAATGTCTCCGTTGCCGGAGAATTCCGGGGTCGCGCTCGACGAAACCTTCGATGCCGCCCAGCCGTTCCGCGATGCAGCACATTCCTACCCGAAGGACGCCTATGTTAACGCTCCACCACCTGAACTACTCGCGCTCGATCCGTGTGATCTGGCTGCTCGAAGAGCTCGGTATCGAATACGACCTCGTCAAATACGAGCGCGACGAGAATTTCCGTGCGCCGCCCGAGCTCAAGGCGATCCACCCGCTCGGCAAGGCGCCGGTGCTGGTCGACGACGCGCTCACGCTGGCCGAGAGCGCGCCGATCCTGTCGTACATCGACGCGCATTACGGCGACCGCCGCTTCTCGCCGCCGGTCGATAGCGATGCCGCCGCCGTGCACGACGAATGGCTGCAATATGTCGAAAGCTCGGCGTCGTTGCCGATCATGATGACGTCGCTCGGCAAGCGAATGGGCGGGTTGCCCGACGGCCTGGCCAAGTTCACCGGACCCGAGGTGACCAAGACGCTCGACTATATCGGCGCGGGGGTTGGCGATGGTCCGTATCTGATGGGCGAGCAGTTGATGCTGGCCGATATCCAGATGTGCTACATCTTGGCGATCGCGGAGAGCGCCGGATTGCTCAAGGAGCATCCCGACGTCGCGGCGTATCTGGATCGCCTGCGCGCGAGGCCGGCGTTCATCGCCGCGACTGAGATCGGTGGCCCGCTGATGCCCGCCCGCCGCTAAACGAAATCGGGGGGGTAACGGCTGCGTTACCCCCCGAAGCTGCGGCCACCAAAGCCGCCACCGAATCCACCGCGCGAGATGACCGAACTGCGCGACTGGACTCGGGCAGGGGCTCTCGCGGTGGTTGGCGTGAAGGCATCGGAGCCTACGCGCGTTCGGCCTGTGACATAGTCGCGATTGATGCGGCCACCTGCGCCGCCATAGTAATTACCGTTGCGGTCGCGGTACATCGGTGCGCCGCGATTGCCGAAGCCGCCGTTGAGCGCCTGCCCGACGAGGAAGCCGGTCAGCAGCGGCGTAAAGAAGCTCCCGCCGCTGCCGTTGTTGCGCGGCTCGCACTGCGCGGCGCCGTATTGCTCTTCGCAAGTCTGCCGATCCTGGAACCGTGGCGCGGTCTTCGCGGCATCGGCCTTGGCCTGCTCGAACGCGGTGTCGCATTGCACCGCCGACAGCGCGCCGGCCGCGCGGCACTCCTGTACCGATGCATAGCTCTGCGCCTCGACGGGTTTGCCGCCGACATCGCCGTCGCAGGCGGTCAATGAAATACCCGAGCCTGCGATCAGGCTGGTGAGGACGATAGATCTGGAACGCTTCATCGCTATGCCTCTCAGTTCGTCATGCACGCGGCGTTGAGGATGCCGACGCACAGCGAGATGCTCCCCATATAGGTCGCCGCGGCGATGTCGCCACGGACGATCCGGTCGTGGATGTCGCGCATCACCAGCCGCCGCACGACGAGCGCGGCGACGATCTGGATCACGCCCGCGACCAACGCCCAGATCGCGAATTCGAGCAGCGTGACGGTATGCGTTAGTGCCGACGCCAACGGAAGGACGTACCCGAGCAGCGCCGCGCCCAGCGTGATCGCGGCGGCGGTATTGCCTTCGCGGATCAGCGATTTCTCGTGATACGGCGTCGTCGCCTGAAATATGATCTTGAACACGATCGTGAACGCCCCCGCCGCGACGAACGCGATCAGGAAGGCGAGCACGCTGGCGCCGAAGCTGTATTGGTCGATCATGGCATTTCCCCCGGAGCCGTTCGTGGCGGATGCTAGGCCCTGAACTCGCCGAGTTCCAGTGCCACGCCCAGCATGATCTCGAACGAGACCTCGCCCGCCTCGTTCTCCATGTCGATCGCGAGCAGCAGTTCGCGGCCATCGTCGCCCGGCAGGTCGCGGCTGAACAGCATGCAGGTCTGGAAGATGCGGCGGTCGACGATGCCGTCGCGGTCGTCGTGCAATTCCTCCCAGAACGTCACCGGGTCCTGCTCGCTCGCTTCGGGACCGAACCACGAACGGCTATATTCCGGCAGCCCTTCGGCGGTGAAGGTGCGCGCCTTCAGGCGGCTCTTCCAAGCAGGACGCTCGGCAGCGGACGACGGGTAGGCACTGTCCCACGGTGCGAACAGCGTGACATCCGTGACGTCCTGCCCGTCGCGATCGTTCGACACCGCCTGGAACATGATGTCGTCGTCGGTATAGAACCGGTGGACGAAGCCGCCTTCGTTGAGGTCGACGAGCCCCTGTGCGACGATCACCAGCGTGTCGCGGTCGAACGGGAACAGCAGTTCCGATCCGAACCGCCGCCATGCCAGCGGATCGACCGTGACCGTGCGGCCTAGGGTGACATTGCGGACGACGGGCAGGGCGTTGCCGTCAAGCGCTGGCTTGCGGCCGAACAGGCGATCGAACATGCAATCCTCGCGTGTGTGTTGTTGGCGTGCCTCATAGGGCAAAGCCGGGGAGCTCGCAAAGCACGATCGAGTGTCGACATCCCTTCAACTCCATCATCCTGACGAAAGTCAGGACCCAGGGTAACGGAGGACGGGGCTTGTGGCTCTGGGTCCTGACTTTCGTCAGGATGACGGAAGGAAGAGGACGTGGGGAGGGTGGCAGGCGCTCGCGAAACGCCTATGTGTCTCCACGAGCGACAAGCACGGGAGTTCTTGCATTGACCGACATCTGGACCGTCCGCAGCCTGAAGGCCGCGCTCGACACGTCCGAGCCTGCGAAAGCCGGCGAATTCACCGCGCGGATCCTGGAAGGCGCGGACCCGGTATTGCTGGTGACGATGCACCATCACGGCGACCTCGAGCTGTTCGTAAACGTGAGCGAGGTGCAGATCGCCTGCTCGACCCTGCTGTGGCCGTGCGACGAGCAGGAGGACCAATTGGCGTTCAACACCTTCCTGCTGAAATCGCAGAAGCTGGTGCCGCTGTCGAACTTCGGGATCGGGACCGTCGATGGCCGCGATTATTACGAGCTGTTCGGCGAACTCGCGACGTCGAGCCGGCTCGATACCGTGATCATCGAACTGCGCACGCTCGCCGAGAATGCGATCGATGCGGCTACGGATTTGCGCCACGCGCAGGTTCCTGCCGCCTGAACTGATACAAACGGAGAGACTGGCATGGCCATCTGGAGCAAGCTTTTCACCCTCGGTCGTGCCGGCGCGCACGAAGCGGGTTCGGCGGTCGTCGACGCGAACGCGCTACGCATCCTCGACCAGGAAATTCGCGACGCCGACAAGGCGCAGGGCAAGGCGCGCGACGATCTCGCGGGGCTCGTCGCGCGTCGCCGCATCCTTGAAACCGAGGTCGAGAGCTTCCGCGCCCAGGCCGCGAAGTACGAGGCTTCGGCACGTATCGCGGTCGAGAAGGGCAACATGGATCTCGCGCGCCAGGTAGCGCAGCGGATCGCCGATCTCGAACAGGACATTGCGCTGAAGACCCCGCAGGTCGAGGACATGCGCGCCGCAGAGGAGCAGATCCACACTGCCGTCGCGCAGACCGACCGCAAGATCGAACAGCTTCGTCGCGAAGTGGATGTCGTGAAGGTCAACGAGTCGGTGCAGAAGGCGCAGGCCTCGGTCGCGTCGGGCAGCATGGGCGCGGGCAACAAGCTCGGCTCGGCAGCCGACAGCCTCGCGCGTATTCGCGAGCGGCAAGCAATCCGCGGCGAGCGGATCAAGGCGGCCGGCGAGTTGGAAGATCGTCGCACCGGCGCCGATCTCGACGAGAAGCTGCGGCTGGCGGGCATCGGGCCGGGCCAGTCCTCGGCGGACGACGTGCTTGCGCGCCTGACCGCACCAAAGACGCCGCAAGTCGGCCAGACGCTGCAGATCGAGCAGCGCGACGACAAGACGTCGGACTCCTGATGCGCCGGATCGCGGTAGACCCGCGCGGCGACTGGCGCGATCGGGCCGACGCGATCGGGTTCGTCTATCACGACACGGATGGCGAACCCTATTGGGATGAGGGCGCGGCGTATGCCTTCACGCTGGCGGAGATCGAGGACGACCTCGAACCGGCGGCGGAACAGCTGCACGCGATGTGCCTCGATCTGGTCGACGAGGTGGTCCGCGACCAGCAGCTGATGGAACGTCTCGCGATCCCGCGCGAGCAGTGGAACTACGTCGCGGAGACGTGGCGGACGCGCCAGCCTTCGCTCTACGGGCGGTTCGATTTCGCCTATGACGGCACCGGACCGGCCAAGCTCTACGAGTATAATGCCGACACGCCGACGTCGGTGTTCGAGTGCGCGACGTTCCAGTGGATGTGGCTCGAGGATCTGCTAGCCAGCGGTGCGTTGCCGGCGGGGACGGATCAGTTCAACAGCCTGTTCGACAAATTGCGCGAGCGGTTTCGCGCACTGTTCCCGAGCGGCGGTTTCGTCCATTTCGCGGCGGATGCGAGCGCGATCGAAGACCGCCAGACGGTGCGGTTCTTCGAGGACCTTGCATCGCAGGTCGGGATCGAACCGAAGTTCGTCGAGATGAAGGATATCGGCCTCGCCGCCGACGGGCGCTTCATCGACACCGACGGGTTCGAGGTGCAGGCCGCGTTCAAGCTGTATCCGTGGGAGTTCATGCTCCGCGAGCCCTATGCGCCGAACCTGTCACGCGCCGACGTGCGCTGGATCGAGCCGGCGTGGAAGTCGATCCTGTCGAACAAGGGCATCCTGCCGTTGTTGTGGGAGCGGCATCCCGAGCATCCGAACCTGCTGCCGGCGTTCTTCGACGACGATTCCGCCGCGAAGATCCTCGGCCCGAAATATGTGAGAAAACCGCTGTTCTCGCGCGAGGGCGCCAACGTCGAGGTGATCGGCGAAAGCGGCCACACGGTGCTCGATCAGGGCTATGGTGCCGAGGGTGCGATCCGCCAGGCCTATGCGCCTCCACCCGTGTTCGACGGGCGGCATCCGGTGATCGGCGCGTGGATGGTCGGCAACGAACCCGCGGGGATCGGCGTTCGGGAAGATGAAACGGTCGTGACGCGCAATCTCGCGCGGTTCGTGCCGCATATCATCGAGGCGAATGATGACTGACGCGCGTGAGCTGCCCCCGTTGCCGCCGATGGAACGGCTGGTCGAGCTGATGTTCGACGCGGCGCGGACGGGGCGCGACGAGATGATACCGGCGCTGTTGCAGGCGGGCGTCGATATCGAGGTGACCGACGCGAAGGGCTACACGCCGTTGGTGATCGCGAGCTACAACGGCCAGGCCGAAGCCACCGCGGCCTTGCTCGCGGCAGGCGCGCAGGTCGACGGCACCGCGGACGCGCGCGGCAACACCGCGTTGATGGGCGTCTGCTTCAAGGGCTATGCCGAGATCGCGCAGATCCTGATCGATGCTGGCGCGGACGTGAACCGGCGCAATGGCGTGGGACAGACCGCGTTGATGTTGGCGGCGCTGGTGGACCGGACGGCGATCATCGACCTGTTGCTGGAGCACGGCGCGGACCCAGCGATCGTCGATGCGGCGGGGAATAGCGTGCACTCGCTGGCGGTATCGCAAGGTAATGCGGCATTGGCGGCGCGGTTTTCAGCCTAGCAACCGAGAGCTTCCACCCCGGCGAAGGCCGGGGCCCAATTGGGAGGTCGCAGTAACGAAGGACGGCGCATTGTTATTGCCGTCCCCCAATTGGGCCCCGGCCTTCGCCGGGGTGGACGTCAGTGGTCGTCTAGGGGGTGTCGTCCGCCCCATGCGTCTTCGGTAACACCGCCCCGACGTGTGCCTCGCCCCGAGTCTCAGCCAGCCGCATCTGCCGCTCACGCTCGGCATAGCCCGCCCGCTGCGTCTCGTCCCGCGCGTCATGACACGCCGGGCAACTCACCCCCTCGACATACAGCGGCGACGACCGATCTGCGACGCTCACCGGCATCCGGCAGGCATGGCACAGCACATGACTTCCCAACGCAAGCCCATGTCCAACCGCAACCCGCTGATCGAATACGAAACACTCCCCTTCCCAAAGGCTCTCCGCCTCGGGCACGGTCTCCAGATACTTCAGGATGCCGCCCTTGAGGTGATACACCTCGTCGAGCCCCTCGGCCTTCAGGAACGCGGTCGACTTCTCGCAGCGGATGCCCCCGGTGCAGAACATCGCGATCTTCGGCGGCGGGCCGTCCCCGACCAGCTCGTCGCGGTGCTCGCGAAACCACGCGGGAAAGTCCCGGAACGTCCGCGTCTGTGGATCGACCGCGCCGGCGAACGTGCCGACTGCGACTTCGTAATCGTTCCGTGTATCGATCACGATCGTCCCCGGCTCGGCGATCAACGCGTTCCAGTCCGCCGGCTCGACATAATGCCCGACGCCCTCCAGCGGATCGATCGAAGGCTCGCCCATCGTCACGATCTCGCGCTTCAGCCGCACCTTCATCCGGTGGAACGGCATCTCCGCGGCGCGAGACTCCTTCACATCGAGATCGGCGCACCCCGGCAGTGCGCGGATATGCACGAGCACCGCGTCGATTCCTTCTTTGGACCCGGCGATCGTCCCGTTGATCCCCTCGGCGGCGAGCAGCAGCGTACCCTTCACCCCGTTCGAACAGCACACGAGCGCAAGCGGCGGCTGGATCGCGGCGATGTCGGCAAACGGCGTGAAGCGGTACAGCGCCACGACGCGGATGGGGAGGGTTTCGGTCATCGGTCTATCATGCAGGGGTGAGGCGCAGTCCTTTAGCGCAACTCGACTCCGCCGTCAGCCTGCGGTGACGATCATCCCGTCGACTACCGCGACCGGCCAAGGCGTCAGCCGCGTTCCCCCACAAGGTCCACCAACGCAGGCGCCGCTGTCGATCTCGAACAAAGCGGAGTGCCAACTGCATGCGATCAGGTCGCGACGCGGCGTGAGATACTCGTCGAGCACCTGGGCGAGCGGCAGGCCCATGTGCGGGCAGCGATCGACATAGCCGAACACGGCGTCATCCTTGCGCACGACGAAGCCGTGGAAACGGCCTGCCCGCATCTGGAGCACGAAGTTTCGCGCCTTGCCCTCGGCGATCGCATCGAGCGGCGCGAGCTTGATCCCGCTAGGCGTGGCGGTCAGCCGTTCGCCGTCGCTCATGCGCGGTCGGCGTCCGGCTGCCGGTCGGGATGCGCGGCGGCAAAGGCGGGGAGGGCGCGCGCCTTGTCGGCGGCGCTCATAAGATGCGGATAGGGCGAGAGATCGACCGCGAACCGCTCGGCCGAATAGACCTGCGGCACCAGATGACAGTCGGCGATCGTCGGCGTCGGACCGAACGCGAAGCCGTCGCCGTGCCGCGCGATCAGCGTCTCCAGCGCCGCGAATCCGTCGCCGATCCAGCGTACGATCCAGCGGTTTACCGCTGCCTCGTCCGCCCCGAACTCCGTCCGCAAGGCGTTCAGGATGCGGAGGTTGTTCACCGGATGAATGTCGCATGCGATCGTCGCGGCGATCGCGCGGACGATCGCCCGGTCGTTCGCACCGACAGGAAGCAACGGTGGGTCGGGATACACCTCGTCGATCCATTCCAGGATCGCAGGGCTCTGCGTCAGGACTGCATCGTCGGTTTCCAGTGTCGGAACGAGCCCCTGCGGATTGAGCGTCCGATACTCGGGCTCGCGTTGCGCGCCGGTGCGGAGATCGTGCGCAACCCGCTCGTAAGCGACGCCCTTCAGGGCCAGTGCGATCCGGACCCGGTAGGCCGTGGTCGAGCGCCAATAGCCGTGTAGCGTGAGGCTCACTTCGGGAGGACCGCCTTCGGGAAATCCGACCAGACCGCGTCGTAATCGAGCTGCGAATGTTCGAGCGCGTAGGCGGTCGGCGCGTACGGCCAGCAGCTCTCCAGCATGAATGCCATCGTGCCGTCGATCTTGTGGGGCTTCAGGTCCGCCGCGCTAGCGCCCTGCCAGCTCGCCAGGTCCGGCCCGTGGCCCGACATCAGGTTGTGCAGCGAGATCCCGCCGGGCGCGAACCCCTCGGCCTTCGCGTCGTAAGCACCGGTGATCAGGCCCATCGCTTCGGACATGACGTTGCGGTGGAACCATGGCGGGCGGAACGTACCCTCTGCGACCATCCAGCGCGGCGGGAAGATCACGAAATCGGCGTTCGCGCGGCCCGGCACGTCGCTTGGCGAGGTCAGCAGCGTGAAGATCGACGGGTCGGGATGATCGAAACTGACCGTGTTGATCGTGTTGAACTGCGACAGGTCATACCGCCAAGGCGCGAGGTTGCCGTGCCACGCGACGACGTCGAGCGGCGAGTGATCGAGCGTGGTAGTCCACAGCGATCCCATGAACTTCTGGACGACCTCGACCGGCTCGTCGCGGTCTTCGAACCACGCGACCGGCGTTTCGAAATCGCGGGGGTTGGCGAGACCATTGGCCCCGATCGGGCCGAGATCGGGCAGGCGGAACAGCGCACCGTGGTTCTCCGCGACATAGCCGCGTGCTTCGCCATCGGGCATTTCGGCGCGAAACCGGACACCGCGCGGGACGAGCGCGATCTGGCCGGGGGCGATGTCGATGCGGCCGAGTTCGGTCAGCAATCGCACCCGTCCTTTCTGCGGGACGAACAGCAATTCGCCGTCCGCATCCATGAACACTCGGTCGGTCATGTCGGTATTGGCGGCGTAGACGTGGAGCGCGACGCCTTCGAGATCGGCGGGATCGCGGTTGACGAGCATCGTCGTCATACCGTCGATCAGGTCGGTTTTCGAGGCGGGGGACTCGACGGGGTCCCAGCGCAGGCGGTTGGGCGCGAGCGGCGCGTCGGTGGTGCCGGGCGCGAACCGCTTGGCGCCGGCGTAGCGCTCGAACGGCGGATGCTCGGCGGTCGGGCGCATCCGGTAGAGCCAGCTGCGGCGGTTCTCGTGGCGGGGCGCAGTGAAGGCGGTGCCGGAGAGCTGCTCGGTATAAAGGCCGAACGCCGGTCGCTGCGGCGAATTGCGGCCGATCGGCAGGGCGCCGGGGATGGCCTCTGTGGAAACGTGATTTCCGAAGCCGGGCAAATACTCAGTCTGGCCGGCGGTCTCGCCTGCGGCATTGGTCGGCTGGTGAATTGTCATGGCTTCCTCTCCGTCACCTGTTCCGATCAACGCCCGAACCGCCGGCCGTTCAAACTCTTTCTGTTCCTCTCCCCGGGGAGATAGAGGAGACGTGCTCTTGCGCGGCGGAAGGGTGAGGGCACGTGCTGATGTTGTGCGTGCCCTCACCCTCGGCGCTGCGCGCCTTTCCCTCTCCCCGAGGGAGAGGGTTTAGAACTTACGCGTCGACCGTGATCACGCCGCGGCGGATCTGGTCGAGCTCGATGCTCTCGTACAGCGCCTGGAAATTGCCGTTGCCGAAGCCCTCATTCCCTTTGCGCTGGATGATCTCGAAGAAGATCGGCCCGAACATGTTCTCGGTGAAGATCTGCAGCAGCAACCCTTCCTCGCCGACATTGCCGTCGATCAGGATACGGTTGCGGCGAAGGCGTTCGAGGTCGTGGCCGTGGTTCGGCACGCGCTTGTCGACCAGCTCGTAATAGGTCTCGATCGTGTCCTGCAACTTGACGCCGCGCGCGCGCAGCTTCTCGACCGTCTCGAAGATATCGTCGGTGGTCAGCGCCAGATGCTGGATGCCTTCGCCGTTGTAATCCTTGATGAATTCCTCAATCTGGCTCTTGTCGTCCTGGCTCTCGTTCAGCGGGATGCGGATCGCGCGGTCGGGGGCGATCATCGCCTGGCTGAACAGGCCCGTCGCCTTGCCCTTGATGTCGAAATACTTCTGCTCTTCGAAGCCGAAGATCTGGCCGTAGAACTCCGCCCAGGTCCGCATCTGGCCGCGCTTCACATTGTGCGTGAGGTGGTCGAGCAGGTCGAGACCGACATTGTTCTCGGCCTCGGCTTCGGCCGCGCCCGGAACCTGGTTCCAGTCGTCGTACAGGCTGCCCGCCGCGCCATGCTTGTCGACGAGATACAGCAGCGATCCGCCGATCCCTTCAAGCACATAGCTGCCTTCGCCGAGCGCGCCCGTGCTGGCATCCGCCGCCTTGGCGCCACGCGACAGGGCCGCGTCGAACGCTGCCTTCGCGTCGTGGACGCGGAACGCCATCCCACTGGCCGACGGACCATGCGCCGCACGGAATTCCGCCGCATGGCCGCTTTCCTCGCGGTTGAGCAGCAGGTTGATGCGGCCCTGCTTGTAGCGCGTGACGGCCTTGGTCGGGTGGGTCGAGGCGGCGACGAAGCCGAACTGCTCGAACTGCGCGGCCATCCGGTCGGGATCGGGCGAGGTGAACTCGGCGAACTCGAACCCGTCGAGACCCATCGGGTTTACGTCCATATGATCAGACTGGGGCATATGGTCCATGACTCGATCCTTAGATTGGTATCCGTTGTTACCAATCTGGCGCCTTGATCAACTGGTGTCAATCGTTACGATCTCGCCATGTCTGACCGCGCACTCGTCCTGGACGATTTCATCCCGTATCGCCTGTCGATCACCTCGAACCTCGTCAGCGAAGCGGTCGCCGACACCTACGAGGCGCTGTTCGGCCTGACGATACCCGAGTGGCGGCTGGTGACCGTGGTGGCAGAGGCTGGCGGGATCACGCAGCAGCAGATCGGCCAGCAGACCCGCATGGACAAGGTCACGGTCAGCCGCGCGGCTATCGCTCTGGTCGAGCGCGGGTTGATGCAGCGGCACGCGAACCCGGAGGATCGCCGTTCGCATTTGCTGAAGCTGACCGAAGACGGCCACACGCTCTACGCGTCGGTAGCGCCGAAAGCGCTCGACCTCGAACGCCGCATCTTCGCCGGGTTCTCGGCCAAGGAAGTCGAGCAGTTCGTGGCGATGCTGCGGCGGATCGATGCGGTGACGATCGACCTCGTTCAGGAGTCCCACGGCGGTGTCGGCGACCAGAGGCCGCGCAGGTAATCGAGCAACGCGGTGGTCCCCGATGACACCGCCCCGCGTGCATGTACCGCGTAGATCCCAACGTCCGCAGACCCCGCCAACTCCGGTAAGACGCGGACGAGGCGGCCGCTCGCGAGATCCGCGCTGACGTCCCAAAGCGAGCGCAGTGCGATGCCGACACCCGCCAGCGTCAGTTCGCGAACGACCTCACTGGAATTGGTCGCGACGTAGCTCGGGCGGTCGATCGTGACGTCGCCGTCTGGTCCAGTCAGCCGCCACGGCATCTGGCCTTTCGCGGCGAGCAGCCGGTGTTTCGTGAGATCGGCCGTGTCGTTTGGCGCAATGTAGCTCGGGGCAGCACAGAGAACGCGGCGGCTGTCGGCGAGACGATAGCCGGTCAGGCTCGGCGGCACGGCAGGCGCGATTCGGATCGCGAGGTCGAGCCGGTCGCCGATCACGTCCGAGAAGCCGTCCGACAGATCGAGGTCGAGTTCGATCGCAGGGTGCGCATCGAGGAACGGCTTCAGACGCGGCGCGATGTGGAGACGACCGAACGAGGTCGGCGCGCTGACACGCAATGGCCCCGCCGGCGTCTCGGCGCGGTCCGAAACGCGCGCCTCGGCATCGCGGATAGCGGCGAGGATCTCCACCATGTCTCGGTGATACGCCGCGCCGCGGGCGGTGAGGTCGAGCCGCCGCGTCGTCCGGTTGAGCAACCGCACGCCCAGCCGCGCCTCCAGTCGCGCGATCCGTTTCGACACCATCGCGGGCGAGATGCCGAGCGATCGCCCCGCCGCACTCAGGCTGGCGGTGCGGACGACCTCGGCGAAGAGGACGATGTCGGGGTCCATTCGTTCTCCAGGCGATCAACAGCTTTCGGTTTATAGTGTCTAGTGGCGAAGGTGGCGGCCGTCTATCGTGCTGCCAGAGCATAGGAGAGCAGCATGGCAGAGATGATCGACACCTATCAGAATCGGGCGGGTCTGAAGATCGCCGCATCGCTGGTGGACTTCATCGAGACGCAGGCGCTGCCGGGCACGGGTCTTGAAGCCGCGGTGTTCTGGCAGGGCGTGTCTGACATCTACGCCAGGTTCGCGCCGGAGAACGCCGCGCTGCTCGCAGTCCGCGAGGACCTCCAGGCGAAGATCGATGTCTGGCACGAAGCCCGCGCCGGCAAGCCGATCGACCAGCCCGAGTATCAGGCGTTCCTCCGCGAGATCGGCTATCTGATCGACGAGCCAGCGCCGTTCGCAGTCGGCCCGACCAATGTCGACCCGGAGGTCGCCTCGCTCGCCGGCGCGCAGTTGGTGGTGCCGATCCTAAACGCGCGCTTCCTGCTGAACGCCGCGAACGCGCGGTGGGGGAGCCTGTACGACGCGCTCTACGGCACCGATGCGATTCCGGGCGCGGCGTCGGGCAAGGGGTATGACGCCTCCCGAGGTGCGCAGGTGATTGCCTGGGCGAAGGCGTTCCTCGACGATGCGGTGCCGTTGGCGAACGGATCGTGGACCGACTGGACAGGTGGCACGCCCGACCTTGTCCATCCAAGCCAGCTTGTCGGGTATGCGGGCGACAGCATTCTGTTGCGCCACAATGGCCTGCACATCGAACTGGTGATCGACTCTCAGCACCCGATCGGCCGCGACGACCCCGCGAACCTCGCCGACGTCGTCCTCGAATCCGCACTCAGCACGATCGCGGATCTCGAGGATTCGATCGCCGCGGTCGATGCCGAGGACAAGGTCGCCGCCTACGCCAACTGGCTCGGGCTGATGAAGGGCGACCTGATCGCCAGCTTCGACAAGGGCGGCCGCACGGTCACGCGGTCGCTCGAACCCGACAGGCAGTATACCGCCCCCGATGGCAGCGCGTTCACGCTCCCCGGCCGCAGCCTCATGTTCGTCCGCAATGTCGGTCACCTTATGACGACTCCCGCAATCCTGCTCGCCGACGGCAAAGAGGCGCCCGAGGGTATCCTCGACGGCATCGTCACGTCCCTGATCGCGCTGCACGACCTGAACGGCACCGGCCCTATCCGCAACAGTCGCGCGGGCTCGATCTATATCGTCAAGCCGAAGATGCACGGGCCCGACGAAGCGGCCTTCACCAATCGGCTGTTCGACGCGATCGAAGACCTGCTCGGTCTGGCGCGCCACACGATCAAGGTCGGCGTGATGGACGAGGAACGCCGTACCTCCGCCAATCTCGCCGCCTGCATCGCCGCGGTGAAGGACCGGGTGGTGTTCATCAACACCGGCTTCCTCGACCGCACTGGCGACGAGATGCACACCTCGATGCGCGCCGGTCCGATGATCCGCAAGGGCGACATGAAGGCCTCGTCGTGGATCAAGGCGTATGAGGATCGCAACGTCCAGATCGGGCTCGCCTGCGGGCTCAGCGGCAAGGCGCAGATCGGCAAGGGCATGTGGGCTGCGCCCGACCGGATGGCGGACATGCTCGAGCAGAAGATCGCGCATCCGATGACCGGCGCGAACACGGCGTGGGTGCCGTCGCCGACCGCCGCAACGCTGCACGCGACGCATTATCACCGCGTCGACGTGTTCGCGCGACAGGCGGAGCGCAAGGCCGAGCCGATCGCGCCGCTCGATGCGCTGCTGACGATCCCCGTCGCGACTGGCCACAACTGGCAGCCGGACGAGGTTCGCGAGGAGTTGGAGAACAACGCGCAGGGTATCCTCGGCTATGTCGTGCGCTGGGTCGATCAGGGCGTCGGCTGTTCGAAGGTGCCCGACATCCACGACATCGGCCTGATGGAAGACCGCGCGACGCTGCGGATCAGTTCGCAGCACATGGCGAATTGGCTGCTCCACGGCATCGCCACGCCCGACGAGGCGGATGCGGCGCTGCGGCGGATGGCGGCGAAGGTCGATGCGCAGAATGCGGGGGATCCGCTGTATCGGCCGATGGCGGGGCGTGAGAATGACAGCCTCGCCTTCCAAGCCGCCCGTGCCCTCGTGTTCGATGGCCTGACGCAGCCGAGCGGCTATACCGAGCCGCTGCTTCACGCGTATCGAGCGCGAGCCAAGGAAAGGGATGCCAATGCCGCTCTACGCGATCGAGGGTAAACGACCGACGCTCGCCGACGACGTCTGGGTGGCGCCGTCCGCCGACGTGATCGGCGACGCACGACTGGGGGAGGGGGCCAGCGTCTGGTTCGGGGCGGTCATCCGTGCGGACAACACACCGATCTTGGTCGGCGCGCGGACCAACATCCAGGAGGGCGCGATGCTGCACTCGGATCCCGGCGCGCCGTTGACGATCGGCGAGGGCTGCACGGTGGGCCATCATGCGATCCTTCATGGCTGCACGATCGGCAGCAACGTGCTGGTCGGGATGGGCGCGACGGTCCTCAACCATGCGGTGATCGGTGACGATTGCCTGATCGGCGCGAATGCGTTGGTGACCGAGGGGAAGGTGTTTCCGGCCGGCAGCCTGATCGTCGGTTCGCCAGCCAAGGCTGTGCGGGAATTATCGCCGGAAGCGATTGCCGGGCTGAGGATGTCGGCCGTGGCCTACGCAGCCAAACAGCGCGTCTATGCCGAGGGGCTGACGCTGGTCGACGAACAATCCGGGCCCGGGCAATAACACCCACCCCGGCCGTAACCGGGGTGCGTGCTGGCCAAAACCAAGATCCGCGCGCGCGCGTTTAGAAGGTCAGGCGACCGCCGAGCGAGACTTCGATTGCATGCGCGTTCTGGAGCAGGCCCCTGGTCAGGATGGGCGTTTGCACCGCGGTGCCGGCATAGGCAGCGGTGACGCGATCGATCGTCGTGTCACTGAAGTCGATATAGTTCGCACCCAGGTCGAACGCCATGCGCGGGGTCAGCTGGTAGCTGCCGCCGGCTGCATAGGTCCAGCGGTTCGCATCGGGCACGCGCGCGTCGCGCAGGCCGTTTTGGGTCGGAGTCTTCGCCCGCTGGATGCCGGCGCGCAGCGTCGCCTTCGGCGTGACGTCATAGTCGAATCCGCCCGCCAGGCTCCAGCTGTCGCGATAGCTTTCGGGAATCGCGGTGTTCAGCGGCGCGCCGAGATCGATCGTGTCGAACTTGCTCCAGTTATACGCGACGACCTGTGCGTTGAGCGTCAACTTGTCCGTGCCGCGGAAGCGGCCGGCAACGATCACTTGGCCGGGCGTGTTGAAGCTTGCCGTGGCGCCGTCGATCGAAACGTTCGAACTGGCCAGCGGGCCGACCAACCCGGTGATGTTCAGGCTGCCCTTCAGCTTATGACGGATGCTCGACTTGTAGCTGACGCCGACGGTCGCGAAATCATTGTGCAACTGGACGCCAGCGGTCCAGCCGAGATCCCAGCCATCGCCCTTCAGCTCCTGGAAGCCGTCCGGCTGCGCTGCCGACAGGTTGGGCAGCGCGTTGTTGAGGATCGCATCGGTGTATTCGATGTTGAGCGCGCCACCGACCCGCAGCCAGTCGGTGACCGCGATGCCGATCGAGGGCTGGATGTCGATCGTGCGCAGCCGCGTCTTGTCCGCAGTGTAGCGCGCCCAGCTATTCGCTTCGTAGTTGGTGGTGAAGCTGAACGGCGACGTCACCGCGACGCCGATCGCGATGCGGTCGGTAAGCGGATAGGCGATCGAACCCGAGGGAACGACGCCGTTGTTGATCGGATCGCTGGAAACGCGGTTGCCGCCGATCGGGGCGTAGCTGTTTCCGTTGGGCTGTCCCGTAGCCGAGAAGGTCGGGCGGCCGATCACGGTGCCGTTGTCGACCACATCGCCCTTCGGCCGGATCACGGTCGCCGCGATCGCGGCGCTGCCGTCGCGGATGCCGGCGATCGCCGCGGGGTTCCACCACAGCGACGCAGCGCCGGTGTCGGCGGCCTCACCCGAAAAGGCGCGGCCGGTGCCGCGCGCGGACTGCGACTGCAGATAGAAGGCGTTGGCGGAAGCGGCGCTCTCGAAGCCAAACGCGGAGACGAGCGCAGTGACGGCCAGCAACGGGGCCTTGGTACGAAACGACATGGGAAAGTCCTAAGCTAAGATACTGATTGTATGACCAGGCGGCGGCGCCTCAGCGCACGCGCGTCCAGGTCTGGGTCTTGCAGAGCGGGAAGAAGACGCAGCCGCGCAGCTTCAGCTGGTTCGCGCCGACGGGCGTGATCTTGCCGCTATAGGTCTTGCCGTCCTCGGCATTGTAGACCTGTCCGCTGCTCCAGACGCCGTCCTTGTCGGCCTTGAACCCGCTGAGCATCTGCATGCCCTGGATCGGGCGGTTGCGCAGCGCGGTGTTGGAGTTGTTGGCGTCCTTCATCGAAGGATTGGCACGCAGTGCGTCGGAGGTGAGGATCTTGCCGCAGATCGACGGGCCGCAACGGGCGATCTCGACGATGGCGTTGCGCGTTTCGGTCTTCCAGCGACCGATGACGGTCTCGGGCGTCGCGGCGGCGCCAGCGAGCAAGGCGGTGGCGATCAACAGGGACATCTTCTATCCTCTCCTAGTGTCGTTGGGTGCGCCGTATGCGTACGGTCACTGAATTTCTCGTCAGATCGTCGACGTTACCGCGACCCTGTTGCCGTATACGGCAGCTGTTTGTCTCGACTAGAATTGTACGAAGACAAGTCAAGTCTTCTTACTGATTCCGCGGGTGAAAAAGTGTTCACGAGCGTGGTGGGCCCCCGCGCGGGCGGGGGACCCAGGGTAACCAACGCGGCGCTGCTTGATCCTGGGCCCCCGCGTTCGCGGGGGAACAGGTCAGTTCCGGAGCGGCTTGCCTGTCTGCAGCATGTGAACGACCCGCGCCTGGGTCCGGGGATCCTTGACGCTCGCCATGAACGCCGCGCGCTCGAGGTCGAGCAACTGGTCCTCGGTCACGGTGTCGATCAGATCGGCCTCGCCACCTGTCAGCACCTCGGCGAGACGATCCGCGACGATGAGGTCGTAGTCGGTCGCCATGCCCTTCTTGTGGAAGTCCGCCACCGCCATGTTCAGCCCGGTCCGGCCGCTCTCGCCAGCCAGACGGAAGGTCGGCTTCTCCGGTGCCGCATAGCCATCGACCAGCGACAGCGCCTTGGCCTTCGCGTCCGCCAGCAGGCGGTCGCGGTTCATGGTGATGCCGTCGTCCTTGCGCAGGATCATCATCTCCTTCCCCTCCGCCGCCGACTTGGCGACCTGTGCGGTGGAGACCGCTTGGAACACCTTGGTCAGCACCGGCATCGGGCCCTTCGGCACCATGCCCGACTTGGTCCAGCGGTCGAGCATCTCGCCATTGCCACCCCAGCCGGGGACGAGACCGACGCCGCATTCGACGAGCCCCGCATAGGTCTCGGCATGCGCCTGCACCGCGTCGGAGTGGAGCAGGATCTCGCATCCACCGCCGAGCGCAAGCCCGGCCGGTGCGCTGACGACCGGGAAGGGCGCGTATTTGAGCGCCTTGTACGCCTGCTGCCCGCCCGCGACGCTGGCCTCGACCATGTCCCAAAGGCCAGCCCCGACCGCGAACATCGCGGCACCGAGGTTCGCGCCCGCCGAGAAGTTCGACGCTTCGTTATACACCACCAGCGCCTTGAAGCGCTCGCGAACCACCGGGATCGCTTCGTTGATCAATGCGACGACCTGGTCGTCGAGCGCGTTCATCTTGGTGTGGAATTCCAGCGCCGCGATACCGTCGCCGACATCCCAGAGCGACGCCGACAGGTTCGTCAGGATCGGCTGCGAGCGGAGCTTGATGTCCTCCAGCAGTTCGACACCGTCCGCGCGCGGCACGTCCGCATATTCACCCGTCGCGGTGAGATACTGACGCTGGCCGTTCTCGACACGGTAGAACGGACGATCGCCCGCAGTCTTCAGGATCGCAGGAACATCGCGAACTTCGTCGGCGAGGCGCGCAGCGAGCACGCCCGGCCCCATCCGGTCGATCAGCTCGAACGGCCCGTATTTCCAGTTATAGCCGAGCTTCATCGCGTCATCGATCGCGACGACATCGTCCGCCGCTTCGCCGACGAGCATCGCCGCGTAGGACAGCACGCTGCCGAGAATCGTCCACGCATAGGTGCCGATCTTGCCCGGCTCCGCGATCAGCGCGGCGAGGTCCTTGCCGGTCTTCCCAGGCAACTCCGCCGGCTTGGCCTCGGCGCGATACTCACCGGTCACGAGGTCGAGCGACAGCTTGGTCCGGGTCGCCTTGTCGAACCGGTAGAAACCACCCTTGCCCTTGCGGCCGGTGAACCCCTCCGCGATCATCTTGTCGACCAGCGGCAACGGACGGAGCGTATCGAAATACGGATCGCCCGCGGGCAGCGTGGAGGAGAGGCTCTTCGACAGCAACGGCATCAGGTCAACACCAACCAGATCGACGAGCCCAAAGATCCCAGTCTTCGGCACGCCCATCGGACGACCGCCGATCTGGTCGGCCTCCTCGACGGTCAGCCCCTGGTCCATCGCCGCGTTGATCGCGATCGCCAGCCAGTAGGTGCCGATGCGGTTGGCGATGAAGCCTGGCGTATCCTTCGCGCGGACGATCCGCTTGCCCATGAAGCGATCGACGAAATCCTCGACCTTCTCGGCGACCGCGATGTCGGTGTGCTCGCCGCGGACGATCTCGACCAGCCGCATGTAGCGCGGCGGGTTGAAGAAGTGCGTGATGAGGAAGTCGGCCTTGAACTGGTCCGAACGCCCCCCGACGAGGTTGCCGAGCGGGATCGTCGAGGTGTTCGACGACACCGCAGTGCCGGGACGCTTCAGCTCTTCCAGCTTGGCGTACAGCGCCTGCTTGATATCGAGCCGTTCGACGATCGCCTCGACGATCCAGTCGCACTCGGCGACGCGATCGAGATGATCGTCGATGTTGCCCGTCTCGACCAGCTTGGCCGCACGCTTCGACATGAAGGGGGCCGGGGTCGGTCTTGAGCATCTTGGCGACCGCGCCCTTGGCCACCGCATCGCGGTCGCCGCCCTCGGGCAGGTCACGCGGTACGATGTCGAGCAACAGCACGGGGATACCGGCATTGGCGACCTGTGCCGCAATGCCCGCACCCATGACGCCCGCGCCGATGACGCAGACCTTCTTGACCTGATCGACCATCATGCGCGCTCCAGCACCGTCGCGATGCCTTGACCGCCGCCAATGCACTGCGTTGCCAGCGCATAACGCCCACCCTCGCGCGACAGCAGCGCAGCCGCCTTGCCGACGATCCGCGCGCCAGTCGCGCCGAGCGGATGGCCGATCGCGATCGCACCGCCATCGAGGTTGATCGTTTCGTCCTTCAGCCCGAGATCGCGGATGCAGGCGATCGCCTGGCTCGCGAACGCCTCGTTGATCTCGACCACGTCGAGGTCGGCGACGGTGATCCCGGCGCGCTCCAGCGCCTTCTTCGACGCGCCGATCGGGCCGAGCCCCATCGTCTCGGGCGCGCAACCCGACACGCCGATCGACTTGATCCGCGCGAGGATCGTCAGCCCATGCTTCTTGGCGAACTCCTCCGAGGTGACCAGCACCGCGGACGCACCATCGGTCAGCGGCGAGGACGTACCCGCGGTCACCGAACCGTCCGCGCTGAACGCAGGCTTCAGGCCGGCGAGCGCTTCGGTCGTCGTGCCGGCACGGATCGTGCCGTCCTGGCTGACCGGGCCAGCCTTGGTCTGGATCGTCACGATCTCGTCGGACAAGCGGCCATCGGCACGCGCCGCGGCGGCCTTGTCCTGGCTCTTCACCGCGAACGCGTCCTGTTCGGCGCGCGTGATCTGGTAGTCGCGCGCGACGTTCTCCGCGGTCTCGCCCATGCCCATGTACGCCCCGGCGCTCTTCTTCGCGAGCGCGGGGTTGGGGAGGGGGTTGTAGCCGCCCATCGGCACGCGGCTCATCGATTCGAGGCCCGCGCAGATGAACGCCTCGCCCGCGCCGACCGCGATCTGGCCATAGGCGATGTGGATCGCGCTCATCGACGAGCCGCAGAACCGGTTGACCGTCATCCCACCGACCGAGATCGGCAGGTCGGCGATCTGCGCGATCAGCTTGGCGACGTTGAGGCCCTGCTCGCCCTCGGGAAACGCGCAGCCGAGGATGATGTCCTCGATCTCGGCGGGATCGACGCCGGTCTTGTCGAGCAATCCGCGAATCGTCTGTGCGGCGAGATCGTCCGGACGGACGCGGGCGAGATCGCCCTTGCCGGCGAGGTGGAACGGCGAACGGGCGTACCCGGCTATGACGACGTTGGTCACGATGATCCTCTCATATTGCGGTCGACCCGGTTAACGCTTGCGGGTTACCCTTAAGGTGCGATACCTCACCTTTACGTCAAGGTGAAGCGGCCGACAATATGGCTTACGCACACCAAGTAATGGAGAGCGAGATGCAGGACACTTCCGGGGGCAAGGCGATCGGCGTACCGTTGCAGGGCGAGCCACGCCTGCTGGGCGACATGCTCGATACGTCGGTCCGCCGGTTCGGGTCGCGCAACGTGCTCGACTTCATGGGGCGGACGCTGACCTATGCCGGGCTCGGCGAGTCGGTCGATCGGGCGGCGAAGGGGCTCCAGGACCTTGGTGTAGTAAAGGGCACGCGCGTGGCGCTCTGCCTGCCGAACACGCCCTATTACCCGATCCTGTTCTTCGCGATCCTCAAGGCCGGCGGCATCGTCGTCAACGTCAACCCGCTCTATGTCGAACGCGAGCTGGCGCATCTGCTCGAGGATTCGGGCGCGACGATCATCGCCACCTGCGACATCGCCGAAATCCACGCGCGCGTCCTGAAGGTCGCAGGCCAGATGGGCGTCAAGCACGTCATCACCTGTCCGATCGCGGGCGCACTGCCGACGGTGAAGTCGATCGCCTACCGCATCTTCAAGCGCGCCGAGATCGGACACGCCCCGAGCGACGCACGCCATTGCACGTTCGACTCGCTGCTGAAGGCGAAGGGCGCGCCTGCTGCTGTTGCCGTATCCCCGGACGAGGTTGCGGTGCTGCAATATACCGGCGGGACCACCGGCGAGCCCAAGGCTGCGATGCTCAGCCACGCCAATCTCGTCGCGAACGCCGATGCGATGGTGACGTTCGTCGGCGGCGAACAGCCGCATCAGGACCGCGTGCTCGGCGCGCTGCCGCTGTTCCACGTCTTCGCGCTGACCACCGTGCTGACCTATTCGATCCGCACCGGCGCCGAGATGATCCTGCTGCCGCGCTTCGAATTGCAGCAATTGCTCAAAACGATCGACCGCACCAAGCCGAGCTACTTCCCCGCGGTACCAACGATCTACGCGGCGATCACCACGGCCGCCGAGACGCAGAAGATCGACCTGTCCTCGATCCACGCGTGCATCTCGGGCGGTGCACCGCTCCCCGCCGAGGTCCGTGTGGCGTTCGAGACGGCGACCGGCGCGAAGCTCGTCGAAGGCTATGGCCTGTCCGAGGCCTCGCCGATCATCACTTGCAACCCGATCGGCGGGCTCAACAAGCCGGGCTCGGCGGGCTTGCCGTTCCCCGGGACGACGATCGAGATCCGCGACCGCGAGGACCCGACCCGGCTGCTCCCGATCGGCGAGAATGGCGAGATCTGCGCGCGCGGTCCCCAGATCACGCAAGGCTATTGGCACAAGCCCGCCGCCACCGCCGAGCTGTTCGCGGATGGCGCGCTGCGCACCGGCGATGTGGGGCACCTCGACGCGGACGGCTATCTGTTCATCGTCGACCGGATCAAGGACCTGATCCTCGCCGGCGGTTACAACGTCTATCCGCGCGTGATCGAGGAAGCGCTGTACGAACACCCGGCCGTATTCGAAGCGGTCGTCATCGGCGTGCCCGACAAATACCGCGGTCAGGCCCCCAAGGCGTTCGTCGTGCTGGCGGAAGGTGCGGTGGCTACCCCGCTCGAACTGCGCGATTTTCTCCGCGACAAGATCAGCAAGATCGAGCTTCCCCGCGAGGTCGAAATCCGCGACAGTCTCCCCAAGACGCTGATCGGCAAGCTATCCAAAAAGGAACTTGTCGCAGAAGAGGCCGCAAAGGCCGCAGCGTCGGAGGCGAGGGGAGTGGACGCGTGAACGACCGACAGGACGATCTGACCGGTATACAGGAGGTCTCGCGCATGCTCGGCGTGAGCGCACGGACGCTACGGTTCTATGAGGACAAGGGGCTGATCGAGCCCTGCCGGATCGGCACGACACGGGTCTACACGCGGCGCGAAGTCGCGCGGATGCAGCTGATTTTGCGTGGTAAACGTCTGGGTTTTACCTTGCGCGACATTGAGGAGTTCCTCGACCTCTACGACGCCGATCCCCAGCATGTGGAGCAGATGCGCGCGCTGGCGGAACGCTGTCGCCAGCGGATCGACCTGCTGGATGCGCAACGCGAGGCGATCGTCCAGACGCGCGATGAGCTGGAGAAGATCGAGCAGGAAGCGCTGGCTCGGATCCCCGCGGGCGACTGACCCTCTTCTTGCCCCCCTCCCTGAAAGGGAGGGGGTGGGGGTGGGTAGGCCTGCTTGAGCCCGAACCGTTGCGCAGCGCGGAGGCCGACCCACCCCCGACCCCTCCCTTTCAGGGAGGGGGGAGGAAGATCGACCCACTCTCACTCCTCGATTCAGCTTAAAGCCCCACCACACCCCCGTCCGTCTTCGTAATCACGATCGTCGAAGACCGCGGCCGCGACGGCGTCGCCACCGTGCCCGCCTGGTTCGCAGGCCAGCTGCTCGTGATATTGGTCGGCCCGCCACCTTCGCCCGGATGCTGGATGTTCACGAACAGCGACCGCCCGTCCGGCGTCGAGTAGATGCCGGTGATCTCGCACTCCTTCGGCCCGACCAGGAAGCGGCGCAGGGTCGCGCCCGGCGCCTTCCCGATCCGCGTCGTCACCGAGCCGGTCGCCGCGCCGACGGTGTTGGTCACCGTCCGCGTACCGCCGTCGTTGACCTTGCCCGGCACCGAGGCGAGCAGCATGCAGTTGGTGACGTCGGTATACGCACCGTCGTCGGTCTCGATCCACATCACCGGCGCGATCGTCCCCGACGCATTGCTCGGCAGGCCGAACCACAGGCCGTCCGGCGACGAGAAGTCGTTGGTCGCATCGAGCCCCGACAGGTTGATGTTGGTCGCGTCCAGATCCGAGCCGGCACCGAACGCATAGATATCCCATGCGAACGTCGTGGCTTCGGACGTGTCGTCCTTCTCGCGGAGGCGGATGATGTGCCCGTTGGCGTTACCCGTGGTCTGGCCGCCAGTGGTCTTCGGATCGACATATGCGCGGGGGTTTGACGCGTCCGCAGTCGCGACCGTCCGCGACGAGTTGTTGGTGAGCGTGCAATACATCTCACCCGTCGCGGGGTTGACCGCGGTCCACTCCGGACGGTCCATCCGCGTCGCACCGAGCGCATCTGCGGCAAGCCGGGTGTTGATCAACACATCAACCTGGCTCGAGAACGGATACGCGGCATTGGCCGAGGTAAGCGGCCCCTGTCCGAACACCAAAGGCAGCCACTGGCCGGTGCCATCTGCTGCGAGCTTAGCGACGTAAAGCGTTCCGGCGTCGAGATACTTGTCACCGATAGCGAGACGGTTCGTTGCCGTCGCGTCCGCCGCGGACCACGGCGTGGCCGACACGAACTTGTAGATATACTCGTTCTGCGCATCGTCGCCCATGTAGAACGCCGGCCGTTTGCCGGGGATCGTGCGGCCGATTTCGCAGCCCTCATGGTTCATGCGACCCAGCGCGGTCCGCTTGCGCGGCGTCGAGGCAGGATCGAACGGGTCGATCTCGACCACCCAGCCATATTGGAAGATTTCGTTGCGGAAATCGCCCGTGCCGTCGGCAGGTGCGCCGGCCTGCGCGGTGATGTTCCAGCGCGCATAGGCGGTGTTGGTCGCGTCGGCCGGCTGGACCGTCGACCACCCGTAGTTGCCGCCGGTGTTGCTTTCGCCCTTGCCGTAGCGCGCTAGCGAGGTGTTCGCCTTCACGCCCGCCGGGCCGCTAGCTGCGCGCCGCACGCCGTCGCCGACTTCGCGGCGGAAATACCCAACCCAGTTCTCTTCGTTCGTCAGGTAGGTGTTCCAAGGCATTGTGCCGTTTGCGCAATTGTTGATCGTGCCGCGGCCCGTGGTGGCGTCGGGCGAGTAGCGCGTCTTCAGGCTGTCCGCGCCGCGCACCGGCCCCGAAAAGCTCATCGGCGTCAGCGGGGTGATGCGGCGATTGAAGGACGAGGCAGTCGTGTAGCTCCAGGCGGCGGCGCGGTTGACCTCGATCACCGACACGCCGTGGCACTCCATCTCCTTCAGCGCTTCGGCTTCGGGGCGGACACCCGCGGTCGTGGTCGGGCCATTGGGATGCAGATAGGCCTGCGTGATGTTCTCATGGTTGAGCACGAGCAGACCGCGCGTGTTGCCGTTGGCATCCGGCGTACCCGTGGCGGGACATGCCGAAATAGCTCATGCCGTCATGATGATCGCCCGCGCGCTTCGAGAAAGTCGTGTCGGTACCGTTATTAGCATAGGCGCTCACGCCGCTGCCGATCGGATCACCGAGCCGGTACAACACCGTCACTGCATATCCGGCTGGGACTGCAACCACATCGGCAACGCTCTTCGCAACGGCAGTGAAGCCAAGCGAAGCGGCACCGACCGTTACGCTGGTCGTCGCGCTCGCCGTACCGCCAGCCGATACCGCCGTGAACTGGAAGCTCAGTACCGTCCCGGCAGCGGCGCCGGGGACGACGAACGTCGCGGTGGCGGTCGTAGCACCGGCGAGCGTGGCGGCGGGGCCTGCGGTCTGCGTCCAGGTCACGCTGTCGACCTGGCCGATCGCGGCGCCGGTCAGCGTTGCGACGCGACCGGCGGTCGAACTGCCGCCCGCGGTCGCCGTCACCGTGACGGGGCTCGATCCGTTGCCTTCGCTGTCGTCGTCACACCCGGTCAGCAGCATGCCGCCGAACACGGCTGCGGCAGTCGCGGACATGCCGCCCATCAACGTCTGGCGACGCGAATAGCGCGTGTCGATCAGGTCGTTGATATGCGGGTTGGCGGTCGGGTTGGTATCGATATCGCCGTCGGTATAGATGGTTTCGAACGTCATGCTTGGTCCCCCCGGGGAGTGTTGCGTGGTGTGTAACGATGCGGGAAAGTTAGAATTTCGCGCCCAGCTCGATGCCGTAGAAGCGCGGCTCGCCGGCGATGTAGGTCGGGATGCCGAAGCCCCCGCCGGTATTGCCCGCGTCGATCAGATAGCGCTTGTTGGTCGCGTTCCGGACGAACCCGCCGACGCTGTAGCGGCCCTGCGCGAACTCGAGACCGGCACGCACGTTGACCAGCGTGTAGCCCGGCGTGCTGATCGCAGGGTTGTTCGGCAGCTCGAAGAACACCTTGGTGCGGTAGTTGACGCTTGGCGTGGCATAGAGCGTCGCGCCGCCGACCGGCAGGCGAAGGATAACGCCACCCGACGCGGTCGTGTCGGGCTGAAGGCGGAACTGGTTGCCCGCGAACACGCCGTTCGCCGCTTCGTCGCCGATACCGCCGTCGATATAAGCAAATGTCCCGAATACCGAGAGATACGAGGCGAGCCTCAGATTGGCTTCGAGCTCTACGCCGAGGTTCTTCGCCGATCCGGCGCTCTGGGTAGTGGTCACGCCATTGTTCGTCACCGACACCTGGAAGCCATCATAGGTCTGGTAGAAGACCGATGCCGCGCCGCTGAACGGACCGACGCGCCCCTTGATGCCGCCTTCGTAGTTCCAGACGTTCTCCTGCGGCACGACCTGCAGGTTCGGCCCGACGCCGAACGCGGTCCGCTGTGCGGCAAGCTGGACTACCGGCGAGCGGCGTCCCTTGCTGATCGTCGCGTAGAGATTGACGGCATCGTTGAGCTTCAACAGCGCGTTGAAACGCGGCAGGATCGCCATGAAGCTCTTCTCGGCGACGAACTTGTTACCGTTCGTGTTGGCCGTGCCGAGCAGGCTCGATTGGATACCGAGCCCTGCCAGAAGCACCGAGTTCGGCTGAACCGACGAATAGCCCGACTGGCGATCCTCGATCAGGATGCGCGCGCCGGCCGTCAGCTCTAGCGCCGGCACCGGAATATAGGTCGCATCGGCAAACATCGAGTAGGTGTCGTTGTTGCCGTAGTTCGTGAACTCCGCCGCGTAAGGTATTGTGGTAGCACGACCACCGGTCAGCACTCCGGTAGCGCGGGTGGCGGGGATCGTGCCGTTCGCTGCAACACACCCGGTCCCGGTCGGGATGCCGGCACCGTTCAGCGCAGTGCGGATCGGCGCGTAGGCGGCGGCGACCGAGCAGGCGAGATACGTGCCCTCTTCGGTCGCGAACGGCACGCGCTGGAAGCCGTTCTCGAAGAACGCGTTCCAGCCGACAGAGGCGCGGTATTTCGGCCCTTCGAAGGCGAAGCGGCTCTCATGGCTCCACTGGTCGCCCTTGGCGTCTTCGGCGAACTCCAGATACGCAGCCGGGCCACCATCCGCGTCGAAGATCTCGAGCGCGTCGAACCGGCGATAGCCGTTGACCGTGGTGAAGGTGATCCCCGGCGACAGGTCCGCGGTGATCGTCAGGTTCGCGTCGTAGACGTTGCGGTCGAGGCCGAGCTTGCGTGCGCCGAGAAACTCCGCGCTGTACGGCGAGCCTGACAGTTCGGCATAGCCATAGTCGCCGGTCTGCCCGCCGGTCGGGGCATGTGCGCGGCTCTTGAACGCGGTGCCGGGATTGCGCTGTCCGTCATAGGTCAGGACTAGGTCGGCGGTGATGCTGTCGCTCGGGCGATAGCGCAGCGATCCGCGGATGCCGCGCTGGTCCTGGCCGTTCAGATCGTCCTGGTCGACGCCGCCCTGGTTCTGGTTCGGGACGTTCGCGTCGCCGGCGATGTTGCGGACATAGCCGTCGCGGTATTTGTAGGCGAAGGCGATGCGGCCGGCGAGGACGTCGTTGCCGGCATTCAGGAAGCCTGACACCTGCGTCCGGTCGAAATTGCCGTACGATCCGTTGATCGCGCCCGAGAAGCCGGCTTCCGGCTTGGCCGAGATCACGCTGATCGCGCCGACCGCGGCGGCCGTGCCGAACAGCGTCGCCTGCGGGCCCTTGACGACTTCGATCCGCTCCAGATCGAACAGATCCTGGTACGCCCCGCGCGAACGGCTGATGTCGATGCCGTTGTAATACAGCGTGACGCGTGCGCCCTGTTGCGACGATCCGTTGTCCGAGGTGATTCCGCGGATCACGAAGCCCGGGTTGTTCGCGCTCTGCTCCTGGACCTGGAGGCCGGGGATATACGCGGCGACTTCCGTCAGCGAATTGACGCCGATCGCGGCCATGCGCGCACCGGTCAGCGCAGTGACGGTAACGGGGACATCCTCGATCCGCTGTTCACGCTTCTGCGCGGTGACGACGATCTCGTCGTCCGATGCTGCAACGCGTGTTTCGGTCTGGGTGGTGGCTTGGGCGAGTGCCGCGGTCGAGCAGGTCGTGGCGAGCGTCGCAAGCGCGAGCCGCGTGAAGATACGTGTCATTAAGTCCCCCGTTTCGTTGCCGTCGCACTACGGGGGGGAGGTGACGTTTCGATGGCGTCTTCGTGAAAGCAAAATGACTATTCCGTAACGGCGCTGTCACATCGTTGCCGCCGCACTGTCTTCGATCGTGGCTAGCAGGCGGGCAGCACCCGTTACGAAAGTCCGACACGATGACGATCAACCGCCGCGATGCCCTGAAAAACGCTCTGAAACTGGCCGGCTCTGGCGCTACGCTCGCGCTGCCCGCGGTGGCAACGCACGCAGCGGGCGCGGCGAAAGCCCGCTTCGACCACGGCGTCGCGAGCGGCGATCCGTCGAGCGACGGCGCAATCCTCTGGACCCGCGCGACGCCGGTCGACGTCGCGCAGGCCGGCGACGTCGCGCTTACCTGGCACGTCGCGGAAAACGAAGGCGGCAAGCTGCTCCGCTCGGGCACCGTCAAGGCGCGCGCGGCACGCGACTTCACCGCCAAGGTCGAGGCGACCGGGCTCCAGCCGGGACGCGAATACCGCTATTGGTTCGACGCCGCCGACGGCACGCGCTCGCCGGTCGGCCGGTTCCGGACATTGCCGAAGGGCAAGGTGGCCGACGCCGTCATGGCCGTCGTCTCATGCCAGCTTTACGCAGGCGGCTTATTCAACGCCTATGATGCCATCGCCAAGCTCGACCGGCTTGACGCGGTGCTTCACCTTGGCGATTACATCTACGAATATGGCGCCGACGGGTACGGCGCGGACATCGCCAGGAAGATCGGCCGCCTGGTCGAACCGCGGCACGAGATCGTGAGCCTCGCCGACTACCGCATGCGGCACGCGCAGGTGAAACGCGACCTCGACATGAAGGCGGCGCACGCCCGCGCCGCCTTCATCTGCGTCTGGGACGATCACGAAGTCGCCAACGACGACTGGATGCACGGCGCCGAGAACCACGACCCCAAGACCGAAGGCGACTGGGACGCACGCAAGGCTGCCGCGATGCAGGCCTATTTCGAATGGATGCCGATCCGCGATCCGAAGCCCGGCCAGCCCTGGGCAGCGATCAACCGCAGCTTCGACTTCGGCGATCTCGCGACGCTGGTGATGGTCGAGACGCGACTGCTCGCGCGCAGCGAACAGGTCGCGGCGAAGGGCGAGGGGGTGATGCCCGCCGAGTACGTCCCGATGATGACAGAACGTGCGCGCACCGACCGCGAACTGCTCGGTCCCGCGCAGCTCGCCTGGGTCGAGAAGACGATGGCGACGTCGGTCGCGGCGGGCAAGCCGTGGCAGGTGCTCGGCAATCAGGTGGTCATGGCGAAGGTTGCCGGGCCCGACCTGGAACGCCAGCTCGGCCCCGTGAAATTCGCCGCGACGATGGCGAAGCTACCGGCGATGTGGCGGGACCGGCTGGGCGCCGCCATGGCCTCGTACCGCGCTGGCCTCCCGTTCAACTTCGATAGCTGGGACGGCTATCCGGCCGCACGCGAGCGACTGTACGCGGCGTTCCGTCGCGCCAAGTCGCGGCCGATCGTGCTCTCGGGCGACAGCCACGCCGCCTGGGCGAACGACCTGCACGATGCGTCCGGCGCGTTGGTCGCTGTCGAGTTCGGCTGTACCGGTATTTCCAGCCCATCCTACGGCTCGCTACTCCCCGGGATCGGTTCGTTGATCGCGGATGCCAACAAGGGTGAGGTCCGCTTCTGCGATCAGGACGGCAAGGGGTTTACGCTGCTGACGCTGACCCCGGACCACGCCACTGCGGACTCGGTGACGGTATCGACGATCCTGGCCAAGCCGTACACGCAGGCCACCGCGGCGCGTTTCCGTGCGATCGCCGGCCAGCCGAACCGCCCGCTGGACCGTATAGCCTGACTTGCCAACCAGTCGGCGGCGGCAAACCGCCGACTGGGTCGTCGAACGCGTACGGCCTGACGCGTTCGGCCGGCGTCGAGAACGCGCGGTCATTCGGTATCGTCCCTCGACCTCGCACACCGCAAATCAAACTTTTGCCGCCGGAAAGTTCAATCGCCTTTAATCTCCTACCAAGTACGGGGATATTCACCTCACCGAATGGAGGTGAGGATGCAGCGACACTTTTTGAAACCGGTGGTCGAATGCCCTGGCGTGGTCCTCGCGGGTATTCTTTACGGCAGGTCGCCGTGCGTGAGCGCGCGGCGCGAACCGTCCCCGATCGCGGTCGACCACTTCGTGACCGCCCCTGAGCTGGCTGCGGTCGACGGATTGCTAATCCTCACCGATCCAGCATCGCCGTCGCCGAATCAGCCGCCTGAAACGGACGCGATGCGCGCCGGTTATCGCGAACTTCGCTGACGTGCCGAAGGATCATCTCATGTTGCATGCAGCCGAGCTGCTCGATCTCTCCGCGACGATCGAGGAACTGCGCACGGCGCGGTCCGCCTGGCGGGCGGAGGCTGATGGCCGCCACAGCGTCGATCGGTTTCCATCGCTCACCGAGACGGGGCAAGCGGTCGACGATCTGGTCGCCGCACTGTTCCCCGGCCGTCTGGGTATGTTTACCGGACCGGTCGAACGCGAAGACGCCTTCGTCGAAACCAAGCTTCGACAAGCTCTGGCACGGCTGCAACGGCAGGTCGAAAGCGAGTTCAGCTATTGGCAGGAAGAGGCGGTACTGTCGTTCGACGTCAGCCATGCGTCGATGATCATCGGTCTGTTCACCGCCGAACTCGGGCCGATCCGCGAGCTGGTCGACGACGATGTCCGGGCAGCGTTCCTCGGCGATCCGGCCGCGCGCAGTGCCGACGAGATCCTGATCTGCTATCCCGGCGTCGTCGCGATCCTGTATCACCGGATCGCCCACGCCTTGTACGCGCTCGGTGCCCCGATCGTGGCGCGGATCATCTCCGAACTCGCGAACAACCGCACCGGGATCGATATCCATCCGGGCGCGACGATCGGTCGCCGCTTCTTCATCGATCACGGTACCGGGGTTGTGATCGGAGAGACCGCGATCGTCGGCGACCGGGTGCAGATCTACCAGCACGTCACGCTCGGAGCGCGCAGCCCGCTCGGTGTCACCGACGTGTCGGCGCGCGAACGGCTGGCCCGACATCCGATCGTCGAGGACGACGTGGTGATCTACGCCGGGGCGACGATTCTGGGTCGCGTGACGATCGGGCGCGGCGCGACGATCGGCGGCAATGTCTGGCTGCTGGAGGACGTGCCCGCGGGCAGCGTCGTCGCGCAGCCGACCGCGGTAATCCTGGCCGGCGATGCTGCCGACCAGCTGCACGAGACGCTGCGAGGCCGCGCCGCATGATGCGCTTTGCGTGTTGCCGACGCGAAGACGGCCCGCCCAAGCCTGTGATCGGTGTATTGTGCTGCAACGAGGTCGTCGACCGCCCGATCCAGGCGGTAGCTACGCGCTTCGTCGAGCCGTTGGTACGCTATGCAGGCGCCACCGTTTTGTTGGTGCCCGCGGTGGCGGATGCGATGGACACTCGGGCGCTGGCGGCGCGGCTCGATGGGCTATTGCTGACCGGATCGCGGTCGAACGTCGCCGCATCCCGATATGGCAAGTCCGACGCGGTCGACGATGCGCTGGATCTCGATCGCGACGCGGTGGCGCTCGAACTCGCGGGACGGATGATCGAGGCAGGACGGCCGGTGTTCGGTATCTGTCGCGGGTTGCAGGAGCTGAACGTGCTGTTCGGCGGCACGCTGACCGATACGCTGGACGGCGGCCATCACCGATCGACCGATGACGTGACCGCGTACGAGACACTGTTCGAGCATGTCCACGACGTCAGATTGCGATCGGGAGGGATGCTCGCGGCGGCGATCGCCGAGTCCAGCATCTCGGTTACGTCGGTCCACCGCCAGGGTATCGATCGGCTGGGGCAGGGGCTCAGCGTCGAGGCGCATGCGGTGTCGGACGGGCTGGTCGAGGCGTTCTCAGCGCGTCCATGCGGCGGCGATGTGCTGGCGGTGCAATGGCATCCCGAATGGGACGTTGCAGCCAGCGCATCCAGCCGCGCATTCTTTTCACTTATCGGCCAGTCGCTTGGGACCTATCGGGACCGATGACTGCGGTCGCTCGTTTGGCTCGCACGGAGATCGTCGCAGAACGATCCACTAACAGGGATATTATCATGACTGCCTATCGTACCGCGTTGACGCTCGCTGCCTCGACCCTCGCCTTTGCCAGCGCGCAAGCCGCTTATGCGCAGGACGTGCCGACGCAATCGGCGACCGCGCCGGCTGCCGATCCTGCCGCAGACTCCGCCGCGTTGCCCGACACGGGGGACGATATCATTGTCACGGGAACCCGCGCCGTTGGTCGGTCGCGGCTCGACAGCGCATCGCCGGTCGACGTGCTGAGCTCGGCCGCGATCCAGCGCCAGGGGACGACCGAACTGGGTGCAGCACTGTCGGCGATCGTGCCGTCGATCGACTTCCCGCGGCCGTCCGCCGTCGATGGCACCGACGCGATCCGCCCGGCGACGTTGCGCGGCCTTTCACCCGACCAGACTCTCGTGCTGGTCAACGGCGTGCGCGGGCATACCGCGGCGCTGCTCAACGTCGGTGGGTCGGTCGGGCGTGGCTCGGCTGCGGTCGATCTGAACACGATCCCGACCGTCGCACTCGACCGGATCGAAGTGCTGCGTGACGGCGCGTCCGCGCAATATGGCTCGGATGCGATCGCCGGCGTCGTCAACCTCCGTCTGCGCGAGGCTCGGTCGGGCGGCGGCATGACGGTCAATTACGGCTTCTACAATACCGACATCGACACCGCGCGAGGCAGCCGCAGCACGAACGGGGAGCATGCGCTGACCGTGTCCGGCTGGCAGGGCATCGGCTTTGGCGAGGATGGCTTCCTTACCGTCTCGGGCGAGTATCTCGATCGCCAGGCGACCAACCGAGCCGACTTCGACACGCGCCCGCTGTTCAACGCCCCCGCGACACCGAAGCGCGTGACCGGCCAGTTCGGCGATCCCAAGGTCGAGCAGTACAGCATCTTCGCCAATGCCGGCACGACGCTGGCCGGCACATGGAAGCTGTATGGCTGGCTCGGATATCAGGACCGCGATACGCGCAGCGCCGCGTTCCCGCGCCTGCCGCTGGATGCGACCTCGGCAACGCGGCTGACGCTTGCCGGTGTGCAGGACGGGTTCCTGCCGCTGATCAATACCAAGTCGCGCGACATCAACTCGGCGATCGGCATCAAGGGCGAGGTCGCCGACTGGAACGTCGACCTGAACGCCAGCTATGGCCGCAACAAGATCGGGTTCCGCACGCTGAATTCGGCCAACTACGCCTATGGGAGCGCGACGCCGAGGGACTTTTCCGATGGCGCGCTCATCTACGACCAGTACATCGTCGGCCTCGACGTCGATCGCAAATTCGACCTTCTGCAAGGCGTGAACGTCGCATTCGGCCTCGAAGGTCGCCGCGAAGGGTTCAAGATCGAGCCGGGCGAACAGGCATCCTACGGCTATCCGAGCGCCGGCACGGTTACCGGCGGCGCGCTGCTGACGGCACCACCAGGCGCACAGGGCTTTGGCGGGTTCTCGCCCGACAACGCGATCGAGCGCAGCCGCCGCAACGGCAGCGTCTATCTCGATATCGAGGCGCAGGTGACCGACAAGCTGCTGCTCGGCCTAGCCGGTCGCGGTGAGGATTATTCCGATTTCGGCTCGACCGGCACCGGCAAGATCTCCGCACGCTACGATTTCGCGCGCTGGTTCGCGCTACGCGCAACCGCATCGACCGGCTTCCGCGCGCCGGCGCTGCAACAGCAGTATTTCACATCGGTCGCGAGCGTCGTGCAGGACGGCGTTCCGATCCTCACGGGCACGTATCCGTCGGTATCCCCGGTCGCAGCCGCGCTCGGTGGCCTGCCGCTGGAGCCCGAGAAGTCGACCAACCTTTCGATCGGCACCGTGATCCGCGCGGGCGGGTTCGATCTGACCGTCGACGCCTACCGCATCCGGATCCGCAACCAGATCGGCTTGTCGGAGAACCTTGCGGGAGCAGGCAATCCGCAGGTCGCGGCCCTGCTCGCACCGTTCAACGTCAGTGCGGCGCGGTTCTTCATCAACGGGATCGCCTCGACCACCAAGGGCATCGACGCGGTCGCGCATTACCGCCTGCCGACCGACGCGGCGGGCATTTTCGACCTGACGATCGCCGGCAACGTCAACGACGTGAACGTAACGCGTGTACCGACCTCGACCTCGACGCTCAGCCCGGCACCCACGCTGTTCGCCCGCAACCGCATCGAGTCGCTGGAGAACGGTACGCCGGGCGAAAAGGTGACCGGTTCGATCGACTGGTCGCTCGACCAACTCGGCGCACTTGCTCGCGTGACCTATTACGGTGACGTGAACCAGCCCGGGACCACCGAGGCCGGCGACGTACGCAGCGGCAAGCACCTAATCACCGATCTCGAACTCCGCTATCAGGCGAAGAAGGGCGCGCAGATCGGGCTTGGCGTCAGCAACCTGTTCGACGTCTACCCCGACGCGACGAGCATCGCCAATAACACGACCGGGGTCATCGGTTACCCGTATTACTCGCCGTTCGGGTTCAACGGGCGCTACGTCTACGCACGTGCCGGCCTGAGCTGGTGATCAAGTCATAGTCGGGCGGCGCAAATTATACTCTGTTCGCCGAACATTGCGGATATCTCTATTCCCATCCGTTCAATGGGTATTACAAAGGGGTAACGTCGAGGCGAAGTGAAGCTCCCTAGACGGAACCTCGTGGTCCAGCCGAGCCCCCTCTGCTGGACCACTACTTGCGCGGCCCACATCTCCAAGGATCGAACGGCAGTCATCGAGTCTTTGCTGTGGCATTCGATCGACGTCCGCGCCAATAGCGGATCGCCGTCATCACGACCGCAACGACGATCGCAAGGACCACGACGCCCGCCAGCTTGTGCTTCGGCATGATGCTGTGGACCGCCTCTAGCAGCGTGTCGCCGAACAGATAGCCGATGCCCGTGAACATCACGCCCCAGATCGCCGCCGAGACCGCGTTGAGCACCATGAACGTGCGCGCGGGGACGTGCGACGTGCCGATCGCGATCGGGCTGATCGTGCGCAGGCCATAGAGGAAGCGGAAGCCGAGGATGAAGATCGTCGGGTAGCGCTCCAGCGTATCGAGTGCCTTCGCGAATGCCGGCCTGGCGGCGATCCTGCGCACGCGGGCGGTATCGCGGTAACGGCGCCCGGCAAGGAAGAAGAGCTGGTCCGCGGCAAACGATCCGGCGACCGCCGCCGCAGCGCTGCCCCAGAGCGGCAGCAAATGCTGATGCGCCAACACGCCACCGGTCACGACGGCGGTTTCACCCTCAATCCCCGCACCGAGGAATATCGCGGCAAGGCCGTATTCGGCGATAAACGTTTCGATCGACATCACCTAGTCTTGCCGGAGCGCGGACGCGTCCGCTAGTACCCGACAGGTGTTTACCGACCGAGATAGTCCATCTTGCCGATCGGGACGCCGCGCATCCGCAGCAACGTGTAGGTCGTCGTGACGTGGAGGTAGATTTCGGGAGCACGAACCCGAGCACATAGCTCTGCCCCGTAATGTCGAACGTCTGGCGAAGGCCTACGATCAGGTCGGGTCGAGCAGGAACGCCGCGAGTTGGTTCCAGGCCGGTTGCTTTGCCGCCAAGCCCACCGTGTGAAGCGGGCTGCTGGACGGGAGAGCGATGATCGCCGGTCCGTCGTAACCCGGTCCGAGCAGCTTCAGGCCCTGCTTGAGCGCGGTCCCGCCGTTGAAGGCGACCGCTCGGAGCTTCGGTAGCTGCGCCACGAGTGCCGCGATGTCGTTGCCTTGAACGTCGAGGATCGCCGCGTCGCTGCTCCCCGCCCGCCGAGCCGAGCCGATAACATCCCACAGCGCTACGCCGCTCACCCGCAATGCCGCCAGCCGATCCTCATAGTCCAGCGCAGCGAGATCGCAGCCGACGACCGGCGACATCAGATGCCAGAACTGGTTCTGCGGATGCGCGTAATACCGCTGTGCTGCCAGCGACCGGTCCCCGGGCAAACTGCCGAGCACCAGGATACGCGCATCGGGACCCATAATTGGCGGAAAGGAATGCTTGAGCGACATTAAGTTCTCTCGGCGTCGAATGACCACAAGGCTATGCGATCCGACGGTTATAACCTAGGACCGGCACGATTGATCGCACCATGCGCGGGACGATCACGGGAAGGACTGCCGACTTGGCACTAGACGGACATCTACCGGCACTCGCACGGACCGGTATCGACGGGCTCGACGACATTCTGAACGGAGGACTGACGCCGGACCGGATGTACCTGATCGAGGGCACGCCGGGTACGGGCAAGACCACGCTGGGGCTCGGTTTCCTCCTGGCCGGTGCTTCGGTCGGTGAGGCCGGGCTGTATATCACGCTCGCCGAGACCGAGGTTTCGAACTTCGCGCGGTGGCGCAGACTCACGGCTGGTCGCTGGACTCGCTGTCGTTGTTCGAAATGGTACCCGCCGACGGCTTTGGCGAAGATCACGAACAGACGTTGCTGCATCCCAGCGAGGTCGAGCTGGGCGAGACGATCCGCGACGTGATGGCCAAGGTCGACGAGCTTCGCCCGAAGCGCGTGGTGATCGACAGCCTGTCCGAGTTGCGCCTGCTCGCGCAGAGCCCGATCCGCTATCGGCGCCAGATCCTGGCGCTCAAGCACTTCTTCTCGACGCGGGCCTGCACCGTGCTGTTTCTCGACGACAAGAGCGGCTCGGGCAGCGACCTCCAGTTGCACAGCATCGCGCACGGCGTCGTTTCTCTGGAACAGACCTTGTCGGGGTTCGGTGCGCAACGCCGTCGCCTTCACGTCGTGAAGATGCGCGGCGTGCGGTATCGCGGCGGCTATCACGACTTCGAGATCGAGCGCGGCGGCCTGTGCGTGTATCCGCGCCTCATCGCGTCCGAGCACGTGATGAAATATTCGGACGATGCCGTGTCGACCGGTTCGATCGAACTCGACGCGCTGTTGGGTGGTGGCCTGATCCCCGGCACTGCCACGTTGCTGACCGGCCCCGCCGGCGTCGGCAAGACCACCGCGTCGGTCCAGTCGATGATCGCAGCGTTGAAGCGAGGCGAGCGGGCCGCGTATTTCCTGTTCGACGAGCGTCTGCCCACGCTGCTGAAGCGTAGCGCGTCGCTCGGCATGGACCTGATGCCGTTCGTCGAGAACGGACAGCTAGAACTGCGGGCGATCGATCCTGCCGAGATGTCGCCGGGGGAATTCTCGGGTGCGGTGCGCGCGGCGGTCGAACGGCACGGCGCGAAGATCGTCGTGATCGACAGCCTCAACGCCTACCTCCAGGCGATGCCGAACGAGCAGTTCTTGATTCTCCAGATGCATGAGATGCTGACGTATCTCGGCCAGAAGGGGATCGTCAGCCTGTTGATCCTCGGCCTGCACGGGATCACCGGCGACGTTCGGTCCGACGTCGATCTCAGCTATCTGTCCGATACGATCGTCCAGCTCCGCTATTTCGAAGCGCATGGAGAGGTGCGCCAGGCGATTTCGGTCATCAAGACCCGTACCGCACGGCACGAACGCACGATCCGGGAGTTTCAGATCGGTAGCAACGGATTGCTGGTCGGCGAGCCCCTGCGCGAATTCCAAGGCGTGCTGACCGGGGTCCCGACATTCTCGGGCGAAGGAAAGACGTTGATGGCCAGCCGGATGGGAATACGGGACATTCGCGGCTGACATGGACGATCGCGTCCTGATCCTGGCGCCGCGCGGGCGCGATGCGGCGATCGCGTCGGACTTGCTCGGCCGCAACGATATCGTCGCGTTCGTCTGTCGCGACCAGACCGAATTGGTGTTCGAGTTGAACAGGGGCGCTGCCGCTGTGATGCTGACCGAGGAAGCGTTGACCACCGAGGAGGTTGCGCCACTCGCGGAATGGGTAGCGGCGCAACCCAATTGGGCCGATATCCAGTTCGTCGTTCTCGCCAACGGCACCCGGACACCGCGTACCGAGCGTGCGACGCAACGCCTCGCGGATCTCGGCAATGTCCTGCTGCTTGAACGGCCGCTGCATGCCGAGGCTATGCTGGGCGCGATCCGGTCTGCGATCACGGCACGTCGTCGACAATATGAGTTGCGCGACGTCGCGGTAACGCTCGAACGCGCCGTGCTGGATCGGACCAGCGAACTGAGGACCGCTCGCGAGAGCCTCGAGATCGCGCTCGAAGCCGCGGGCATGGGAAGCTGGGATATCGACCTGGAAACGGGGGTCTCGCGTCGGACGCAGCGTCACGATGCGATCTACGGCTATCCCGAGGGGCGCTCGGAATGGAGCCTGGAGACGTTCCTCAGCCATGTCGACGTCAAGCAGCGTGGCATGGTGACGCAGGCTATGACCGAGGCGACGAAGACCGGCGCGATCGACGTCGAGTACCGCATCGATGCCGCCGACGGCGAGTCGCGCTGGCTCGTCGCCAAGGGGCGGGTCCAGTATGACGATGCCGGCAAGGCCACGCGGATGACCGGCGTCGTCTCGGACGTCACCGACCGCAAGGAAGCCGACGCGCAACTCGCGCAGGCGCAGAAGATGGACGCTATCGGGCAGCTGACCGGTGGCGTCGCGCATGATTTCAACAATTTGCTGACCCCGATCGTCGGCAGCCTCGATCTGTTGCGCAGGCGGCACAAGGACGACGAGCGCACGCAACGAATGATCGGCGGCGCGTTGCAGGCGGCGGAGCGCGCCGCGACGTTGACGCAGCGATTGCTCGCCTTCGCCCGTCGACAGGCTCTGCAACCCCGCGCGGTCGATATCGGCGCGTTGATCGACGGACTGGTCGACCTGATGCGGCGCTCGCTCGGACCCTCGATCGCCGTGACGATCGAAATCCCGCGTCATCTGTCGTCGGCACGCGTCGATCCCAATCAGCTCGAACTCGCGCTCCTCAACCTCGCGATCAACGCGCGCGACGCTATGCCCGGTGGCGGCAAGCTCACCCTGACGGTGAGCGAGATCGTCGTCGACGAGCGCAACGTCATCGGGCTCTCGCCGGACCGCTACGTCCGGATCGCAGCGATCGACACCGGCGTAGGCATGGACCGCGCGACGCTGGCGCGTGCGACCGAGCCGTTCTTTTCTACCAAGGGCGTCGGCAAGGGCACCGGGCTGGGGCTTTCGATGGTCCACGGCCTCGCTGCGCAATCGGGCGGCACGTTGCGCCTCACGAGCGAACCCGGCTCCGGCACGACGGTCGAGCTTTGGCTGCCGGCAACCGAGGAAGCGGCGGTCGATACCATCGAGAACACGGCCGAGCCCGTCACCGCACGCCGTGCTGCCAAGGTGCTGCTGGTCGACGACGAGGATCTCGTTCGTGCGGCAACCGCCGACATGCTGCGCGACATCGGCTATGTCGTGGTCGAGGTATCCTCCGCCAGCCAGGCCCTGTCGGCGATCCGGTCGGGCGTCGATGCCGACGTGCTGGTCAGCGATTATCTCATGCCCGGCATGACCGGGGGGCAGTTGATCAGTGAATTATGGTCGGCGGGCAATCGTATCCCAGCCTTGCTCGTGACTGGCTATGCCGCGGCGGGCGAGGACGTGCCCGAAGGCGTCATCCGTCTGTCGAAGCCGTTCCGCCAGACCGACCTTGCCGCGCGGGTCGACGAACTGCTGCGCCAGTCGCCACCCGGACGTCCGAAGCTGCGCGCGGTAGAGTGATATCGGACCGGGCGAACGCTGCCCGGCCCGATACTCTTTCGGACTTTAAAAGCCCTTCTTCAGCGACACGAAGAACTGCCGTGGCGAGCCGGCCAGCAGGGTCTGGTTGTCGCCACTCGCGGTAAAGCCGTTCGACCCGATCGTCGCGACGTACTTCTTGTTCGTCAGGTTGGTCACGTTGCCCTCGATGGCGACGCCGTGCAGCGCGCCTTCGCCGTCGAACCGGTAACCGATGCTGGCATCCACTAGCACGCGGGCCGGCACCGATTGGTCGTTGAGGTAGGTGAAGTAGCGCTTGCTCATGTAATCCGCGCCGACCCGGCCGGTGAAGCCCGACTGTTCGAGCACGATCTCGCCCTTGACCATGTGCTTGGGCGTGTCGACGACGGTATCGCCCTTGCGGACCTGGACGGAGCCCGAGGCGTCGGTGACGGTGTCCTGATATTCCGCGTTGGTGTAGGAATAGCTCGCGAACAGCGACAGCGGCCGGAACACGCGGTAGTTCGCCGAGACCTCGGCACCGTACGTCCGCACGCTGCCGGCGTTGTTGAGCGTCGGTGCGTTGCCGAGGATGCCGACGCCGTTCGCAAACGCGAGCAGGCGGTTCGAGAAGTCGACATAATAGCCGACCGCCGAAGCCTGGAACGGTCCGCTGTGAAGACGAACGCCGCCCTCCGCCGTCTTCGACCGCTCGGGCTTGAGGCGACCGCGGACGGCGTTGAAGCCGGCCTGCGTCGCCGCGAAAGGCCCGGTCGTCGCCGACGACACGAACGCCCGCATATTCTCGGTATAGTCCGCGAACACTTCCGCCGCCGGAGTCAGCTTGAACAGGATACCGGCCTGCGGCTGGAACCAGTCCTTCGCCGAGATACGACCGACCGACAGCGGCGAGGTCGTGTCGGGCAGCATCGTCGCGCTGTTGACGACATAGGCGCCCTTCCACCCGGCGTTGACGATCAGCCGATCGTTGATGAGCTTGAGCGTATCCTCGACATGATACTGCATCGTGTCGGTGCCGTATTTGCCGTCCCATTGCGTCGCGTACGAATTCTTCTGGAACTTCAGCACATCGCGGTTGGGCTCGGCGCTGTCGGTCATCCCGTAGAAACGCCGTGCCTGCGTGAAAGTGTTGGTCTCCAGCCAACCGCCGATCTCGAAGGTGTTCGCACCCGTCTCATAGGCGATGTTGCTGAGCGCCCCGCCGCGCTTGATGCTGTATTCGGTCGTCCGGAAGCCGAGTGGGCTGGCCGCGGTGATTGCGCTGCCGTCCTGGTTCAGCGCACCGACGGGGGTTGGCGAATACGGCGTGATCCATGACCCTTGCCCCTTGTTGTCGTGATAATAACCGGTCGTGGTCATCGTCAGTTCGGGCGTCAGGTTCGCGTCCAGCGTGACGCCGCCAAGATAATCGCGCCGCACGCCACCGGCATCGAAATAGGCGTCGTCGACCGTGCCGAACCCGGTCGGGAAGGTCGTTCCGGTGCCCGCCCAAGGCGCGACGAAGCCGACCGACGAGCCGTTGTTCGCGCGCGTGTACGTGCCGAGCGCCGCCTGGTTCTGGTAGGTTTTCCCGATCTGCAGCGCGAGCGGGTAATTGCCGGCGATGTTGTCGTTGCGTAGGCCACGGCGGCGGATGATGTCGTAGCTGAGATCCTGGTAATCCTGCTCGCGACGGTCGGAGAAGTTCACGAACGCGGACAGGCTGCCGAACGCGCCGAGATCCTTGACGATCTTGCCGTTCGCCTGATGCTGACGCTGGACGCCGTCGCCCTTCCACTTGTCGGTGGTGAGGTAGCCGTAGCTCAGATAGCCCTTCAGCCCGCCGCCGAGGTCGCCGCTGTCGAGCCGGGCAAATCCGCGGTACGTATTGTCTGAGCCATAGGTGCCGCCACCGGTAACGTTGGCGGTATCGCGCGGCTTGTCGCTGAAGAACTGGATCGTGCCGCCGAGATTGCTGGTCGAGGCGGTGCCGAGCGCGCCGGCGCCCTGCGCGACTTCGGTACGGGCGACGTTCTCCGAGATGATCGCGCGGCTGATGTGCAGGCCGTTGACGTTGCCATAGCTCATGTCGCCGAGCGGCACGCCGTCCAGCGTGAAGCCGAGCTGGTTCTGGTTGAAGCCGCGGAGCGAAATGCGGACCGCCCACTCATACGCGCCGAACGGATCGGAGGCCTGGAAATTGACGCCGGGAAGCTTCTGGATCGCCTTCAACGGGCTCGATCCCGGGGTGAGCCGCGCGAGATCGACCGCGCTGACGCTCTGCACCTGGCGGCTCTGGCCGAACCCGAGCACGACGATGTCGGCCGACGTCTCGGGTGCAGGATCGACCTGGACCTCCGCCGACGCGGCTACCGGAGTTTCCGGCCCGGACGCCGGCGTCGCCTGGGCAAAAGCGGCAGGCGTGGCGAGCGCCGCGAGTGCGACACCGGCGAAGAGCGACGATATGGTCTGCATGATGTCCCCTGAAGCGCGACGGCGCTCAGCGGCCCATTGCCGATCCCCGTGACGCGTCGGCGACAGATCGAAGACGATTCCGCGACCACGGCGATATTGTTACGCCAGTGACCCATCGCCCTCTCCCCCGGGGAGAGGGAAGGGGCCCGCGGCTACTCAACCGTGGGAAGGGTGAGGGCACACATAACACTCACGCAAGCCATCACCCCCGCATCACCCGCGCGATCGTCTTCGCCGCCGCCGCACCATAAGGCGGCTTCAACCCGGCAAGCTTGGCAACGTCCAACTTCGACTGCTTGTAGACCGCCCGCGCATGGCTGAACGTACGGAAGCCGTCGATCCCGTGATACGCGCCCATCCCCGACGGACCGCTGCCGCCGAACGGAAGGTCCTCCATCGACACATGAAAGATCACGTCGTCGAGCGTGACGCCGCCCGAGATGGTCCGGTCCATCACGCGGCGCCGTTCGGCCTCGTCACTGCCGAAATAATACAGCGCGAGCGGACGATTGCGGCGGTTCACCTGCGCGATCGCATCGTCGATCCCGTCGTAGCGGCGGATCGGCAGCACGGGGCCGAAGATCTCCTCCTGCATCACGATCATGTCGTCGGTCGCGTCGCGGACGATATGCAGCGGCATCTTCCGCGAATTGGCGCTCGCGAAATCCTCGTTGGCGGGGTTCACGACCTCGACCGTCGCACCCTTCGCGCGGGCGTCGGCGATCCAGTCGGTGAGGCGCTGGTGATGGCGATCGTTGATCACCGAGGTGTAGTCGGCGTTGGCGAGCAGGGACGGGTACATCGCGCTAGCCGCGGCCTTGATGCCGTCGACGACCTTGGCCTCGTCCGCCGAGGGGACGAGCATATAGTCGGGCGCGAGGCAGATCTGCCCCGCGTTCATCATCTTGCCGAGCGTCACGCGTTCGGTCGCGCGCGCGATATCCGCCGATGCACCGAGGATGACGGGCGACTTGCCGCCCAGTTCGAGCGTAACGGGGGTGAGATTGTCGGCTGCTGCGTGGAGGATATGTCGGCCGATCGCCGTCGCGCCGGTGAAGACGAGATGGTCGAACGGCAGCGCCGAGAAGTCCTTCCCGACATCCGCTCCGCCCGAGACGATCGCGAGTTCGTCCTGCGTGAAATACTTCGGCACGAGTTCCTCGAACAGCGCCGCGGTCGCTGGCGTGTATTCGCTCGTCTTCGCCATCGCCCGGTTGCCCGCGGCGAACACGCCCGCGAGCGGCGCGATCAGCAGGTTCACGGGGAAATTCCACGGCGCGATGATGCCGATCACGCCCTTGGGCTGATATTCGACCCACGCCTTCGCGCCGAGTAGTCCCAAGGGAAACTGTACCGCGCGGCGCTCGCGCCTCATCCAGCGGTCGAGATGCTTGGCGGCATGCGCGATCGGCGCAAGCGAGGCGCCGATATCGGTCATCATCGTCTGCTCACGGCTCCGATGTCCGAAATCCTCCGACACCGCATCGCAGAACCGCGCCGCGTTATCCCGCACCATCGCCGCCGCGCGCTTGAGCCGATCGAGGCGGACCGCCTTGGTGACCGGCATATCGGCCATGAACGCATCACGCTGGGCGGTTAGGATGGTGTGCATATCGGTCATCGGGGCATCCTTGGCAGATATTCGAATGGGCGGGGAGCCGCGTCAATTCTCGGCACGACGAGCAAGAGGAAAATTCCGAGCAGTGATATTTTGTTAGGTTGCAGACGGTCACCTGATGGAGATATTGAGTAAGTTGCACCCTGTGCGGCCAACCATTTCCTCGCTATCATCGCGCCGTGTTGACAAAACTCTCATCACTCCAATCAGGAACGCTCGGCGAACTTCTTGCGGTAGCGAAGTTGAACAGCCTCGGATATGCAGCGTACATGAGCCCCGAAGGTGCGCCCGGCCATGATATTATGGTTGTCGTGTCGGGACATGCAAAGTCGATCGAAGTCAAGACGCGGCAATTTCTGAAGCGTCCCTCGGAAATTACCCGTTGGCCAGTTAATATGGATGCAAAAGGCGGCGCGGACTTTTTCATATTCATTGAGCTCGATATCAGATCAATGTCGCCGAAATTCTACCTTTTGACGAACCTGCAAGCTCGCGAGACATTCAAAGATTATGTCGGGGGCGGAAACTGTGCTCCACCTCATGTTAGGCGGGTTGCCGCGGCGAATGATTTTTCGGCGCTGATCGGCGATTGACGGAGAGCCGGGCGGCGCGGTCCAAACCATCTACTCAAGCTCCCACCGGGAGATCCCGGAACGCCTGATCCTTGTCCACCCGGATTTCGCCGGGGAGGCCTAGGACGCGTTCGGCGATGATATTCTTGAGGATCTCGTCGGTGCCGCCGGCGATCCGCAAGCCCGGCGCCCACATCGTCGCGGCGTGGAAGGCGCCTTTCAGCGGAGTCAGCGCGGGGTCGGATATGATGCCGTATTGATCGCTCGCCTCGACCGCGGTGTTGCCGATCGCCTGGAGCTGGTTGGCAGCGACGATCTTGCCGATCGAGCTTTCGGGGCCGGGCACCTGCCCCTTCGACAGCGCGGTGATCGTCCGCATCCGGGTGTTGCGCAGGCCCTCCGATTGCACCCACCAGTCGGCGAGCGTCTGGCGGAACGCGGCGTCCTTCAGCAGCGGGCCGTCTGCGCCGTTGACTTGGGCCGCGAAGGCAAGGATGTCCTCGGGGCCGACCCCGCCGCTCGTGCCGATCGCGAGGCGTTCGTTCATCAGCGTGAACAGCGCGACCTTCCAGCCGCCATCTACGGGGCCGAGGCGTTGCGCGTCGGATATCCGGACGTCCTCGAACCAAACCTCGTTGAAGCTCGACCCGCCGGACATCTGGTGGATTGGGCGGATCTCGATCCCCGGCGCCTTCAGGTCGAGCCAGAACATCGTCAGGCCCTGGTGCTTGGGCACGTCGGGGTTGGTGCGGACCAGGACGATGCCGTAGTCGCTGTAATGCGCGCCCGAGGTCCAGACCTTCTGGCCGTTGATCACCCAGTCGTCGCCGTCCCTCACCGCGCGCGTCCGGATCGCGGCGACATCGGAGCCGCCGGCGGGTTCGGAGAACAGCTGCGACCAGATCTCGTCGCCGCGCACCGCGGGGCCGACGAACCGCCGCTTGGTCGCGTCGTCGGCATAGGCCATCACCGTCGGCACGCACATGCCGAGCCCGATCGTGAAATAGCTGCCGTCGACCGCGTGGCGCGCCTCTTCCTGGCCGAAGATCACGCTCTCGATCGGCGTGCCGCCGCCGCCACCCCATTCCTTGGGCCAGGTGATGCACGCATAGCCGCCGGCCGCTTTCCGCGCCTGCCATGCCTTCGCCTTGGTCATGTCGTCGTCATAGTGGCAGGCGTCATGCTCGGCGATATTCGCGTCGAGCCAGTCTCGCGCGGCTGCGCGGTAGGTGGCTTCGGCATCGCTGTCCTTGAAGTCCATACTTGCTCCGATCAGGCGGCGTTGCGCATTTCGAGATGGCCAACGAGGCGTTCGCGCCACGCTGCGGGGGCGCCGGCTACCAGCGCGAGCTGACGCGAGCGGCGGTAATAGAGATGGCAGTCGGACTCCCAGGTGAAGCCCATTCCGCCATGCGTCTGGATGTTCTCCTTCGACGCGAACCAGTATGCGTCGGATGCGGCGACGCGCGCGGTGGCCGCGGCTAGCGGGAGTTCGGCGGCGTCCGCGTTCAGCGCCCATGCGCCGTAATAGGCGTTCGAGCGCGCGAGTTCGTTCTTGACGTACATGTCGGCGAGCTTGTGCATGATCGCCTGATACCCGCCGATTTGCCGGCCGAATGCGTAGCGATCGAGCGCGTACCCCTTCGCCATGTCGAGGCACCGATCCGCCCCCCCGAGCTGCTCGAACGCGAGGAGGACGGCGGCGCGATCGAACACCGCCTGCGTCGCAGCGATGCCGTCGTCGGTGCCGAGTTTCTCGCAAGGCGCGTCGTCGAAGGTGAGGCGGGCGGCGCTGCGGGCCGGGTCGAGCGTTTCCAGCACCTCGATCGCAGCGCCTGCACCCTGCTCGACGAGGTAGAGGCCGTCGCGCGCGAGGACGACGATCAGGTCGGCGACGTCACCATCGGTCACGGGGATCTTCTCGCCGGTGAGCTTGCCACCGGAGACTGAGGTGCGGACGGAGCGTGCGGTGACCGGGCCGGCACCTTCGGACGTGGCGAACGCACCGATGACATCGCCCGCCGCGATCCGGGGAAGCCACCGAATCTTCTGCGCGTCGCTCCCGTACAACATGAGCGCTTCCGCCACGAAATAGACGGTCGAGGCGAACGGGATCGGCGCGCAGGCTCGCCCCAGTTCCTCGGCGATCGCGCAGAGTTCGATATGGCCGAGACCGAGACCGCCGAACTCTTCGGGGATTGCCGCGCCGAGCCAGCCTTGTGCAGCAACAGCTTTCCAAAGATCGACGTCATACGCCTTGGAGGCATCGTCGAGCACCGCGCGGACACGGTCGCTGCCGCAATGCGCGCCGAGAAACTTGCGCGCTTCGTCCTTGAGGAATTTCTGGTCGTCGGAATAATCGAAGTTCATGCGGACTCCCTCGGCTGGGCCCAATATTCGTCACGGAGCAGGCGCTTGTAGAGCTTCCCCGTCTCGTGCCGCGGCAACGTCTCACGAAAGTCAATCCGACGCGGCGCCTTGACGTGGCTGAGGTTCGCGCGGGCGAACGCGCTGAGTTCGGCGGCGAGTTGCGCGCGATCCTCGGTCGGGTCGGCGGGGCAGACGATGGCCACCACCTGCTCGCCCATCTCGTCGTCGGGCGCGCCGATCACCGCGACATCGGCGACTTTCGGATGGGTGACGAGGAGGTTCTCGATCTCGGCGGGGTAGATGTTCACGCCGCCCGAAATGATCATGAAGCTCTTGCGGTCGGTGAGGTAGAGATAGCCCTCTTCGTCGAGCCAGCCGACATCGCCGAGCGTCGTCCACCCCTGCGCGTTGGCGGCTTCGGCGGTCTTGGCGGGATCGTTGTGATATTCGAACGCGCCGCCGCCCGCGAAGTAGACGTCACCTTCCGCGCGAGGGGGCAATGCGTTGCCCTCCTCGTCGCAGATCATCGTCTGCGCGGTCAGGTTGCGGCCGACCGAACCCTTGTGCGTCAGCCATTCCGCGCTGGAGATCGCGCAGAACCCGTTGCCTTCGGTGCCGGCATAATATTCGCCGATGATCGGGCCCCACCAGTCGATCATCGCCTGCTTGACCGGGATCGGGCAGGGGGCCGCGGCATGCCACACAGCCTTCAGCGACGACACGTCGTACCGCTCGCGAATGTCGGGCGGGAGTTTTAGCAACCGGATGAAGTGCGTCGGCACCCATTGCGCGTGCGTGATCCGATAGCGCTCGATCGCGGCGAGCGCGGCCTCTGGGTCGAAATGCTCCATTGCGACGACGGTGCCGCCGACCTGATGCACCGCCATCGACCAGCGCAATGGCGCCGCGTGATACAGCGGCGCTGGCGAGAGATAGACCATCTCGGGCGTGAACCCGTACAACCCCTTGCCGAGCATCACGAGCGGCGAGACGTTGGTGCCGAACGGCTCGTCGGACAGCGCGTGCTTGACGCCCTTGGGCTTGCCGGTCGTGCCCGAGGAATAGAGCAGGATGCCGCCGGGCGAGGGGTCGGCGATCGGCGTGGCGGGCTTTGCGTCGCGCGCGGCTTCGTAAGACGCGTACCCGTCAATCGCGCCGTCGACCACGTAGCGCCGCACGTCGTCGAGCATCGGCACCAGCGTGGCGGCAACCTCCGCACAACCCTTGCTCGCGATCAGAACCCGGCAATCGCCGTCGCGGATGATGTACTCTGCCTCGCCTGCGGTCAGCTTCGACGACAGGCAGGTACAATACACGCCGGTGCGCTCTGCCGCCCAGATCACCTCCAGGTAACGCGCCGAATTGTCCATCAGCACCGCGATCCCATCGCCCCGCTTCAGCCCGAGCGACCGGAACAAATGCGCGCCCTGGTTCGCGCGTACACCGAGGTCGCCATACGTCACCGTCTCGCCCGTCGCCGCCATGATGTAGGCGGGCTTGTCGGGCGTCGTCAGCGCGTGCGCGACGGGATGCATCAGACGCGCTCGATGATGATCGCCGGTGCCATTCCGCCGCCCGCACACATCGTCACGAGCCCGCGCTTCAGGTCGCGGCGTTCGAGTTCGTCCAATATCGTCCCGATCAAGATCGCCCCGGTCGCGCCGATCGGGTGCCCCAGCGCGATCGAGCCGCCGTTGACGTTCACCTTGTCACGGTCGAGCTTCAGGTCGCGGATGAACTTCTCGGCGACCACGGCGAACGCCTCGTTGATCTCCCACAGGTCGATATCGTCGACCGTCAGCCCCGCCTTCGCCAGCACCTTCCGCGCGGCGGGGACGGGCGCGTTCAGCATCAGCGTCGGGTCGTCGCCCATGTTCGCCATCGCGACGATCCGCGCACGCGGTTTCAGCCCGTGCTTGGCGGCATACTCGGCGCTGGCGAGCAGGATCGCGGCGGCACCGTCGACCACGCCCGACGAATTGCCGGCATGATGGACGTGCGCGATCTCCAGATCGGGATAGCGGCGGTTGATCTGCTTGCGGTATGTCGTGCCCTTGTCGTCGAGCGGCACGTCGGCGATCCCGGCGAACGAGGGGCGCAGCGCGGCAAGGCCCTCTGCAGTCGTGTCCGGCCGAGGATATTCGTCCTTCTCCAGCACCAGTGCGCCGGTCGCGTCGGTGACGGGGACCAAGCTGCGATCGAACCGCCCTTCGGCGATCGCCACGGCGGCGCGGCGCTGGCTTTCGAGCCCGAGCGCTTCGAGGGTCTCGCGGTCGATCCCCTCGATACTGGCGATCGCGTCGGCGCAGATACCCTGGTTCGATTGCGGATGCGCCGCATCGAGCCTGGCGTTGCCCGAGCCGATCCCGAGCGGTCGCTTCCCCGCCGCCATGTCGTCCTGCATCATCGTCGTAGTCAGCGACATCATCTCGGTGCCGCCGGCGATGACGAGGTCTTCCATCCCGCTCATGATCTGCGCTGCGGCGAAGTTGACCGCGGTGATCCCGCCGCCACAGAAACGGTCGAGCGTCGTTCCGCTGGCCCTGACGTCATAGCCCGCATCAAGCGCCGCCATCCGCCCGAGATCGCCGCTCTGCTCGCCACGCTGCGTCGAGGTCGACCAGATGATGTCGTCGACGTCGGCGGTATCGAGCTTGTTTCGCTCGGCAATTGCCTTGAGAACGGTCGCGGCGAGGTGTTGCGGGTGCATGTGGGCGAGGGCGCCCTTGCCCGTCTTGCCGATCCCGCGCGGGGTACGGACGGCGTCGATGATCAATGCCTCGGCCACACTCTCTCTCCTGTTACACCCGCCGCTTTGGTGCGGTCGTGGTGTCTGATGCCGGATTGCGTCCGGCTTCGTTCCGACGTAACATTCGTTATGGAGAGTGGCTTGTCAAGCACGGTATCGGTTGAAAACGATGTTGCACCCCGCGCGGATCTGGCGCCGCGCGATTGGCTGGAGATCGGGCAGGCGCTGCTCAAGAGCGGTGGTCTTCGCGCGCTGAAACTCCGCAGCCTCGCACAGGCCGCCGGGGCGTCGACCGGCAGTTTCTATCATCATTTCAAGGATTTTGACGGCTATCACGCCGCGCTCGCATCGTATTTCGCGGAGGCGCAGATCGATCCGTTGCTGGCATCGCTGACCGCGTCCGATCTCGCGCCGGTCGAGCGGATCCGCGCGTTCGCCGAGCATGTCCGCGATCACGACATGTCGCAACTCGCGCTGGCGATGCGCGCCTGGGCGAAGAGCGACGCGCGGGCGGCGGCGGCGATCCGCGAGCATGACGACAAGGTGATGGCGTTCCTGGTCGCGCAACTGACCGCGCACGGGTTCGATTCCGTCGAGGCGGGAATTCGCGGCTATGCGCTGCTCGCCGTGGGCCTGAGCGAGGTGCATCCGGTCGAAGGGCTCGATCGCGGCGTGCTGCGGAACGGGTTGCTTACGCTACTGTGCGAGCGCTAGCGTATCGAGATAAGGCGACTCCGTAAAAAAAGCGGAGCGTTATGAGGAGGATGCGGGCATGCAGACGTATGACTACGTAATTATCGGCGCGGGCTCGGCCGGCTGCGTGCTGGCCGCGCGACTGACCGAGGACCCCGACGTGAGCGTGCTGCTGCTCGAGGCGGGCGGGCGCAACGACGGCGTGCTGGTGCGGATGCCCGCAGGCGTCGGCGAGCTGATCAAGAGCAAGAATGCGAGCAACTGGGGCTTTTCGACCGAGCCCGAGCCGCATCTCGACAACCGCCGCCTGTGGTGGCCGCGCGGCAAGGGGCTGGGCGGCAGTTCGTCGATCAACGGCATGATCTACACGCGGGGGCATCCGCAGGATTACGACGAGTGGCGACAGATGGGTTTGCCGGGCTGGTCGTTCGACGACGTGCTCCCGTATTTCAAACGATTGGAAGGGCATCATCGCGGCGACTGCGATCTGCACGGCGGCGGGGGGCCGCTGACGATCTCGGGCGGGGAGTCGGACAGCCCGTTCTACGATGCGCTGGTCGAGGCGGGGCGGCAGGCGGGCTATCCTGTGACCGAGGACTTCAATGGGGCGAGCCAGGAGGGCTTCGGCCGCTATGATCTGACTGTCGCGGACGGGAAGCGCTGGAGCACCGCGGCGGCGTATCTGCGGCCGGTGTTGTCGCGGCGTAATCTGACCTGCTTGACGGGCGCGCGGACGACGCGGATCCGGATCGACAAGAGGCGTGCAACCGGTGTCGATTACGTGCTCGACAAGGGCGCGCGGGCGGAGTCGGTGACGGCGACGCGCGAGGTGCTGTTGTGCGCGGGAGCGGTGCAATCGCCGCACATCCTCCAGTTGTCGGGGATCGGCGATCCGGACCGGCTGACCGCGGCGGGGGTGGGCGTCGTGCATGCATTGCCCGGTGTCGGGGAGAACCTGCAGGATCATCTGGACGTCGTGATGAACTGGAAATCGCGCGGGCTGCGCACCGGCTACACCATGACCAAGGGCGTCGGCATGCTTGGCGTCGGCCTCAATTACCTGTTGCGCGGCAAGGGGGCAGGGCGGCAGCAATTCCTCGAGGCCGGCGCGTTCGTGTCGTCGCGCGAAGGGCTTTCGCGGCCGGATGTGCAAATCCACGCGGTGCTCGCGATCATGCAGGACCACGGCAAGGTGAAGGCGACTGAGGACGGCTTTACGCTGCACCTGTGTCAGTTGCGGCCGGAGAGCCGGGGGCGGATCGGGCTGCGTTCGGCCGATCCGTTCGCCGATCCCGTGATCTTCGCGAACTACCTCGCGACCGCGGAGGACCGCCGCGTCATGCGCGCCTGTGTCGAAATCGGTCGCGATGTCGCGCGGCAGGCGGCGCTCGATCCGTACCGGGCGGGGGAATTGTCGCCCGGTGAGGATGTGCGCACCGACGATGAGATCGACGCCTGGGTAAGGCGGACGGCGGAGACGATCTACCACCCGGTCGGCACCTGCAAGATGGGCACCGCGGACGACAGTATGGCGGTGGTCGACGCGACGCTCGCGGCGCGCGGGTTGGAGGGACTGCGCGTGGTGGACGCATCGGTGATGCCGACGCTGATCGGCTCGAACACGAATGCGCCGACGATCATGATCGCGGAAAAGGCGGCGGACATGATCAAGGGGCGGCAGTTGGCGCGGGCGGCTTAGCAACCGCCCTCCCCCAAAACACCACCCCGGCGGAGGCCGGGGCCCAATTGGAAAGGTCGCCGTGACGACGCGCGATCCTCAGCCACCAGCGTCCCCCACTTGGGCCCCGGCCTCCGCCGGGGTGGGGGAATGGTTCGACGCGCGGGGAAATCTCCGCCATCGTGCGCCATCCCCCAATTTCCCGTGATCCTGACGAAAGTCAGGATCCAGAGCCGAGGACGACATCGCGTGTGATCCTGGGTCCTGACTTTCGTCAGGATGACGGGAGGATGGGGTTAGCGCTTAAGCTCGAGTTACCGAGGCGCCATCCGGATTGCGCCGTCCAGCCGCACATCCTCGCCATTGAAATACCCGCATTCGATCATCGTCAGCGCGAGTGCCGCAAATTCCTCCGGCCGCCCCAAGCGCTTCGGAAATGGCACCAACGCCGCCAGCGCATCGCGGACCTGCTGCGGGGCCGCCGCCAGCAACGGCGTGTCGAAGATCCCCGGCAGGATCGTGTTCACCCGTATCCCCTCGCTCATCAGGTCGCGCGCGATCGGCAGCGTCATCCCGACCACCCCCGCCTTCGAAGCGGAATAGGCGGCTTGCCCCATCTGGCCGTCCTCCGCCGCGGCGCTCGCGGTATTGACGATCGCGCCGCGTTCGCCGTCCTCGCCGGGCTCAAGCGTCAGCATCCCCGCCGCCGACTTGGCGAGACAACGGAACGTGCCGACCAGGTTGATCTGGATGATCCGGTCGAACGCGTCGAGCGGGAAGTGCTTGATCGAGCCATCCTGCTTCGACCGCCCAGCAGTCTTCGCCGCATTCCCCGTCCCCGCGCAATTGACCAGGATCCGCTCCTGGCCGTGCGCCGCGCGTGCCCCCGCAAACCCCGCATCGACGCTGTCGTCCGACGTCACGTCGACCTTGCAGAACACCCCGCCGATCTCCGCCGCCAGCGCTTCGCCCTTGTCCGCCTGGAGGTCGAAGATCGCCACCTTCGCGCCCTTGGCGGCCAGCGCGTGCGCGGTCGCCGCGCCCAATCCTGACGCGCCGCCGGTCACGACGGCAGCAGTGTTTGCGAGGTCCATGCATCTCTCCTGTCAAAGCCCCGGGATCCGCGCCCCGGTTGCAGAACATTAGTTATGCTCGTATTCGGGCGTTGCCAAGCCGGCATGTCGCTGAGGATCCGACGATGAGCCACGCCATGTTGCAGAACGCCAGTCCGCACTGGCTCCCGCGCCAGCTCAAGGGTGCGCTCGATCATATACCTGGCAGCAACGGGCTGCCGTTCGTCGGCAACACGTTCAAGCTGCTCGCCGATCCGATCGCGTTTTCCGAAGGCATGGCGGCGCGGTACGGCCCGGTCTATCGCAACCGCGCGCTGGGCGGCACGGGCGTCAACCTGCTCGGTCCCGACGCCAACGAACTGGTCCTGTTCGACCGCGACAAGGTCTTCTCGTCCGAACAGGGCTGGGGGCCGCTTCTCAACCTGCTGTTCCCGCGCGGCCTGATGTTGATGGATTTCGACAAGCATCGCGCAGATCGAAAAACACTGTCGGTCGCATTCAAGCCCGAGCCGATGCGGCATTACGCGACCGAACTGGACGCCGGGATCGAGGCCGCAGTCGGAAGCTGGAGCGGCCAGACGCTACGCTTCTACGACGCGGTCAAGAAACTCACGCTCGACCTCGCCGCGACCAGCTTCCTCGGCGTACCACTCGGCGCCGAAGCCGACAAGATCAACCAGGCGTTCGTCGACGAGGTACAGGCGAGCGTCTCACCGATCCGCAAACCCTGGCCGGGGACGCAGATGCGCAAGGGGGTCAGCGCCCGCGCCTATCTTATCGACTTTTTCGAGCGCGAGATCCCTGCGCGGCGGACCGGCAACGGCCAGGATTTCTTCTCGCAATTCTGCCGCGCGACCGATGACGACGGCGCGCCGTTGAGCGCGCTGGCGATCGCCGACCACATGAACTTCCTGATGATGGCGGCGCACGACACGATCACCTCGTCCGCGACGAGCTTGGTGATGCTGCTCGCGCGCAATCCGGATTGGCAGGAGGGGTTGCGCGAGGAGGTCGCCGCGCTCGACCCGGCCATGCCGCTGACCGAGCAACTCGATCGCCTCGTGCTCACCGAATATGCGTTCAAGGAATCGCTGCGGATGATGCCGCCGGTCCCGTCGATCCCTCGGCGCGCGCTGAAGGATTTCAGTTTCGGCGGGTATGAGATCCCGGCAGGCACGAACGTCGGCGTCGGGATCACCTACACGCACCGCATGGCCGAGCACTGGCCCGATCCCGACCGGTTCGATCCGCTCCGCTTCACGCCGGAAGCATCGAAGGGCCGGCACCGGTTCGCCTGGGTGCCGTTCGGTGGCGGCGCGCACATGTGCATCGGGCTGCATTTCGCGACGATGCAGATGCGACTGCTGATCGCGCACCTGCTCACGCGCTACCGGATCGAGGCGGCGGCGGGCAGCGGGGATGCTTGGCAGGTGTTCCCGATCCCACGCCCGAAGGATGGCCTGCCCGTCACGTTCGTACCGCTTGCTTCCCCGTAACAATCCGTCATCCTCGCGCGGTTCATTCGAAGGAGCCGTTCGTTGCGCTTGACCCTAGCTCTACTCTTGCTCGCGGCGACGCCGGCCTTTGCCCAACAGCAGCCGTCCGCGCCACTACCGGACGGTCCGACGCGCAGCTTCACCGGCAGCGACCTGTTCGGCCTGACGATCGCGGCGGACCCGCAGATCAGCCCGGACGGCAAGACGATCGTCTATGTCCGCCGCACCGGCGACGTGATGACCGACAGGATGCAGTCGTCGCTGTGGCTTATCGACGTCGCGAGCGGCCGCCAGACGCCGTTCGCGACGGATGGCAGCAGCCCGCGCTGGTCGCCGGACGGCGCGCGCATCGCCTATACCGCACGCGAGGGCGAAGGATCGCAGCTGTTCGTCCGCTGGATCGGCGGTGCGCAGAGCGCGCGCGTGACGAGCTTCCCCGGCGATCCGCAGGCGCTCGCCTGGTCGCCCGACGGCACCAAGCTCGCCTATATCGCAACGGTAGCAGGCGAGGGGACCAAGCTCGGCATGCAGCCACCTAAGCCCGAGGGCGCGAAATGGGCCGAGCCGCTGACGATCATCGATCGGGTCAACTACCGCAACGACGGGCCGGGCTATGTAAAGCCGGGCTACGACCATCTGTTCGTGGTGGGCGCGGACGGCGGCGCGGCAAGGCAGCTCACATACGGCAAGTTTGACGATGGCGGCCCGCTGTCATGGACGCCCGATGGCCGCAGCATCGTCTTCGCGGCGATCCGTGGGCCCGCCGCCGATCGGCAGGTGATGAACTCCGACGTGATCGCGGTCGATGCCACCAGCGGCGCGCTGCGGACGCTGACGACGCGCGACGGTCCCGACGCGCAGCCGCGCGTGTCGCCAGATGGCTCGAAGATCGCGTGGCTCGGCTTCGACGACAAGCGCCGCAGCTACGAGAACACAGAGCTGTATGTCGGCGACAGCGGTGCCGCGTCGCCGCGCTCCCTAACCGCCACGCTCGACCGCGGAATCGAGGACGCGGTGTGGGCCGCCGACGGCCGCAGCCTGTATGCGAGCTATGACGATCACGGCCAGCGCCGCGTTGCGCGCATCGGTATCGATGGCCGCGTCACGCCGCTGATCGACAATGTCGCGGGCGGCGGGCTCGACCGGCCCTATACCGGCGGCGAGTTCTCCGTCTCGAAGGGCGGCACCATCGCCTATACCGGCGGCGATGCGAGCGCACCCGCCGACGTCTGGGTGCTGGCGGGCGGGAAGCCGCGGCGGCTGACGACGCTCAACTCGGTGCTGACCGGATCGAAGGCCCTTGCGCCGGTCCGCAAGATCGCGGTGACCGCGCCAGATGGTCGGCCGATCGACGCTTGGCTCGCCACCCCGCCGGGACGCGTCGCAGGCCAGCGCGTACCGCTGATCCTCGAAATCCACGGCGGCCCGAACGCCGCCTACGGCCCCGGCTTCGCGACCGACATGCAGCTTTACGCCGCGGCCGGGTACGCCGTGCTCTGGACCAACCCGCGCGGTTCGACCTCCTATGGCGCCGAGTTCGCCAACCTGATCGACAAGACCTATCCGGCGGCCGATTACGACGACCTGATCGCCTCGGTCGATGCGGCGATCGCGGAGGGTACCGCCGATCCCGACAATCTGTTCGTGACCGGCGGCTCTGGCGGCGGGCTGCTGACCGCCTGGATCGTTGGCAAGACCGACCGGTTCAAGGCCGCCGCGACGCAGAAACCGGTGATCAACTGGATCAGCGAGGCGCTGACGATGGACAACACGCTGTTCACCTCGCGCTACTGGTTCACCAAGCTGCCGTGGGAGGATCCGATGAGCTATTGGAACCGCTCGCCGTTGAGCATCGTCGGCAACGTCAAGACACCGACGCTGGTGGTGGTCGGTGGCGACGATTTCCGGACGCCGGTGAGCGAATCCGAGCAATATTACGCGGCGCTCCAGATCCGCGGCGTGCCGACCGCGCTGGTGAAGGTGCCGGGCGCAAGCCACGGCGGCCTCGCCGCACGCCCGTCGCAATCCGCGGCCAAGGCGTCGGCGATCATCGCCTGGTTCGATCGATACCGGAAGCCGGCCACAGCAACTGCGGCAACACAGGGAGTCGCACAATGACGATACGGTACATGATGCTGGCCGGCGTGGCGCTGGTCTCGACGGCGGCGGTGGCGCAGGTCCAGCCCCCGCGCGTGGCGAAGAAGCCGTTCCAGGTGACGTCGCCCAATGGCGCGCGCGAGGACGACTATTACTGGCTGCGCGACGACACGCGGAAGAACCCCGAGATGCTCGCCTATCTTGCCGCCGAGAACGCCTATGCCGACGCGGAGCTCGCCTCGCTGAAGCCGCTCCAGGCCAAGCTTTACGAAGAGACCGTCTCGCATATCAAGCAGGACGACAGTTCGGCGCCGTATGCGAAGAACGGCTATTATTACGGCTCACGGTTCCAGACCGGCGCGGATTACCCGATCCTGGAGCGCCGCAAGGGCAGCCGCACCGCGCCCGCCGAAACGCTGTTCGACGAGCCGGCGATGGCGAAGGGCCACAGCTTCTTCGCGCTCAGCGACTGGGCGGTGAGCCCCGACAACGCCCGCGTCGCCTGGGCCGAAGACACCGTCGGCCGTCGCCAATACGTCCTCAAGGTGAAGGACCTCGCCACCGGTGCGGCGATCGCCGACACGCTCTCGAACATCGAGCCGAACGTCGTCTGGGCGGACGACAACAAGACCATTCTCTATGTCGAGAAGGACCCGGTGACGCTCCGGGGCTACCGCGTGAAGGCGCACGTCCTCGGCACACCCGCCGCCAGCGACCGGTTGCTGTACGAAGAAAAGGACGACACCTACTCGATGGGCGTCTCGCGCACCGCCGATGACAAGTTCGTCTGCATCGGCGTGAGCAGCACGGTCAGCGACGAGCAACGCTGCGCTGCCGCCGCCGCGCCAACCAGCTTCACGATCGTCGCCCCAAGGGCGCGCGAGTTCCGCTACGGCGCGGATCACATCGGCAACCGCTGGATCATCCGCACCAACAAGGACGCGAAGAACTACAAGCTCGTCACCGTCGCCGATGCCGATCTCGCCAAGGGAACGGCCGCATGGCGCGACCTGACGCCCGCCAGCGACACCGTCTTCATCGAGGGCTTCAAGCCCTTCGAAGGCTTCGTCGCGATCGACCAACGCGAGGGCGGCAACCGCATGATCCGCGTCCTGAACGATGCGGGCAAGTCGACTGCGGTCACCGCCGACGAACCCGCCTATCGCATGTCGCTCGACGTCAACGAGGAAATCGCAACGCCGTGGGTCCGCTACACCTATGGATCGCTAGTCACGCCGACCACCACCTACGAGGTCAACGCCAAAACCGGCGAGCGGCGCGCGCTGAAGGTCGCCCCGGTGCCGGGATACGACCCCGCAAAATACGTCACCGAACGCGTCTGGGCGCCCGCGCGAGACGGCACGCGGATCCCCGTATCGCTGGTCTACGCCAAGGGCACCAAGCGCGACGGCACCGCGCCGCTCTTCCAATACGCCTATGGCAGCTACGGCATCTCGAGCGACCCCGCCGTCGACCCTGGCCGCATAGACCTGCTCGATCGCGGCGTCGTCTACGCGATTGCGCATATCCGCGGCGGGCAGGAGATGGGCCGCGGCTGGTATGACGACGGCCACCTGCTCAACAAGAAGAACAGCTTCACCGACTTCATCGACGTCACCCGCTATCTCGTCGCGCAAAAATACGCCGCCAAGGACCGCGTCGCGGCGATGGGCGGCAGTGCGGGCGGGCTGCTGATGGGCGGCGTCGCGAACATGGCGCCGGCGGACTACAAACTGATCATCGCGCAGGTCCCGTTCGTCGACGTGGTTACGACGATGCTCGACGCGTCGATCCCGCTGACGACGTTCGAGTACGACGAATGGGGCAACCCCGCGCAGAAGGCGTCGTACGACTACATGCTGAGCTACTCGCCGTACGACAACGTCAAGGCGACGGCGTATCCGGCACTCTACGTCGGCACCGGGCTATGGGACAGCCAGGTGCAATATTACGAGCCGACCAAATGGGTCGCCAAGCTCCGCGAACTGAAGACCGACAAGAACCCGCTGCTGTTCCGCGTCAACATGGAGGCAGGGCACGGAGGCAAGTCCGGCCGCTTCGAACGCTATCGCCAGAATTCGGAATGGCAGGCGTTCATGCTGCAACAGCTGGGCGTCGCGAAATAGCACGCCCGTTGGCACGCCCGTTGGCACATTGGCGAAAGCAGGGTACCGATCGCGCGGGATGCGGCTTCCAGCCGTTTCCCGTGATCGCGTCGGTGCCCGGAAGGGCTTGATTGGGAATGCGGTGCGGACGGTTCGCCGTCCTATGCCGCGGCTGTCCCTGCAACTGTAAGCGGCGAGCGAGACGCACGAGCCCTCTACGCGAGGGCAGCCACTGGGCCGCAAAGCCTGGGAAGGCGTGCATCGAGCAACGACCCGCGAGCCAGGAGACCTGCCGGCGTCTGGTCGCTCTTGTCCCGGTCCAGGGGGTGGCCGAGGCACGGTGAACGCCGCCTGCGTGACACTGGCTGAGCGACGACCATGTGGCGGGGGCCGCATCGGCGTCGTGCGTCGGCCGCTCATGGCGTCCGGTCGTCGTATGTCCCGGCCGTTCGCGGCAGGCCCCGGTCCTCGTCGGACGCTGCGGGGTTTGTGCATGACGACTTCAACATTCGAGAGATCGACGCGGGTTTCGACCCGCAAGCGCATCGGCTGGCTGTTCGCAGGGCTGGTCGCGGCAAATATCGCCGCCTGGGGCTGGGCATTCTCGCTGTTCCACGCGCAGCCCCTCATGCTCGGCACGACCTTGCTCGCCTGGGGATTGGGCCTGCGTCACGCAGTCGACGCCGACCACATCGCCGCGATCGACAACGTAACCCGCAAACTCATGCAGGAAGGCCAGCGCCCGATCGCCGTCGGCTTCTGGTTCGCGATCGGCCATTCGGGGATCGTGCTCATCGCTGCCGTCGCGATCGCACTCACCGCCAGCGCACTGTCGCAGTTCGAGGCGTTCAAGCAGGTCGGCGGCGTGGTCGCGACGATGATCTCCGCGCTGTTCCTCTTCACGATCGCCGCGATGAACCTCATCATCCTCCGCTCGGTCTGGCGCACCTTCGGCCACGTCCGCGGCGGCGGCACCTATGTCGAGGAGGATCTCGACCTGCTGCTCGGCAGTCGCGGCCTGCTCGCGCGGCTGTTTCGCCCGATGTTCCGGCTGGTGACCCGAAGCTGGCACATGGCCCCGCTCGGCTTCCTGTTCGGCCTCGGCTTCGACACCGCCACGGAGGTCGCGATCCTCGGCCTTTCCGCGAGCCAGGCCGCCGACGGTCTGTCGATCGGCACCGTGCTCGTCCTCCCCGTGCTGTTCGCGACCGGCATGGCGCTGGTCGACACGGCGGACGGCGTCGTCATGCTAGGCGCGTACGAATGGGCGTTCGTGAAGCCGATCCGCAAGCTCTATTACAACATCACCATCACGCTGATCTCCGCCATAGTCGCGATCGCGATCGGAGGTATCGAGACGCTCGCGCTGCTCGGCGCAAAGCTCGGCCTGACCGGCGGCATCTGGGATCTGGCAGCCGCACTCGGCGAGAACTTCAACGGCCTCGGCTTCGCGATCATCGGCCTGTTCGTGCTGTGCTGGGTCCTGAGCTTCGCCATCTACCGCTGGAAACGCTTCGACGAGATCGAGGTGGTGCACGGGTAATATTACCTTCGTCATCCCGGGCTCGACCCGGGACCCAGAGCCAAGCACCGAATCGTGCGTGGCTCTGGGTCCTGACTTTCGTCAGGATGACGGAGGTGGAGTGCATTGGCACGCCCCCGGAATTCCTCTAACCCCACCCCGGAGGCTCGGTTCCACCGAACCTCACAGATCGCGCCGGTGCCCGGAAGGGCTTGAATGGGAATGCGGTGCGGGAGGATGTCCTCCCAATGCCGCGGCTGTCCCTGCAACTGTAAGCGGTGAGCGAGATGCACACGCCCTTCGTTTCGGAGGGCAGCCACTGGGTGAAAACCTGGGAAGGCGTACGTCGAGCCTCGACCCGCGAGCCAGGAGACCTGCCAGCGCAATGGTCGCTCTTGCTACGATCCAGGGGATGGTCGCGGCACGGTACTCCGTCTGAGCGACGAACGCGTGCGGCCGAAAGGTCGCGCGTGCGTGTGCTTCAGACGTCGAGGAAATAATCATGTCCGATCTTTCAAAGGTCCCCGTCACCATCGTCACCGGCTTCCTCGGTGCCGGCAAGACGACGCTCATCAGCCACCTGATCCGCAACGCGAACGGCCGCCGCCTCGCGGTCGTGGTAAACGAATTCGGCACGCTCGGCATCGACGGCGACATCCTCAAGGGCTGCGCGATCCCCGATTGCCCCGCCGAAAACGTCGTCGAGCTGGCCAATGGCTGCATCTGCTGCACCGTCGCCGACGACTTTATCCCGACCGTCGAAACGCTGCTCGCACTCGACCCGCGCCCCGACCACATCCTGATCGAGACCTCCGGCCTAGCGCTGCCCAAGCCGCTGCTGAAGGCATTCGACTGGCCCGCGATCCGCTCGCGCATCACCGTCGACGGCGTCATCGCGCTGGCCGATGCAGAGGCGGTCGCCGCCGGTCGCTTCGCCCCCGACGTCGCCGCGCTCGACGCCCAGCGCGCCGCAGACCCCAGCGTCGACCACGAGACGCCGCTGTCGGAAGTGTTCGAGGACCAGCTCGCCTGCGCAGATCTCGTACTGCTGACCAAGGTCGACCTCGCCGGCCCCGAAGGCGTTGCCAAGGCGCGCGCCGTGATCGCCGCCGAGTCCGCACGGCCGCTCCCGGTCATCGACCTGACCGACGGTGTCATCGATCCCCGCGTAATCCTCGGCCTCAACGCCGCTGCCGAAGACGACATTGCCAGCCGCCCCTCGCACCACGACGGCGAGGACGACCACGAGCATGACGATTTCGACAGCGTCGTCGTCGAACTCGGCGAAATCGCCGACCCTGCCGACCTGACCGCGAAGATCGAGGCGCTCGCCCGCAGCGCCGACATCCTTCGCGTGAAGGGTTACGCGGCGGTCGCCGGCAAGCCGATGCGCCTGCTCGTCCAGGCCGTCGGCGCCCGCGTCCGCACGCAATACGATCGCCCGTGGCGCGCAGGCGAACCACGCCGCACGCAACTCGTGGTCATCGCCGAGCACGACCGCATCGACGAGGCCCGCATCAAGGCCGCGCTGGACGCCTGAGCCCCGATGCACGTCGTCTTCCGCGAGACCCACGGGCTGGAGGAAAGCGCGGTCCCGCAGGACCTGGCCCAATCCCCCGCAGATCTCGTCGTCCTGTCCTTCTCCGACGGTGACCTCGGCGCGTTCGCCGCGGGCTGGAGACGTGCGGATGCCGCCGGAAGCCGACTGCCGTCGCTCCGCCTCGCAAACCTGACCGCGCTCCAGCACCCGCTCTCAGTAGACACCTATGTCGAGCAAACGTTGGCCGGCGCGAAGGGCATCCTGATTCGGCTGATCGGGGGCCGCTCCTATTGGAGCTACGGCCTGCAACAGGTCGAAAACCTCGCACGCGAGAAGGGCATCGCGCTCGCTGTTCTCGCCGCGGACGGTCGCATCGACACGCGCCTCGACGCCGCTTCGACGATCCCGCTGTCGACGCTGCGCCGCCTGGCCCATCTCTGCGACACCGGCGGCGCGGTTGCGGCCCAAGCGGCGCTGGCCCAGTTCGCACTGGCCGCCGGCTGCTACGCAGGCCCGGTAACCGGCGTCCGAGCGATCGCCGACGTCGGCGGCTGGCAACCGCACGACGGCGTGACCTGCCCGGCCGCATTCGAGCTCAACGCGCACCGCCCCCGCGTGCTGGTCGTATTCTACCGCTCCTACTTGACCGCCGCAGACCTCCACCCGATTGAAGCGCTCCATGCCGAACTGACGGCGCGAGGCTTCGACGTCATCGGCCTCTTCGCGCCCTCCTTGAAAGCCCCAGACGCAGCCGGTTGGCTATCCCGCTGGGTCACGGCCCTGAAGCCCGCTGCGATCGTCAACGCCACCGCGTTCTCTGCACGCGGCGCGAGCGACACGACCCCACTCGACGGCGCCAACGTCCCCGTCTTCCAGATTGCGCTCGCCACCTCCGACCGCGCAGCCTGGGCCGGTGCCACCCGCGGCCTGTCGCCCGCCGACCTCGCCATGCACGTGGTCCTTCCCGAAGTGGACGGCCGCCTCTTCGCCGGCGTCGCCAGCTTCAAGGAAGCCGCGGCGAGGGACGGTGACCTCGAATACACCCGCCGCGAACACCGCGCCGACCCCGCGCGCATCACTGCGATCGCTGCGCGGATCGAAGCCTGGACGAACCTTGCCAGCAAACCCGTCGCCGACCACCGCATCGCGATCGTCCTCTCGACCTATCCAGGCAAGGCTTACCAGATGGCGCACGCCGTCGGCCTCGACGCGCTCGCCTCTACGCAAGCGATCCTCGCCGACCTGACCGAAGTCGGCTACGCGATCACGCCCGACGCAACCGATCTGGCCACCTCGCGCATCCACTGGCCGCTCGCCGAGTACCGCAAAGCCCTCGTGCACCTCCCCGAAGCTCTGCGAAAGGACCTTCGGGAAACGTGGGGCGATCCAACGGGAGACTTCGCTTTCACCGCGATCGACCGGGGCGGGGCGCTCGTCGCCCTCCAACCCGAACGCGGCCGAACCGAGCACCGTGCGGAAGAGTATCACGACCTCTCGCGCTGCCCTTGCCACGCCTATGTCGCCTTCTACCTCTGGCTTCACGCGCGTGGCACCGATGCGCTGGTCCATGTCGGCGCGCACGGCACGCTCGAATGGCTCCCCGGCAAGTCGGTCGCGCTGTTCGACGCCTGCTGGCCCGAAGCGCTCGTCGGCGCGATGCCCGTCATCTACCCGTTCATCGTCAACGACCCCGGCGAAGCGGCGCAAGCCAAACGCCGCATCGGCGCGGTCACGCTCGGCCACGTCCCGCCGCCGCTCGAACGCACCCGCACCGGCGCCGGTCTCGGCCGCCTCGAAGCGCTGCTCGACGAATTCTCCAACGCCGACGGCCTCGATCCCGCGCGCCGCGACCGCCTGCAACGCGACATCCGCGACGAAGCCACCGCCACCGGCCTCGCCGCCACGCTGGGCCTCGACGACGCGCAGTCCCAGTCGGAAGCGATCACCCGCATCGACACGTTCGTCTGTGACGTGAAGGAAAGCCAGTACGGCGACGGCCTCCATATCTACGGCCGCGGCGAGCACGGCGCCGCCGAACGCCTCGGTCTCCGGTCCGCGCTCCAAGGCAAACGCGTCGCATCAGGCCCCTCCGGCTCCCCGTGGCGAGGCCGCGCCGACGTCCTCCCGACCGGCCGCAACCTCTACACCACCGATCCGCGTGCAGTCCCCTCGCGCGCCGCCCATACCCAAGGCGTAAAGCTCGCCGACGAACTCGTCCGCCGTCATCTGCAGGATCACGGCGACTACCCCCGCAATCTCGTCGTCGATCTCTGGGCGTCTGCGACAATGCGGACCGCAGGCGAAGAGTTCGCGATGGCGCTCCACCTGCTCGGCGCGGAGCCAGTGTGGGACATGCAGTCGGACCGCGTGAGGGGCGTCGAGATCCTGCCGCTGGCGAACTTCGACCGCCCCCGCATCGACGTCACGCTTCGTGTCTCCGGCCTGTTCCGCGACGCCTTCCCAACGCTCTGCACGATGTTCGGCCAGACCGTCCGAGCGCTCGCTGCACGCGACGAACCGGCAGACTGGAATCCCTTCGTCGGCAAGCCCGTCAGCGCTCGCGTCTACGGCCCCGAACCCGGCCGCTACGGCCTTAGCATGGGCGACGCCGCCGAAACCTACACGCCAGCGGCGCGACTGGAAGCCGGCAAAGCGTGGCTGTCCGCCTCCAGCCACGCGCTCGACGACGGCAACGACACGTTCGACCCGACCGGCATCCGCGACCGCGTCGCTGCAGCTGATGCCTTCGTCCACGTCCAGGACCTGCCCGAAACCGACCTCCTTCTCGCCGCCGACTATGCCGCGCACGAAGCCGGCTTCGCCGCCGCGCAATCGGTCGCAGGAGGGAGCGCCACGCTCTACCACCTCGACGCACGGAACCCGGACCAGGCCAAGGCCCGCCCGCTCAAGGAAGAGATCGCCCGCGTCGTCCACGCCCGCGCCGCCAACCCAGCCTGGGTCGACGGCATGATGCGCCACGGCTTTCGCGGGGGAGCGGAGATCGCCGCCACGCTCGATCACCTCGGCGCCTTCACGCATCTCGCCAGCGCGGTCCGCCCAGAACTGATCGACCTCTATTACGACGCGACGCTAGGCCGCGACGACGTCCACGCCTTCCTCGCCGAAGCCAACCCGGGTGCGCTCGCAGCGATGCAGGCGCGGTTCGCCGCGCTCCACGCCGCAGACCTCTGGCCGACCCGTCGCAACTCGATCCTTGCAGCGCTGGACCTGCGGGCATGAACGCATTCGAGGTCAAAGGCTGGTGCCCCGACGCGTGGCGCCCGATGATGGCGGGCGACGGCCTGCTAGTGCGCGTCCGTCCCCCGCTCGGGCGGCTCACACGCGTCCAGGTGCTCGGCTTATGCGAAGCGGCAACGGCGTACGGCAACGGCCAGATCGACGCCACCACCCGCGGCAATCTCCAGATACGCGGCGTTCGCGAGGATAGCTGGCGTCCGCTGATCGAAGCATTGCTCGACCTCGGCCTGATCGACCCGGATCCGACCCGAGAGGCGCGCGCCAACCTCCTCGTTGCCCCCGAGTGGCGCGCCGGCGACGATACGCACCGCATCGCCGCGGCATTGCGCGCCCGCCTGCCGGAACTGCCCGATCTTCCCGGCAAATTCGGTTTCGCGATCGACGCCGGCGCCGCGCCGACGCTCAAGGACGCCCCCGCAGACTTTCGGATCGAACGCGCCGCCTCCGGCCATTTGGTCCTTCGCGCAGATGGCCGTGACCTCGGTACGCCGTTGGCGCCCGGCACCGAAGTCGATCATTTGATCGCGCTTGCCCACTGGTTCGTCGAGAGCGGCGGCACCGCCAGTGGCCGTATGGCGCGACACGCCGCGGCGCTTCCCTATTGGGCCGCTGCAACAGAAGCCTCCGCCGCATCCATCGACCGGGCCCAGCCCGGCCGGCACCTGCTCGGCACTGCCCTCGGCCTGCCATTCGGTCGCGTTGCAACGTCGGCGTTGCGCCGCCTCCTCGAAGCCGAACCCGCAATCGTAGCGATCCGCCCGACCCCGTGGCATATCGTGATCTGCGAGGCCGTCGCGCTGCTTACGGTCCAGCCTGACCCGGCCGACTTCATCACCGCTCCATCCGCACCGATCCTCCTCGTAGATGCCTGCGTCGGCGCGCCGTCGTGCCCGCAAGCCACGGTAGAAACCCGCAACCTAGCCCACCGTCTCGCTCCTCACGTCACCGGCCGCCTCCATGTCTCCGGATGCGCTAAGGGATGCGCCCGCGCGCGCGCCGCCGACGTGACGCTGACCGGTCGCTACGGTCGCTACGACCTCGCCTTCGACGCCCGTGCCGGTGCGCCACCCACCCGTGCAGGCCTCGATGCCGCGCAGATCCTCACCCATTTCGGAGCCGCCTGAATGCCGTACGCCTATGAAACCGACGGCGCGGCGATCTACCGCCAGTCCTTCGCGATGATCCGTGCCGAAGCCGATCTCGCCCGCTTCTCGCCCGAGGAAGAGCCCGTCGCCGTCCGCATGATCCACGCCGCCGGGCTCGTCGGCCTAGCCCAGCACATCCGCTTCACGCGCACTTTCGCCAGCGAAGCCCGACGCGCGCTACAGGCCGGCGCCCCGATCCTATGCGACGCCCGCATGGTCACCGAAGGCATCACGAAGGCCAGATTGCCCGCCGACAACCGCATCGTCTGCACGCTCCACGCCCCCGAAACGCTCGATCTTGCGCGGACGATGGGCAATACCAGATCCGCCGCCGCACTCGAACTCTGGCGCCCACATCTTGCCGGCGCCGTCGTCGCGATCGGCAATGCGCCAACCGCATTGTTCCACCTCCTAAACATGCTCGAAGACCCGGACTGCCCGCGTCCGGCAGCGATCATCGGCTGCCCGGTCGGCTTCGTCGGCGCGGTCGAATCCAAGGCCGCACTGTGGACCGACCAGCCGGTGCCTTGCGTCGTCGTCGAGGGCCGGATGGGCGGCAGCGCGATCACCGTCGCCGCTATCAACGCGCTCGCGAGCGGTACCGAGTGACACCCGGCACGATCCACGGCGTAGGCCTAGGCCCTGGCGCGCAGGACCTTATGAGCGTCCGGTCGGATCGACTCGTCCGCGGCGCGCGCCACGTCGCCTATTTTCGCAAGGCCGGACGTCCCGGTCAGGCGCGGAAGATCGTCGACGGGATGCTCCGCGCCGACGTGATCGAATTTGCGATGGAATACCCCGTCACCACCGAGATCCCGGTCTCGGACCCGCGCTACAATGACTGCCTGTCGGCGTTTTACGAGGCCTGCATCGACCATCTCGCCACACTCGCCCACACCGGCGAAGACGTCGTCGTACTGTGCGAGGGCGACCCGTTCTTCTACGGCTCGTTCATGCACCTCTACACGCGGCTCCAGACGATCGCGCCGGTCGCGGTCGTCCCCGGCATCACCGGCATGTCGGGCGCATGGACCGCGAGCGGCGCGCCGATCACGTGGGGCGATGACGTCCTGACGGTCCTGATGGGCACGCTCCCCGAGGAGGATCTGGTCCGTCGGATCCGCGACACCGACGCGCTGGTGGTGATGAAGATCGGCCGCCACCTCGCCAAGCTCCGCCGCGCCGTCGCCGCCGCCGGACGCGAGAGCGAGGCGTGGCTGGTGGAATACGCCGCGATGGCCGATCAGCGCGTCACGCGGCTTTGCGAGGCGGACGCGATCACGCCCTATTTCTCGATCCTGCTGATCCACGGCCAAGGACGGCGGCCATGACCGGCTGGCTGGCGATCGCAGGCCTCGGCCCGGGCGATCCGAACCTCGTGACCCCCGAAGTCACCGCCGCGCTCGCCGAAGCGACCGACGTCGTCGGCTACATCCCCTATGTCGCGCGCGTCGCCCCCCGCGATGGCCTGACGCTCCACCCGACCGACAACCGCGTCGAACTCGACCGCGCCACGCACGCCCTCAACCTCGCGTCCCAAGGCCACCGCGTGGTCGTCGTATCCTCGGGCGATCCGGGCGTGTTCGCCATGGCCGCGGCGGTGTTCGAAGCGCTCGAAGCCGGCCCGCAGGTATGGCGCGATCTCGACGTCCGCGTATTCCCCGGCATCACCGCGATGCTCGCCGCGAGCGCCCGCGCAGGCGCGCCGCTCGGCCATGATTTCTGCGCGATTAACCTGTCCGACAATCTCAAACCCTGGCCGCTGATCGAACGCCGCGTGCGCCTCGCCGCCGAGGCCGACTTCGCGATCGCCTTCTACAACCCCCGATCGAAGGCACGCCCCGACGCCCTGATCCGCGTCTTCGAGATCCTCCGCGATACCTGCCGCGACGCCCGCCCGGTGCTGTTCGCCCGCGCCGTCTCGACGCCTGAGGAAACCCTCCGTATCTTGCCCCTCACCGAAGCCCGCGCCGAGATGGCCGACATGCGGACGATGATCATCATCGGCTCCAGCCTGACCCGGATCATCGACCGCCCGGCCGGGCCGATCCTCTACACGCCCCGGTCGGCACCATGATCGAGCCAGTGCAGCACGTCCTCCGCCGCATGCACCTCCAACCGAGCGGGCAGGGCCGGCCGATCGATCATGATCATGCGGAGTCCGAGCGCACGCGCCGCGCCCAGCTTCGCCTGCGCGCCCATGCCGCCGGCGTTCTTGCAGACCACCAGCTCGATCCCGTGCGCCGCCATCAACCGCCGGTCGCCGTCGACATCGAACGGCCCGCGATCGACCACCAGATGATGCCGCGGCAACCCGGGCGTCTGCTCTGGCGCGTCGACGAACCGCAACAGATACTCGTGCTGAGGCTGCACCGCGAACGCATCGACATGCATCCGCCCCAGCGCGAGCATCACGCGCCGCGCGGGGCCAGCCAACGCCGCGGCAGCATCCTCGATATCGGTCACCCGCGTCCAGCGATCACCCGGACCGAGCACCCAGGCGGGGCGCGTCAAGGCGATGTGCGCCACCTTCGCACGCGCCGCAGCCATGACGGCATTCGCGCTCATTCGGGCCGCGAACGGATGCGTCGCATCGACCAGATGCGTCACGCCGTGCGCTCGCAGATACGCGACCAGCCCCTCGACGCCGCCAAAGCCGCCGACCCGCACCGGGATCGGCTGCACCTTTGGGTTCGCCACGCGCCCGGCGTAGCTCAACACGGCCGCATCGCCTCGCCCGGCCAGCATCGCAGCCAGCGCGCTGGCCTCGGTCGTGCCGCCCAGCACCAGGATGTTCGACATGGCTGACACTCCCTGGCTGGCGATCATCGGGTTGGGCGAAGACGGCACGGCCGGCCTGTCCGTGGCGGCAAAAACAGCACTCGCCGAGGCCGACCTGGTGACCGGCGCAACCCGTCACCTCGCCCTCCTCCCGGACCTTAAGAGCGAGGTCATGCCCTGGCCAGTCCCGTTCGACGCGGGCATTCCCCGCCTGCTGGAGCACCGCGGCCGACTAGTGGCGATGCTCGTGTCCGGCGATCCGTTCTGGTTCGGCGCAGGCACTTCCATCACGCGCCACCTCGTACCGACCGAGTGGGTCGCTTACCCCGCGCTCTCCACGTTCAGCCTTGCCGCCGCGCGTCTCGGCTGGCCGCTCCAGGATACCGCCTGTCTCGGTCTCCACGCCGCGCCCCTGTCACGCCTTCGCCAGCACATCGCACCAGACCGCCGCGCCCTCGTCCTGCTCCGTGACGGCGAGGCGGTGGCGAAACTCGCCTGCTATCTGGACGATCTCGGCTTCGGCGCATCGCATCTCCACATCCTCGAAGCCCTTGGCGGCCCCCGCCAACGCATCCGCGGAGCGACCGCCGCCACGCTGGCGTTTGACGACATCGCTCATCCCGTCGCGATCGGCATCGCGTTTGCCGGCGGCGGCACGGTGCTACCGCGAACCTCCGGCCTGCCCGACGCGTGGTTCGAGCATGATGGCCAGATCACCAAGCGCCCGGTCCGCGCGCTGACGCTGTCCGCGCTCGCTCCGAAACCCGGCGAGACGCTGTGGGATATCGGTGCAGGCTCGGGCTCGATCGGGATCGAATGGCTGCTTTCCCATCCATCCACCAACGCCATGGCATTCGAAGCCGACCCCGTCCGCGCCGACCGCATCCGCAACAACGCCGCGGCCCTTGGCGTCGACCGGCTGCAAGTCGTCGAAGGCCGCGCACCCGGTGCCCTTGCAGACCAGGCCATACCCGACGCCGTCTTCATCGGCGGGGGGCTTTCGGACGCGATGCTGGACGCACTCTGGAAAGCACTTCCAGCCGGCGCCCGCCTCGTCGCCAACGCCGTCACGCTTGAATCCGAAGCGCTCTTGGCCGGCTGGCACGCAGCGAAGGGCGGCACGCTCATGCGGATAGAACTGTCCGACGCCGCCCCGCTCGGTACACGCCGCGGCTGGCGAGCGAGCTTTCCCGTCGTCCAGTGGAGCGTCGTGTCCTGATCGTCGCCGGCTTCGGATTTCGCACGGGCGCGAACGTCGCTTCGCTGTGTACCGCGCTCGCCGCGGCGCAGCACGAATGCGCGCCCGTGAAGGCTCTGGCGGCACCCCTCGACAAGCTGACGCTCGTTTCGGAACTGGCGGAGGCGCTGGGTCTACCCGTGATCGCCGTACCACCCGACGCGTTGCGGGTGCCGATAACGCAAACGCAGTCGATCGCCAGCCTCGAAGCCCGCCAGACCGGCAGCGTCGCCGAAGCCTCGGCCCTCGCAGCTGCCGGCCCTGGCGCGCAGCTTCTCGCCACCCGCCATATCTCGCCCGACCGGATGGCCACCTGCGCCATTGCTCGATCGGGTGTCGAAGGACCCGCTGCATGACCGTCCACTTCATCGGCGCAGGCCCCGGCGCACCGGATCTGCTCACCCTACGCGGTCGCGACCGGATCGCCGGTTCGCCCGTCTGCCTCTATGCCGGCTCGCTGATCCCGACGGCGATGCTCGATCACTGTCCCCCCGGCGCGCGCATCGTCAACACCGCGCCGCTGTCGCTCGATCAGATCATCGGGGAGATCCAGACCGCACACGACGCCGGGCAGGACGTCGCGCGGCTCCATTCCGGCGACCTGTCGATCTGGTCGGCGATGGGCGAGCAACTGCGCCGCCTCCGCGACCTCGATATCCCGTTCACGATCACCCCCGGCGTCCCCGCCTTCGCCGCCGCCGCCGCCGCGCTGGAGGTCGAACTGACGCTCCCCGAACTCGTGCAATCGGTGGTGCTGACCCGCACGCCCGGCCGCGCCAGCACGATGCCCGCCGCCGAGACCCTGACCGCGTTCGCGGCAACCGGCGCGACGCTCGCGATCCATCTCTCGGTCCACAATCTGGCGCAGGTCGTCGCGGACCTCATGCCGTCGTATGGCCCGGAATGCCCGGTGGCGATCGTCTGGCGCGCGAGCTGGCCCGACCAGCAGCTCGAGCGCGCCACGCTCGCGACGATCGCGCAGGCTATCGAAGGCAAACCCGATCGCACCGCGCTGATCCTCGTCGGCAAAGCCCTGGCCGCGGAGAATTTCGTCGAAAGCAGCCTCTACGCAACCGGTTATGACCGCCGCTTCCGTCCCCAATCCGCAGACTCGAAGTTCGCCGGAGACCTCGCATGACCCCCGGCCTGCTCATCGCCGCGCCCGCCTCGGGCACCGGCAAGACCACCGTCATGCTCGGCCTCCTTCGCGCGCTCCGCGACGACGGCCTCGCGGTCCAGCCGTTCAAGAGCGGCCCCGATTATATCGATCCCGCCTTCCACCGCGCCGCCAGCGGCCGCGCGTCGTTCAATCTCGACAGCTGGTCGATGCCCGCCACGATGCTCGACACGCTCGCCGCCAATGCCGACGACGCGGACTTCGCGCTGGCGGAAGGCTCGATGGGGCTCTTCGACGGGGTCGCGAAGCCGGGCGCAACCGGCAACGGCGCCAGTGCCGATATCGCCCGCAGGATGGGCTGGCCGGTCGTGCTCGTGATCGACGTCTCGGGCCAGGCACAGTCCGCCGCCGCCACCGCGCTGGGCTTCAGCCGCTACGATGCCAGCGTGCCGATCGCCGGCGTCATCCTCAACCGCGTCGCCAGCCCCCGCCACGAACGTCTGGCGCGCAGCGGCATGGACGCAGTCGGAATCCGCGTGTTCGGATCGCTGCCAAGGCGCGGCGACCTGAAGCTGCCGGAGCGCCACCTCGGGTTGGTGCAGGCCGCCGAGCACCCCGACCTCGACGCGCGCATCGACGACTATGCGACGTTCCTCCGCGCGCATGTCGACATTCCCGCACTCCGCGACGCGGCTTCAGCCGGCGCCCGGGCGGAAGGTGCACAAAGCTGGATCCGGCCACCCGCCCAGCGCATCGCGCTCGCCCAGGACGCGGCCTTCTCGTTCACTTACGCGCACGTGCTCGAGGGCTGGCGGCGGGCGGGCGCCGAGATCATGCCGTTCTCGCCGCTCGCCGACGAAGCCCCGGCCGCGCACGCCGATCTGGTTTGGCTGCCCGGCGGTTATCCCGAACTCCACGCGGGCAAGCTTGCGGAAGCGCGCAAGTTTCACGCAGCCCTCGGCGAACACGCACGCACGCGCCCCGTCCACGGCGAGTGCGGCGGCTATATGGCACTTGGTGAAGGGCTGATCGACGCCGATGGCACGCGTCACCGGATGGCCGGTCTGCTCGGCCTCATCACCAGCTACGCCCAGCGGAAGATGCACCTTGGCTACCGCAATGCGACGCTGCACGCGCCGATGGGCGGCTTCGCGGCGGGCGCCGCGCTCACCGGCCACGAGTTCCATTACTCGACGATCATCGACCAGCCGGATGCGCCGCTTGCGCACGTCACCGATGCCGAGGGCAATCCGGTCGCCGAAACCGGCTCGCATCGCGGCCACGTCACCGGTAGCTTCTTCCACATGATCGCGAGCCCATCATGACCGGTTTCGTCTCGTTCGTCGGCTCGGGCCCCGGCGATCCCGAACTGCTGACGTTGAAAGCCGTCGCGCGGTTGCAATCCGCCGACGCAGTGCTGTTCGACGACCTGTCCTCCGCGGTCCTCGGCCACGCCCGCCCGGGGGCCGACCTCGTCGCGGTCGGCAAGCGCGCCGGTCGCCCGTCGCCGACCCAGGCGCACGTCTCGCAACTGCTGGTCGAGTACGCCCGGACCGGCATCCGCGTGGTTCGCCTCAAGTCCGGCGACGCAGGGATGTTCGGGCGCCTAGAGGAAGAGATCGTCGCGCTGAGGACCGCCGGCATCCCGTTCGAGATCATCCCCGGCATCAGCGCCGCCAGCGCCGCCGCCGCCGCCGCGCAGATCCCGCTCACCCGCCGGCTCAGTGCCCGTCGCGTCCAGTTCGTCACCGGCCACGACGTCACCGGCGACCTGCCCGAACAGCGCAACATGGCCGCACTGGCCGATCCCGAGGCGACGACGGTGGTCTTCATGCCCAAGCGCACTTTCCCGGCGCTGGCCGCATCGCTGATCGAGCACGGCCTGTCCCCGGACACGCCTGCACTGATCGCGGAGAATATCGGCCATCCCGACCAGTCCCTGACCCGCTCGACGATCGCAGACCTGGCCGAGCAGTTGCAGGCAGGCTTTTCCAGCAAGCCCGCGCTGATCCTCTACGGTCCGCTCATGGACGCCGAATGATCGATCTCCACCTGATCGGCATCGGCACCGGTAACCCCAATCACCTCACGCGCGCCGCGATCAAGGCAATGAACGCCGCCGACCTGATCCTTCTCCCCCGCAAGGGCGATGCGAAGTCCGATCTGATCGACCTGCGCCGCACGATCTGCGCCGACGTCCTGACCGGCTCGACCCGCGTGGTCGAGTTCGACCTCCCCATACGCGACGCCCGCGCACCGTATCTCGAAGCCGTCGAGGATTGGCACGACGCGATCGCCGCAGCCTGGGCCACTCGGATCGCAACGCATCTGCCCGACGGCGGTCGCCTGGCGTTACTCGTCTGGGGCGATCCGTCGCTGTACGACAGCACGCTGCGGATCGCGGACCGGCTGCGCGCCAACGGGATCGCGCTGCGGGTTCATGTCGAGCCCGGCATCACCAGCCTGCAAGTGCTGACCGCGGCGCATGCCATCCCCCTGAATACGCTGGGCGCGCCGGTCCTGATCACCACCGGGCGCCGCCTGAGGGCAGGGGGGTGGCCAGCCGGCGCCGACACCGTCGCGGTGATGCTGGATGGCGGCGGCGCGTTCGAAGCGCTCGTTCCGGAAGGGATCGACATCTGGTGGGGCGCCTATCTCGGCATGCCGCATCAAGCGCTGCTGGCCGGTCCGCTCGACCGCATCGGGCCGCAGATCATGCGGACGCGCGCTGCGCTGCGCGAGCGGCACGGCTGGATCATGGACATCTACGTCCTGCGCCGACGCTCGACGACAAAAGCGACCTGAGCGCGACCCAACCATACAGGGGCGACACGGAAACTCAGCTTAACCTGAACCTTGGATTGCTATTCCGTTCAGCCGATATCCGTCTTGGCGGGCGTAAGCGCCAGCCATCGAAACCCAGTTATCGAAACCCAGATAACGAAACAACGTCGGAGTCCGACCATGGTGAAATTCGTCATTATCGCCATCGCGGCGATATGGGGGGCGTCAATGCTGTTCGGCGTGACCTTACTCGTAGGCAGCCGCTACTCGACCCGTATCAGACGGTTCGTGACCGGCGACTGAACCTCTGCGGGTCGATCGACCTGCCGTTCCAACGACCAGTGCGCAGGGGGAGCGACGGATGGCAAAGGCCGCTCCGTCGCTCCCCCGGTCCTGTTTATTCCAGATCGTCTTCGTCGACGACGATCGTCGTCGCGTTCGGCTTGCGCTCGATCGCTGCGAGGCAAGCGTCGACGATATCGTCGTTGAAGCGATTGAACAGCTCGATGCCGTCGTCCTCGGGCTCGTCGCCGCTGAGTTCCTTCAGCACCGCGTACTTGACCGCGAACTCATACTCGTCGCCGTCGAACTCACCGGAAAATTCGATCTGCTTCTGGATGTCGTTGTCGACGACGCTCGCCTGATCGATTTCAAGGGTATTTGCCATGTTCGAACTCCTGGGGTTTGGCCGCCTACTGCCTGCGCATGCGCGGCAGCGCAAGCGCTCAACCCAGTGGTTTGCATGCAGATCGTAACCAGGGCTGGGGTAGAGCGATAATAGGGGCATCACTCCTGCCATTGGGATCGTCAATGTCGCGTCCTACCGTTGCGGCCGATTACGACAATTTCGACGCGCCGCCGTCGCGACTTCTATAAACGTTAGTGCTGCTGTTCTGCTTCGCGCTGTCGGGCCGCATCGCGCGCGTTTACCGCTGTGGAAGGGCATATCGTCCGCACCGCCATGGTTAGGCCGAACGTGACCAACATCACCTACGTGCGCGCCGCTTCGAGGCTGAGCATGGCTTAGCTAGCGGACGTTCAGCCACTTTCCGATCGCTGACCGGGAGGCGTTCTGGTTGGGAGTTTTGGGTTTGCCGGGGCGTCCGTCGTCGGGAACAACATCCGAGGGCCTCCCGGTTGCCAAGGCGCCGGGCGTATCATGACCTGGGCGAACAGCGTCGATCCGAGATGCATGGCTAACCACATGTGGAGCCGCTCGAACGGCAGGCCGGCGAAATAAGATCGATCGGTCTGCGCGAACTGGCGGACGAACGGCATGATCGCGAGATCGGTCATCGACTGCGGGCTGCTGCCGAGACTGTCAGCAGCGTCTAGCCTCTCGTCCAAGTTGCGGAGCAAGCCCGTCGCGGCATCGCGGTGTTCGATCGGATCGACGTCGTAGCGGTCAGCATATTTGTAGCGATCGAGATGGTGTTTGAAGGCGCCGTCGTTCGTCGCGATCAACGCGGCGTCGCTACCGGTCGGCCACGCGGCATCACGTGTGTTCGCACAAGCCCAGCGCATGATGTCGAGGCTCTCGTCGATCACCGCCCCGTCCGGCAGTACGAGCACCGGCACGGTTCCCTTGGGTGACGCGTCTAGCATCGCCGCCGGCTTGTCCCGCAAGACGATCTCGCGCAGTTCAACACGACGGTCGTTGGCCGCGATCGCGAGACGCGCGCGGATCGCAAAAGGGCAGCGTCGGAAGCTGTAGAGGATCGGGGTCGTCATAGGGGCGTACCAATAACTCGATCATTTAGGCCCACCGCCAAGCCGCGGCATCCTCGGTGCCTGCTTGGCAACGAGTGTTTTGTACGGATGGGGACGATACGCGCGTTCATTACAAATTCACCTTTGGACGGCAAAGCGCAGGCAGAGGAATCGCCTAGTAACGCGTACCTTCAGCGCCCCGTCGGTTTCAGTCACACGGACGGGCGGGGCGCTATTCCGCTTGGATCAGGCGAGGCCTTGCCGCGACAATCGCGCATCGATCAGGTCAAGTTCGCGACCCAATTGCTCCGCCAGTTCGACACCGATCTCCCGGCGGCGTGCCAGGTCAAAGATTGCGTTGCGCTCCGCGCGCACCGCCGCAAGCCGCATGTCGCGTTCGATCTTGACGTCGCCCTGCCGCGCGCGGTCCTCCGGCAGCGAGGAGAGGCTGTCGATGCGTTCGCGGTACTGGTCCATCAAGCGCGCGGCGACGTCGGTGAAACGGTCGGGATCGTCGCGCCCTTCAGCCATCCGGTGCTGGACGCGGTCAAGTTCGGCGATCGCCGCGTTGGCGGCAACCAGTCGAGCCTGATCGCGCGCGGCACCGATCCCGGTTTCGGGCGGCAGGCTGAGGCCACGCAGCAGTAACGGCAGCGCGACGGCCGCGATGGCGAGCGACGAAAGGATCACGCCCGACGCCAGAAAAATGACGAGATCGCGCGCCGGGAACGGTGTACCGTCGGCGAGGCTCAGCGGGAGCGTCAGCGCGCCTGCCAGCGTGATGGCACCACGCGCGCCTGCGCACGACATCGCCGCGATGATGCGCCGTGGCGGACTTTCGCCGGCAACCGTATCGTTGCGCCGCCGTGCACGCAGCAGCGTGAACTGGAGTGAAACCCAGACCCAGCCATAGCGCAGTATCGCAAGCCCGGCGACGACCGCGACGACATACACCGCCAGCCACCACGGGCTTACGTGTCCGGTCGAGGTCACGGTATCGCGCGCCCGAACGAACACCTCGGGCAGTTGCTCGCCGAGCAGCACGAAGATCACGCCGTTCAACGTAAATTGCAGCATGTCCCACACCGCGCGCCTGCGGATGCGCGTTCCGGCGGCGACCGCGGTGGTCGCGTCGGTGAAGGTCATCGCGATGCCCGCGGCGGCGGCGGCGAGAACGCCGGACGCGTGGACGTGTTCGGCCAGCAGATACGCGGCGAACGGAATCAACAGGCTGACGAGGATGTTCGAGCCGGCCTCGTCGCCGAACCGACGTGCGAAGGCACTCTTCGTAGCGACGATACCGAGCGCCACGCCAACGCCGATCGCAACGCCCGCGATCGCCATCCACGCGAACGTCGCTGCGGCATCGGCAAACGAGAAGGTACCGGTCAGCACCGCGGCGATCGCGAACCGCACGCAGACCAGACCAGACGCGTCGTTCAGCAGCGCCTCGCCTTCGAGAATATGCATCATCCGCTTTGGGATCGGCGCGTTCTGCGCGACCGCGGATACGGCGATAGGATCGGTCGGCGACACCACCGCAGCTAGTGCGAACGCGACGCCGAGCGGCATGGCAGGGATCAGCCAGTGGACAAACAAGCCCATGCCGAGAACCGTAAGGAAGACGAGGCCCAATGCGAGCCCCAATACCGCGCCGCGATCACGGAAGAGCTCGTCCTTTGGAATTCGCCAGCCATCGAGGAACAGCAGCGGCGGGACGAGCAGCAGGAAAAAGAGTTCGGGATCGAGTTCTACGCGAACATGCGCGACCATGCCGATCAGTGCACCGAGCGCGATTTGTACGAGCGGCCGGGGCAGCGCCGAGGGCAGCATGCGCGAGGCGATGCCGCTCACCACAACGGCGAGCAACAGGAACAGGCACAAGGTCACAATCTGCAAACCGGACTCCCAAGGTATAAAAGGCGCGGCGGGCACGCAGGTGCACGATCGGCGGGACCGGCTATCTATTCAGGGAGCGATAGCGGAAAACCGACGATTTCGAAAGCACGTACTGGTTTCGGGGGCGGCTTGGTGTCGTCTTGACCGCCTCACGCTCTTCGCACGTGCCTCGGGTGTAGACACGTCGACGATTCAACGCGGTGGCGGTGATAGGATCGCGTAGCGTGACGTCGCATGCAAGCCCTCGCGCTACCGATATCATCCATGAACGTGTTGGCGGTAGTTCCGAGGCACCTGCGAATTCAGGACTGGAAAATGCTGCCGACAAGTGATGATCGTTGCATCAATCCAAGATCACGCAGCACTCGACCTCGCACAGGATTGGAATCTTACCGCTTCCTCAGATTTCATCCCGACTGAACCCGAGCGCTGCGGTCAACTCTGCGCGTGCGCGCGTGCATTGCTCCCAGAGATGGGGGTCACCGAGGTCGTCGGGCGCGATCTGCTCGGGCCACTCGGCCGCGATAACCGTTTCGATGCGGTCGCATATGGCCTCGTCGAGCAGGAAGCGACGGTCGATCGCGGCGAATGCGTCGGCGTCGACCTGTACGCGAAGCCTGAGGCACGCAGGACCGCCGCCGTTCCGCATGGACTCCCGGACATCGACGATCTCCAGCCGCGTGATCGGGCCTCCGGTCGTGATCAGTTCCGATAGCCAACCCCAGACATCGACATTGTCTCGTGCTTCCGCAGGCAGCACGAGGGTCATTCCGCCGTCCGGCATCGTGACGAGTTGGGAATTGAACAGATAAGTCCGTATCGCAGTATCCAGGCTTACGCGGGCGGCAGGGACTTCGATGATCGTTGCCCCGGGGATCAACGCCTCGATCTTCGCGTACAAATCGCCAGGCGCCGCAAATGCTTGCGCATGTGCGAACAGCACGTGACCGTTTGCCACCGCCACCACATCGTTGTGAAACGCTCCAGCCGCAATTGCCGCCTCGCTCTGCCGCACCATCACCGTGCGAAGCGGGTCCAGGCCATGACGTCGTGCGACCGCCTCGCTGGCGGTCCGGTGCTGACGCGACGGGAAGCCCCCGGCCTGACCTTCGCCGTAAACGAAGATTTCAACCGCGCCGCCGTGGTCAGGGGGCACGATCCGCATGAAGTTCGCAGCACCTTCGTCCCCGAATGGGGAGGGCAGGGCGGCATGGACATGGAAGTAGCGCGGGTCGGAGAAGGCGAGACGCAGTTGGCGTTCGGTCTGAGCAGCCTCGCTGGCCCGATGCGGCATCGTCGACAGGTTTGCGACCGAGATATGACATACACCATCGCGCGTGTCGGAAGCAGGCGAAACGGTGCCAGCGTTCGCCGTCCACATCGCCGACGCCGACATCGCATTGGCGACGAGTGCCCGGTCGGCACGCCATGCCGAAGCAAGCACCTCGCTATCGCTTCCATCGAAACCGAGCGTTCGCAGCCATCCGACGTTGGGCCGACGATGCGGCAGAAAGATACCCTGCGGGAGACCCATCGCCATCATTCGCCGCATCTTCGTGATGCCTTGAAGGGCGGCAAGCCGAGGAGCGGACACGGCGCCCGCATTGGCGGATGATGCACGATTGCCGAGTGAAAGACCTGCATAATTATGTGTGGGGCCGACGATCCCGTCGAAATTGACCTCGATCATGCGATACTCCTGCCAACGCGGAATTCTTAGCCCATAGCTGAGGCGAACTCGGCACAAAGTTAATTGCCGGGCGATCTCATGACATAAAGCTCGTTTCCTGTCTTACCATCCGTCCGATCATAAGGGAGGGGATCCGGAAGGTGACCAAAATTCTGGCGCAGGATTCTTAGATGGCGTACCATTTCTTCGCGGTAGCTGTTTGCTCAGTCACGCGCTCACGGCCGTTCTCTCGCCTCATCAGGCCGCTACCGATCTCAACGCTTGCCGAGGAAAGAGTGCTGAGTTACGCTCGTACTACACTATAGCGGGAATCCTGATGCGCGCGCCATATTTTGCCGGCTTTACCGCTCTGCTACTTGCCACGACAGCCGGGGCGCAGTCGGCACCTAAAGCCGAGGCGCCGATCAAGACAGCGGTGACGGCCGATGCAAAAGCGCCCAAGGGCAGGCTTTCCGATGCCGCGATACCCAAGGCTTATCGCCTCGATTTCACGATCCTGCCGGAGAAGGACAGTTTTTCCGGGCGTAACGAGATCGACGTCACGCTGAAGGCGCCGACGAAATCGCTCTACATGCACGGTCGCGACCTCAAGATCACCAAGGCAGTCGCGATGATCGGCGGGAAGGCGACGTCCGCGGTCTTCACGCAGGTCGACCAGACCGGCACCGCGCGGCTGGACTTCGCGCAGACGCTTCCTGCCGGCCCGGCAACGCTGGCGTTCGAGTATACCGGCAATCTGGGCGACAGCGCATCGGGGCTGTTTCACGTCAAGGTCGGCGACGCCTGGTATAGCTGGACCCAGTTCGAGAGCATCGACGCGCGGGCTGCTTTCCCAAGCTTCGACGAGCCCGGCTTCAAGACGCCGTTCACCGTTTCGGTCACGACGCATCCGGGCTTCGTCGCCGTCAGCAACGCGCCACGGGTTGCGGTAACCAACGTTACGGGCGGGCTGGAGAAGCACCAGTTCGCTCCGACCAAGCCACTCCCGACCTACCTAGTCGCGTTCGATACCGGGCCGTTTGTCCACCAGACCGGCATGATCCCGCCAACGCCCCAACGCCCCGCGCCGATGCCCTATGGTGCGGTCGCCACCACGGCGCAGAAGGACAAGATGGGCTATGTGATGGCCGAGACGCCGCGCATCGTGTCATTGCTCGAAAACTATTTCGGCGAGCCGTTTCCCTTTCCCAAGCTGGACCAGATCGGCACGCCGATCATGGCCGGCGCGATGGAGAATGCGGGCGCCGACACGTACGGCGACGGCATCATCTTCCTGGCGCCGGGCGCGACGACCCGCGACAAGCAGGCGTTCGGGATGATCGTCGCGCACGAGCTGTCGCACCAGTGGTTCGGTGATCTCGTCACCCCGGCATGGTGGGACGATATCTGGCTGAACGAAAGCTTCGCCAACTGGATGGGCTATCGGATCGGCAACGAGTGGCGCCCGGAACTCAAGATCGGTGTCGGCGCGCTGGCCGAGGGCTTCGGCACGATGAATACCGATGCGCTGGAGGTCGGCCGCCCGATCCACCAGCCGATCGCCGAGAACGGACAGATCGACTCCGCATTCGACAACATCACCTATGGCAAGGGTGGACAGGTCGTGGCGATGATCGCCGCCTATCTCGGCGACGAGAAGTTCAAGGCGGGCGTACGGCTTCATCTCAAGCGTCACGCCTACGGCAATGCGACGTCGGAGCAGTTCTTCGAATCGATCTCCGATGCGGCAAAGGATCCGCGCGTCCTTGCCGCGCTGAAGTCGTTCGTCGATCAGCAGGGGGTCCCAGTCGTCAACGTTCGCCGGCAGAGCAATGGTATCGTCGCGACCCAGTCACGCTACGCCTTCCTAGGTTCGACTCCGCCACCGCTCAGCTGGACGATCCCGTTCTGCGTGCGGGTCGGGACCGCGAAGCAGTGCTCTCTGCTCGACAAGCCAGCGACGTCGCTTGCCGCGCCGGCATCGGGCGTGATCATGCCCAATGTCGGCGGCGCAGGCTATTATCGCTTCGATCTTGCGCCGGCGGACTGGCAGTCGCTGATCGCAGCCTCGGGGACATTGTCGCCCGGCGAGGCACTGGCCACCACCGACAGCCTGTGGGCAGCCTTCCGCGCGGGCAAGGCCCCGGCGGCGTGGCTGTTCGCGGAAGCCCGTGCGGTCGCGGCGAACCCTGATGCGACCGCCAGCATCGACGGCGGACGGCGGATCACGGGGTTGCGCGCTCGCGGCCTCATCCCCGCGGCTTCGCTGCCCGGGTATCGGGCGGTGCTGGCGTCGATCTATACGCCGCGGCTCGCCGCGCTCGGGTTCGACCCCGCTGCCGGTGTTTATGCGAAGGACGATCCCGATCAGCAGAGCCTGCGTCACGACCTTGTCGAACTGGTCTCGGACGAGGCTGGCGACGCTGCCGTGCGCAACACGCTCAAGACCGCTGGCGAAAAATACTTTGCTGGCAACACGGCCGCGCTGGATACCGGTTTCCTCGGCAGCGCGCTGACTGTGGTGGCCCAGGAGGGCGGCTTGCCCGTGGTCAAGTCGCTGATCGACAAGGCGCTGGCGAGCGAGGATCCGACCTTCCGACAGACGGCGATCGGCGCGGCGGCATCCAGTGGCCACGCCGACGCGGCGACGTATCTTCTCGGACTCGATGACAAGCGGATGCGGAGCTACGACAGGATCGGCCTGATCTTCGGCGTAGTCGGCAATCCCGACACTCGTGATCTCGGTACCGACTGGATCCTTGCCAATTACGAAAAGCTTCTCGCGGGCGGTAACGGAATCTTCCTCACCAGTCGCCTGCCTCAGGCTCTCGCCACGCAGTGCGGTGCCGATCGCGCCGACCTGATCGACGCGAAGGTGGGCGCGCTGATCCGCAAGGCCGATGTCGGCGTTCTGGGGTATGAGCGCACGCTGGAGAGCATTCGGCATTGTGGCGTTCTGCGGCAGGCCAAGTCCGCGGAAATCGCGGCTGCGCTCGCCGTCAAATAGCCGCGCGCACTCCGCGGCGTGTCGGGTCGACGAATATACGCCGCGGAGTGCGCGCGGCTATCAAGACAGAGAGAGGATCTTACCGCTGTTTTTTCGTGACGCTTGCGGTGAAATCCGGCTCCTTGTTCGCGACCCAGTCGACGAATTTACGCACTGCGGGGTTCGCCAGCAGGCCCTCCACATCCATGCCGTGACGCTGCAATTCCGAATTGGTAAAGTTGGCCGTCAAGTTCTGCTGGCAGATTGGGTGCATCGGTACGACGTCCCGCCCACCACGGCTTTTTGGAACGGGGTGATGCCAAACGACGATCTTGCCGGTGGGCCGACCACAGAGCCAGCACGATAGTGTTTCTGCCGGAGCCTCGTCTTCGATCGGTACGTCGTCGCTGAAACCGTGTTTCGAATGCTTTCGCGCCATATGGCTTCCGGGTCCCTGCTGTGCCGCCTTACGCGGCTTGGTCAATCGTCGCTCTTTGCCGAAATCGGCGAACTAAGCGACCGGGTAGTTCGCTAGCCGGATGTCGAGAATGCCAGTCCTACACCGTTCGCGCGTCTGTGCGTGCCAACTGTGCGACGACGCGAGGTTCCGGTTGGTCAGCGGCTGTGGCACATCCACGCCATGGGTGGGGCATCACGAGCAGCAGTTTGGCTGCGTAACGGCGTATTCGGCACGATCGCCATGCTGTGCGGTAGCGCACCAGCGGCGGCGCAGGACGACGCAGGGTTTCAATCGTACATGAGCGTGCTGCGTCAGCAGGCGCTCGCGGAAGGCGTCAGTGCGCGCACCGCCAACGCGGTCTTTCCGACGCTCACGCTCAACACGCGGGTGATCGAGCTTGATCGCGCGCAACCGGGTTCGACCAACCCAAGCGCGATCCCGGCTTTCGCGCCCTACAAGGCACAGCATGTCGATACGGCGCGGATCGCGCGTGGCCGGCAGACCTATCTGGCGCAGCGCTCGAGGCTGCAGCGGATCGAGCAAGAGACCGGCGTTCCCGAATCGATCATGGTCGCGATCTGGGGGCATGAGACGAATTACGGCAGTTATACCGGCAATTTCGACCTCCTCCGCTCGCTCGCCAGCCTCGCCTATGAGGGGCGGCGCAGGTCGCTGTTCGCAGGCGAGTTCATCGCCGGGCTGAAGATGCTCGACCGCGGCGTCACGCGTGACCAGTTGAAGGGCAGCTGGGCAGGGGCGACGGGTAATCCGCAATTTCTGCCGTCGATCTATCTCCGCCTGGCGCGCGACGGCGACGGCGACGGACGCGCCGATATCTGGAACAGCCCGGCCGATACGCTCGCTTCGATCGGCAATTACTTCACCGACGCCGGCTGGCGCGCGGGACACCCGTGGGGCGTCGCGGTCAACGTGCCTGCTGGCCTCGACCGATCGCAGGTCCGCAACCGGCTGGTGTCACCGCGCTGCCCTCGCGTGTTCGAGCGGCATAGCGGCTGGCGGACGATCGCCGAGTGGCGCGCGCTCGGCGTCACGCCGCAGGGCCGGAGCTTGCCTGCCGACAGCGTGATGGCGACGTTGCTCGAGCCGGACGGGCAGGGCGCTACCGCTTATCTGCTCACCAGTAACTATCGCGTGATCCTCGATTACAACTGCTCCAACTTTTACGCGCTCTCGGTCGGGTTGCTGGCCGATGCGGTCGAGCGCTAGGACCATCGCCCTGGCGTTCGCGCTGGCGGCCTGCAGCAATTCGCGCGAAAGCGTCGGCGCGGTATTCCCGGCCGGTGGCGGCCTTTACGGCAGCTACAAGGATACCGGGCTAGCCAGTTGGTATGGCGAGGAATTGTCCGGAGGCCGTACGGCGTCGGGCGAAGCGTTCGATCCCGGCGCGATGACCGCCGCGCATCGCACCTTGCCGCTCGGGTCGTTCGCTGAAGTGACGTCGGTCGAGACCGGCCGGTCGATCCTGGTCCGGATCAACGACCGCGGGCCCGGCCGGCGGGACCGGATGATCGATCTCTCGCGTGCCGCGGCGCATCTGCTAGGCACCGATCGTCAGCAGATCGCAACCGTCCGTATCCGCTCGATCGTGCCGAGTTCCCGCGACGCCTCGCTGCTGCGCGCCGGGAAGTCCGTCGGGGTCCGGACCCCGACCTATACGCAAGCCTATAGCATCGACACGGCGCCGACGCGCGAACCCGTTCCAGCCTTCGCGCCCGGACGGCGCTACGTGCTCCAGGTCGCAACCTTCTCGAACGAGGGGCGCGCCGAGGCGCTGGCGAAGCGCCTCGATGCCAAGATCGTCAAGGGCGGGGGCCTGTACCGCGTTCGCATCGGCCCGTTCAAAGATGCTGCCAGCCTGCAACGCGCGCGTGACGCGGTCGCCGAGCGCGGCTATGGCGATGCACAGGTCCTGCCCACGGATTGAGTTCCCTTTTGCTCACGGAATACCCCATGAAGAAGCTGATCGTCGCCCCGCTCGTCGCCATCGCGCTGGCGCACCCGTCCATCGCTGCTGCGCCGCAATTCCAGACTGCCGCGCCGATCGCCTATATGGAGGATCTCTCGTCGGGCGCGGTGCTCTTCGCCCGCGACGCGGATCGCCGGATGCCGCCGGCCTCGCTCGCCAAGATGATGACGGTCTATGTCGCGTTCGACATGGTCAAGAAGGGCGAGTTGAAGCTCGACCAGATGATGACGGTGCGTCCCGAGACCTGGGCGAAATGGCATGGTCCGGCAGCGGGTTCGACGATGTTCCTGTCGTCGGGTGAGAATGTCAGCGTCGCCAATCTCCTGTATGGAATCGTCACGCTGTCGGGTAACGACGCGTGCATCGTGCTGGCCGAGGGCATTTCCGGGTCCGAGCAGGCGTTCACCGAGCGGATGAACCGCAAGGCTGCCGAACTCGGCCTCAAGGACAGCCATTTCGGTACCGCGAACGGCTGGCCCGACAACGGCGTTACCTATGTGACGGCGCATGATCTCGCCAAGCTCGCCGCGGCGACGATCACCAACTACCCCGATCTCTACAAGCAATTCTATTCGAAGCGCGATTTCACCTGGGGCAAGACGATGGGCGGCAGCGCCATCACCCAGGCGAACCGCGATCCGATCCTCGGCCGCGTCGCCGGCGCGGATGGCCTGAAGACCGGGCACACCGAGGAGGCCGGCTATGGCTTCACCGGATCCGCCGTGCAGAATGGCCGCCGCCTGGTGATGGTCGTCGCCGGGCTGACCAGTTCGGGCCAGCGCGCCGAGGAATCGGTGCGTTTCATGGAATGGGGCTTTCGCGCGTGGCAGTCCAAGCCGATCGTCGCGAGGGGCAAGAAGGTCGAAACCGCTTCGGTACAGCTCGGCGATTCGTCGTCGGTCGGGCTGGTAGCGCCCAAGGCTCTGACCGTGACGCTGCCCGCCGGCACCTCGCCCAATCTCACCGCAAAGGTCGTGTACGACGGCCCGATCAAGGCGCCGATCAAGGCCGGCCAGCACATCGCCGATCTCGTCGTCACCACGTCCGACGGGCTGCAGCAGACCATGCCGCTGGTCGCTGAGAAGGACGTCGCCGAGGCCGGCTTCTTCGGTCGCGCATGGGCAGGACTGACCGGCTTCTTCGGCTGATGATCTCGGCGCCGACGGCGTTGCAGGTATGACGCCGATAATCGGCAACACCGCCGCGCAGGCCGCCTTCATGGCGGCGATGCGCGGCGGTTCGTTGCATCACGCGTGGCTGATCGCCGGGCCGCAGGGCGTCGGCAAGGCGAGCTTCGCACGCGCTGCCGCAATGCGCATGCTGGCGGATGCGGCCGACCCGGATAGCGGGTCGACCGGGCTGGAGGTCCCCGAGGGGAACAGGACGCGGTCGCTGATGGAGGCGGGGTCGCATCCCGATTTTTGCGTGCTCGCACGGTTGCCGAAGGATCCCGACAAGCCCGACCAGGATCTCGCGCGCAGTATCACGATCGCGCAGGTGCGGACGCTGCAACCGCTCTTTGCGACCACGCCGTCGATGAGCCCGCGGCGCGTCGTGGTGATCGACGCGATCGACGATCTGGAGCGGGGCGGGGCGAATGCGCTGCTCAAGAACCTCGAGGAACCGCCAGCGGGGACGATCTTCTTGCTTGTCAGCCATGCGCCGGGCCGGTTGCTGCCGACGATCCGCTCGCGGTGTCGGTTGTTGCGGTTCGAGGCACTCGATGACGGCGAGGTCGCGACCGCGATCCGGACGTTGCAGCCCGATGCCGACGAGAGCGAGGTCGCGGCGCTGGTGCGGGCGAGCGACGGCGCGCCCGGCCGCGCGCTTCGCTATGCCGGGCTCGACATCGCCGCAATCGACGATGCCATCGCCGCGATCGCGCAGGACGGCGACCGGGATAACGGGCGCCGGTTGAAACTCGCCAAGGCGCTTGGCCTCAAGGCGGCGCAACCGCGGTACGAGGCGTTTCTCGACCGTGCGCCTGCGTTTATTGCCGATGCCGCACGGACCCGCTCGGGGCCGGCGCTGCGATCCGCGCTCGATGCGCACGCTGCGGCACGCGAGCTGGCGGGTGCGGCGATCGGACTGTCGCTTGATGCGCAGGCCACGGTGTTCGAGATGGCGGGGATCGTCGCGACATTACGCCGTTGATCGGCCCCGCACAGGCTTCACCTGATCGTGGTGATGCTCTAGGAGCGCGGCATGGCCGATCCTTTCTATATCACCACCGCGATCCACTATCCCAATGGCCGTCCGCATATCGGCCATGCGTACGAGATGATCGCCGCCGATGCGATCGCGCGCTTCCAGCGTCAGGCGGGTCGCGACGTGCTGTTCCAGACCGGCACCGATGAGCACGGCCTCAAGATGGTCCAGGCCGCGCGCGACCGCGACATGCCCGTGCGTGACCTGTCCAATGAAATGTCGTCGTATTTCCACGAGATGGCGGATCGTCTTGGCATCTCCTACGACCGCTTCATCCGCACGGTGGACGAGGATCATTACGCCGCCAGCGCCGCGATCTGGCAGGCGATGGCGGATGCGGGCGACCTGTATCTCGACCGCTACGAGGGCTGGTATTCGGTTCGCGACGAGGCGTTCTACGACGAGTCCGAACTGACGGGGGAGGGCGATGATCGTCGCTCGCCGCAGGGTACGCCGGTCGAATGGACCGCCGAGGAGACGTGGTTCTTCCGGCTGTCGAAATATCAGCAGCCGTTGCTCGATCTCTTCGCCGCCAACCCCGATTTCATCCGCCCCGAGAGCCGCCGCAACGAGGTGATGCGCTTCGTCGAGGGTGGCCTGAAGGATCTCTCGGTTTCGCGCACCAGCTTCGACTGGGGTGTGCCGGTGCCGGGCAGCCCTGGGCACGTCATGTATGTGTGGGTCGATGCGCTCACCAATTACCTGACCGGGATCGGCTATCCCGACATGACCGGCGATAAGGCGAAATACTGGCCGGCGGATATCCATCTGATCGGCAAGGATATCGTCCGGTTCCACGCGGTCTATTGGCCGGCGTTCCTGCTCTCGGCCGGCATCCCGCTGCCGAAGAGCGTGTTTGGCCACGGTTTCCTCCTGACGCGCGGCGAGAAGATGTCGAAGTCGGTCGGCAACGTCGTCGATCCAATGGCGCTGGCGGATGCGTTCGGCGTCGATGCGCTCCGCTATTTCTTCCTACGCGAGGTGAGCTTCGGCCAGGACGGCAGCTACTCGCCCGAGGCGATCGTGACGCGCGTCAACGCCGAGCTTGCGAACAGCTTCGGCAACCTCGCGCAGCGGACATTGTCGTTTATTGCCAAAAACCTGGGTGGCGAATTTCCTACGGCTGGGTCGGTGCAGGATGCCGACGGCATGCTGATCGAGGAGGTCGTCGTCGCCTGTGCGGGGTTCAAGGCCGGCTTCATCGATCTCGCGCTGTCGCAAGGCATCGAGGCGTGGATGCGCGGCGTGTTCGCGTGCAACCAGTATATCGACGCGCAGGCACCCTGGGCACTGCGCAAGACCGATCCCGAGCGGATGAACGCGGTGTTGCGGACACTGGTCCGCGCGATCCGCATGCTCGCGATCACGATCCTGCCGGTCGTGCCCGAGTCCGCGGGGAAGGTTCTCGACCAGATCGGCGCCACCGAGCGCGATCATGCCGCGATCGACGACGATGGCTGGTACGACCGCATCGCCGCTTCCGACTTCCGGATCGCACCGCCTGCGCCCGTCTTCCCGCGTCTCGAACTGCCAGCGGAGGCCTGATGCTCGCCGACAGCCATTGCCACCTGAACTACAAGGGCCTCGTCGAGGACCAGCAGGCGGTCCTCGCGCGGGCACGGGCGAGGGGGGTGACGGCGATGCTCAACATCTCGACGCGCGAGAGCGAGTGGGACGATATCGTCGCCACCGCGGAGCGCGAACCGGACGTCTGGGCGACGATCGGCATCCATCCGAATGAAGCGGACGTGTATCCCGACGTCAATGCCGCCAAGCTGATCGAGCGGGCACGGCACCCCCGGGTCGTCGGTCTCGGCGAAAGCGGTCTCGACTATTTCCGCGACACCTCGGATCGCGCCCGCCAGCAGGCGAGTTTCCGCGCGCACATCGCCGCGTCGCGCGAGACCGGCTTGCCGATCGTCGTCCACACCCGTGATGCCGAGGACGATACCGCCGCGATCATGGCGGAGGAGATGGGGAAGGGGGCCTATCCCGGCGTCATCCACTGCTTCACCGCGAGCGGAGCTTTCGCCGACAAGGCGTTGGATATGGGCCTTTACATCTCGATCTCGGGCATCGTGACGTTCAAGAACGCGCGTGATCTGCAAGAGACCGCGGCGCGCTTGCCGATCGAGCGGTTGCTGATCGAAACCGACGCACCGTTCCTCGCGCCGGTGCCGCACCGGGGCAAAACCGGCGAGCCCGGCTTCGTCGCCGACACCGCGCAGTTCCTCGCCGATCTGCGCGGGGAAAATGTCGAGGAACTGTCGCGTCGTACCGCGGAGAACTTCCACACGCTGTTCGCCAAGACGCGGGTGTCCGGAGCGGCAGCATGAAGATCACGATCCTCGGCTCGGGCACATCCTCCGGCGTGCCGAGGATCGGCAACGACTGGGGCGATTGCGACCCAACCGAACCGCGCAACCGCCGCACGCGTGCCTCCGCACTGGTCGAGCATGGCGGCACCCGTATCCTGATCGACACCAGTCCCGACATGCGCGAGCAGTTGCTGGCGGCGGACATCGACCGGGTCGATGCGGTGATCTGGACGCACGATCACGCCGATCACTGCCACGGCATCGACGACCTGCGGCAACTCTTTCACGCCACCGGCACGCCGGTCCGCGGCTATGCGCGACTGTTCACGCTAACGGCGCTGGACGCGCGCTTTACCTATGCCTTTCGTGGTCGCCCCGGATATCCGCCGACGGTTGCCGCGGAAATCCTGCCCGACCGGCTGTCGATCGGCGGCATAGACATCCGCGTCACTGACCAGCCCCACGGCAACATCCACGCCGCCGGCCTGAGGTTTGACGCAAATGGCGTGTCGATCGGATATGCCACTGATTTCAACGTGATGACCGACGATATGGCCAGCCTGTATCAGGATCTGGATGTCTGGGTCGTCGACGCGCTCCGCCGACGTCCGCATCCGACGCATATGGAATTGTCGGCGGTTCTCGACTGGGTGGCGCGCCTGAAGCCGAGGCAGACGGCGCTGATCCACATGGACAATACGATGGATTACACGACGTTGCGCGATGAACTTCCAACCGGGGTCGAGCCGGGCTATGACGGGTTGATTCTGACGGCATGACCGGCGACCGCGCAGCCCAGTTCGCGCTGTACGCGGTGATGCTGATCTTGCCATTGTCCGCGCTGGTCGCGCGCCGGTTGCCGCTCAAACCCGTCCTGAAGATGGCTCTAGCCTGGGTCGCGATCTTTGCCGTGGCTTTGCTGATCGCGAGCCAGCGGGACCGGCTGCCCGGGCTCAAGGCCTTGTTCTCGGAGCAGCAGGTCAGCGGTACGGAAACACGGATCCGCATGGCCGAGGACGGCCATTTCTGGGCCGATGTCGATATCGACGGCGTCCGGCGCCGCATGCTGATCGACAGCGGCGCGACGACGACCGCGTTGTCTGCAGCCACGGCGAAGGCCGCGGGGCTCGATAGCGATGAAAGTCCGTTCCCGGTGATCATCGCGACCGCAAACGGCGATGTGTCGGCACGTACCGCGACGGCCAGGCGCGTGACGATCGGCACGATCACCGCTACCGACCTCGGGATCGTGACGTCGCCGTCGTTCGGCGATACCGACGTCATCGGCATGAACTTCCTGTCGAGGCTGGGATCGTGGCGGGTCGAGAACGCCACGCTCATCCTAACACCGATCCAAAGCTAGATTTTACATAATGTATATTATCGATCTTGGGATAGGCAGCGGATCAATGCCAATTTACAGGTGCTCCCTATGATCGAACGCCTCACCTCCATCATGGCGCGGCTGCGTGATCCGGTCGACGGATGCGAATGGGATCGGAAGCAGACCTGGTCGACGATCGCGCCGTACACGATCGAGGAAGCGTATGAGGTTGCCGACGCGATCGCACGCGACGACCCCGCCGATCTCAAGGACGAACTTGGCGACCTGTTGCTCCAGGTCGTGTTCCACAGCCGTATCGCCGAGGAGTCGGGCGCGTTCACGCTTTCCGACGTCGTTGCCGCGATCAGCGACAAGATGGAGCACCGCCACCCGCATATCTTCGGTGATGCAGCGATCTCGCCAGGATGGGAAACGATCAAGGCCGGCGAGCGTGCGGAAAAGCCCGATCCCAGCGCGCTGGCCGGCGTCGCCATCGGCCTGCCCGCGTTGTCGCGTGCCGAAAAACTCCAGAAGCGTGCGGCGCGCGTAGGGTTCGACTGGCCCAATGCCGCGGGGCCGCTTGCGAAGGTTTTCGAGGAAATCGAAGAGGTTCGCGAAGCCGGCTCGGACACCGTGGCAGAAGAGATCGGCGACCTGCTGTTCGCGGTGACGAACTGGGCCCGCCATCTCGGTGTCGATCCCGAAGCCGCGTTACGCGCGGGCAATGCCAAGTTCGAGGCGCGCTTCCGGGCTATCGAGGCCGATGGCGGCGACACATTCTCCGCCATGACACTCGATCAGAAGGAAGCCCTGTGGCAGGCGATCAAGCGTCGCGGCGGATGAACCGGTCGTAATCGCTTTCCGACAGTCGCACATCGTAGGTCGTCTCGAGTTCGTCGTCCAAGCTGCCCAGCACCTCGCCGTGCGCATGCAGCCACGCCGCGCCCGCGCCGTCGGTCGCGTCGAGCGTGATGCTGTACCGACGATGCGCGCCGGTAAGCTTGGCGGCGACCTGGTGGATCAGCTCATCCACCCCTTCCCCGCTCAGCGCCGAGATTGCGACAACGTCGTCGCGGTGCGCGGCTTGGCTCGCGATCTCGGCATGCGTATCGGCATCGAGCAGATCGAGCTTGTTCCAGACCTCAAACCGCGGCGTGTTCTCGTCGACGCCGATCTCGGCCAGCACGGTTTCGACGTCCGTCCGCTGCGCCTCGGTATCGGGATGCGCGATATCGCGGATGTGGACAAGCAGATCGGCGGACACGACCTCCTCCAGCGTTGCCTTGAACGCGGCGACCAGCTGCGTCGGCAGGTCCGAGACGAACCCAACCGTGTCGGACAGGATCGCTTTGTCGATGCCGGGCAACTGGATCTGCCGCAACGTTGGGTCGAGTGTTGCGAACAGCAGGTCCTCGGCCATCACGTCGGCGCCCGTGAGCCGGTTGAACAGCGTCGACTTGCCCGCATTGGTATAGCCGACCAGCGCGATCACCGGCCATGGCGCACGCTGGCGTCGCTCACGGTGAAGCCCCCGCGTACGACTGACCTGCTCGAGTTCGCGCTTGAGCCGAGCCATCCGGTCGCGGATCAAGCGGCGATCCGCCTCGATCTGGGTCTCGCCCGGACCGCCGAGGAAGCCGAAGCCACCGCGCTGGCGTTCGAGATGGGTCCAGCTGCGTACCAGCCGGCCCGCCTGATAATCGAGATGCGCCAGTTCGACCTGCAAGCGCCCCTCGGCGGTCGCCGCGCGCTCGCCGAAGATCTCGAGGATCAGGCCGGTGCGATCGATGACCTTGGTTTCGAGCGCCTTTTCGAGATTGCGCTGCTGGATCGGACTGAGGCTCGCGTCGAACACGACGAGCCCCGCCTCTTCCATCCGAACCTGCGCCGCAAGCATTTCGACCTGGCCGCTACCGATTAGCGTCGCCGGCTTTGGCTGGCGAACACGGTAGGCGATCCGTTCGACGACCTCGACGCCGATCGCGGCCGCAAGGCCCGCGGTCTCCTCAAGGCGTGCGTCGACGTCGCGCGAAGCGTCGCCCTGATCGGGAAGGACGACGATCGCGCGCGCACCGCGCGCGAACTCGTCCCGGTCGCGTTCGAAACCACTACTCAATCGTCATTGTCCGCGTCATCTGCATTATCATCCGTGTCGGTGGGCTCTTCGGCAAGATTCAGCGGGCGCGCCGGCTGAATCGTCGATACCGCGTGCTTGTAGACGAGCTGCGCCATGCCCTCGCGCTGGAGCAGCATGCAGAACAGATCGAAGCCGGCGATCTGGCCCTGCAGCATGACGCCGTTGATCAGGAACATCGTCACGCTGTCTTCCGATTTCCGCACCGCGTTGAGGAAAATATCCTGCAACAACGGGTGCTTCTTCTGGTTATCTCCGACCGCGTCGACGATTGCCGACACGTCCATCGGGCCGGCGGGCATGATCGTCGAAATGGCGTGCTTGTAGATTAGCTGCGACTGGCCATCGCGGCGGAGCAGCACAGAAAAATTATCGAACCATGTGACGATGCCCTGGAGCTTCACGCCCTTGACGAGGAACATCGTGACCGGCGTCTTGGAGCGCCGGAGTGCGTTCAGGAAGAGGTCCTGAAGCGAGCCTGGTTTATCGGCCAATGGGATAACCCTTTGTTTTTGGCGAGACTTTGCCCGCGAGGCGCTGTTTCCCAGCGTCGGAGATGTACTCGGTTACCGGGTACGGTACTGATCTATGATCGACACCCCCGTAGTTCCAGAGGGCGGCGAAATTGCGGCGTCTTATTCGTCGCGTGTTTCGGTGATGCCGAGCAGCTTGAGTTTGCGGTGGAGTGCCGATCGCTCCATGCCGATGAAGCTGGCCGTGCGGGAGATGTTGCCCGAGAAGCGCCGGATCTGGACGCGGAGATATTCGCGCTCGAACGTCTCGCGCGCTTCCCGCAGCGGCGATCCCATGATGGCGGTGCCACCCGCCGCCCCCATGTCGCCCTGATCGCCGAGTACTTCGGCGGGCAACAGGTCGATATCGATCCGGCCGATGCGATCGCCCGGCGCCAGGATGATCGTCCGCTCAACAACATTGCGCAATTGGCGGACGTTGCCGGGCCAGTCATAGGATTGCAGCGCGACCATCGCATCGGGTGCGATCTCGGGCGTCGGCACACGGCGTTCGGACGCATAGTGCGCGATGAAATGCTGGACCAGCGCCGGAATGTCCTCCCGGCGATCGGACAGCGGCGGGATCGTCACGGGGACAACGTTGAGGCGGTAGTAGAGATCTTCGCGAAAGCGCCCCTCGGCAATCTCAAACACGAGGTCGCGCGCCGTCGCCGAGACGACGCGGACGTCCACCTTCACGACGCGCGTACCGCCGACGCGCGTAAAACTCTGATCGGTCAGCGCACGCAAGATTCGCGCCTGCGTCGCGATCGGCATGTCGGCGATTTCGTCGAGGAACAGCGTGCCCCCATGCGCCTGTTCGAACAGGCCGGGACGCACGAGATCACCCGCCTCCTCGACACCGAACAGTTCCTCGTCGACCCGCTCGGGCGTCATCCGCGCAGCGCTCACGATGATGAACGGCGCGTCCGTGCGAAGGCTCCAGCCATGAAGCAGCCGGGCAGCGACCTCCTTGCCGACACCCGCCCCGCCCATGATCAACACGCGGCTGCCGGTCGCGGCAACGCGCTTGAGGGTCGCGCGCACGCCGTTGATCGAGCCGGAACTGCCCGTCAGATCGGTCTCGCGGCCAACCGTCGCGCGCAACGACGCGACCTCTCGGCGGAGGCGCTCGGTTTCGGTGGCGCGGGCGACCATGAGCAACAGGCGCTCGGCCTCGAACGGCTTTTCGATGAAATCGGATGCGCCACGCCGGATCGCGGCCACCGCGGTATCTAGATTGCCGTGCCCCGAGATCACCAGCACCGGGATCGACGGATCGCGACGCTTGATCTCGTCGAGCAACTCGAGCCCGTCGAGCCGCGACCCCTGGAGCCAGACGTCGAGCAGCACTAGCGACGGGCGCCGTGCAGCGATTGCCTCAAGGGCAGTGTCGCTGTCGCCAGCGTCCCGCGTATCATAACCCTCGTCCTCCAAGACGCCGGCTACCAGTTCGCGAATGTCACGTTCGTCGTCTACGACGAGAATATCGAGCGCCATCAAATCATGTCCGGTTGCGAGTCATGGTGGGGAGTTGCCCCTCCCCTGCCAACTCGGGTGGCGATGCCCCCTGGTCAAGCGCGGCCAGCGCCTTGGCGTCGAAGATCATGGTGACGACAGTGCCACCGCCCGGTCGATCGGAAAACCCGATCGTTCCACAATGCTCCTCGATGATCTTCTTAACGATGGCAAGCCCGAGCCCCGTGCCGCGCGCGCGCGTCGTCACATAGGGCTCGACGATACGATCGCGATCGGCGGGGAGGCCGATACCCGTATCTGCCACCTGTATGCTGACGCTACGCTCCTGATCCCGGGACAAGGTCATCGTCACCGATCCACCAGGTTCCGACCGTGTTTCAATAGCTTCGACGGCATTCTTGACGATGTTCGTGAGCGCCTGCCCGATCTGTCGGCGGTCGCAGACGAGTGTGAGCCCAGGATCGTCGTTGACCAGCTGGAAGCTGATGGCCGGATGCGCCACTTCGTGCAGAAACAACGCCTGACGCGCCGCATCAACCAGCGATTCCTCGCGGAATACCGGCTTGGGCATCCGCGCAAACGACGAGAACTCATCGACCATGCGCCGCAGATCGCCGACCTGCCGAATGATCGTGTCGGTAAGCCGCGAGAACGTGCCGTCCTGCGCCTCGATCTTGCCGCCGTAGCGGCGCTGCAACCGCTCGGCCGCAAGCTGGATGGGCGTCAACGGGTTCTTGATCTCATGCGCGATCCGGCGCGCGACATCGGACCATGCCGCGCGGCGCTGATCGAGCAGTTGCTGGGTAATGTCATCGAACGTTAGGATCGGTCCCGTTGCTGGACGCGCGATGCGGACCGCCAGGGTCCGCGCGTCGCCCCCCTGCCCGACTTCGACGATCGCTTCACGGCCGCCGTCATCGATCATTGCATCAAGTTCGGGAGCGACATCGGCGAGCCGGCGTCCGACCAGTCCGCCGGCGTCAGTCCCCAGCAACGCTGTCGCGGAGTCGTTCGCAATCGTGATCGTCCGCTCGCGCCCCGTCGCGATAACGCCTGCAGAAACCCCCGCCATCACTGCTTCGATCAGCGCACGCCGGTTTTCCAGCTGGCTGTTCGCGGTAACGAGTTCGGTATTTTGTTCCTGCAGCCGCCCGGTCATCTGGTTGAACGCGTTCGCGAGCGTGCCGACCTCGTCGCGGCTCCGCGGATCGGGGACACGTGCGGTCAGGTCGCCGGCCGCGACGCGCCGTGCCGCGTCGACCAATTCACCGACCGGGCGCACCAAACGGTCGGCAACCGCCAGTGCGATCCAGACCGCAATGCCCACGATCAGCAGCGAGATCGCGAGCAAGGCCGCATTGAAGCGCAACTGAAGGCTTCGCGCGCGCGCCAGCAACGAACGGTAGCTGGTCAGCACCTCGCTGGCGCGCTCCGTCTGCTCCGACATCTGCTTCGTGTCTTCGACGCGGCCCGCGTACAGGAACAGCTCGTCGGAGCCGGGCAGCAGCGTGATCGTCTGAATCCGGTCGCCCGTTACGGTAACGACGGCGGACTGCCCCGCGCGGAGCCTTGCGATCGTCTGCGGCGTGACCTGTCGCGCGAAATCGATCTTGTAGGGATCGACGACGGCTAGGGTCTGGATTTCGTTTTCCGACGAGACCTTGAACAAGGCCGCTTCCGACAGGCTGCGGAAATAGACCTGTTGCAGGAACCAACCCGGAAAGTCTGGGCTTTGCAGCGCACGTTCGCGAAGATAGCCCGACATGTCGCCGGCCATCGTCACCGTCGCCTCCTGCCAGCGGTTGAGCTGACGCGCGTAGGACGATTGGGCGAGCGACGTCGCGTTTTCCAGCATCCCGCGCGCCTGGTCCGAATACCAGAACTGAACGCCGTACTGGAACAACAACGACGCAAAGATCGTGACGAGCAGCATCGGTACCGCCGCGACGATCGAGAACAGCGCCACCAACCGGACATGCAACCGTCCCTTGCCGCCGACCGGCGACCGGGCCGCGCGCCGCATGGCGATCCGTCGACCGAGCAGCATCAGCAAGGCGATACCGGGCACGAGATTGGCGACGAGCAGGAAAGCAACCAGCAGAGGCGGGATCAGACGCTGCGGAGCGTCGCTGCCAACGATGACGAAATAGCTCGCCAAGGCCGTAGCGATGGCCACGGCCAGCACCAACATCTCAACGGCGGGCGTTACGGCGAACCCCGAACCAGGCTCGTCATCATCCACAGATAGCGTCGTGGAAGCGATCATCGTTGCCGTGATACAACGTCAACCGTTGCCGGGAAACCACATAATGACGTTTCAGCGGCGACTAGCGTCGTCGACCCGAATGGCCTCAGCCATGTCGATCCCAAGCGTATCGAGCCGCTTGCGCAACGTATTCCGGTTGATCCCCATCGCCCGCGCCGCCCGAAGCTGATTCTGACCGTGCCGCGCGAGCATGACTTCGATCAGCGGTCGCTCGACGTCGCCGATCACGCGGTCGTACAGCGTGCCGTCGTCGAGCGCGTTTGGATCCTCGCGTGCGATCCGCTCGATCAGCGCGCGAACCGCATGACCGATGTCCACGTCGATGGACTGCGCGCTCGCGCCGCTGGTACCGATCATCGAGCGGATCACGTCGGCGCCGATCACCTCGTCACGCGCCAATACCGCAAGCCGGCGCATGAGGTTCTCAAGTTCCCGGACGTTGCCGGGCCAGTCGTGCGCGCCGAGCTCCGTCATTGCATCGCCGGCAAGTTGCCGCCGGGGCAGCCCCTGCACCGCCGCCTGATCGAGAAAATGACGCGCGAGCAAGGCAATGTCCTGGCGACGTTCGCGCAAGGCGGGAAGTTCGATCGGGACGACGTTCAGACGGTAGAACAGATCCTCGCGAAACTGCCCGCTCGCTACCTGCGCGGAGAGATCGCGATTGGTGGCAGCAACGATGCGGACGTCGACACGGATCGTGCGGGCACCACCGACACTGGTGAATTCGCCGGACTGGAGGACGCGAAGCAGCCGGGTCTGCGCCTCCATCGGCATGTCGCCGATCTCGTCCAGGAACAGCGTGCCACCCGATGCCTGTTCGAACCGACCGGCGTTGCGGGTCGCGGCGCCGGTGAACGCGCCACGCTCGTGCCCGAACAGCTCGGCTTCGATCAGTTCGCGCGGAATAGCCGCCATGTTGATCGCGACGAATGGCGCCGCGTTGCGTGAGCCCAGATCATGGATCGCGCGTGCGACGAGTTCCTTGCCGGTCCCCGATTCGCCCGAGATCAGCACGGTCAGGTCGTTCGAAACGACCCGCGCGATGACGCGGTACACGTCCTGCATCGCGGCCGACCGTCCGATGAGCGGCAGCGCCCGGTCTTCGTCGCGGAGATCGTCGTCGGACACCATGCCGCCGCGCGCGAGCGCCCCGGTCACCGCGCGAGCGAGAACATCAAGATCGAACGGCTTGGGAAGATACTCGTAGGCACCGACCTCCGCGGCGCGAACCGCGGTGGTCAGCGTGTTCTGCGCGGACAGGACGATGATCGGCAGCAAAGGGAAACGCGCCGAGATGCTGCGGACATGATCGATACCGTCGCCGTCGGGAAGAATGACGTCGGTGACGATCACATCGGGCAACGACACCGCGAGTGCGCGTTCGAGCTGTGCCAGGCTGTCCGCGACGGAGACGTCATGGCCCGCGCGCCGCAAGGCCTGTGCGACGACGGTCCGGATCGCCGCATCGTCGTCGACGACCAATATCGTGCTCAAGATGCCGCCCTTGGCAGCAACAGGCGGAGAACGGTCATTTCCGGGATCCCTTCTCGGGCGTATTGGACGATGCCGCCCATGTCTCTCGTCAGCTTGTCGACGAGCGCGAGGCCAAGCCCCTGCCCTTCGCGCCGACCGGATACGAACGGATCGAACAGGTGGTCGGCGATGTCGGCCGGTGCGCCAGGACCGTTGTCGAAAATGCAGATTTCGATCGGAAGCGGCAGGCGCGGCTTGCCGGGAGCCGAGCTGACCGTGATACCATGACGGTAAGCCGTCGTCATTATGATCCGCGGTTTACGTTCGTTTCTAACGGCTTCTCGGGCGTTCTTGAGCAGGTTTATGACGATCTGCAGCAGCGCGTCGCGGTTGATCTGTGCGGGCGGAAGCGATGGATCGAAGCGTTCCTCGATCGTGATGCCCCGTGCGAACCCGGCAAGTGCAAGGCGACGGGCGTGACCGAGCAGCGGGTAGATGTTCTCGCTGGCGAGCGGCAAGGGCCGCGTGTCGCTGAAATCCTGCATGCGGTCGATCAGTGCGGCGATGCGATCGACTTCGGTGACGATCAGGGTCGTGAGTTCGCCCGTACCCAACAGTTGCGCCGCCCCGCGGATACCGGACAGCGGATTCTTGATTTCATGCGCAAGCATCGCCGCGGCACCGACCGCCGCCCTTGCTCCGGCCGCGCGATCCGCGGAGTGCCCAAGCCGCCGCGAAGTCGCGGATGCGTGCAGGGTGATCGCTCGCCAGCCGGGATAATCGGCGATCTGCGTCTCCGCGAAATCGACGCGGATCTTCACGCCACGCACCGTCGATATTTCCGTGTCGTAGACCGCCAGCCCGTGTCCGTCTCGATTTCGCGGATCATCCGGCGGCGGGATGACCGCATCGAGCGGTTGGCCGACCATCAGCCGTTCCGACAGGTTCAACAGTTGCTCGGCGAGCGCATTGGCGTGTGCGACCCTATGATCGGGATCGACGACCACCACCGCCACCGGCAGTGCGGCGAAGAGTTCCGCGAACCCCGGCCGATTGCGTGATGGCGTATCAGGCCGCCGCAAGGTCACGCCAAGGGGCGTAGAACTCGGCCAGCATCGCCTTGACCTGCTTGGGATCGGGGATCTGGTTTACCTTGTTGCGGAACTCGGCCGAACCGGGCAGCCCCTTGGTGTACCAGCCGATGTGCTTGCGCGCCATATTGACCCCGGTCTCGATCCCGTAATGTTCGAGCATCGCCTCGTAATGGCCTGCGATCGCGTCATATTGATCGGTGATCGACGGGTCTTCGATGCGTCGACCGGTGGCGAACCACTCCATCACCTGACCCAGCACCCAGGGGCGACCATAGGCACCGCGACCGATCATCAGCCCATCGGCGCCCGACTGGTCCATCGCAGCCTCGGCGTCCTCGATGGTGCAGATGTCACCGTTGACGATGACCGGCACGCTCACCGCGTCCTTAACCTTCCGGACGAAGCCCCAGTCGGCGTTGCCCTTGTACATCTGGTTGCGCGTGCGACCGTGGACGGTGATCAGCTTGATGCCGAGATCCTCGGCGATCCGCGCGAGTTCGGGTGCGTTCAGGCTGTCGTGGCACCACCCCATCCGCATCTTCAGCGTCACCGGCACGTCGACCGCCTTCACCGTGGCGTCGATGATCGCGCTCGCAAGCTTGGTGTCGCGCATGAGTGCCGAGCCCGCATCGCCGTTGACGACCTTGCGAACCGGACAGCCCATGTTGATGTCGATGATCGCCGCGCCACGATCCTGGCTGAGCTTGGCCGCCTCGCCCATCTCGTACGGCGTGCAGCCGATCAACTGCATCGAGACTGGTTCCTCCAGCCGATCCCACGCCGCCTTTTGCAACGACTGGCGCGTCTCGCGGATGGCCGCCTGGCTCGCGACCATCTCGGTCACGTTGAGACCCGAGCCATAGCGTCGCACGAGCGTGCGGAACGGCATGTCGGTGACGCCGGTCATCGGCGCGAGCACGACGGGGCTTTCGATCCGGACGGGACCGATCTGGATAGGGGACAAGTTACGCATGAATGTGCCTGAAAAAGAGGCATCGCCCTACCCTGTCCCGCGCCTGGTCGCAAGACTGGCGAGCGTCGGGGCGAACCGCTAGGTCGCGAGCATGACACAGACCCAGCGTATCGTCGCGATCATCGTCGCCGCCGGAACCGGCGTGCGCGCCGGGGGATCGGTTCCCAAGCAGTTCGCGCCGATCGCCGGGCGTCCGATGGTCGCCTATTCCTACGAAGCGTTTTCCAGGCATCCGGCGATCACCGGGACGATCGTTGTGGTGGCGGAAGGACAGCGGACGTTTGCCGTCGAGGCCCTTGGGGCCGATGCGACGGTCGTCTCAGGCGGCGCGACGCGTCGCGAGTCGGTCGCGAATGGACTCGCCGCGGTCGGCGATGCGACGCATGTGATGATCCACGATGCGGCCCGACCTTTTCTCGCCGCGAGCGTCATCGATTCGTTGGTTGCTGCCTTGAAGACCAGGGACGCTGCCATCCCCGTCCTCCCGGTAACCGATACGCTCGCGCGCGGAAGCGTCCTGCTCGGCGACATCGTGCCGCGGGCGGACCTCAACCGGGTGCAGACTCCCCAGGCGTTTTCCGTGGAAGCGTTACGCGCCGCGCACGCCGTCTGGCCCGAAGACGAGGAAGCCACCGACGACGCGCAGATGGTGCGACGACTTGGCGTCGGCGTCGCGTTGGTGCAGGGCTCGGCGATGCTTGAGAAAGTCACACACCCCGAAGATTTCGCGGCTGCCGAAGCGCGTGTCGCATACGAGACCCGCACCGCGATGGGCTTCGACGTCCACCGGCTCGAAACCGGTGAAGAGCTATGGCTCGGCGGCGTCCTGATCCCGCATGACCAGGGGCTGTCGGGGCATAGCGACGCCGACGTCGCGCTCCACGCGCTGACCGATGCGCTGCTGGGGACGATCGCAGCCGGAGATATCGGCACGCATTTCCCGCCGAGCGACCCGCAGTGGAAGGGCGCCGACTCCGCGCAGTTCCTCCAGCATGCCGCCAAGCTGATCGCCGACAAGCGCGGGCGGATCGATTTCGTCGACCTGACGATCATGTGCGAGGCGCCGAAGATCGGCCCGCACCGTGCCACAATGACCGCGCGGATCGCCGATCTGCTCGGGCTGACGCTCGACCGGGTCAGCGTCAAGGCGACGACGACCGAACGACTGGGTTTTACGGGCCGCGGCGAAGGGATTGCAGCGCAGGCGGTCGCGACCGTTCGCGTGCCCGGAGCGCCGCTGTGAAGGTCCGCATGAAGATCAGCGCGGCGTTGGCTGCCGTCGCATTCCTCGCCAGCCCGGCGGTCGCGCAACCGCGCTGCATCACCGGGCCCGAGGCCGAATCGCTGACGCTCGTCGCGATGCCCGACATCCTGCGCGAGACCGGCCGCGTCTGCGCGGCGCAACTCCCCGCCGCGAGCCTGATCCGGCGGCAGTCGAGCGCGCTGATCGATCGCTATCAGATCGAGTCCGACCGGGCCTGGCCCTCGGCTCGGGCTGCGATCGTCAAGCTGAGCGATCCCGCGGTCGACGCGATGCTTGATTCGGATTTTGCGCGGCCGCTGCTGACGACGCTGCTGGTGCCGCAGATCGTCGGTCGGATCGCAACGCGCGATTGCGGAACGATCGACCGGATGTTGACGCTGCTTCAACCCTTGCCGCCGCGCAACACCGCGGGCATCGTCGTGGAGACGTTGCGGTACCTGAAATCGCAGAAGCCGCGGGGCGGTGACATCGCCGCGGTGGCGATGCTGCTGTGCCCGGTGGAGACTCGCTGATGGATACCATCCTTCCCGCCGAACTGGTCGCTGCCGCGCGTAGGGTGATCGAGCAGAACCGCGCGATCGGCCGGCGGGTCGCGGTCGCCGAAAGCTGCACGGGCGGTCTGGTCGCCGCGGCGTTGACCGAGATCCCCGGTTCGTCGAACGTGTTCGAGGTAGGCTTCGTCACCTATTCGAACGACGCCAAGCTGGGCGTGCTCAAGATCAGCTCGGACGTGCTCGAAACGTTCGGGGCGGTATCGATCGCCGTCGCGTGGAGCATGGCGCAAGCCGCGCTGAAGCAATCGGGCGCGGACATCGCCGTCGCCATTACCGGCGTTGCGGGTCCGGGTGGCGGATCACTCAAGAAGCCGGTCGGCACCGTCGTGTTCGGTCGTGCGGAAAAGGGCGGCGACCCGTCCGACGTTCACGCCGATCGCAAGGATTTTGGCGACCTCGGACGCGGCGGGATCAGGCTTCAAGCGGCGTTGTGTGCACTCGAACTCTTGTTACCGGACGCGCCGGGCTCGGAAGATTCGGCCACGGAAGACTCGGCACCGTAAAGCTCGGCGGCGCGCGTTTCGAACGCGCCGATCATCTTGCGCAACGCCGCGCCGAACACCTGTCCGGCGATCATCTCGAACATGCGGTTTTTGAACGCGAAGTCGACGGTAAAATCGACCGCGCACCCCTGAGGCTCAGGCCGGAAATGCCATTCGTTGCGCAGGTATTTCAGCGGACCGTCGACATAATCGACGTTCAGCTCGGTCGGTCGGACCTTCTGGACGCGCGAGGTAAACGTCTCGCGCAAGCCCTTGAAGCCAACGATCATGTCGGCGAGCGTTTCCGTCTCGCTGTTCGAGCGCACGCGCATCGCGCTGACCCATGGCAGGAACTCTGCATAGCGGCCGACATCGGCCACGAGCTCGAACATCTGCTCAGGCGTGTACGGCAGGTGACGCGTTTCCGAATGCTTCGGCATCAGATGCGCACGACCCCAAGCTTGGCATCGCGGTTGGCACGAAGCTGAGCGAAATCGTCGCCCGCGTGGTAGCTCGACCGGGTCAGCGGCGACGACGCAACGAGCATGAAGCCCTTGGCGCGGGCGATCGAGGCATAGGCATCGAACGCCTTGGGTGGCACGAACTCGGCGACCTTCGCGTGGCGCGGCGTGGGCTGGAGATACTGGCCCATCGTCAGGAAATCGATGTCGGCGCAGCGCATGTCGTCCATCACCTGATGGATCTCGAGACGCTCCTCGCCGAGCCCGAGCATCACGCCGGACTTGGTGAAGATCGACGGGTCATGCTTCTTGACGCTCTCCAAAAGGCGCAACGACGCGTAGTAGCGCGCGCCGGGGCGGATCGTCGGGTAGAGCCGAGGCACCGTCTCGAGATTGTGGTTGTAGACGTCGGGGCGCGCCTCGACGATCGACTCGATCGCGGCCTGCGCCTTGTTGCGAAAGTCGGGGGTCAGGATCTCGATCGTGGTCGTCGGGTTCGACGCACGGATCGCCTGGATCACCTTGACGAACTGCGACGCACCACCGTCGGGCAGATCGTCGCGATCGACCGAGGTGATGACGATGTGGTTGAGGCCCATCTGCGCCGCCGCATCGGCGACGTTCTGCGGCTCCATCCGATCGACCGCGCGGGGCATGCCGGTCTTCACGTTGCAGAACGCACACGCCCGCGTGCAGGTGTCGCCGAGGATCATGACCGTCGCGTGCTTCTTCGACCAGCATTCGCCGATGTTCGGGCACGCCGCCTCTTCGCAGACGGTGGTCAGGCTTTTCGACCGCATGAGTTCGCGAGTCTTTGCAAAACCAGCGGAGGTCGGCGCCTTGACGCGGATCCAGTCGGGCTTGCGCGCACGGACGGGCGCAACCATCGGGGTCATGTCGTTCATGCCGTGCCAGATAGCCCCGCCCTTGCGTCGAGACAATGGTAGTGGATCGCACAACCTGGTGACGCCGGCTTGCGGACCCGATAAATTATCGTAGGGAACATGTTCCAACATGACAGGTTTGTCATGTTGGAACGTAAACTGATATGAAAGGCTAGCTGTGCCAACTCACTTTCCGGAAATGATCGAAGGTTATCATCGGTTTAAGGACGGCCCCTGGGAGGAGCAGCGGGAGCGCTGGGCGGAACTGCGGGACGGCCAGAGCCCGAAGGTGATGATCATCGCCTGCTCCGACAGCCGCGTCGAACCAGCCCAGATTTTCGACACCCTGCCGGGCGAAGTGTTCGTCGTTCGCAACGTCGCCAACCTCGTGCCGCCGTTCGAAACCGGTGGTGGCTATCACGGTGTATCGGCAGCGATCGAGTTCGCCGTCACTCAGCTGAAGGTCGAAGAGATCGTCGTGATGGGCCACGAGAAGTGCGGTGGCTGCAAGGCGGCGTTGACCCAAGCGTTTGCCGATGCCGACCACGGTGCTGGCGGCTTCGTTTCCGACTGGGTCAGCCTGCTCGACGGTGCACGGGAGAAGGTGATCTCGAAGTACGGCGAGAGCGAACAGGCTGGTCGCGAGATGGAGCTCGAGTCGGTCCGCACCTCGATCGCCAACCTGCGCACGTTCCCGTTCGTGACGGAAGCCGAAGCCGCGGGCACGCTCGCACTTCGCGGCGCCTATTTCGGGATCGACAAGGGCCAGATGCTGCTGCTCAACGAGGATGACAAGTTCATCCAGGCTGAAGCAGCAGAGGCGAAGTCAGCTAAGGCCTAACGCCTTCCGCGCTACCTTCTCGACCTTCGGGTCGAGCGGGGGCGGTTCCATCGAGACGCCAGCTTCGAGGCGGTCCGCGATCAGCGTCAGCGCTGCGATCCGGGCCGCCTTTTTGTCGTTGCCGTCGATCACGGACCACGGCGCCGTCGCGGTATCGGTACGCGCGAACATCTCGTCCATCGCCTCCAGATACTCTTTTCGCCGCGACCGGTTGTGGTAATCGTCGAGGCCCGTCTTCCAATGCTTCCACGGATCGAGCAGGCGTGCTTCGAGGCGCCGGTCCTGTTCCTTCTGCGTGGTATGGACGAACAGCTTGATCAGCGTCGTGCCGCTCTCGACCTGTTGGGTTTCGAAAGCGTTGATCTCATCATAGCCGTGACGCCATTCGGCATCGCTGGCGAACCCCTCGACCCGCTCGACCAGGACGCGACCATACCAGCTGCGGTCGAAGATCGCGATGTTGCCGTTGGCGGGCAATCGCTTCCAGAAACGCCAGAGGAAATGATGCGCCTTTTCGTCCGCCGTCGGCGCGGCGATCGGCCACACCTTATAGTTGCGCGGATCCCATTCGGCGGAAAGTCGCTGGATGATGCCGCCCTTCCCCGCCGCGTCCCAGCCTTCGAGCATGACGATTGCGCGCTTGCCGTGCACGATGTGCGCGACCTGGATATGCTCGAGACGCTCCTGAAGTTTCTTCAGGTCGTGCTTGTATCTACCGGCATAGTCAGCGCCGTCTTCGTAATCGGCCAGATGTATCGTCATGCATCGCGCTCCGTCGCCAGTTTCGGGATGAGAACGTTCCAGGGCCCGCGTCGGCGCAGAACGAAACAATAATAGCAGGCAGAGCCCACGATCTGCACGGCCGTCGCGATCAGGCCCGGGCGCCCCTCTTCGAGATCGAGCCAACTGGTCCAGCCGACATAGCCGAGTGCGAGCAACGTCACGACCGGCGCCAGCGGGTAGAGCGGCATCCGGTACGGCGCATGGCTCGTCTTGCCGGTCCGCCTGCCGACCATCACCGCGACGCAGATGCCGGCATAGATAGCGACGAGGCCGGTGCCGCTCAGGACCAGCAATAACTGGAGCGGCAGGAAGCACGCGACGATCCCGAACCCATCCACTGGTCGAGCGGGCGGCCCCAGGATCCGTCGCGCGCAGTGCCGTAGAAGAACCGCGCGCAGGCGAGAATGCAGGCGATCACCGCGTTGACGATCGCGACGACCACGCCGACCGAGATCCAGTCTGCCATTGCGGTCCCACTGCGCAAGCCGACGAGCAGGCCGAATGGGTCTTCCGCGGTGAGTGTGGCGTGGAGATCGAAGGCGCCGACGAGGACGGCGACGATCGGCATGCCCTCGAACAGGAGTGTGAGCGCGAGCGACGCCATGATCGCGCGGGCGATCAACCGGGGGGCGTCGAGCATCTCCTCGCCGAAATACACCGCCGCGCCGTAGCCGCCGTTGAGCGCGAAGATCGCGATCGAGGTGGCGAGGCCGATCGAGGCGGCGGACGCGGGGACGAGCGCACCGGCCTGCGGCATGACCGGGTGGAGCAGGAGGTCGCCGACCGGGCGGACCGTGTCGGCGAGCCCGAGCCAGACGACGGCGACGATTGCAATGACCTCGACCAGCAGGAAGAGACCGGTGAGCCAGGCGTTGACCCGGATCTGAAGGATCGCGACCAAGGTCGATCCTGCGACGACGGCGATCGCGATGGGGATCTGCGGGAGTCCGGGGATGAGCGTGCCGAGCACCGCGCTGACTCCGAGCCCTGCAACCGGTGGGAAGAGCAGGTTGTTGAAGACGTTGACGCCGAGCATGACGAAGCCTGCCATCGGTCCGAGCGTCTGCTGGACGGCGACATACTCGCCGCCTGCGACCGGCCATGCCGACGAGAGTTCGGCGTAGACGAAGGCGGTGGCGACGCAGACGAGCCCGGCGATGAGCGTTGCCCAGACTGCGCCGGTTCCCGCGACCTGGAGCATGCCGGGGACGATGACGAACACCGATGATGCGGGGGGTGCGACGGAAAGGGTGAGGAACAGGACGCCGGTGACGCCGAGGCTGCGGATCAGGGTGGGCGGTGCGGCCGGTGTCGTCCGATCTTCGAGCATGCCTACCCCTTATCGTGTGGGGGTATTTGCATGGTTGTGGGGTTGGCGAAAGCGGTGGGGTGTTTAACGTTCTGCCCTCGCCCCTTCGGGGAGAGGGAGGGGCCCGGCCGCACTTGCGGGTGGGAGGGTGAGGGGAAGTTGGCGCAAACCAACCGCCCCTCACCCTCCCGGCGCAAGCGCGCCTCTTTCCCTCTCCCCGTAGGGGCGAGGGACAGTTGCATCACCCCGCGTTGGGGGCGACGACCTTTGCCGGGTCCTTCGGACCATCGACCGTCAGGCGGATGTTGAGTTCCTTGAGCTGCTTGGCGCTGACCGGGCTTGGTGCGCCCATCATCAGGTCCTCGGCCTTCTGGTTCATCGGGAACAGCACAACCTCGCGGATGTTCGGCTCGCCCGCGAGCAGCATGACCATCCGGTCGATACCCGGTGCCGAGCCGCCATGGGGGGGCGCGCCGACCTTGAACGCGTTGATCATGCCGGCGAAGTTCGTGTCGACGTCGGCCTGCGTATAACCGGCGATCTCGAACGCCTTGTACATGATCTCCGGACGATGGTTCCGGATCGCGCCCGACGACAGCTCGACGCCGTTGCAGACGATATCGTACTGATACGCCAGGATATCGAGCGGGTCCTTCGTCTCCAGCGCCTCCATCTCGCCCTGCGGCATCGAGAACGGGTTGTGGCTGAAATCGACCTTCTTGGCGTCCTCGTCATATTCGAACATCGGGAAGTCGACGATCCAGCAGAACTCGAAGCGGTTCTCGTCGATCAGCCCCAAGTCGGCACCGATCCGGGCACGCGCTGCGCCGGCGAGCTTCGATGCGGGGAGTTCCTTGCCGGCGGCGAAGAAGATGCCATCGTTCGGACCGAGACCCATCTCGGCGATCAGCTTCCGCGTCGCTTCCTCGCCATGGTTCTTGGCGATCGGACCGCCCAGCTCGCCGTTCTTCTGGGTGATGTAGCCGAGCCCGGCATGACCCTCGGCGCGCGCCCAGTCGTTCATGTCGGTGAAGAATTTGCGGCTCTTGTCGGCGGTGTTCGGCGCGGGGATCGCGCGGACCACGTCGCCGCCGGCGATGATCCCGGCGAACAGGCCGAACCCCGAATCGACGAAGTGATGGCCGACGTCGTGGATCAGGATCGGGTTGCGCAAATCGGGCTTGTCGCTGCCGTACTTCAGCATCGATTCGCGGTAGGGGATGCGCTTGAACGGCAATGCCGAGACCTGACGACTCTTGCCCTGCCAGTCGGCGAATTCCTCGAACACGCCGTGCAGCACGGGCTCGATTGCCGCGAACACGTCGTCCTGCGTGACGAAGCTCATCTCGAAATCGAGCTGATAGAACTCACCGGGCGAACGATCGGCGCGAGCGTCCTCGTCGCGGAAACATGGTGCGATCTGGAAATAACGGTCGAAGCCGGCGACCATCAGCAGCTGCTTGAACATCTGCGGCGCCTGCGGGAGCGCGTAAAACTTGCCCGGATGGACGCGGCTCGGCACGAGGTAATCGCGCGCGCCCTCGGGCGACGACGCGGTCAGGATCGGCGTCTGGAATTCGGTGAAACCCTGCGAGTTCATGCGGTTGCGCAGCGATGTTATCACCTGGCTGCGGAGCATGATGTTGGCGTGGAGCCGCTCGCGGCGGAGGTCGAGATAGCGATAACGCAGGCGGATATCCTCAGGATACTCGGCCTCGCCCGCGACCGGCATCGGCAGCTCGCCGGCCATCGACTGGACGGTCGCGGCGGTCGCGCGGATCTCGATGCCGCCGGTGGGCAGGTTAGGGTTGACGGCTTCCGGCGCTCGCGCCGTGACCTTGCCGGTGATCGTGACGACGCTTTCGCTCTTCAGGCCTTCGATGACCTTGAAAACCGGGCCGCTGACGTCGGTGACGATCTGCGTGATGCCGTAGTGATCGCGCAGATCGATGAAGACGAGGTCGCCGTGATCGCGCTTCTTGTGGACCCAGCCGGAGACGCGAACCTCTTCGCCGACCTGTTCGGGGCGGAGGGCGGCGCAGTTATGGGTGCGATAGGCGTGCATGATGGGTCTTCTCGGACGATAAACAGGTGCCTCGCGCTTCCCTTCCCTACCGGCCTTTGTCAAGCCGCCGGACCCTCGCTATGGAAACGTGATGCATATCCACCCGCTTATCTCCGACAGTGCCACGCTCGCCAATCTGTGCGCTCGAATGGCCGACGCCGACTATGTGTGCGTCGACACCGAATTCATGCGTGAGAGCACCTATTACCCGGAACTCTGCCTGATCCAGATCGCCGACGACAAGGAAGCCGCGGCGATCGACCCGATGGCGCCGGGCATCGACCTGAAGCCGCTGCTCGACCTGCTCGTCGAGAATCACGACGTGCTGAAGGTCGTCCACGCAGGTGGGCAGGACATCGAGATCGTCTACAACCTCACCGGCAAGACGCCCTTCCCGCTGTTCGACACGCAGGTCGCGGCCATGGCGCTCGGGCAGGGGGAACAGATCGGCTATTCTAACCTCGTCGACAGTTGGCTCGGCATCGCGGTCGACAAGGGTGCGCGGTTCACCGACTGGGCGCGCCGGCCGCTGGATGCGCGACAGATCGAATATGCGATCGGCGACGTGACGCATCTCTCGAAGATTTTCCCGAAGATGCTGGAGCGGTTGCGGAAAACGGGGCGCGGGGTGTGGCTCGATCAGGAGATGGAGCGGCTCGGCGATATCGCCAATTACGCGAACGATCCGGATCTGGCGTGGAAGCGCGTGCGGATCTCGGGGCGCAAGCCTGACGTGCTGGGGCGGCTTAAGGCGCTGGCGCGGTGGCGTGAGCTTGAGGCGCAGGCGAAGGACCTGCCGCGCGGGCGGATCGTCAAGGACGAGACGCTGGGCGACATGGCGGGGCATCCGCCGCGCAAGCAGGCGGATCTGGCGCGCGTGCGCGGGCTGTCGGCGACCTGGGCCGGCAACGACATCGGCGGACGTCTGATGGCCGCGATCGAGGGTGCGCAACCGCTTGGCGAGGACGAACTGCCGCCCCGCGACGATCGCAAGCCGGGGCTTGGCAAGGAGGGCTCGCTGGTCGCGGACCTGCTCAAGCTGCTGTTGAAGATCCGGTCGCGCGACATCGATGTTGCGTCGAAACTTCTCGCTCGGACCGATGAACTGGAGGCTTTGGCAGCCGGGGTTCGTACCGGGTTGCCGATGCTGGAGGGCTGGCGGTTCGATCAGTTCGGGCGCGATGCGCTCGATCTGGTCGAGGGGCGGCTCGCGTTTGCGGTCATCGGCGGCAAACTGAAGATGACGCGTACGGAGGATGCCGCATGAGGGTCGTCATGGTTGTGGCGTTACTGGCATCGGCCGCGTGTACGCCGGTCGAGATGCGGGGCGAGACGCCTGCCGATCCGCCGGTCGCGGCCGCCTGCAACGCGGACGCTCTGGGCGATCTGGTCGGGAAGCGGGCCAGCGATGCTCGGGCGGACGTCATGCAGACGTGGTCGGGTGCGCGTACGCTCCGGTGGATCGCGCCGAACACGGCCGTCACGATGGACTTCCGGTCCGACCGACTGAACGTTTATGTCGATGCCAAGGGCCGGATCGAACGGTTTACCTGCGCCTGATCGCTTTGATCCGCCCCCTTCCGGGGGGGATCTAGGCGAGAGCTAGCAACGGCCTGCGGCTCAGGGCAGCCGCGAGGGCGGCATGGCGCCGTTCCACCGCTTCTCCGTAAAGCCCGCGATCGTCCGAGCGCAACGTCAGCGTGAGCGACACGCCGTCGTCGGCGAGGCTTGAGCGTTTGAGGGGTCCTGCGAGGCCGCCGCTCATTCGCTGGCCCAGGCGCATTGCCAAGCCCCAGGCGGTCGCGCTCTTCACTGCCGCCGGCGGTGCCAGCCGTCCGACAGGATCTGCCGCCGCCAAGTCGCCACCGAGGCTCGTGTAGAGGGCTTGCGCCAACATTCCCCGCCCGGGCGCGTCGATCGCGACCCAATTGCCGTGCAGCGCGACCTCTACGCCACGTTCGGCGCGGAACTCGGGGTTGGCGCGCCAGCCTACGTCGGCGAGGAGGCATGCCGTGTGGCGAATGCGGGCCATTGCCGGCAGCTCGGTTGCGAACAGCGGCGCAATCCAGCGGTCGAGAAGGTCGCCGTGCTCGGGGAAGCGGCCGAGGAGGCGTCCCTCTTCGCGCGCGGCGACGATGAGCGGATCGAGCGCGCGGTCTGCGGGCTTGAGGTGCTCGTAGAGAAGGCCTTCGCGCAGGCCGTAGGCGGACACGACCGTGGTCCGGCTACCGAGTTGCCGCATCAACACGCCGAGAAGCGCTGCGGCGTCGGCGAGCGTTGCCGTGCGGCCCGACGACAGGCCCGGGATCGCCTTCAGGCGCGGCTTGGACAGTTGTGGGATGGTCCGGCTCAGGCGCGTGACCGTTGCCGCGGACATCGAATATTGGTGGATGATCGGCAGCGGATAATCCGACAACTCCATGTCGAGCCGCGCCAGCGCCCGCCACGACCCGCCGACGAGATAGAGCGGAAGCCCCTGCCCTTTCGCGGTCCAGCCGGCCTCGCGCACCAGACGCGCCACGTAGCGGGCGAGCACCTTGCCGCGCTTCGCCCGGATCGGACCGATTCGCAGGACGCCGAGCGGAAACGAGACGCGGTCCTCGATCTTGCCGCGGCGGACGCGGACGAGTTCCAGACTGCCGCCGCCGAGATCGCCGACGATGCCGTCTGCTTCGGGGATCGCGGAGAGGACGCCATAGCCGGCTGCGCTGGCCTCCTGTTCGCCGGACAGAGTCTCGACCTTCAGGCCGAGTTGTTCAGCGGCTGCAATGAGTTCGCCTCCGTTCTTCGCATCGCGTACCGCCGCCGTGGCGACCGTACGGAGCGTCGAGCACTCCATTTCCTTCGCCACCGCAGCGAAGCGCGCGAGGGCGACGCGTGCCGTCTTCAACGCCGACTTCTCGATCGCACCGGTCGCGGCAAGTCCGCGTCCGAGCCCGGCCAGAACCTTCTCGTTGAAGCGGATCGCGGGAAGACGCGGCGGGCCCTGATACACGACCAGCCGGATCGAGTTCGAGCCGATGTCGATGATCCCCGTACGCGGGTGATCGTCGGTCTCGGCCTTGGGCGTGGAATTGCCGAACAGGATATTCGTGACGCTCATCGTTTTCGCCGAAGCGACAGAGTCGGCACGGCGTTGCTGGTCGCGAGCGAGGCGCCGCGGCCGGAGAGAGACGGGTTGGTCATGAAATACCGATGCAGGTTGAACGGGCGGTCGCCGGGATCGACGCGGCTATATTCGCCGTCGGGGCCTAGCTCCCAACTCTGCTCGTTGTCGATCAGGTTCGCGACCATCACCTGATCGAGGATCTGGTCGTGGACGGTCGGGTTGAGGATCGGCAGCATGTATTCGACGCGGCGGTCGAAATTCCGCGGCATCCAGTCGGCCGACGAAATGAATAGCTTAGCGCCGTCGTTGGGGAGCGCCTTGCCGTTACCGAATGCCCAGATCCGGCTGTGCTCCAAAAACCGGCCGATCACCGATTTCACCCGGATCGTCTCGGACAACCCCGGCACGCCAGGGCGCAGGCAGCAGATGCCGCGGATGATGAGGTCGATCTCGACCCCTGCCCCGCTCGCTTCGTAGAGCTTCTCGATCACCGCAGGGTCGACCAGCGAGTTCATCTTCGCCCAGACGCCGGCGGGCTTGCCGGCGCGCGCGTTGGCGATCTCGACGTCGATCAGGTTCATCAGGTTCTGGCGGAGGTCACGCGGGCTCAGGCTGACGCGCGCCATGTCGGTGGGTTCGACGTACCCCGTGATGTAGTTGAACATCTGCGCCGCATCGCGCCCGACCGCGGCGTCGGCGGTGAAGAAGCTGAGGTCGGTGTAGATCTTGGCGGTGACCGGGTGATAATTGCCGGTGCCGAAATGGCAGTAGGTGCGGAACGCCTGGCCTTCGCGGCGGACGACCAGCGAGACCTTCGCGTGCGTCTTCCAATCGATGAAGCCGTAGACGACCTGTACGCCCGCGCGCTCCAGTGCGGAGGCCCAGACCATGTTCTGCTCTTCGTCGAACCGCGCCTTCAGCTCGACGACTGCGGTGACCGACTTGCCCGCCTCGGCTGCGGTGATCAGCGCGTTGATGACCGCGGGCTGTTTGCCGGCGCGGTAGAGCGTCTGCTTGATCGCCACCACATCCGGATCGTTCGCCGCCTGTTTGAGGAAGGCGAGCACCACTTCGAACGTCTCGTACGGGTGGTGGACGACGATGTCCTTGGCCTTGATCGCCGCAAAGCAATCGCCGCCGAATTCGCGGATCCGCTCGGGAAATCGTGGCGTGAAGGGCGGGAACTTGAGGTCGGGGCGGTCCTCGTCGACCAGTCCGTCGAGGTCGACGATGCCGAGCAGGTTGCCGCTCTCGGTGATGATCGCGTCGGCGCCGCCGAGTTCGTCCTTGAGGACCGCGGCGAGCACGTCGGGAATCCCGGTTTCGAGTTCGAGCCGGATCACCCGGCCACGGCGGCGGCGCTTGATCGCGTTGGCGAAGTAGCGGACGAGGTCCTCGGCTTCCTCCTCGATCTCCATGTCGCTGTCGCGCAGCACGCGGAAACTGGCAGCGGCGAGGACTTCGTAGCCGGGGAATAGAACGGGTGCGAACCGCTTCAGCAGCGTCTCGACCGCGATATAGCGCGCCGGCTCGCCGGGCAGGCGGATGAAGCGCGTCATCGTGTGCGGGAGCATGACGAGTTCGCGAACCGGCTCGTTGTCCGAGATGCGGACGAGGTCGAAGATCACCGACAGGCCGCGGTTCGGGATGAACGGGAAGGGATGCGCGGGGTCGAGCGCCTGCGGGGTCAAGATCGGGAAGATCTGGTCACGGAAATGCGTTTCGAGCCACTCGTCGGCCTCGCCTTCGATGGCTTCGCGGCGAAGGACGAACAGCCCCGCGTCGTCGAGCAGCACGCGGAGATCGCCCCATACCGCCTGCTGACTTGCCATCAGCGCGTCGGCTTCGCGGACGATCGCCGTCAACTGCTGGCCTGCGGTGAGCCCGTCCGCCGAGCGCCGATCGACATCCTGTGTCTGCTGGCCTTTCAAGCCGGCGACACGGACCATGAAAAACTCGTCGAGGTTCGAGCCCGAGATCGACAGGAAGCGGAGCCGCTCGAGCAGCGGATGCGCGGGGTTGCATGCCTCCTCCAGCACACGACGGTTGAACGCGAGCCAGGAGAGCTCACGGTTGAAGAACCGGTCGTTCGGCTGTGCGCCGATGGGATCGTCGTCGTCTTCCGATTGGCGGACGATATGTGCTGGACGGTTCATCGGGCCTCTTGGGGGTCTTATGGTGGGGTAAAGAGCGGGAGGTCGAGAGCGAGCTGCGGCCGGAGGATCAGACCGGCCTCGGTCAGTGTGGTTCGTGCTAGAGGAATGGACAAGCGCTTGCGACGTTCCATCGCCTCCTGATCGAGCGCATCGACGGTTCGCGTTACGGTAATATGACTGCGCTCGATTCTGGTCGCGAGCCAGTCGATCAGATCGGGCCGCGCATCGAGGCTGCGGCGCTCGAAAAGGTGCGCCAGTAATAGCCGCATAAGCTCGTCGTCAGGCGCGCCGATCGCCGCGATCGGGCTGGCGGCTAAGCGCGAGCGGAGATCGGGGAGCTTGACCTTCCATTCGGGCGGCGCGGCGTCGGCGACGATCAGCAGCGGCTTGTGCTCCTCCTGCGCGCGGTTCCAGGCGTGGAACAGTTGCGCCTCCGGCACACGTTCGGCATCGTCGATGATCGTGCCGCCGCTCTTCGCCGCGAAGATCCGCGCGAGCAGGCTGCGACCCGACTTGCGCGGGCCGGTGAGGATGGCAGTCATGACGGGCCAGGTGGCGGTATGCTCCAGCGTGTGGACCGCCCGCGAGTTCGATGGGGTAACCAGGAAGGCGTCGTCGCGAGGGTCCGCCGGCCACCCGAGTGGCAGCGCGATTTGAGTCATCTTGGTCGCGCTCACCCTGTCGTCACGTTGTCCGCGGGTAGATCCGGCGGAAGAAGTTGGGAAACCCGGCGGATGCGGATCGTCTGGCCGGAACCGAAGACTTGGTAACCGCGGGCTTCGAGCGCGGTCTTGAGCGCCGCCGGATCACCGTCATAGGCGACCCGCATCAGCGAGACGCCGCCGAGCGCGAGGCTGGTCGTCGCCGCCGAGCGGACTCCGGGGATGGCGCGGAGGGCAGCCTCGGTCGAGGACACGGCGTTGGCGGCGGGCGTGTCGAACTGGACCGTGATCGAGCTGCCGGCACCACCGGTCAGGACCGCGGTATTGGCGTCTGCGGTCTCATCGGTTGGCAGGTCGTCAATGACCGGGGCTTCGGGCTCCGGCGGCGGCGACAGGCTGTAGTCTACGCGGAGCGAACCGTTGCGGCGCGCCTGTTGGTACAGGTCGTCGATCCGCTTCACGCCGGTGTCGAGCAATTGCGGCAGGCCGTCGGACGTTCCCACACGGAGCGTGAACCGTCCGATCAGGTCGTTGTCGGGGCCGTGACGCGCTTCGAACACGCCGATCACCGGGCCACCAGGCCATTGGCGATAGAGCTTCACCACCGGGCTCAACACGTCGCTCGCGCCATATTGGTCGAGGATCGTCCGCCACCAGCCTCGGCCGGGGCGCTGCGTCTGGCCGGCGTTGAGCAGGAGTGCATCGGGGCCCGAGCCGGACGGGCGGACATAGTCGATGCTGCTGTTGCCGGTGCGATAGCGCGCCCAGGCCTGCTGCCACTGCGTGCTCTGCTCGAACGCCTGGCCGACGCCGCCCGAATATTGGATCGGGATGACGAGCATGGGCTGCGAGCGATCGGCATAGGTCGAGATGCCGAGGATCGATCCGGCGCGGGTGCGATCGAACAAGACGCCGAGCTTGGCGATGTACCGCTGCGGGCCGATCTGTTCGTTCTCGACGACGATCCCGGAGACCAGCGAATCGAGCGTGCCGTCGGAGACGAGGCCACCACCGCCGCCGAGACGGTTCGACAATTGTACCCAGGCTTTCCGTTGTGCGAGCCGCCAGCCGCTGTAGCGCGCGGCGTCCGCGGTCTTGCCGGCTACGTCGACCGTGACGCCGCTCACCTCGTAGGCGCTGCCGCTGTCGACCGGGGCTGCGCCTCGGCTGCCGCCCTCGATCTGCGCGAGCACGGCTCCGCCGCTGAGCAGCAAAGCGGCGCCGGCAAGCGCGGTGGGGAGGGTACGGATACGCATCAAGCGGGCCTTTTGGCGAAGCAGACGTGGAAATCCAAGCGCGATGTGGCTAGCAGCACCGATCATGACCGATACGCCAGACACCGCCGCTCCCGCCACGGGCTCCTATACCTACGCTCAAGCAGGCGTTTCGATCGCCGCGGGCAACGCGCTGGTGCGGGCGATCGCCCCGCTCGCGCGCTCGACGCGACGGCCGGGCGCGGACGCGGATCTTGGCGGGTTCGGCGGGATGTTCGATCTGAAGGCGGCGGGGTTCGTCGATCCGTTGCTGGTCGCGGCGAACGATGGCGTCGGCACCAAGCTGAAGCTGGCGATCGAATGGGATCGGCATGAGGGCGTCGGCGTCGACCTGGTCGCGATGTGCGTCAACGATCTGATCGTCCAGGGCGCCGAGCCTCTGTTCTTCCTCGATTATTATGCGAGCGGGAAGCTGGACGCGGCGGTCGCCGAGCGTGTCGTTGCCTCGATCGCCGAGGGTTGCAAGACCGCGGGTTGCGCGCTGATCGGAGGCGAGACCGCCGAGATGCCGGGCATGTATGCGGATGGCGATTACGATCTCGCGGGCTTCTGCGTGGGTGCGGTCGAGCGGACCAACGTACTCACCGGGCGCGAGATCGCGGTCGGCGACGTGATACTCGGGTTGGCCTCATCGGGCGTGCATTCGAACGGCTTCTCGTTGGTTCGGCGGCTGGCGACCGACCGCGGATGGAAGCTCGATCGGCCTGCGCTGTTCGACCAGGACAAGTTGCTGATCGATCACTTGATGGCGCCGACTCGCATTTACGTGGCGAGCCTGCTGCCTTTGCTGCGCGAGCGGCGGATCAAGGGGCTGGCGCATATCACCGGCGGTGGCCTGCTCGAGAACATTCCGCGCGTCCTGCCGGACGGTGTGCATGCGGTGGTCGACGCGGATGCGTGGGAGCAGTCGCGATTGATGGCGTTCCTGCAGGCGCAGGGCGCGATCGAGCCGGAAGAAATGGCGCGGACGTTCAACTGCGGCATCGGGATGGTTGCGATCGTGAGTTCCGACGAGGCCGAGGCGGTGACTTCGGCACTGGAGGCGGCGGACGAGACGGTGTTCACGATCGGGCGAATCGAGACCGGGGCGCATGGCTGCACGGTTCGTGGGTCTGCGGGTACGTGGAGCGCGCGCGAGGACTGGACCGCGACGCATGGCTGAGAAGACGCGGGTCGGCGTGCTGATCTCCGGGCGCGGATCGAACATGATGGCGCTGGTCGGCGCGTCGCGCGCGGCCGAGTGTCCGTATGAGATCGCGTTGGTGGCTTCGGACAAGCCGGATGCGGCTGGGCTCGAATGGGCGCGGTCGCAGGGTCTGGCGACGTTTGCGCTTTCACCCAAGGGTTTAGGGAAGCCTGCTTACGAGGCGGCGATCGATGCGGCGTTGCGCGAGGCTGGCGTCGAGGTCGTTGCGCTGGCCGGGTATATGCGGTTGCTGTCGGACGGTTTCGTCGCAGCGTGGCGCGATCGGATCGTCAACATCCATCCTTCGCTGCTGCCCAAGTACAAGGGGCTCGACACGCACGCGCGGGCAATCGCGGCGGGGGATGCGGTCGGCGGGTGCTCGGTGCACGTCGTGACCGAGGAACTCGACGGCGGCGTGGTGCTGGGGCAGGCCGAGGTACCGATCCTTGCGGATGACGATGCGGATGGGCTTGCGGAGCGCGTACTTGCGGCCGAACATGTGCTGTATCCCAAGATCTTGGCGGAGTTCGTGACGCGATGACCGATCTGTCCCCTCTCGACCGCGTTCGTGCGGCGGCGCTGGCGTTGCCCGAGACCGACGAAACGGTGTCGCATGGCCAGCCGACGTTCTTCGTCGCGGGCAAGCAGTTCGCGCAGTTCCGGGCGGACCATCATGACGATGGGCTGACCGTGGTGTGCGTAAAGACGGGTGGAGCCGACGAGCAGGCGATGCTGATCGAGGCCAACCCGGGCGTGTATTCGCGGCCCGCGTATCTTGGTGCGACCGGGTGGGTCGGCGTGAACCTTGCGGGCGATCCGGACTGGGCGCTGGTGGAGGACCGGATCGCGCGGAGTTGGGAACTGGCGGCCCCTGCCCGCCTGCTGGAAGCCGGTGGGCGATGAGCGGCGAGACCCCGACCGAACGGCGCGAGGCTGCGGCGACGCGGCGGCGCTGGGTCACGCTGGCGGAAGTCGTGGCGGTTGCAGGCGTGCTGATCGCCGCGCTGACGTTGTGGACGAACTGGTCGGATCACCGGGCTAACGAGGCGGACAAGCTTGCCGCGCAATCGAGTGCGGCGCGCGAGCGGACGAAGATCGATCTGTCGGCGATCGTGCAGGATGGCGGCGATACGCTGTTGCTGAAGGATGCGCGGCATGACCTTCAGGACGTGACGATCACGTTTCCCAAGGCGCTTGGCGTATCGCCGCAGCGGCCGCCGGCCGAGCCGATCATCGACGCCTCGTGGGTCTCGGCGCCGATGCTGAAGCTGACCGATGGTGGTTCGGACGATCGTGCGGGGCGGCTGCCGGTGCTGGTGAGCGTGCAGTATTTCGACGGCGACCGGACTCGCTCGGCGGTTGGGATCTACGATGTGATCTGGAAGACCGAGGGGCGGATGCTGCGGGGGCGCGCGTTGAAGCTCGAGGGCTTGCGGGTTCGGCAGCGTGGCGGGGATCAGGCGCGGCTCGATGCGATCTGGGCGAAAGAGAAGCCTGCGGCCTAGGTCGCACCCTACAGCATGTTTCCCCGCGAAGGCGGGGATCCAGACTGGGCTCCCGCCTTCGCGGGAGAACAAGGGGGCGGTGGCCGCCCGTTCTAATCCTCACACCGCTCGTGCGTAGACCGGGTCTTCGTGGAGAGTGGCGCCGACGGTGAACTGGCGGGCGCCGATTACCTTGAAGCCGTGGCGTTCGTAGAAGGCTCGGGCGCGGGTGTTCTGGTCCCATACGCCTAGCAGGACGCGGGTTCGGCCTGCCACGGAGGCGTCTTCCAAGGCACGCATCATCAGTGCGGCGCCCAGGCCTGTGCCTTGCGCGTGCTTCATCAGGTAGATGCGGCGGAGTTCGATGTCCGCGGGGCCGGACTCGATCGGGAAATCGGGTCCCGTGAGCACCGTGTAGCCGATCGGTGCGTGGCCGGGCTCGTGCTCGGCGAGCGTCACGATCGTCGCGGGGTCGGCCAGCCACGTCTCGAACGTGGCGATGCTATTCTTCATCGTGCAGTGGGCGACAATGTCGGCCCCGGTCAGCACGGTCGCGTAGGTGTCGAGGAACGTGGCGGATGCGACGAGCGACAGCGCGGGCGCATCGCCCGGCCCTGCCCGTCGCAACCGCCAGGTCATCAGCCGACGATTTCTTCGGGCTTGAAGAAGTACGCGATCTCGATTGCGGCGTTCTCGTCCGAATCCGAACCGTGCACGGTGTTGGCTTCGATCGACTCGGCGAGTTCCTTGCGGATCGTGCCGGGCTCGGCGTTGGCGGGGTTGGTGGCGCCCATGATGTCGCGGTTGCGCTGCATCGCGTTCTCGCCTTCGAGAACCTGGACGACGACAGGCCCTGAGATCATGAACGAGACGAGCTCGCCGAAGAACGGACGCTCCTTGTGGACCGCGTAGAAGCCCTCGGCCTGCTCGCGGGTCATCTGGATGCGCTTCGAAGCGACGACGCGCAGGCCGGCTTCCTCGAGCATCTTGGTGACCGCACCGGTCAGGTTGCGGCGGGTTGCGTCGGGCTTGATGATCGAAAAGGTACGGTTCGCGGCCATGATGGTCACGGGCTCCTGTGATAAAGCTTTGGAAAAGTGGCGCCGCCCTAGAGCCGGGGCGGTCCGAATGCAACTAGGCGGCCTGTTCCCAGCGTCCGGCGTCGTTCTGTTTCCAGTAGCGGCGTTCGACGCCGTCGCGGTCGGCTAGCGCTTTCCATGCGAGGCGCGCTTCCTGGATAGCTTCGTCGTCGAAGAGATGAAAGCCCCGGTCGAAGGTCAGGATAAGGTCACGCCACCGACCATCGACGATCGCGACGTTGCGCGCCGCATTGGCCGGGGCGGTTTCGAGTATGTCGTCCGCGATCAGAATGGGTTGCGCTGCATCGTCGTTGCTGCCGGCCTGGGCGTGGGGGAGAAAGCTCTCGGGGGCGTAGGACCAGAGCAGGCGGTCGAGGGCGGTGCGTTGTTCCTGGGGTTCGGCGACTATGAGGAGACGGCCGCCGGTTGCGACAACGCGCTCGGCGATGCGCGGGAGGACGCGGTCGAGGGGGGCTGTTAGGTGGTAGAAATCGACCTGCATTCTTACTCCCCTTCCGCTTGCGGGAGGGGTCGGGGGAGGGGTTCGCCTCGCTCGACACCGCTCGCGGTTGGCCCCTCCCCTAACCCCTCCCGCAAGCGGGAGGGGAATTCTTGCGTTCAGCCCTCGAAATTGTCCGCGACGAATTGCTCGAAATTGTCCGCGACGAATTGGTCGAGCAACCGCACGCCGTAGCCGGTGGCGCCCTTGTCGTGGTTCGTGCCGGGCTTGTCGGACCAGACCATGCCGGCGATGTCGAGATGCGCCCACTTCACGCCTTCGTCGACGAAGCGCTTGATGAACTGCGCCGCGGTGATCGAGCCCGCGCCGCGGGGCCCCACGTTCTTCATGTCGGCGATCGGCGAATCGATCAGCTTGTCGTAGGCAGGCGACAGCGGGAAGCGCCAGAGCGTGTCGCCGGTGGTCTTGCCGGCCGCAATCAGCTGGTCGGCGAGCGTGTCGTCATTGGCGAAGATGCCGCCATTCTCGGTGCCGAGCGCGACGATCATCGCCCCCGTCAGCGTGGCGAGATCGACGATCGTGGTCGGCTTGTGCGCCTGCTGCACCCACGTGACGCAATCGCAGAGCACGAGGCGTCCCTCGGCGTCGGTGTTGAGCACTTCGATCGTCTGGCCGGACATAGACGTGATGACGTCGCTCGGGCGCAGTGCGGCGCCATCGGGCATGTTCTCGACGAGACCCATCACGCCGACGACGTTCGCCTTCGCCTTGCGGCTGGCCAGTGCCTTCATCGCGCCGGCGACGGCACCAGCGCCGCCCATGTCCCACTTCATGTCTTCCATGCCCGCGCCGGGCTTGATCGAGATGCCGCCCGAATCGAACGTCACGCCCTTGCCGACGAACGCGAGCGTCGGCGCATCGGCCCCTGCCCCGTTCCATTTCAGCGCGAGGATGCGTGCTTCACGCCGCGAGCCCTGGCTGACGCCGAGCAACGAGCCCATGCCGAGTTCGGTCATCTGCGCTTCGTCGAGCACGGTGATCTCCAGGCCGAGGCCCTCGACCTCCTTGGTCACCTTCTCGACGAAGCTCTCGGGATAGACGACGTTCGGCGGCGACGTGACCAGCCAGCGCGTCAGGTCGAGACCGCCGGTGACCGCCAACTGCTCGGCCCACGCCGCATCGGTGCCCTCGGGCGCGCCGGCGATGGTGATCTCGGTCAGAGTCGGCGTCGACTTCTCGGGAAGCTTGGTGCGGTACGTGTCGTAGCGCCATGCGCGCTGCGCGGCGGCGGCGGCGAAGTGCGCGGCGGCCTTCGGAGTCGGCGTGGCGCCGGCGGAGAGGTCGGCGACGACCGAGGTCGCGCCCGAGGTCAGCAGGCGTGCGGTGATCGCGCCGCCCGCCTTTTCCCAATCCGCGTTCTCGCCTGCGCCGACGCCGACGAGCAGAACTTGGCGGACTGCACCGTCGACGGGCACGAACAGCTCGACGACCGAACCCGCCTCGCCTGCGAACCGTGCCGCGCTCGCCGCGCTGGTCGCCACCGCCTCGACATCGCCGCCGATCGCGCTCCACTTGGTCTGCGCCACGCCGTCCTTCGCGACGGGGACGGCCAGGATCGGGGCGTTGGCGGGAACGGTCGGGGCGAAGACGATCTGCATGAAGAAACCTCGGGAAGCTTTTGAACGGATGTGCGTACCCCATAAGTTGATGCCGCGGGTCCGGCAAAGCAAGGTGGAGCGCCTCAACGCCCGATGATTGCAGCGACGCGGCTGCAAGCGAGTGCGGGATGCGATTGCAGCGAAGGGCCGGTGGTGCGATAGGCGGGCGATATGGCGGCAAACGGCTGCCCAGTGCCAAAGGGGTTGGTTCGGATCGTGTTGCGTATCGACCTTTTGACGGGTTGTGCCGTTTCGCTCGCGCTGGCGTGCGGACTGGCTAGTTCACCCGTGCAGGCCCAGGATTTCCAGAACCGTCGGGTCGCGCCACCGGTTCAGGACCTGCCGGTTGCCAATGCGTCGACGGCGACGCCGGCCGAAGACCAGGTGCAGTTCAGCTCCACGGCGCTGGAATACAACACCAACACCGATATCGTCACCGCGACCGGTGAAGTCCGCATGTTCCGTCAGGGCAGTCGCCTGCGCGCCGACAAGGTCGTGTGGGACCGCAAGACCGGCAAGGTCGTCGCGACCGGCAACATCGCAGTCACCAATCCCGAAGGCGACATCGCGTATGGCGACGAGATCAACCTTACCGACTCGCTGAAGGACGGCGTGGTCGATAACATGCTCGTCGTGCTCGAACAGGGCGGACGTCTGGCGGCCAAGCAGGGCACGCGCGACGCCAATGGCACGGTCAATCTGAAGACGGCCGCCTACACGCCGTGCAGCGTCACCAACACCGCCGGTTGCCCGAAGGAACCGACGTGGAAGATCACCGCGGTCCGCGTCACCTATCGGCCAGAACGCAAGCGCATCTTCTACAAGGGGGCGCGGCTGCATCTGTTCGGGTTGCCGAGCCTGCCGCTGCCCGAATTCTCGAACCCGGTCGGTGGCGGCAGCGATAGCGGTCTGCTCTCGCCGAATGGTGGCTACAGCCGCGTCAACGGCGTCGAAGTCAGCGTCCCCTATTACTGGAAGCTCGCCCCCAACCAGGGGCTGGTCATCACGCCGCACATCTACAGCAGCGTGCTGCCGATGGCGCAGGTCGACTATTCCGCGCTGAATCCGAAGGGTGCGTTCAAGATACGCGCCTATGCGACCGAAAGCCGGCGCAGCGACGATCTGACGACCGCCACCCCGACCGACACGAGCATGGCGTTTCGCGGCTATATCGACGGCATGGCGCGGTATCAGCTGTCGCCGAACTGGACCGCGAGCGGTTCGCTTCGCCTGACGACGGACCGGACGTTCCTGCGTCGCTACGACATTTCGCGCGACGATCGGCTGCGCACCACGGCCAGCCTGGAGCGGATCGACGACAGCAGCTATTTCTCGCTGAGCGGCTGGTACGCGCAGACGTTGCGCGTGGCCGACAGGCAGGGGGAACAGCCGATCGCGCTGCCCGAGATCGATTATCGCAAGCGCTTCGACGACGGGCTGGTCGGTGGCCGGTTCCAGCTCCAGCTGAATACGCTCGCGCTGACCCGCACCGATGGCCAGGATACGCAACGCGCGTTCGGCAGCCTACAATGGGACCTGCGCCGCTTCACGAACTGGGGCCAGGAGGTCGTGTTCACGGCGTTTGCGCGCGGTGATCTCTACAATACCAACGACATCAGTACCACGATCCCCAGCTATCAGGGGCTCGAAGGTTTCCGCCAGCGCGTCATCGGCGCGGCCGCGGTGGACGTGAAATGGCCGTTCATCGGCACGTTCATGGGCGGGACGCAGCGCTTTACGCCACGCGTGCAGTTCGTCGCGGCGCCCAAGGTGGCCAATATCACGTTGCCGAACGAGGATTCGCGCGCGGTCGACCTGGACGACACCAACCTGTTCTCGCTCAACCGGTTCGCCGGCTATGATCGGTTCGAGGATTCGTCGCGCGTCACTTATGGTGGCGAATGGGCGCTCGATTTGCCGGGTATCGCGTTCACCACCGACGTCGGCCAGAGCTACCGTGTGGACACGCGGCCGACGATTTTGCCCGACGGCACCGGCCTCAGCGACCGGTTCTCCGACATCGTCGGGCGCAGCGAACTCCGGTTCCGCGACTTCGTCTCGATCGTCCACCGCTACCGGCTCGACAAGGATGGCTTTGCGATCCGTCGCAACGAGTTGGACGCGACGATCGGTTCGCGCGCGACGTATGTGCTGGTCGGGTATCTGAAGCTCAACCGCAACATCGATGCCTCGATCGAGGATCTGCGCGACCGCGAGGAAGTCCGTGTTGCAGGTCGCGTGCAGTTCGCGCGGTTCTGGTCGGCGTTCGGCTCGGGCGTGGTCGATCTCACCAACGCATCGGAAGATCCGCTGTCCCGCAGCGACGGCTTCACGCCGATCCGTCACCGGCTCGGCGTGCAGTATGAGGACGACTGCCTGCGTCTCGGCGGGACGTGGCGGCGGACCTACAACGACACCGGCGACGCGCGTAAGGGCAACAGCTTCCTGTTGACGCTGGCCTTCACCAACCTCGGCCGCTAAGCCCGCGTTCAGCTACTTTGGGGCAAACCGCGCCGCATATGCGTCGTCAGGGCAATGACGGTGCGATGTATGGCGTGCGATGATGGGATACCGACACTTGAAGCATAATGTTCGACTGGCGGCGCGTGGCGGCCGTGTGATCGGTTCGGTGGTTTTGGCCGCGCTGGCGGCAAGCGCGATCGCGCAAGGCGCTCCCCCGCAAGGTGCCGCGGGTCAGGCCGGCGCGGGTCGGACGGTCCAGGACCAGAGCGTGCCGGACAATACCGGTCTCGACATCCCGACCAACCTCCAGATCTTCGGCAAGGTCGACCCCAACGTCCGCAAGCCGACCGCGATCGTCAACGACACGGTTATCACCGGCACCGACGTCGACCAGCGTGTCTCGCTGGTGGCGATGGCGAACGAGGCGAAGCTGTCGCCGGAGGACCGCGAGCGGCTGAAGTTGCAGGTGCTGCGCCAGTTGATCGACGAGACGCTTCAGATCCAGGAAGCGAAGACCGCCGATATCACGATTACCCCGGCCGAGCTGACGCAGAGCTATGACGCGGTGTCGAAGCGCTTCAACCGCACGCCGGTCGCGATGCGTGCGTATCTGCGCGAGTCGGGCTCGTCGGAGCGGTCGCTGAAGCGGCAGATCGAGGGCGAGCTGGCGTGGCAGCGCTATCTGCGTCGCCGCGTCGAGCCGTTCGTCAACGTCGGCGACGAGGAAGTGAAGTCGATCATCGACCGTCTCCAGGCGGCCAAGGGCACCGACGAGTTCAACCTCAAGGAAATCTATCTCGCGGCGACGCCGGCGAACAGCCAGCAGGTCTATGCGAACGCCAAGCAGATCCTGCAGGAGATCCAGAAGGGCGCGCAGCCGTTCGAATATTACGCGCGTCAATTCTCCGAAGCGTCGACCCGCGCGGTCGGTGGCGATCTCGGCTGGATCCGGACTGCGACGTTGCCGGCCCAGCTAGCCGAAGCCGCGACCTCGATGCAGGTCGGCCAGGTTGCCGGGCCGATCGAGGTCTCGGGTGGCTATTCGATCCTGTACCTGACCGACAAGCGGCAGGTGCTGACCGCCGACCCGCGTGACGCCAAGCTCAGCCTGAAGCAGCTGACGCTGCGCTTCCCGCCGAACACCAACCAGGCGCAGGCCAGCGCGCGGGCGCAGGCGTTTGCCAAGGCGACGCAGGAGCTGCGCGGCTGCGGTACGGTCGAGAAGGTCGCGGCCGGGATCGGCGCGGACGTGGTCGACAACGATACAGTCCGCATCCGCGACCTGCCACCGCAGCTTCAGGAAGTGATGTTGAAGCTCCAGGTCGGTGAGTCGAGCCCGCCGTTCGGGTCCGCGGAACAGGGCGTTCGTGCGCTGGTGCTGTGCGGTCGCGACGAAGCATCCGGCGGTTCGGTGCCGAACTCCGAGCAGATCCAGGGGCAGCTCGAACAGCAGCGCGTCAATTTGCGCGCCCAGCAGAAGCTGCGCGATCTGCGGCGCGATGCCGTGGTCGAATATCGGTGATTGGATCGTGAGCCGCGTCTCGCCACTGGCGGTGTCGATGGGCGATCCTGCCGGGATCGGGCCCGAGATCATCGCCAAGGCCTGGGATGCGCGCGAGACGCACCACTTGCCGCCGTTCGTCGCGGTCGGCGATGCGCGGGCGATCGAGCGCGTGTGGGCGGGCCCGATCGCGCGTATCGCGGATCTGAACGCGGGGGCAGCTGTGTTCGGCGAGGCGTTGCCGGTGCTGACCGTGAGCGATGCGGGGGCAATCGTGCCGGGTGAGCCCGACGCGGATGGGGCGCGCTGTGCCTTGCATTCGCTGGAACTCGCCGTTGGTCTTGTCCGCACGGGTGCTGCGCGTGCGCTGGTGACGGGGCCGGTTTCGAAGTCGCAGCTTTACGCGATCGGCTTCAGTCATCCGGGCCAGACCGAGTTCGTGGCCGAACGCTACGGTGTGGCGGGCGATAATGCGGTGATGATGCTCGCCGGGCCGTCGCTGAAGGTCGTGCCGATCACGACCCACGTGCCGTTGAAGGAAGTGTCGGCGCTGCTGACGATCGAGCTTATCGTTGCCAAGGGCCGGGCGACGGCGCGCGGGTTGTTGAAGAACTTTGGAATCGAGAACCCGCGGCTCGCCTTTGCGGGGTTCAATCCGCACGCTGGCGAACAGGGTGCGCTTGGACGCGAGGAGATCGAAATCATCGCGCCGGCGATCGCTATCCTTCGCGAGGAAAGTATCGATGCGACCGGGCCTTTCGCGGCGGATACGATGTTCCACCCGCGGGCGCGCACGTCATACGACGTCGTGATGTGCTGTTACCACGATCAGGCGCTGGTGCCGCTCAAGACGATCCATTTCGACGAAGGCGTGAACATGACGCTGGGCCTGCCGATCGTCCGCACCTCGCCGGATCACGGCACTGCGTTTGCCATCGCCGGCAAGAACCTCGCCGAACCGGGCGCGATGATCGCGGCGATCCGGATGGCCGGCGAGGCGGCGGACCTGCGCGCCAGCAGCGCGGCGTGACGGAACTTTCGCCGCTGCGCGAGGTGATCGCGCGTTATGGACTGAACGCGAGCAAGGCGCTTGGGCAGAATTTTCTGTTCGACGGGCAGTTGCTCAAGCGGATCGCGGCTGTGCCGGGTGATTTGCAGGATGCCGAAGTGCTCGAAGTCGGGCCTGGTCCTGGTGGCCTGACGCGTGCGCTGCTTGCCGCTGGTGCGCGCGTGACAGCAATCGAGCGCGATCGGCGGTGTATTCCGGCGCTGGCGGAGCTCGGCGAGGCGTATCCGGGTAAGCTGCGGGTAATTGAGGGCGATGCGATGGAAGTCGACGCGCCTGCGCTGTTCGAGGGCAAGCCGCATATCGTGTCGAACCTGCCGTATAATATTGGCACCGCGCTGCTGGTCGGCTGGCTGTCGACGTCGTGGTTGCCGTGGTGGCAATCGTGCACGCTGATGTTCCAGAAGGAAGTCGCCGAGCGGATCGTCGCCAAGACCAATGACGATCATTACGGGCGGTTGGCGGTGCTGGCGCAGTGGCGCTCGACGGCGCGGATCGCGATGCCGGTGCACCGGTCTGCGTTCACGCCGCCGCCGAAGGTGATGTCGGCGGTGGTGCATCTGGTGCCGGTGGAGGCGCCCGAGGGGGTGAACTTTGCGGTGCTGGAGCGGCTGACGGGTGCGGCATTCGGGCAGCGGCGGAAGATGTTGCGGCAGAGTTTGAAGGGCGTGCCGGGGGCGCTGGATGCGCTTGAGCGGATTGGGGTGGAGGCTACGCGGCGGGCGGAGACGCTGTCGGTTGCGGATTTTACGGCTTTGGCGCGCGAGACACGCTGATCTTCCCCCCTCCCTTGGCGGGAGGGGTTGGGGGTAGGTTGGCTTCCGTATGACGGACGGCTGCGACACGAGCGGCCTACCCACCCCCTGCCCCTCCCTTTCATAAAAGGGGAGTGCGTTAGTCCTTGGCGGCTACCGGCGTTTTCTCGACTTGCGCGGTTGTGATCGGGGGGCCCTTGGCGATTACCGCGGCTAGCTGCGTCGCTTCCGGGCACACCCCTTTGCAGAGCGTGCGGATCTTTACGAGGTTGTCCTTCGCGCGGACTACGGCGCCCTTGGCGACCAGCGCCTCGCCCTGCCCCTTGAGCGCGGCGACGTCGTTGGGTTCAAGCAGCAAGGCCTCGCGGTACAGGCGGATCGCCTTGCCGGGAAGGTCACGGGTTTCGGCAACGCGCGCGAGCAGGAGGAATGCCCCCCGGTTGCGCGGATCGACCGCGACCGACGTTTCCAAGACGTCCGTCGCGCCATCGAGATTGCCCGCGGCGACCAGCGCGCGGCCTTGCGCCAGCAACTGCATCGACCGGGCGTCGATCTGCGCGTCGGGGCGCTGGCCGCTGAGCGATGTCGACACGCACACGACGGTAAGCGCGGCGGCAAGGGCAACGGACGAAAAACGCATCATCGTCTCCAGGCGGGATACAGGTTTGGCCATGAGTTGAGCCATAGGTCGGCTGGCTAGCACGCAGCCCGGAGGCGCGCGACAAAAAAGCCGTCGGTGCCGTCGCGGCCGGGTTCGAGGCGGACGCCGTGGCCGTGTTTCGCGCCGGCGGGGAGTGTCAGGGGCTCGGTCGTCCAGCCGGGATGCGCGTTCAGGAACCAGCTGACCTGGTCGGTGCCCTCGGCGTCGAGCAGCGAGCAGACGATGTAGACGAGCGCGCCGCCGGGCTTGACCAGCGTGGCGGCGACCGAGAGCACCTGCTGCTGCGTCGATTGCAGCCGCGAAACACGGTCGGGGGTGAGCCGCCAGCGCGCCTCGGGATTGCGCCGCCACGTGCCGGTGCCCGAGCACGGTGCGTCGACGAGCACGCCGTCGGCGCGACCGGCCCATTCGCTGAGCGCCTCGATCTCGCGCGTCGGGTTGAGCAGGCGGCTCTCGACGATCGTCGCGCCGGCGCGGGTCGCGCGGGGAGCGAGGCGCGAGAGGCGGTTGCGGTCGGTGTCGCAGGCGAGGATGACGCCTTCGTTCTTCATCGTCGCGGCGAGCGCGAGCGTCTTGCCGCCGGCGCCTGCGCAGAGATCGACGATCCGTTCGCCCGGTTTGGCCTGCATCGCGAGGCCGACAAGCTGACTGCCTTCGTCCTGCACTTCGAGCGCGCCTTCGTTGAAGAGCGGGAGTGCTTCGACGTTGGTGCCGGTCGGGAGGCGGATGCCGTCCGGTGCGTGGGGGGTGGCTTCGGCCTCGGGGAGAGTGGCGAGGACGGTCGCGCGGTCCGAGATCAGCGTGTTGACGCGGAGATCGAGCGTGGCGCGGCCGGCGAGGTCGGTCAGCGCGGCGCCGTCCAGGCCGGACGCGCGGAGAGCCTTGCTCAGCCACTGCGGTGCGACACCTGCGCGGGCGCGCGGTTCGTCCTTGGCGATCGGGGCCGGCGCGTGGGTCGAGCCGTCGAACGTCGCGGCGACTTCAGGATCGGCATCGGCGACGAGGAGCATGGCCGCGCGCCCGTTTTCGGGGCGGTCGCCGGCCTTGCGGATCGCGGCGTAGACGAGTTCGCGGACGGCGCGGCGGTCCTTGGAGCCGGCGTAGCGGCGGGTGGCGAAATAGCGAGCGATCAGCGTGTCGGCGGCGGCGCCGGATTCGCGGGCGGCGGCGATGATCTGGTCGAGGAGTTCGATCGCGGCCTGGGTGCGTGCTGGGGGAGTCACGTGTTGGCTCCCGATTTCGCGTAGGTTCGGGGGGAAGTTTGGTACGGGGTGTTCGTCATCATCCCCTCCCCTAGCCCCTCCCGCGGGCGGGAGGGGAATAATTTCGGGATTGGGGCGGGTTGCGGTAGTTCCCATCCCCCGCCCCCGTCATCCTTTTCCACGTCATGCCGGCGAACGCCGGGACCCACGTTTGCGGTTTGCGTGGTGGTTGCGCGCTTCGCTGGGTCCGCCGTGTCCGTGGGTCCCGGCGTTCGCCGGGATGACGGAAAAATAGCTTTGGGTAGGATCGCGATTAGGGCGCCAGGTAGCGACGGGCGCGACTTGCCCCCTCCCTGGAAGGGAGGGGTTGGGGGTGGGTCGGCTCGTTTTGGCCACTCGCGGAAGAGCTTGGGGAAACCTACCCACCCCCTGCCCCTCCCTTTCAGGGAGGGGGGAAGTGCCGTTACCGCGTGGGGTAGTTGGGCGCTTCGCGGGTGATCGTCACGTCGTGGACGTGGCTCTCCATCAAGCCCGCACCGGTGATCTGCACGAACTCGGCGCGGGCCTGGAGGTCCGGGATGGTTGCCGAGCCGGTATAGCCCATCGCTGCCTTTATGCCGCCGACGAGCTGGTGGATCACATCCTTCGCCGGGCCCTTATACGCGACCTGCCCCTCGATACCCTCGGGCACGAGCTTCAGCTGATCCTTGATGTCGCCCTGGAAGTAACGATCCGCCGAGCCGCGGCCCATCGCGCCGACCGAGCCCATGCCGCGGTACGACTTGTACGCACGGCCCTGGTACAGGAACGTCTCGCCCGGTGCCTCGTCGGTCCCGGCCAGCAGCGAGCCGATCATGACGGTGGACGCGCCGGCCGCGAGCGCCTTGGCCATGTCGCCCGAGGTGCGGATGCCGCCGTCGGCGATCACCGGGACGCCGGCCTTGTGGCCAGCCTCGGCACAATCCATCACTGCGGTGAGCTGCGGCACGCCGACGCCGGCGACCACGCGCGTGGTGCAGATCGAGCCGGGGCCGATGCCGACCTTGATCCCGTCCGCGCCCGCACCGATCAGCGCACGCGTCGCTTCGCCGGTCGCGACGTTGCCTGCCACCACCTGCACCGAGTTGGACAGCTTCTTCACGCGCTCGACCGCACGGCCGACGTCGCGGTTGTGGCCGTGCGCAGTGTCGATCACGATCAGGTCGCAGCCGGCGTCGACCAGTTGCTCGGTCCGGTCGAAGCCCTTGTCGCCGACCGTCGTCGCCGCGGCCACGCGCAGGCGGCCCGCTTCGTCCTTGGTGGCATCCGGGAACATCACCGCCTTCTCGATGTCCTTGACGGTGATCAGCCCGACGCAGCGATACTGCGCGTCGACCACCAGCAGCTTCTCGATGCGGCGAGCGTGGAGCAGGCGGCGTGCCTCTTCCTTGCCGACTTCGGTCGAGACGGTGGCGAGGTTCTCGTGTGTCATCAGCTCGCTGACCGGCTGCTTCGGATCGCCCGCAAAACGCACGTCGCGGTTGGTGAGGATGCCGACGAGCTTGCCGTCCGCTTCCACGACCGGGATGCCGCTGATCCGATGGCCCGACATCAGGGCTTGAGCCTCGCCGAGAGTCGCGGTCGGCCTGATCGTGATCGGGTTGACCACCATCCCCGATTCGAAACGCTTGACCTGGCGCACCGCCACCACCTGCTCCTCGACGGTCAGGTTGCGGTGAAGCACGCCGATGCCGCCGAGCTGCGCCATGACGATCGCCATGTCGGCCTCGGTGACGGTGTCCATCGCGGACGAGAGGATCGGGATGTTGAGCGCGATGCCGCGCGTCAGCTGCGTGCGGGTATCGGCCTGGCTTGGCAGCACGTCCGATTCCCCCGGATACAGGAGGACGTCGTCGAATGTGAGGCCGAGGCGGATATCCATGAGAGCTGCCGTTCCTGGGTGTGAGGTGGCGCGCCATGTAACCAAAGCGGGCGCATCCGGCTAGGCCCTGTCGCGCGCGACGTGCTATAGCGGCGCGATACACGGATGGGGATGTTCGATGGGCTTGACCGTTGCCGCACTCTTATTGGCGCTGGTGCTGCTGTACCTCTTCACCAGCATCAAGATCGTCCACCAGGGCTATCAATACACGATCGAACATTTCGGCCGGTTCACGACGGTCGCGCGGCCCGGCTTCAATTTCTACCCCGCCTTCTTCTACCGCGTCGGGCGGAAAGTGAACATGATGGAGCAGGTGATCGACATCCCCGGGCAGGAGATCATCACCAAGGACAATGCGATGATCTCGACCGACGGGGTCGTGTTCTTCCAGGTGCTCGACTCGGCGAAGGCGGCGTACGAGGTGTCGGACCTGTACCAGGCGCTGTTGCAGCTCACGACGACGAACCTGCGTACGGTGATGGGGTCGATGGACCTCGACGAGACGCTGTCGAAGCGCGACGAGATCAATGCGCGGCTGCTCAACGTCGTCGATCACGCGACGACGCCGTGGGGGGTGAAGATCACGCGCGTCGAGATCAAGGACATTCGCCCGCCGGCTGATATCGTCAATGCGATGGGGCGGCAGATGAAGGCCGAGCGCGAGAAGCGGGCGAACATCCTCGATGCAGAGGGTTCGCGGGCGTCCGAGATCCTGCGGGCCGAGGGGCAGAAGCAGGCGCGGATTCTCGAGTCCGAGGGGCGCAAGGAATCGGCGTTCCGCGACGCCGAGGCTCGCGAGCGGGCTGCCGTTGCCGAGGCTTCGGCGACGCGGGCGGTGTCTCAGGCGATCGAGGAGGGTGGCGCGCAGGCGATCAATTACTTCATCGCGCAGAAATATGTCGAGGCGATCGGCAAGTTCGCCACCTCGCCCAATGCGAAGACGATCCTGTTCCCGGTTGAGGCTACGCAGTTGATGGGGACGCTTGGGGGGATTGGCGAGCTGGCGAAGGATGCGTTGCGGGATGCGACGGCGTCGCCGCCGGCCAAGCCTGCCGCTCGCGGGCCGTTCGAGTTGTCGAAGTCGACCGAGGTTCCGAAGAACTGATGGACGCAATCGGTGCAGCTGGCGCGTGGCTGATTGCGGCGCTGGTGCTGGGGATCGCCGAGCTGGCGGTGCCGGGGGTGTTCCTGGTGTTTCTCGCCATCGCTGCGTCGGTGACGGGGGCGGCAGTGTTCGTGCTGCCGGACCTGCCGGTGGCGGTACAGCTCGGCGCGTTCGCTGTGTGGAGTGCGGTTACGGTGCTGATCGGGAAGCGCTGGTATCGGGACTATCCGGTCGAGGGCGGGGATCCGATGTTGAACGATCGCTCGGCGCGGTTGGTTGGTCAGGTTGTCATGGTGGAGACGGCGCTGGTTGGGGGGCGTGGTCGGGTACTCGTGGGCGACGGGAGTTGGCCGGCTCGTGGCGAGGATGCGGGCGCCGGTGCTCGGGTTAGGGTGACTGCAGTTGTTGATGGTGAGTTGGTGGTGGAGCCGCTCTAAACCCTCTCCCTTAAGGGGAGAGGGAAGCCGCGTAGCGGCGCGGTGAGGGCACGCCGTATCACGTGCCCTCACCTTCCCACCCGACTTCGTCGTGCGGGCCCCTTCCTCTGCCCCGGGGGGAGAGGAGGTCTAGGCCGCTTCCCGCACCTTCGGCGCGGCTTGGCGGACGCCTTCGTCGACATGTTCGGCGAACTGGGCGAAGTTTTCCACGAACAGGTCGACCAGCTTAGCCGCCGTCGCGTCGTAGGCGTCCTTGTCTGCCCAGGTCGTCCGTGGATCGAGGATCGCGCTGTCGACGCCCGGTACGCTCACCGGCACTTCGAATCCGAAGTTCGGGTCCGTCCGGAACTCGGCATCGTTCAGGCTCCCGTCGAGCGCGGCGTTCAGCAGCGCCCGGGTCGCTTTGATCGGCATGCGGTTGCCGACGCCGTATTTGCCGCCGGTCCAGCCGGTGTTGACCAGCCAGCAATCGACTCCCCCCTTCGCGATCCGCTCCTTGAGCAGATTGCCGTACACCGACGGATGCCGCGGCATGAACGGTGCGCCGAAGCACGTAGAGAAGGTTGCATCGGGCTCGGTCACGCCGATCTCGGTCCCGGCGACGCGCGCGGTGTAGCCCGACAGGAAGTGATACATCGCCTGGTCCGGCGTCAGCTTGGCGATCGGCGGCAGCACGCCGTACGCGTCCGCGGTCAGCATGACGATATTGCGCGGTACCGGCCCCATATTCTCGGCGGACGCATTCGGGATGAAGTCGATCGGGTACGCGCCGCGGCTGTTCTCGGCCAGCGTATGATCGTCGAGATCGAGCAGACGCGTCGCCGGATCCATCACGACGTTCTCCAGCACCGTCCCGAACCGCTTGGTGGTCGCGAAGATCTCCGGCTCGGCATCTGCGGAGAGACGGATCATCTTGGCGTAGCACCCGCCCTCGAAATTGAAGACCGCGGTATCCGACCAGCCATGCTCGTCGTCGCCGATCAGCGTGCGGCTGGCGTCGGCCGAGAGCGTCGTCTTGCCGGTGCCCGACAGCCCGAAGAACACCGCGGTATCGCCGTTCGCGCCCATGTTCGCCGAGCAATGCATCGGCATCACCCCGGTCGGCGGGAGGAGATAGTTGAGCAGCCCGAACACCGACTTCTTCATCTCGCCGGCATATTTGGTGCCGCCGATCAGGATCAGTTTGTCGGTGAAGTTGACCGCGATCACCGTCTCGCTGCGGCAGCCGTGCCGCGCGGGATCGGCGCGGAAGCTGGGCAGGTCGACGATCGTGTAGTCCGCGACGAAGTCCTTCAGCGCCGCCTGTTCGGGCCGTACCAGCATCGTCCGGATGAACAGGTTATGCCACGCCAGTTCGGTGACGACGCGGACCTGCACGCGGTGATCGACCTGCGAGCCGCCGTACAGATCCTGCACGAACAGCTCGTCCTTGGCGGCGAGCGCGGCGAAGAAATCCTCCTTCAGCGCGGCGAAATGCGCGGGCTCCATCGCCTTGTTGCTCTTGCCCCACCAGACGGTCGCGTCGGTCTCGGCATCGCGGACGATGAACTTGTCCTGCGCCGAGCGACCGGTATGCGCGCCGGTCTCGACGACCAGCGGACCGTCTGCGGACAGCGTCCCCTCACCGCGTTCGAGCGCGGCCTCGACGAGTTGTGCAGTGACCAGGTTCCAGTGCAGATTGGCGCGGGTTTCGATCCCCTGCGCGGGTAGGCCGACGGCCGGAATACGCTCGTTCGACACGGGCTCTCTCTCCTAAGTTTTTAGCGCATACGTATGTATGTCGTTGCGCCCGGCTGTACGGGGCCGGTTTCCACCGGTCAAACACGCTAATATGCAGCGCTGTCCCGATACGGCTCTAGTTGAGTGCAGACGCGGTTTGCCCTACGCCGACATGCCAACGACCAAGGCAAGCGACCCAGAAATGACGGCAACGATCGCGCTGGTCGACGACGACCGCAACATCCTGACCTCCGTGTCGATCGCGTTGCAGACCGAAGGCTTCGTCACGCGCGTCTATTCCGACGGCGAGACGGCGTTGAAGGCGCTGACCGACAACCCGCCCGATCTCGCGGTGTTCGACATCAAAATGCCGCGGATGGACGGGCTCGAACTGCTCCGCAGGTTCCGCGAGAAGAGCCAGGTTCCGGTGATCTTCCTGACCAGCAAGGACGACGAACTGGACGAGGCGCTCGGCCTCGCGATGGGCGCGGACGACTATATCGCCAAGCCGTTCTCGCAGCGGCTGCTGATCGCGCGCATCCGTGCGATCCTGCGCCGGACGGAACTCACCCAGTCGCCCGGAACCGAGACCGCAGAGGAGGCCGCCGGGCCGCTCGATCGCGGACGCCTCAGCATGGACCCGGCGCGGCACCGGACGCTCTGGGGTGGCGAGCCGGTGACGCTGACGGTCACCGAGTTCATGATCCTGGAGACGCTCGCGCAGCGTCCCGGCATCGTCAAGACGCGCAACCAGCTGATGGATGCCGCGTATCAGGACGACATTTATGTCGACGACCGGACCATCGACAGCCACATAAAACGACTCCGCCGCAAATTCAGGCAGGTCGATCCCGCGTTCGACGCTATCGAGACATTATATGGTGCCGGGTATCGATTTTCTGAGGAATGAACTGGGCGTCGACGGCCGCGATCTCACGCTGCGGTGGTCGGGTCAGATCTCGCTCACGCGGCGGATCCTGGCGGTCAACATCTTCGCGCTGCTGCTGCTGGCGGGCGGGTTCTTCTATCTCGATTCGTACCGCAGCCGGGTGGTCGACAACCGCGTCGCGCAGACGGCGCGGGAAGCACGGCTGATCGGCGAGGCGGTCGCCGCGGTCGATCCGGCGTTGCGCGATCCGCTGGTGGTCAGGCTCGCACGCGATACCGGTTCGCGGATCCGGCTGTTCGATGCGGCGGGCCGAGCCGTCGTCGACAGCCGCGCACTGGGCCTGCGGAACTTCGTGTTGATGGACCCCGACAAGGAGGCTTGGGACCAGACGATTGCCCGGTTCCTGGACGCGGCGATCGACGTCATCGTGATGGCGCCCCGCCCCCCGCTCTACCGCGAGCGTAGCGGCAAGCAGCAATGGCCCGACGTAGCCGCAGTCCGCGGACGCAGCCTCGTTTCGACGACGGTCTGGCGCGCGCCCGATCGTACGCCGGTGCTGACCGCGGCCGCGCCGCTTCGCGCCGGTGGCGTCGTGATGACGACGGTCAATGCGCGCGACATCACCAAGACGGTGCGGATCGAGCGGTTCCGACTGAGCATGGTCCTGCTGGGCGTGTCGATCGTCTCGATCCTGTTGTCGTTGTTCCTGGCGCGCACCATCGTCCGTCCGCTCCGTCGCCTGGCGCGAGCGGCGGTAAGGGTCAGGCTGGGGCGGGCCCGCGAAGTCGTGGTGCCGCGCCTGCCCTCTCGTCGCGACGAACTCGGGATGCTCGCACGCGCGCTCTCCGACATGAGCCTCGCACTCCGCGCGCGGATCGACGCGACCGAGGCATTCGCCGCCGACGTCACGCACGAGATGAAGAACCCCCTCGCCTCGCTCCGGTCCGCCGTCGAGGGACTGTCGCGCGTGAAGGACCCGGCATTGCAGGCGCAGCTGCTCGCGATCGTCCGCGACGACGTCCACCGGCTCGACCGGTTGCTCTCGGACATCTCCGAGGCCTCGCGACTCGACGCGCAGCTCAGCCGCGCGAAGTTCGAGCCGGTCGATATCGCCGCGATGATCGACGGCTTGGTCGCGCAGCGCGATGCGCGCGGTGTCGAGCGCGGCATCCGCCTGAGGTTCGATCGCAACCCCGACGATCGCACGGTCATACTAGGCGAAGGCGCGAGGCTGGAACGCGTGTTCGAGAATCTGATCGACAATGCGCTGTCCTTCTCGCCCGACGCAGGCCTGATCGCCGTCTCCGCGATCCGGGAAAACGAGGACCTGGTCATTCGCGTCGAGGACGAAGGTCCCGGCGTTCCGGAAGAGGCGCGCGAGGACGTGTTCAAGCGCTTTCATTCGGTCCGCCCGGACAGCGAGACGTTCGGGCAGCATTCCGGACTGGGCCTCGCGATCGCGCGCACTATCGTCGATGGCCACCAGGGGACGATCTTCGTTGAATCGCGCGAGGACCGGCTCGATGGCGCGCGCTTCGTCGTAAGGCTACCGCTCGCCGAGATGCCGGAGTAAGGACGGCGCGTGGTCGTCCCATCCTCCGACAGGCTCCACGCCACCACGGTCGCCATCGACGGCGTGGCGGTGATGATCGAGGGCGCGTCGGGATCGGGCAAGTCCGACCTCGCGCTGCGCCTGATCGACCGCGGCGCGATCCTAGTCAGCGACGACCAGACGCTCGTGATCCGTGCCGGCGACACGTTGCATGCGCGTGCGCCAGCGACGATCGCGGGACGGATCGAAGTCCGCGGGATCGGCATCCTTGCGATGCCCTACGTCGAGGACGTACCGGTAGGGCTGCTCGTCCGGTTGGACGGTGCGATCGAACGGATGCCGGAACGCCGCGTGCGGACCATCGCGGGGATCAACGTTCGCGAGTTCGCGGTCGATCCGTTCCACGCATCCGCCCCGATCAAGGTCGAACTCGCATTGCGCAATCCCCAACCTTTAGAATCGGGCCTGTAGAATGACGCGTTCAGTATGACTCGGCCGAAGGACATCCTGCTCGTCACCGGCATGTCGGGGGCCGGCAAGTCGACCGTGCTAAAGACGCTGGAGGATCTGGGCTGGGAGGTCGTCGACAACCTGCCGCTGCTGCTGCTCGACCGGCTGCTCGACGCGCCGCTCTCCGAAGGATCGCCCAACGATTCGCAGCCGCTCGCGATCGGCATCGGCGCCCGGACGCGCGATTTCGACCCCGAGCGGATCGTCAACCGCATCCGCGATCTGCGCGATCGGCACGGGCTCGAGATCGGGATGTTGTTCCTCGATTGCTCGGGCGCCGAACTCGAGCGTCGCTATTCCGAGACTCGGCGTCGCCATCCGCTCGCGCTCGATCGTCCGGCGAACGACGGTATCGGCCGCGAGCGGGAGTTGCTTGCGCCGTTGCGGGACTGGTCGAACCGGCTGATCGACACGACCGACATGGCCGCCAACGAACTCGCGCAACAGATCCGGGCGAGCTTTTCGGGTGAGGCGCGCGGCGAACCTACATTGTCGATCCGCTCGTTTGGATTCGCACGCGGCCTGCCTCGCAACGCGGACTTGGTGTTCGACATGCGCTTCCTGCGCAATCCGCACTGGGATCACGACCTTCGCCCCGGCACCGGGCTGGACGCCGACGTGTCCGCCTACATCATGGACGACCCCGCCTATGAAGCCGCGGTGAGTCGGATCGAGGAGCTGCTGATGCTGTTGCTCCCGCGCTACAGGGCGGAAGGCAAGTCGTACGTCACGGTCGCGTTCGGGTGTACCGGAGGGAGACACCGGTCGGTCCACGTCGCCGACCGCGTGGCGCGACGGTTGCGCGACGCGGGATTTTCCCCCAGTATCGCACACCGCGACCTGGGGGCCGCTCCACAAGATGCGCTCGAAGGATCACCGGTCGTCTTATGAGTATGAAACGCTGACATGATCGGCCTTGTTCTGGTAACGCACGGTCGATTGGCCGAAGAATTCGTTCGCGCGATGATCCACGTCGTCGGCCCGCAGGAGCGCGTCGCGCCGATCGCGATCGGTCCCGACGACGACATGGAGGAGCGCCGCGCGGATATCGCCGCCGCGATCCAGGCGGTCGATGTCGGGCGCGGCGTGATCGTGCTGACCGACCTGTTCGGCGGCACCCCCTCCAACCTCGCCATCTCGCTGATGGAGCGCGGTCGGATCGAAGTGATCGCGGGGATGAACCTGCCGATGCTGATCCGGCTCGGATCGGCGCGCAAGTCGATGACCGTCGTCGCTGCTGTCGCGGCTGCCCGTGAGGCGGGTCGCAAATATATTTCGGTGGCATCCGAGGTTCTCGGCGAGGCTGCGGCGTGAGCGAGGTCTCGCGCACCGTCCAGATCACCAACCGCCGTGGGCTGCATGCCCGGGCCAGCGCCAAGTTCGTGACGCTGGCCTCGACGCATAGTGTCGAGGTGCGCGTGACCAAGGACGGATCGGATCACGTCACCGGCACGTCGATCATGGGGCTGATGATGCTCGGTGCGGCGATGGGCGACGCGATCACGATCAGCGCTAGCGGCGACGGCGCGGAGCATACCGTGGCCGCGCTTGCCGAACTGGTCGAGGCGAAGTTCGGCGAGGATTGACGTTCCTCCCCCCTTCCGCTTGCGGGAGGGGTCGGGGGAGGGCATGAGCGACGGCGTGTTTACAAACCCCTCCCCCAACCCCTCCCGCAAGCGGAAGGGGAGCTAGATGCCCCGCGAGATAACCGCCTTTTCGAACCCGCTGATCAAGTACGTCCGCGATCTGCGCGACAAGCGACATCGGCGTGCGGCCAAGCAGTTCCTTGCCGAGGGCCTGCGCATCCTGACCGAAGCGCGAGAGACGGGACGCCTGCCCCGGATTTTGTTCTACGCGGCAGCAAGCGCGAACCATCCGCTCGTCCATGCGCTGTCGATGGACGTCGAGGAGGCTGGCGGCGAGTCGATCCAGACCACGCCGGACATTCTTTCGAAGCTGTCGGGCAAGGACAACCCGCAAGCCGTCGTCGGCGTGTTCGAGGAGTTCGACGCGACGCTCGAAGACCTCGACCGCACCACGTCCGGCATCTGGCTGGTTGCGGAAAGGCTGCGCGATCCGGGTAACCTGGGCACGATCCTGCGTACCGGCGACGCGGTCGGCGCCGGCGGGCTGATCCTTATCGGCGAGTCGGTCGACCCCTTCTCGGTGGAGGCGGTGCGCGCGAGCATGGGTGCGCTGTTCACAATCCCCGTCGTGAAGACCGAGTGGGAGCCATTCCACGCCTGGCTGCGGACGGGGCCCGGCCAACTCGTCGGACTGAGCCTCGATACCCACACAGATTATCGGTCCGCGACCTATACTTGCCCGACCTTCCTGCTCACCGGCAACGAAGCGCAGGGCATGCCGCCCGAAATGGCCGAGGCGTGCGACGTGCTGGTCAAGATCCCGATGCTCGGCAAGGCGGACAGCCTCAACGCCGCCGTCGCGACCGCGGTTATGGCCTATGAAGTGCTTGCACGGCAGGGAAATTCCGAAGCTTCCGCCTGAACCGACGAATTTGGCCCGATTGGCGATGCTTAGCGAGTCCGGTTCAGCTAAGGGAGAGCTGCGTCGTGCGACGGCAGGGAAATTCCGAAGCTTCCGCCTGAACCGACGAATTTGGCCCGATTGGCGATGCTTAGCGAGTCCGGTTCAGCTAAGGGAGAGCTGCGTCGTGCGAAAGCATCGGCGAGCTACGGTTAGACAGGATGAGTATGGCGCGCGGTTTGGATGATGGACGAGTGAAGGCCGGCATAGCCCGGTCGGCGATCGCGGTTGCTGTGACGCCGCTGCTGATGGCGACTCCTCTGTTCGCACAACAGGTTACGCCCCCGCCGGTGACGCCGACCGTGCCTATGGCGGCACCCATTCCTGCGCCGATGCTTGCCCCGCCGGTGATTACCGTGCCGCCGCTGAGCGACGCGCAGGCGACGTTACTCGACAAGCTTCTCAACGGCGACATCGTTGCGCAAGGCCTCAAGTCCGCCGCGACCGCGTCGACCACTGCGCCGACCAAGGAGGAGCTCGTCCGTGCCGCGCTCGACCACGCGCGCGCCGTGCATGCGGGTCGTCTCAGCGAGGCCGATTTCCAGCGGGACTGGGGCCTTCGTCCGCCCGCGTACGATCCGACCCCGGCGTTCGCCGACGCGGTCCGGCTGGACCGGATCGCGGCGTGGTTCGCGTCGCTGCCGCCGCCCTATGCTGGGTATGACGGCTTGCGTAAGGGGCTCCAGAATTACCGTTCGATCGCTTCTGCGGGGGGCTGGTCGCCACTGGCCTCGGGGCCGGACTTCACGCTCGGCGCGACCGGTTCGCGGGTGATCGCGCTCCGCAAGCGGTTGGCGGTCGAGGACAAGGACGTCTCGACCAGCGGCGATACGTTCGACGCCGGCCTGCTCGACGCGGTGCGTCGTGCGCAGCGTCGTTATGGTCTGAACCCGAGCGGCATCGTCTCGACCCAGACGCTGGCGGCGCTGAACGTGCCGGCCGGCGAGCGCGTGCGTCAGATCATGGCGAACATGGAGCGCTGGCGCTGGTTGCCGCAGGACCTGCCACGCGACCGTATCCAGGTGAACATCGCCGCGGCCGTGCTCACCGTGTTCGACGGCGACACCCCCGTGCAGTCGATGCGCGCGGTCACCGGTCGTCCGGGCGACGAGACGCCGATGCTCTCGTCAACGATCCACAGCATCGTCATCAATCCGCCGTGGAACGTGCCGACCTCGATCGCGACGAAGGAGTTGTGGCCGAAGGAGAAGGCCAACCCCGGCTATCTGAAGCGCAACGGCTTCAAGGTGATCGGCACGCGGCTGCAGCAGCAGGCCGGCGACCAGAGCGCGCTCGGCCGGTTCAAGTTCGATTTCGCCAATGATTATTCCGTGTACCTGCATGACACGCCGAGCCGCGCGAAGTTCGCGAGCTTCAGTCGGCTTTCGAGCCATGGCTGCGTACGCCTTGAAAAGCCGGGCGAACTTGCCGACCTGTTGCTAAAGGGCGATCCCGCCTGGACGCCGGAGATGGTCGACGCCGCGGTGGCCAAGGGTGACACGGTGCGTGCGCGCCTGACCAAGCCGGTATCGGTCTATCTGCTCTACTGGACCGCGTTTGCCAGCGGCAACGGCCAGATGAACTTCCGCGCCGATCCCTATGACTGGGACGGCATTCTCGCTTCCAAGATCGAGGCCCGCACCGCGCGCCAGACGATCGCCGTTCGTTGAGAGGGTCTGACATGACGATTTTCACCCGCACCCGTACCGCCATCGCCGGTGGCCTGCTTGCCGTGATGGCGCTGGCAGGCTGCTCGAGCTCCGAGCCCGAGCAGCCGGCGACGGACGTCAACATGGTCGAGGATACCGGCGTTACCGAGTCCGAGGCGGCAGAGCCCGCCCCGGTCGAGGCAGCACCGGTCGAAGCAGTCCCGCCGGCGCCAGCGGTGGTCGAGCCTCCCCGCGAGAAGCCGATCGCGCCGGACGAGCAGATGCTCGACGACGCCGATGCAACGGGCATGACCGCCCGCGTCACGCGCGACGAAGAGCCGACCCAGAATGAGGAAGCGCCTCAGTAATAAGCCGAAGTCGGCCGGGGATTATGCCCCGGCCGGTTCCGCCAGGCCCGGCGCGTGGCTATCGACGAGCGTCTCGCTCGCCCGGTTTAGGCCGATGATCTCCACGACCCTGCCGTGACGGCGCAACTTGGCGACCACGTCTTCCAGGGCGCCGACGGCCGTGACGTCCCACATATGCGCGCCGGTAAGGTCGATCCGTACGGTTCGCGCCGTCTCGCGTAGGTCGAACCGATCGGCGAAGATGTCTGCGCTCGCAAAGAAGATTTGACCGCTTACCCGATAGATACGCGTGTCGGTTGCTAAGTCGTGTTCGATCGCGACGTCCATCATCCGCGTGACCTTCCACGCGAAGAACACGCCGCTGAGGAGCACGCCGACGCCGACGCCGAGCGACAGGTCATGCGTCGCGACGGTGACGACGACGGTCGCGACCATCACCACGCTCGACATCTTGGGGTGCCGCGCCAGGTCGCGAAGCGATCCCCAGGAGAAGGTACTGATCGACACCATGATCATGATCGCCACCAGCGCGGCAACCGGCACCTGCGCGACCCACGGGCGTAGCGGCACCATGACCAGGAGCAGAAACACACCTGCGACGATCGTCGAGATCCGCCCGGTACCGCCATATCGGACGTTGCCGACGGTCTGGCCGATCATCCCGCAACCCGCGATGCCGCCAAAGGCGCCTGCGGCGATGTTGGCGAGTCCAAGTCCCCTACACTCGCGTGCCTTCGAGCTGGTCGTCTCGGTCAGTTCGTCGACCACGCGCGCGGTCATCATCGATTCGAGCAGGCCGACGGCGGCCATCGCCAGCGCATAGGGCGCGACGATCCGCAGCGTTTCCCAGGTAAAGGGCACATCCGGCAAACCGAACGACGGCAGCGAATTCGGCAAGCGGCCAAGATCGCCGACCGTCTTGAGCGGCATCGGGAACCACATCGCGATCGCGGTGAGCGCGACGATGCATATCAGTGGCGAGGGGATCGCGCTGGAGATCCGCGGCATCAGGTAGATGATCGCCAGCCCACCGGCGATCATCGCATAGGCCTGCCAGCTGACGCCGACCATCTGCGGCACCTGCGCCGAGAAAATCAGGATCGCGAGGGCGTTGACGAAGCCCGCATGGACCGACTTCGAGACGAAGCGCATCAATATGTCGAGTTTGGCGAGCCCGAAAGCGATCTGGAGCGCGCCTGCGAGGATCGTCGCGACGAGAAGATATTGCAGGCCGTATGCGTGGACGAGCGCGGCGGCGACGAGAGCGACGGAGCCGGCTGCGCCGGAAATCATCGCCGGGCGGCCGCCGGCGAATGCGATAACGATGCCGATCACGAAGGACGCAAACAGGCCGACCTCGGGATCTATGCCGGCGACGAACGAGAAGGCGATGACTTCGGGAATGAGCGCGAACGTGCCGACCATTCCGGCGAGCACGTCACGTCGCGCGGCGGCAGGGCCGCTGAACCATTCGGCGCGGTAACGAGAAAAAGATAAGGATGTCATGGATGTATCCGCATAGGACGCACGAACCGCAGCAGTTGCGCGGGCGGTTCATTTCAAAGGCGTCGTTGCGTTGTCCGGCGGATCGGCGGCCGGAATAGCCACCCGGAATTGCACCGGGTCCAGGGCGAATGGCGATTGGTTAGCGGACGAGGTGCTGCATTGCAACATTCGCTACATTCGACTGTCATCCTGACTTTCGTCAGGATGACGGGGGTAAGCGTTGCCTATGTAAACAGATCCACGACCTCGGCCCCCTCACCCACCGCCTGCAACAGCAGCGTCCGATGGCAATGACAGGGATCCCGCTCGTAGCAGAGCAACGCGCTCGGTTTTTCCGCCGCAAGCCCGAGCATGATCGCTGCGGCGGCCTGCGCCTCGGGCAATTCCAGTTGCTCGTCGTACACGGCGGTCAAGGTCGCAACGTCGCCCTTCTTGGCCGCGTCACGCCCGCGCTTTGGGGTTCCGAGCGCCTTTAGATGGACGTAATCGATCTCGACCTCGCGCAGCGACGCGGCGAGCGACGACTTCGAGAAGCCCGGTCGGCGGGACAAAGGCAGCGCACGGACGTCGATCACCCGTTCCACGCCTGCGGCCTTCAGCGCCGCGAGGAAATCGGCCATCGTCGTGGCCTCATAGCCGATTGTGAAAATCTTCGTGGGGAATGTCATGAAGGCGAAGTGGGATTGCGCACCTGACACGACAAGCGTCCCGCGCTATCTGACGGGAATGACCTACGATATTCACGTGATCGGCGGCGGCCTCGCCGGTTCCGAAGCCGCCTGGCAGCTCGCCGAAGCCGGCCTCAAAGTCCGCCTCTCCGAAATGCGCGGTAGCGGCGAGGAAACGCCTGCACATCAGACCGACGGCCTTGCCGAGCTCGTTTGTTCGAACAGTTTTCGGTCGGACGATGCGGAAGCAAACGCGGTCGGGCTGCTGCATCAGGAACTGCGCACGCTGGGTTCGCTGATCATGCGCCAGGCGGACATCCACCGCGTTCCTGCGGGCTCCGCGCTCGCCGTCGACCGCGACAATTTCTCGGCCAGCGTGACGGAGGCGATCGACCGGCATCCGAACATCACGCTCGTCCGCGAACGGATCGACGCGCTGCCCGACGGCCCGACGATCATCGCAACCGGTCCGCTGACCGCCGCGTCGCTCGCCGCCGGCATCGGTGCCGAGACCGGCCGCGAGGCGCTCGCCTTCTTCGACGCCCTCGCACCGATCGTGCACCGCGATTCGATCGACATGGACACCGCGTGGTTCGCTTCGCGCTGGGACAAAGGTGAGGGAAAGGACTACATCAACTGCCCGATGGACAAGGACCAGTATCTGGCCTTCCACCAGGGCCTGATCGACGGCGAGAAGACCCCGTTCAAGGAATGGGAGAAGGACACGCCGTATTTCGACGGCTGCATGCCGATCGAGGTGATGGCGGAACGTGGCGTCGACACGCTGCGCTACGGCCCCATGAAGCCCGTCGGGCTCGACAATCCGAAGACCGGGCGCTGGCCGCACGCGGTCGTCCAGCTTCGGCAGGACAATGCGCAGGGCACGCTGTGGAACATCGTCGGTTTCCAGACCAAGATGAAGCACGCCGACCAGGTCCGCCTGTTCCGCACCATCCCAGGCCTGGAGAACGCCGAGTTCGCGCGGCTGGGGGGCCTTCACCGCAACACCTTCATCCGATCGCCCGAACTGCTCGACGAGACGTTGCGGCTGAAGTCGCGCCCGAACATCCGATTTGCGGGTCAGATCACGGGGTGCGAAGGCTATATCGAGAGCTGCGGCATCGGCATGCTCGCCGGATTGTTCGCGGCGGCCGAACTGACGGGGAAGACGCTGACCCCGCCGCCCTACGCGACCGCGCTCGGTGCGTTGCTCGGCCACATCACGGGCGGGGCCGAGGTCGAGACCTATCAGCCGATGAATGTCAATTTCGGCCTGTTTCCGCCTATCATGGGCCGTACCAAGAAGGCGGACCGCAAGCGGATGTATACCGATCGTGGCCGCACGGCGCTCGCAGAGTGGCTCAACTCTCCTCCGCAACAGCCTGGGTCGGTGGACAATTCACGCGAGATGGCCCCTTCCGCTTGACCGCTGTCGTGGCAAATTCGGGGGCGGTCATCGTGCCCGATTTGTCACGGTCTGCGTCGACGAACTTGGTCGTCGCCTTCACCGCCCATTCGTCGAACGACAGCTTTCCGTCGCCGTCCACGTCGAGCCGCGCATAGGCCTTGCGCCTTTGCGTCAGATATTCGTCGCGCGTGATCTTGGCGTCGCGGTCCTTGTCGTAGCGATCGAAGCGCTTCTGCTCGCGGGTCTTTTCGGTCGCCTCGGGTGCTGCATCGGGCAGCGTATCGGATGTGACGGTGCCGGCGACCTGCGCCAGTGGCTGCGGCGGTAGTATCGGACCCGGTCTCGCCTTGCCGCTGAAGACCATGAACCCGGCGGCGATCAACGCGATGATCGCGACACCGCCTGCTAGATATCGCCACATCGCCGCCGCCCCCATTGCCAGGGCCGCACGCTACGCCTTGCCGTCGGGGTTCCCCATGCGATTGGTCAGTATCCGGTCAATCTATGCCACGCCAGGCGCGCCACGCGCTTCGGGCTGCCTGGGGCGGAAGGCTTCGACATCAGGTCGAACCTGGCCGATACGGCAAGTGCGCCTAGAGCACGCGCGGATGTAGGCCACCGGCCGTGCAATGCTCTATCGAGGACTTCGCTCGCACGTAGACGGGCCATCTCCCTAACCGACGTCTCGGTCAGCCTCAGGCTGAGGTCGGCGAGCGCCCACCCCTCGCCCGCAAGGCCGATCCGGTCGTCGCTGACCGAGACGATCACTGCCGCGAGGTCGAACAGGCGGCGCCCACGGTCGCGTCCAAAGCGCTCGATCGTCGTGGCATCAAGCACCGATTCCAGCAGAACGTCCCAGCCGTCAGTCAACGTCGCCAGCATCGCGCCGGACACGCCCGTCGGCAGCACGTCGTTCTGGAGCGCCACCAGGACGGGTTCGGCAGGCGCGGGAGCCGTGTCGAGGCGCCCGAGCGCTTCGTACCACCAGGTCAGCCGCATCTGGCCGATCAGCGGTTCGCGGGTCGAGCGCAGGATCGCGGCGAGCGTATCGTCGAGCGCGAACAACGCCGCGAGCGCTGGCGCGGCCGAATGCGGCGCATAACTGAGGGCAAGGGCATGTTCTGGATTGTCGTAGCTCATGGTCACGTCGTTACTCCGATCATGAATGTACCGCACCTCCGGATACCGCACCGTCCAATAATTAACGTGTCGCGAACCATGTCTTCTCGAAGTGGATTTACCGGATCGCGCCGCATCCGCCGTATCGATCGATACCGATCTTCGTCAGGACCGAGATGCGCGGCAAGCGAAGCGAACTACCGGATAAGCCGACGACCGTGCTGGGACGATTGCGTCGTGACGTGTGTTGTAACACGCTGATGATCGTTGCCTTTGCGATGATGCCGCTGATCGCGATGGTTGGCTCGGGGCTGGACATGGCGCGTGCCTATGTCGCGCGGGATCGGCTGCAACAGGCGTGCGATGCGAGATCGCTCGCGGCACGGCGGCTGCTGTCGGGCGCGACCTTGACGCCTGCAGCGGAGACTGAAGCGACGAAGTATTTCAACTTCAACTTTCCCTAGGCGTCGTTCGGTACGGCGACGTTCACGCCCGTCGTAACGGTGCAATTGGTCGGCACCGTGAGGATCACGGCAGCGACGATACCGACGACGATCATGAAACTGTTCGGCTTTTCGACTCTCAAACTGTCCACCAGCTCCTCCGCAACGCAGCACTTCGTCGGCACCGATATCATGCTGGTGCTGTATATGTCGGGATAGATGAACTGTGCGCCCGGCGTTTCGGACAGCTGCAACGAAGTCGAGCAATCCGGCTTGAAGATGAAGGCGCTCCGCGACGCGAGTAAATCGCTCTTCGATACGCTCGAAAGCGTACAGGATCAATTACATGCCAACAACCTGCGGTTGCACTATGGATTCGTGCCTTACAATGACACCGTCAATGTCGGCAAACCCGCCTATGCCAAGAATGCGACGTACATTCGCGACCGCGCGCCTATCAGTTCATAATACGATCGACCGTGTCCCCGGTGACGAACAACCAGTGTGGCGAATACAGTGGCGGAACGTAGACCAGAGATTTCTTTCTCAGTATCTACGGGACCTGCACATAATGTAATTATAGCAAATTCACGTTGAACACCTCCGCATTCAAGACCAGAGTGTCCGAAAATACGCCTGGGCATGGTCAACAAACAGCAGATCAAATTGGGCGGACTGCATCGAGGAGCGCAAGACCAACAACACCACGATAGATGGCGTTACGACACTTAATACTCCGCCAGCAGACGCTTGTGATCTTGACGTCAATATGATCCCGACAGCCGCTGTCGCCGACGTGGCCAGAAGTCGAGTACGGCTCGAGCACGGCAGATCTTCATCCAGCTGCACGATATTGTGCCAGCGAAGCCAGCAGGCTGAAGGAATATTACAACGATGAGGCCGGGTTCGATTCGTATGTGGACGATCTCGTACCCGTTGGCGGGACCTATCACGACATCGGCATCATGTGGGGCGCTCGTTTCATCCCTCCGGGCGGCATTTATGCATCCGCCAATCCCGAGACGAATGATCAGTCGGATCCGGATAATTCTAAAAGCTCAGAGGCTTTTCGGTCCGGAAATACATGATCGTCATGACGGACGGGGATATGCAACCCTATCTCAACATCTACACGACCTATGGCGTGAAGGAGCGCGACGAGCGCGTGCTGGGGCGGCATAGGGCGCGAATGCGCAACTCGCGCGCCATCTGCAGCGGTTCCGCATGGCGTGCAACGCGGCCAAGAGCCGGGACGTCCAGCTCTACGTCATCGTCTTCTCGACGACCTTGACGGCGGACATGCAGAACTGCGCATCGCAACCTTCGATGGCGTCGGGCATCAGCACATCCGCAGCATTGATCGCCAAGTTCCAGAAGATCGGCAGCAAGATCGGTTCCTTGAGGATCAGTCAGTGACGTCGCTCTGGGTGACATCCGCGACGCTCCGTGACGATACCCGCGGTGCGACGATCGTCGAATTTGCGATTATCGTGCCGGTGTTGATCGCGCTGCTGCTGTCGATCCTCGAAGTCGGCTATCGGGGGTACGTGACCGCCGTCGTACAGGGAGCGCTGTCGAGCGTCGCGGCAGGTGACGGTGGGCAGCCGGACGGCGGACAACGTCGTCGCCACGATCAAATCCCAGGTTCAGCCGGTCGTCCGCGCCAAATACGTGACGGTCGCGACGCGTCGCTATTATAATTTCTCGAATGTCGGGAAGCCCGAGAAGATCACGTCGGATACCGATCCCAAGGGCGTGTACAATCCCGGCGATTGTTTCGAGGATGCCAACAACAATGGGAGCTATGATTCGTCCCCGGGGGATACCGGCGTCGGCGGCGCGGACGACATCGTCTATTACACCGTCAACATCGTCTACCCGAACCTTACGCCGATCGGGGCGCTGCTGTCTTGGGGGCCGACCGTACCGTTTCGGCCTCGACGGTGATCCGCAACCAGCCTTTCACGTCGCGCGCGCCGCCGACGACGATATGCACGAAGGCATCATGACCAACTGTCTCGCGATGATCGAATTCGCGCTTGTCGCGCCGGTGCTGATTACGCTCGGGCTATCCGGTGCCGAGGTCACGAACATGGCGATCGCTGTGATGCGGGTGAACCAGATTTCCACCGCAATTTCCGACAACGTGGCGCGCGTACGCGATTCGATAGACGAGTCCGATGTCAACGAAGCGCTGCTCAGCGCTAAGTTTATCGGCACCGCCTTGGATTTCACCAAAAACAGGCGCGTGATCGTTTCCAGCGTCGAGCCGAATGGGCAGACCGGCACGAAAGCGGGCCAGTATATTCGCTTGCAGCGGTGAGCGGGCGCGCTCTCCACGCCCGAAACGCAACCCAAATATGGTGGGGAAGGCAAGGGCCAGAACGACGCTAGCCTGCCCTATTTGGGCTCGAGCACGCGCCAGATTGCAGCCGGCAGCGGATCGGCACTGATCTTCGTCGAAGTGACGTATCGGTATCAGCTGCTGGTTTCGGCACAGTTCTTCGGGACGCCGATCCTGCGGTCGGAAACGGTCTACAACGTGCGCGAACGCAACACGCAAGTCCTGGGCTCTGCGGCCGGCACGACGGCGAGCGCCTGCACGACCTACGCAGCGTGATCGCTCCGGCCGGATCGACCGGCCGGAGCGCCTACCTTACTTGTAGGTAACCTTCTTCACCGCCTTCACAACCTTCGCGACGTCGACCAGCATCAGCTTTTCGAGGTTTGCCGCGTAGGGCATCGGTACGTCTTCGTTGGTGACGCGCAGCACCGGGGCGTCGAGGTCGTCGAAGCCGTGCTCCATCACCACAGACACGATCTCCGATGCGATCGAGCAGGTTGCCCAATTCTCTTCGACGATGATCATGCGGTTGGTCTTGGCGAGGCTCTTCAGGACCGTCTCGGTGTCGAGCGGGCGCAGCGTGCGCAGGTCGATGACCTCCGCGTCGATGCCCTCTTCGGCGAGCTTCTCGGCGGCTTCGAGCGAAATGCCCACGCCGATCGAGTAGCTGACGATCGTCACGTCCTTGCCCTCGCGGACGATCCGCGCCTTGCCGATCGGCAGGACGTGGTTGTCGAGCTTGGGGACGTCGAAGCTGCGGCCGTACATCAGCTCGTTCTCGAGGAACACGACCGGATCCTCGGTGCGAATCGCTGCTTTCAGCAGGCCCTTCGCATCCGCCGCGTCGTAAGGCGCGATTACGATCAGGCCGGGGACGCTTGCATACCACGCCGCGAAGTTGTGCGAATGCTGTGCACCCACGCGCGACGCCGCGCCGTTCGGGCCGCGGAACACGATCGGGCAGCGCATCTGGCCGCCCGACATGTAGTTGGTCTTGGCGGCCGAGTTGATGATGTGGTCGATCGCCTGCAACGCGAAGTTGAAGGTCATGAACTCGACGATCGGGCGGAGACCACCCATCGCCGCGCCTGCGCCGATGCCGGCAAAGCCGTATTCGGTGATCGGCGTGTCGATGACGCGGCGGTCGCCGAACTCGTCGAGCAGGCCCTGCGTGACCTTGTACGCGCCCTGATACTGCGCGACTTCCTCGCCCATCACGAAGACGCGGTCGTCCTCGCGCATTTCCTCGGCCATCGCGTCGCGAAGCGCTTCGCGGACGGTCGTCTTGACCATCTCGGTGCCTTCGGGGATCGCCGGATCGGATATGCCGACCTTCTCGGCGGACGCGACGAGCTGCTGCGTGCCGCTCTCGGCCTTGGCGGGCGAAGCGCCTTCGGGAACCGGCGGTGCCTTGTCGTCCGACGGCGTCTCCTTCGGTGCGGCGTTGGCCGCATCGCCGGAGCGTGCTTCGGCGGGCTTGGCAGCCTTGGCGTCGCTCGCGCTCTCGCCCTCTTCGAGGATCGTCGCGATGACGGTGCCGACCTTCACGTTGTCGGTCCCTTCGGCGACGGCGATCGAACCGATCGTGCCTTCGTCGATCGCCTCGAACTCCATCGTCGCCTTGTCGGTCTCGATCTCGGCGAGGATGTCGCCGGACTTGACGCTGTCGCCTTCCTTGACGAGCCACTTGGCCAGCGTGCCCTCTTCCATCGTCGGAGAGAGCGCGGGCATCTTGATCTCGATCGCCATCAGTACTTCTCCACCAGAACGTCGGTGTAGAGCTCGGCAGCATCCGGCTCCGGAGTCTGCTCGGCGAAATCGGCGGCTTCGTTCACGATTTTCCTGATTTCCTGTTCAAGGGACTTGAGGTCCGCCTCGGTCACGCCCTGCGCGTCGAGCAGCTTCTTCATGTGGTCGATCGGATCCGACTTGTCGCGAACCGCCTGGACCTCGTCACGCGTGCGGTACTTGGCCGGATCGGACATCGAGTGGCCACGATAGCGATAGGTCTTCATCTCGAGGATGACCGGACCCTTGCCCGCGCGGACCCAGGCCAGCGCTTCCTCGGCGGCACCGCGGCACGCCAGCACGTCCATGCCGTCGACCTGGATGCCGGGAATGCGGAAGCTCTCGCCGCGGCGATACAGCTGGTCCTCGGCGGAGGCGCGGTTGACGCTGGTGCCCATCGCGTACTGGTTGTTCTCGATCACGAAGATGATCGGCAGCTTCCACAGCTCGGCCATGTTGAAGCTCTCGTACACCTGGCCCTGGTTCGCGGCGCCGTCGCCGAAATAGGCCATGCAGATGCCGCCGTCGTTCGAGTATTTATGCTTGAACGCGAGGCCGGTGCCGAGCGACACCTGCGCACCGACGATGCCGTGGCCGCCATAGAACTTATGCTCGGTCGAGAACATGTGCATCGACCCGCCCTTGCCCTTCGAGATCCCCGAATTGCGCCCGGTCAGCTCGGCCATGATCACCTTGGGGTCGATCCCATAGGCGAGCATATGGCCGTGATCGCGGTAGCCGGTGATCACCGAATCGGTCTCGCCGTTGAGCGCGGACTGAAGGCCGACAGCGACGGCTTCCTGGCCGATGTACAGATGGCAGAAGCCACCGATCAGGCCCAAGCCATAGAGCTGGCCCGCTTTTTCCTCGAAACGGCGGATCAGCAGCATCTGCCGATACATTTCGAGCAGTTCGTCCTTCGACGCCTCGTACGGCTTTGGTTCTGCCGGTCGTTCGCGGTTCGTAATCGGCGGTTCGGCGATTGCGCGTGCTGGTGGGGGGGTCTTGGCCACGATGTGGGAAACCTCGTTTTCCGTAGGGGAGTTGAGGGAGCCTATAGGCGCGGACGGGGCGGAACATCAATTCCCGTCTGGGGTATGTTGGTTTTGGGGGCTTGGGATGGGCGTTCGATAGGTCGCGCGAGCCCTCCCCCATCAGCAAACCACCCCGGCGAAGGCCGGGGCCCAATTGGTGAGGTTGCAGTAACGATGCGCATCATCCAGTTGGCGACGTCCCCCAATTGGGCCCCGGCCTTCGCCGGGGTGGTGGTGATGTGACGGAGAAGTGGTGGCAGACGCATGCCTGCCCACGCAAGGCGCCCCCCGCTTCCTTGTTCTCCCGCGGAGGCGGGAGCCTAGTCTGGGTCCCCGCCTTCGCGGGAAAGACGCTTTGTCAGACTGAGCCGCTATCCCAACCCCAAGCAAAGCTCCGGTTGCCCTCCCCTCGCGCCCAAGCCTAAAGCCCACCGCAAATGGCTCCCACGACAGACCCCCACCAGCATCCCCTACGGATCGCCAATTTCCGCGCCTATTGGCTCTCCCGCTTCACCGGCACGATCGCGGTCAGCGCGATGTCGATCGTGATCGGGTGGCAGGTCTACAATATCGCCCGCGAGACGATGGACATCCGGCAGGCGGCGTTCATGCTTGGGATGATCGGATTCGCGCAGTTCGTGCCGCTGTTCCTGCTGACCCCGATTACCGGGCTCGTCGCAGACAGCTTCGACCGGCGATGGATCGTCCGCGGGACGACCGCGCTGCTGGTGCTTACGGCCGCCACGCTCTGGTTGCTGACCTGGACCGGTCACCTCACGCTTGGCGTGCTGTTCGTGGCCGCGGTTGCGTTCGGTGTGGCGCGTGCTTTTTCTGGTCCGGCATACTCCGCATTGGCCCCGAACCTCGTCCCCCGCGCCGTCCTCCCGACCGCGATCGCGATCAGCTCGATCGCGTGGCAGGTCGGCACCATCGCAGGCCCCAGCGTCGGCGGCCTCCTGTACGCGATCCATCCGGAGGTCGCGTATGGCGTCGCAACGATCCTCTTCGTCGTCGCCCTCTTCTTCATGTTCCTGATCGGTCCGGTCCCGCAGCCCGTCTCGCAGACCGATCACCGCCCCCTCGCGCGGATCATCGAGGGCTTCACCTATGTCCGCCGCAACCGCCTCGTCCTCGCGACAATCACGCTGGACCTGTTCGCGGTGCTGCTCGCGGGCGCGACATCGCTGCTGCCGGTCTATTCGCGCGACATCCTCCACGTCGGCTCACAGGGACTCGGCGTGCTCGCGGCCGGCATGGGAATCGGCGCGGCGGTCACGGCGATCTGGTTCTCGTTCCGGCCGATGAGCACCAACGTCGGCGTGAAGATGTTGATCGCAGTCGTCGTGTTCGGCCTTGCGATCCTCACCTTCGGGGTCGCCACACCGATTGTGACCCTGCTTGGCATCGCGCCTGGCACCATCGCCGGCATCCCCGTCCAGCCCGCCTTCGTCCTCAGCCTCGTCGCGCTGATCGTCGCAGGCGGCGCAGACATGATCTCGGTCTATGTCCGCCAGTCGCTGATCCAGCTCCACACGCCGGATGCGATGCGCGGCCGCGTCAGCGCTGTGTCGCAGTTGACTATTTCGGCATCGAACGAACTCGGCGAATTCGAGAGCGGGGTGATGGCGTCGCTGCTGGGCCCGGTTGGCGCAGTGGTGTTCGGCGGCGTCGGTGCTATTGCGATCACGATCGGCTGGGCGCGACTGTTCCCGGAACTAGGCCGCGCGAAAACCTTTGATCCCCCAGAGATCCTAGAGACCGAACCTCAGCACGGAGAAGCCAAGCCATGAAGGCCAACTCGATCCTCGACACGATCGGCAACACGCCGCACGTCCGCCTGTCGAAGCTGTTCCCCGAATCCGAAGTTTGGGTGAAATCCGAGCGGTCGAACCCCGGCGGCTCGATCAAGGACCGCATCGCGCTCGCGATGGTCGAGGCGGCTGAGAAGGACGGCCACCTCCAGCCCGGCGGCACGATCATCGAGCCGACCAGCGGCAACACCGGCATCGGCCTCGCGCTCGTCGCCGCGGTGAAGGGCTACAAGATCGTCCTCGTCATGCCCGAGAGCATGTCGATCGAACGCCGCCGCTTGATGCTGGCCTATGGTGCGACCTTCGACCTGACCCCACGCGAGAAAGGCATGAAGGGCGCGATCGAGCGTGCCAAGGAACTGGTCGAGCAGACGCCCGGCTCGTGGATGCCACAGCAGTTCGAGAACCCTGCGAACATCGCCGTGCATGTGGCGACGACGGCGCAAGAAATTCTTGCCGACTTCCGCGATACGCCGATCGACGTGATCATCACCGGCGTGGGCACCGGCGGCCATATCACCGGCGTCGCCGAAGCGCTGAAGAAGGAATGGCCGTCGCTCAAGGTCTACGCGGTGGAGCCTGCCGCATCGCCGGTGATCGCCGGTGGCCAGCCCGGGCCTCACCCGATCCAGGGCATCGGCGCAGGCTTCATCCCAGTGAACCTGCATACCCAGGCGCTCGACGGCGTGATCGAGGTCGATGCCGCGGTGGCGAAGGACATGGCGCGTCGCTCGGCGACCGAAGAGGGCATGCTGGTCGGCATCAGCTCGGGGGCGACGCTCGCAGCGATTCTCCAGAAGCTGCCCGATCTCCCTGACAACGTTCGGGTTCTCGGGTTCAACTACGACACCGGCGAGCGCTATCTGTCGGTCCCGGACTTCCTGCCCGAACAGTGACGACCGACCTCTCCGCGCGCGGCACCCGGGTGCTGCGCGCCGTTCTCGTCGGCGTGTCCGCGTTGGCGATCGTCGGGCCTGCGCTGGTCGTCGCCAACGCACCCGTGATCGTTCAGCACTCGAAGCGGGTGGCCCTGCCCGCCGGCCGAGTCGTGCCGCAAGCCGAAGTGCCCGAGGTCGAGCCGATGAAGTTCGTCGATCTCAGCCCTGAAGAAGCACGCGCGTTCAACGCGACCGTGCCCTTCTCAACCAATCCCAACCCCGCGGCGCGCCCGTTCCGCTTTGCCGGCGGCGCACAGGATCTGGCACGCGCGACCGACTGCATGGCGGCCGGCATTCTGTACGAGGCCGGTGACGACACGCTCGGCGAACGTGCGGTCGCGCAGGTCGTGCTCAATCGGCTGCGCCATCCCGCCTTTCCCAAGACCGTATGCGGGGTGGTGTTCGAGGGGCAGGACCGCTCGACCGGCTGCCAGTTCAGCTTCAGCTGCGACGGCGCGATCACGCGCTGGCATCCGACCGACGATGCTTGGCGGCGGGCGCGCGAAGTCGCCGCGGCTTCACTGTCAGGTGCGGTGTTCAAACAGGTCGGCTATGCCACGCATTACCATACCGATTGGGTCGTGCCGTATTGGCAGTCGAGCCTCGACAAGATCACCGCGGTCAATACGCATTTGTTCTTCCGCTGGTCCGGCTGGTGGGGCACGCCGCCTGCGTTCGGGCGTCACCCGGAAACCGTCGAGCCGGTAATCGCGCAACTCGCGGCGCTGTCCGACGCGCACAAGACCGGTGTCGCGCTCGCAGAGGCCGATGCGGCCTTGGCGGAGGCCTCGATCGCGATGGGGTTCGGTGCTGCGACCGAGACGGCGTCCAAGCCTGCCACGGCCCCGATCGACGCGGATACGCTGCTCGTGACCCTGCCGCGCAACCAGGCGGCCGATGGCCTTACGACGCTCGCGGAGCAGGCGTGCGGCGACAAGCCGTTCTGCCGCTACATGGCCTGGGCCGACGGCACGAAGGCGACACCATCGCTTCCCCTCGACTCGGCCCAGACCGCGGCGCTGAGCTTCAGCTACCTGCGCGATCGGGCGAGTGGGTACGAGAAGTCGCTCTGGAACTGCCGCCAGTTCAAGCGCGCGGACCCCGCGCAGTGCATGCGGGTACAGGCAACGATGACCGCCGTGCCGCCGTCTGCCGTTGCGGGGTCGGGCTCGACTGCGGCAACGATCGAGTTGAACGGCGTACGGAGAAAGCCGGCTGTGGCGCTACCTCTTCCGGCTTCGTCTACGCCGAGCGGTGCCGGCGCCAAATAAGACGCTGAACTGTTCGTGCCAGGCGCAAAGCGAGTAGCCTGCAAGTCGCCTTGGGGGCCGTGTCGCCGAAGCCTTGATCCCGGTTCGATTTCACGGCTGGGATGCCGCTGGGACAGTCTGCGGTACCGAAGCGCCCGGCGCGATTCGCTGCTTTACATCGGCAACACACCTGATAGCTTGGTGCGGCTACGGGGGATCAACAATGCTCGAACTGACCAATGTCTCGCATGTGTATGCCAACGGAACGCGAGCGCTCGACGATGTGACGCTGAGTGTGCCCAACGGGATGTTCGGCCTGCTCGGGCCCAACGGCGCGGGCAAGTCGACGCTGATGCGCACCATCGCCACGTTGCAGACGCCGACCGCCGGGACGATTCGGTTCGGGGACATCGACGTGATCGCGAACCCGGAGGCATTGCGCGAGACGCTCGGCTACCTGCCGCAGGATTTCGGCGGGTACCCGCGCGTTTCTGCCTATGACATGCTCGATCACATGGCGGTGCTGAAGGGCATCGCCTCGGCACGCGAGCGCAAGGAAACGGTCGAGACGCTGCTCAACCAGACCAATCTCTGGAGCGTCCGCAAGAAGGCGATCGCGGGCTTTTCGGGCGGCATGCGCCAGCGCTTCGGCATCGCGCAGGCGCTGATCGGCAACCCCGCGCTGATCATCGTCGATGAGCCGACCGCGGGGCTCGATCCGGAGGAGCGCAACCGGTTCCTCAACCTGCTGGCGGAGATCGGCGAGAACGTCGTGGTAATTTTGTCGACGCATATCGTCGAGGACGTCGCCGACCTGTGCCCGCGCATGGCCGTATTGGCGGCGGGACGGATCCAGCTCGAGGGTGCGCCGCTCGACCTGATCGACCGGACCCGCGGCAACGTCTGGGCCAAGACGATCGGACGCGAGGAACTCGACGAAAGCCGATCGCGCTACGAGGTGATCTCGACGCGGTTGTTTGCCGGTCGGACGATCATCCATATCCTGTCGCCCGAGGATCCCGGCGACGGCTTCACTGCCGCACGTGGCGGCCTCGAAGACGTGTATTTCTCGACGCTCGCTCGGTCGCGGCGCGTGCCGGCGGCAGACGCCCCCTCCGCCGCCCCCTCCTCCACCGTCGCGGCCTGAGCGCCATGTTCGGCCAGATCGCCCGCTTCGAGCTCCGCTATCAACTCCGCAACCCGGTCTTCTGGACCGTCGCGATCCTGTTCTTCCTGCTGACCTTCGGGTCGATGACGATCGACCAGATCAAGATCGGCAGCGGCGCCAACATCCACAAGAATGCGCCGGTGGCGGTCGCGCAAGTTCACCAGATCATGTCGATCTTCTTCATGTTCGTGACGACGGCGTTCGTCGCCAACGTGATCGTGCGCGACGACGAGAGCGGGTTCGGGCCGATGGTCCGATCGACCCGAGTCGGGAAGTTCGACTATCTGATGGCGCGGTTTCTCGGCGCGTTCGCGGCGGCGGCGCTGGCGTTCGCCGCGATCCCGCTGGCGATCTGGCTCGGATCGCTGATGCCGTGGGTCGATCACGAGACGCTGGGGCCGAACCGGCTGCACGACTTCGCCTACGCCTATTTTTTTCTTGCGCTGCCCAACGTCTTCCTGACCTCGGCGATCTTCTTTGCGGTGGCGACGATGACGCGGTCGATGATGTATTCCTATCTCGGCGTCGTCGTATTCCTGATGCTGTACCTGGCGATGACCTCGATCCTGCGCGCCAAGCCGGAATGGCAGCTGACAGGCAGCTATTTCGAGCTGTTCGGAATTAGCGCATTCATCGGCACGACGCGGTACTGGACCGCGAGCGAGGCCAATGCAGGGATGCCGGCCTTTACCGGCGTCCTGATGTGGAACCGCGTGATCACGATCGGTGTCGGGCTGATGGCGATGGCCGTCGCCTATGCGCGCTTCTCATTTACCGAGCGGGGCGTGTCCAAGCGCCGATTGCGCAAGCAGCAGCGTGCCACCACGAAGCTGGCGGCGACCGCGCCGCTGATCGTCGAGAGCCTGCCCGCTGCCAGATCGAACGAGGCGAACTGGACGCGGATGATCGCGCGATGCCGGTTCGAGATGGCGCTGGTGTTCCGCAGCCCCGCGTTCGTCGTGCTGCTGTTGATCGGCCTGTTCAACACGCTGGGCGGCATGCTGTTCGCCAACGAGATGTTCGGTGCGCCGATCCGCCAGCTGACGTTCGCGGTGATCGCCACGCTGGAGGGGACATTCAGCATCATCCCGCTGATCATCGCGATCTATTATTCGGGTGAGCTCGTCTGGCGCGACCGCGAACGGGGCATGCACGAGATCGTCGATGCTACCTCGCTGCCGAACTGGGCATATCTGGTGCCCAAGGTGCTGGCGATCACCGGTGTGCTGTTCGCGACCGCGGTGATGGCGGCGCTGACCGCGTGCGTCGTCCAGCTCGCACGCGGGCAGACCGATCTCGCGCTTGGCCATTATCTCGCCTGGTGGGTGCTGCCGATGACGGTCGACGCGGCGATCCTGGCGATCCTCGCGGTGTTCGTCCAGGCGCTCAGTCCCAACAAAATACATCGGCTGGGCGATCATGGTCGTCTATCTCGTCGGCACGATCACGTTGACCAACATGGGCTTCGAACACCCGTTGTATCAATATGGCAGCACCGGGACGGTCCAGCTGTCGGACATGAACGGCGCGCAGGTCGGCGGCCCCCGCGCATGGTGGCTGAGGTTGTATTGGGGCTCGGTCGCGCTTGCATTGTGCGTCTTCGCGCACCTGCTCTGGCGGCGCGGTACGGAGACGCGGCTGAGGGTCCGTCTCGCGCAGGTTCCCCGCCGGTTGCTCGGGGCGCCTGGCGTCGTGCTGGCCAGTGCGTTGATCGCGACGGCGGCAAGCGGTGCGTATCTGTATCACGACATGAACGTCATCAACCGCTATCGCACCACGCAGGACGGCGAGGCGCGGCTGGCTGCGTATGAGAAGAAGTATCTCGAATACGCCGTGCTCAAGCAGCCGTCGGTCATCGACATGCGCCTGAACGTCGCGCTCTACCCCGACCAGCGTCGGATGCAGGCGAGCGGCACCTATGTCTTCGTCAACGATACCGGCGCGCCGTTGTCCGACCTGCACGTCCGCCTGATGAACGACCAGACGCGACTGGGCAAAGTCGTCATTCCCGGCGCTCGGCTGGTGATGGACGACGGCGACATGCAATACCGCATCTACCGGTTCGCGACGCCGCTCGCGCCCGGCGCACGTGGTACGATGACGTTCGAGGCGACTCGGTGGCAGCGTGGGCTGGTCGCCAACAACGACGATACCCGCGTGGTCGGCAACGGCAGCTTCCTGCAGAATAGCGAGTTCGCCCCGCAGTTCGGCATGGACCGGAACGGCATGTTGCAGGACCGGGCGAAGCGCCGGAAATACGGTCTCACGCCCGAACTCCGCCCCGCTAAGCTGGAGGACCGTTCGGCGCAGGCGCGCAACCTGATCAACGACGCGCCGTGGGTCCGGTCCGACATCACCGTCTCGACGGTTGCCGGCCAAGTCCCCGTGGCGCCGGGCCGCAAGGTCGCGGACACGACGACGGACGGACGCCGGACCGCCAGATTCGTATCGATGGCGCCGATCCTCGCCTTCTTCTCGGTTCAGTCCGCAGCCTATGCCGAACGCTCGCGGACCGTCGACGGCACGGTGCTGACGGTGTTCTACGACCCACAACATGCGTTCAACGTCGATCGGATGCTCGACGCGATGCAGCGCTCGCTCGCCTATTACCGCGCCAATTTCGGCCCCTATCAGTTCGACTATGCGCGCATCCTCGAATTCCCGGGCTATGCGAGTTATGCTCAGGCGTTCGCGGGAACGATCCCCTATTCGGAGCGCATCGGCTTCGTCGCGGACACGCGTGATCCCGACAAGATCGACTATGTCAGCTATGTCACCGCGCACGAGCTGGGGCATCAATATTGGGGCCACCAATTGGTCGGCGCCGACATGCAGGGCGGGACGATGCTGGTCGAGACCATGGCGCAATATTCCGCGCTGATGGTGATGAAGCACCAATATGGCGACGACAAGATCCGCCGCTTCCTGAAGTACGAACTCGACAGCTACCTGCGGTCGCGCGGCGGCGACGTGGTGGAGGAAATGCCGCTCGATCGGGTCGAGAACCAAGGGTACATCCACTACCGCAAGGGTTCGCTGGTCATGTACCTGCTGCAGGACCGTCTGGGCGAGGCGCGCGTCAACGCCATGCTGCGCGGTCTGCTTGCGCGCTATCGCTTCAAGGGAAGGCCCTTCCCGCGCTCGCTCGATCTGGTCGACGGCTTCCTGTCGCTGGCCCGCACGCCTGCGGAACGACAGCTCGTGCTCGACCTGCTCGATCGTATCACGGTGTACGACCTGAAGACGACCGGTGCGGCAACGCGCACGCTGCCCGACGGCAGTTTCGAGACGATACTGACGATCGATGCCGCGAAGGCCTATGCGAACGGCACCGGCGTCGAGAAGCCCGCGCCGCTGGCCGACACGATCGACGTCGGCGTGTTCGACCAGCGTCCCGGCCTCGGCAGCTTCGCAGCGAAGGACGTGATCTCGAAGGAACGTCGGCCGATCGTCTCGGGCGTACAGACCGTCCGCATCGTGACACGGAAGAAGCCGGCCTTTGCCGGGGTCGATCCGTACAACATGTACGTGGATCGTAACGGCGACGACAATGTCGTGGCCGTTACGTCGCGGTAAGGAAGTATGCCTGTCGCAATATTTTGCTTTCCGGCCTATTCCTACCGGACGTCCGCCGGTGAATTGGTGACGTCGTATATCGGCGCGCAACGTGTCGATGGTTCGACGACCATCCAGTGAGTATCGCGTGGCAGGCTAACTCGACAGCGCGACGAACGCTGCGGATGAAAAGAGGAGATGCGCATGGCCTATAATCGCCGGGAGACCCTTGGACTGGCGTTGGCGAGCGGGGCGGTGGCGCTGCCTCTTTCGTCGCCCTTGGCCGCAGAACCGCTCGGGCCCGACGTCAGCGCGCCGCGATCCGATGGCGACTGGCGGCGTGGTTTCGAGGGGCAGCGCGTGGCCGACCTCGGCGACGGCCGTTTCCTCAATCCGCTGATCGCCGGGGACCACCCCGATCCCGCCATCCTGAAGGACGGCGCGGACTATTACATGACCTTCTCCAGTTTCGATTCCTATCCGGGGCTGACGATCTGGCACAGCCGCGACCTGGTCAACTGGCAGCCGCGCAAGGCCGCGCTGACCAAGAATATCGGCTCGGTCTGGGCGGTCAGTCTGGAGAAGCACGACGGTCGGTACTTTCTGTACATACCGGTCAAGGCCAAGCCGAACGCGATCCACGTCATCTGGGCCGATCATATCGATGGCCCCTGGTCCGATCCGATCGACCTCGGGCTGCCCGCCCATATCGATCCCTGCCACGCGGTCGGCGAGGACGGATCGCGCTGGCTGTTCCTGTCGGGCGGCGACCGCATCCGCCTCGCCGCAGACGGCTTGTCGACGGTCGGCAAGGTCGAGCATGTCTATGATCCGTGGCGCTATCCCGACACGTGGGACGTCGAAGGCTTCAGTCCCGAGGGGCCGAAGATCACCCGCCACGGCGGCTGGTTCTACACGATCACCGCGGTCGGCGGCACCGCGGGGCCACCGACCGGGCACATGGTGATCGTCGCACGCTCCCGCTCGATCCACGGCCCCTGGACGAACGACCCCGCCAACCCCGTGGTGCGAACCGTCAGCACGGACGAGAAATGGTGGTCGCGCGGTCATGCCAGTCTCGTCGAAGCACCGGACGGTAGCTGGTGGTCGATCTATCACGGCTTCGAGAACGGATATTGGACGCTCGGAAGGCAGGCGTTGCTCGATCCGATCCGTTGGACCGCGGACGGCTGGTTCGCGATGACCGGCGGCGATCTGTCGAAGCCCTTGCCCAAACCGCGGGGCGGCGCGGCTCTCCCCCACGGCCAGCCGCTTTCGGACGATTTTCGCACGCTGCAACTCGGCAGCAAGTGGAATTTCTTTCGGCCAAGCTCGACCGAACGCGACCGGGCGCGAACCGAAGGCGGCGCGTTGATCCTGAAGGCCATCGGCACGGCCCCCGTCGATTCGTCGCCCTTGATGCTGATCGCGGGCGACCAAGCCTATCGGTTCGAATGCGATGTCGAGATCGCGCCCGGCGGTACCGCAGGGCTCGTGCTGTTCTACGACGACAAGCTGTATTGCGGGCTGGGCTTCGACGAACACCGGTTCGTCACGCATCAATATGGCGCCGAGCGCGGGCGTCCGGCCAATCCGCACGGGCGCCGCATGCGGATCCGTATCACGAACACGCGCCACATCGTCGCGATCCATACCAGCGGCGATGCGGGCAAGAGCTGGCAACGCTTCGATCGCGGCATGGAGGTGTCGGGCTATCACCACAATGTCCGCGGCGGGTTCCTCATGCTGCGGCCCGGCCTGTATTCCGCCGGCAGCGGGGAGGCACGCTTTCGCGACTTCCGGTACCAGGCGCTCTGATCGCAGTTGGAGGTGCTTCAGCCAAAGCCTTGGGTGTGCGACCATTCCGCGAACAGCGTCGGCCATAGCGCCACCGGCTTGCCGACCGCCCTGCTCATGCCGAAGCCGTGTCCCCCGGTCGCGAACAGGTGCGTTTCGACCGCGACGCCGGCCTTTATCGCCGCCGCTCGAAACGCTAGCGTATTGTCGACCGGAACGGTGCGGTCGTTTTCGGCATGGAGAAGGAAGCACGGTGGCGTCGCCGCCGTCACGTTCGAGGCGGTCGAATGTGCGTACTCCAGAGCCGGCGTCGGCGACGGCCCGAGCAGCAGCGTGCGCGATCCGGGATGCGCGAGCGGCAAGGCCATCGACTGCACCGCATACATCAACGCGGCGGCATCGGGCCGAGCGTTGCCTCGGTCGGCGGCATCGACCGGTGTGTAGGTATCCTCCGCGAACCGGGTCGCGAGGTCGCCGCAGACGTGACCGCCCGCCGAAAACCCCATTGCGGCCACGCGTTCCGGCTTGATTCCGTATTTGTCGGCGCGGGCGCGGATCAAACGGATGGCACGCTGCGCATCCGACAGGGCGACGTTTGGCCCCGCCGCCCAACCATCGCCGGGCAAGCGGTAGAACAGCACGAACACCGTCCAGCCACGGTCCGCGAGCCAGCGGGCAATCTCATATCCCTCGCGGTCGACTACGATCCGGACATAGCCACCGCCCGGCATCACCAGCATCGCCGACCCGTTGGGCTTGGCCGGGCGGAACACGACCATCCGCGGACGGGCGATGCCTTGGACGGCGCGGTCGGTCACAGCAGCATCCGTGGCCCGATCCACCACCACCTCGACCGGTAATTTCGGCGGCGCGCCGGGTGCGCCCGCCGGCCAGAGGTCGATCGTTTCGGTAGGGTCCGGCAGTCTCGGCAGGCGGCTACCGACACGTGCAGGCGGCGGTGTCTGTGCAGCCGCGCTGGCCGAAAGGCCCGCGGCCAACGTGCCCAGGATTGCACTCCGACGATCGATCATACGCTTCGGTCCATAAAAGAAAGGCGCACTCCGTGAGGAATGCGCCCGAGGAGAGGGGAGACTATGTCCGTCGCACCTACATCTTGAAGCGTGCGCCTACGAGGAAGGTGCGGCCGAAGTGATTATTCTCGTAGTTCCGGTTGGTGTCGAGATCGGTGTACCGGCTGCGATAATTGTCGGTCAGATTGGTCCCCTCGAGCGACACCTCGACGATCGGCGTCAATTTGTAACGGAACGAGGCATCGACGTTGAGCGTCGAATTGTACCCCTCGAACAGATTGCCCGTTGCCGAGCTGCCATCGATGTACGGACTGCGATAGCTTACCGAACCACGTGCGCTGAACTTCTTGTCTTCGTAATAGAGCGTACCGTTATACGCGCGCTTCGACAGGCCGTAGAGCGTCGCGGTACGCGTGGTGGCGGGCAACGCGCCGAGCACGCCGCCGGGCGAGATCACGACACCGGTCACGGGGTTGAACGTCGCGCGCGATACCGTGGTCGCCGGACCGCCCTGTGTATAGTCGGCCTTCGAGTCGACGAACGTCGCGTTCGCCAGGAAGCCGAAGTTCTTCAGGAAGCCGGGCAGGAAGCGGAAGCTCGACTGGAGCGAGATTTCCATGCCCTTCAGCGAAGCGCCCTCGCCGTTGATGGGCGCGTTGATCTGCCATTCCTGCGCCTCCGGGTTGAGCGCGGCGGGCGAGCTGGCGGGGATCACCGAGAGCGGCAGGCCGGTCGAGGCGAAGGTGCCGCTGCGTGGCTGCGTGACGGGGAAGCTCTCGATCAGCTTCTTGAACACCGCGACCGAGAAGATCGACTGCGGCGCGAAATACCATTCGGCGGCGAGATCGAGCGCGGTCGCGCGGAACGGCTTGAGTTGCGGATTGCCGAACGTCACGCGGTAATTGAAGCCGTCGACCGAACCGCCCGGCGTCAGGCTGCCCAGGCTCGGCCGCGTCAGCACCTTGGAGATCGCGCCGCGCAGGATGATCTTTTCGGTCGGGAATAGCGCGACGTTGATCGCCGGGAGCCAGTCGTCGTAGCTGCGACCCACTGTTGCGGGCGTGTTGATGGTGACGCCGCCGACGACCGCCGACGAGATGCCGGTCGATTTCTGGCTGGTATGGGCATAGCGCATGCCCGCGTTAGCCGCGTAGTTCAGGCCGAGGATGTCGCCCTTCACGTCGAACTGCGCGTAACCACCGGTGACTTCCTCGATCACGCTGCGGGTGTCACCGACCAGCACGGTCGGCGTCCGGCCGTACAGCCCCGTATACGCAGCCGACGCGTCGATGTTCGGCACCAGGAAACTGGTGGTCGTTCCCGACGGCTGTCCGGCCTTGCCCAGGTTGAAGGTCTCGCCGAGATTGCCGGCCGGGAAACCGTAGATCGCGGTCGGGCCGAACAGCGTGTTCGGCGAACAGGTGAGCGTGCCCAGCACGACGTCCTTGCCGCCGGCATTGGGGCAGACCACCGCATCGCGCGAGAAGCCCTTGGTATCGAACGAGAAGCGACGATACATCGCACCGGCCTTGATCTGGAACCCTTCGGCGACGTCCCATTCGGTGCGCAACTGGCCGGTCCGGAAGGTGTTGACCGTTTCCGACGGCCGATCGCGAATTTCGGCCAGCTGGAAGTTGGCCGGATCGGTAACGCTGGTCCCGAAGGTCAGCGTCGGGCGCTTCATGTTGGTATAGTCATAGCTATACCCCTGCGCGTCGCGATCGTCGAACACGAAGGTCGTCTCGACCGGGATCGTCGCATCCGATTTTGAGAAGCCGCCGAGCAGCGTGAAGCGGAACGTGTCCGTCACGTCCTGATCCCAGCTGCCGCCCAGCTGATAAAATTCGGTCTTCGACTTGCGCAAATAATGCTCGGTGCGGACCCAGGCGTCGTTGAGCGTCGCCTTCACGAGATTGTTGTTGCCGTCGATCGTGAAGTTGCTGATGTCGATCGAGCGTTCGTTCGAGCGAAGCAGCACTTCTCCCCATTCCTCCTCGCGGGTCTCCTTGAAGCGCGAATACAGCCCGTCGATCGAGATCTTGGTCGACTCCGTCGGCGCCCACTGGACGCTGCCGGTCAGGCCAAGCCGTTCGCGGTCGTGCCGCACCGAGCCATAGCGGGGGATACGCGGGTGGAACGCGAGCCCCGCCTGGTCGCACACCGCCTGGTTGGTGTAGCTGCCGCCCCGGTTCGGCTGGGTGAAGCAACGGGTGCCGTTCACCGAATCGAAGACGCCCTGCGCCCAGCGCACGCTGTTGTTGCCGAGCTCGAAATTGTTGGTCTTCGTGTACGCGCCCGACAGTGCGACGCCGAACGTGCCGTCGGCCGACTTCCACGAGAGCAGGCCGGCGAGTCTCGGTCCGAAATTCTTGCTGAGGTCGTTATAGCTCGCCTGCGCGGAGCCGACGAGCGTGAAGCCGGTCTTGCCGCCGAGTGGATTGCCGGTGTTCAGATCGACCACCGCGCCCAGCGACCCTTCGTCGAGCGAAGCCTCCGCAGTCTTGTGGACGACGATTGAATTGAAGAGTTCGGATGCGAACACGTTGAAATCGAACGCGCGATCGCGGTTGGAACTGGCGCCGTCGGTCGACGTCGCCACCGTCTCCAGACCATTCACGCGCACGCGCGTATATTGTGCGCCGAGACCACGAACCGTGATCGCCCGCCCCTCGCCCGCGTCGCGCTGAATCGAGATGCCGGGAATACGCTGGAGCGACTCGGCGAGGTTCTGATCGGGGAACTTGGCGATGTCCTCCGCGACGATCGCGTCGACCGAGGACACTGACTGACGCTTCACGTTGAGCGCGGCGTCGAGCGACTTGCGGAAACCGGTGACGATGATCTCGGCGGTCTGACCATCCGCGGGGACCGCGTCGGGCGCAGCCTGCGGTGCGGTCGTCGCGGCCGGATCGCTCGCCCCCCCCTGCGGCACGACCGCAGTCTGCGCGGGCGAAGGATCGACCTGCGCCGGTGTGCCGGGCGTCGTCGTGTTCGGGATCTGGGCGGCCTGTGCCGACGCGATCGAAGGTACGGCGAGCGCTAGAACCAGACTGCCCGCCGAGACGCTACCGAGCCAGCTCATCCGTCGAGTCGCAACCGTTGCTTGAACTTCCATTGCATCCACTCCCCATTCGGCCGTTGCCGATGACACCGGTTGCGCAGCCGACACCTCGTCGCTGCACCACCGACCTGATTGTTCGAAGAGTTGGACCCGTAAAATGTCACGGCGGCACCCGATCCTCTCCCGAAAGGCCAGCTCTTGCTGGTCCTTCCCCCAGTCCCTTGTCTGCCTAGGTAACCGGTGTCACACCAATGTCGTATGATCTTTGGCGTGTCAACATACCGCGTCGCACATCGCATGAAGCAGGAGATGCATCGATGAAACGAACCACTATCACCGCACTCGCAGTCGCGACGATGATCCCCGCGGCGAGCCTCGCGCAGCAGCCCGGATCGCGACCGATGGTCGTCGTCGACGAGGCCAATACGGTACGCCCGGAGCCCCCTCCCCACGGCGCGATCGGCTCCAGCACCGCCTACCGTATCAGCGACGGCGTACCTGGGCGGACGATGGAGTTCCGCAAGCGCATCTTGTACCCGGGCAGCGCGATCGGCCTACACCGCATCGCGCACGACGAAGTATATTATGTGATCTCCGGCACCGGCTCAGTCTCGTCCGGTGGCGTGACGCGACCGGTACGGACTGGCGTAGCGGCCTATCTGTTCGACGGCGAGACGGTCGGTATCCGCCAGACCGGCAGCGAGCCGCTTGTGCTGATCGTCGCCTATCCAATCCCGCGCTGAATCAGGTCCCTGGCTGGATATACGGTACGCGGGCGAACAGTTCGCGCTCCCACCGGCGCGGATCGTTCTCCAGCCTGGAGCGGGCGTCGAAGATCATTGTCGCGCGCTTGGCACGATCGTACCGCGGCCATGCCGGTGTTCCCGCGTGGTTGGGATCACCCAAGATCGCGAACGCGACGAAACTGTCTTGCATCGCCTTCGAGGCGGCGCGGGCGTCCGCTGCCGTGCCGGTCTGCGACCCGGTGGCGTCGAGCGTCCCGAACACTAGTGGGATATCCATCGTATGGAACGCGCCGCGCCGCGGGTCCGTCCGTGACCCGAAATCCACTTGATAGACCCAGGCGGGCGCCCCTGCATCGGCGCGTGCCTCCGCCTCGATCACTTGCCCGCGCCAGCTCCGCCCGGCGGTGGTCGCAGCATAGAAGACGGCGGTCGGCGTCCAGTCCGGATAGCGTGCTCGGTACTGCGCCACGACCCATTCGGGCAGGATGTCAATCTTGAGCTCGGGCGCCATGCGCGCGGCGAGGTTGCTCCAGTCGAGCCCCCTCACCTTCGTCGAGTCCGGGGCGAGGAAGCCACGCGTTTCATCGTGGGTGTTGCCCAGCATCATCGGGATGCGGTTGCCGAGTGGGTTCGCGTCGGGCCAGAATGGATGCCGCGTCAGCCAAGTCATGTCAAACACGGGACCAAAATACACGCCGCCGCCCATGATCGGATCGCTCGCGGACAACGCCTCGACCAGTTTCTCGACCGGCATCTTCAGTAACGGCGCAAGGTCGGTCTCGACCACGCCCAGCTTCGCCAGATACGCGCGCGTCCGCGCGGTGGCGTTGAGCGGGCCCGATGCCGTAACCTGCTGCCCGCTCATCGTCGCCGCCCGGTGGAACAGGCCGGCGGCGGCGGGCATCCCCATCATCGTAGCGATCTTCGCACCGCCGCCCGACTGGCCTAACACCATGACCCGAGACGGATCGCCGCCGAACGCCGCGATGTTGTCGCGCACCCATTGCAATGCGAGGATCAGGTCGAGCTGCCCTGCATTGCCGCTGTCGGGAAACCGGGGATCGAGCCGCGCGAGGTACAGATAGCCCAGCGCATTGAGCCGGTGGTTGACCGTCACGACCACGACATCGCCGCGCGCCGCCAACGCCTGACCGTCATTTTGCGGATCGGTGACGCTGCCGTTCGAATAGGCGCCGCCGTGGATATAGACCATCACCGGCTTTTTCGCGCGGCGATCGGCCTCCGCGGTCCACACGTTGAGGAACAGGCAGTCCTCTGACTGTGGCGTATATGGGCCGGACTGCGGACATACCGGGCCGAACGCCTGCGCCGGCCGTATCTCGCCCGGCATCGCCACCCGCACCGGTGCACGGAAGCGATCGGCCCGGCCATAGCGGATGCCCTTGAATGCGGTGACGCCCCGGTCCGGCACGCCGATGAAATCGCCCGCCGGCGCGCGGACGGTCGACGAAGCAGCCGCACGCGCATGCCCCGCGAGCATCAGCGCCGCGGCGCCCCCGATCGTGCCACGTCGCGTCCAGCCGTCAGCGGCGGACATCGAGCCCGCCTGCGAGATACGCATCGATATCGGCCTGTCGGAACAGGCTTGCATCGCCGGGCAGCGAATGCTTCAGCGCGGCCAGCGCAAGGCCGATCCGCGCTACCTCTCCAAGGTCTTCGCCCGAGCGCAGTCCGTGGAGCACGCCAGCCGCGAATGCATCGCCGCCGCCGATCCGGTCGACGATCCCGGCAAGCACGACCTCGTCGGTCTGGACATGCGTTTCTCGCGTGTCGATCCGCGCGGACAGGCGGTGGAGATCGACGTGCTCGACGTGGCGGGCGGTCGACGCGATCGTCTGCAGCCGCGGGAACGCCTCGAACGCCGCCTCGGCCGCCTCGCGCCGCCGGTCTTCTGCGTCGCTGGAGAAATCTTGACCGAGCAGGAGCGCGATGTCGCGGTGGTTGCCGAACATCAGGTCGGCATGGGCGACGAGTTGGGTCAGGATCGCGCGCGGGTTGGAGTCCCAGCGCTCCCACAGTTTGCCGCGCCAGTTGCCGTCGAACGAGACGGGAATGCCGCGCTGCGTGGCCGCCTCGACGGCCGCAAGAGCGCTTTCCGCCGGCACTGGGCCGAGTGCGGGCGTAATGCCGGAAAGGTGGAAGCGGTCGGCCCCCGCAAGCAGCGCATCCCAGTCCCAGGCGCTCGACGGCGCTTCGGCGAACGACGACCAGGCGCGATCGTAGATCACCTCGGTGGCGCGGAGCCCGGCGCCGGACGTTACGAAATACAGTCCCATCCGCTCGCCCCCGAGGGTCACGGTCGACGTTTCGACACCGTGCCCGCGGAGCGTCGTGATGGCTGCACGACCGAGGTCGTTGTCGGGCACCATCGTCGCCATGCCGACGTCGTGCCCCAGCCGGGCGAGCTGCGTGACGACGTTCGCTTCCGCGCCGGCGACCCACACGTCGAACTTCGGCGTCTGCAACAGCAGTTCGCGCCCCGGTGGCGAAAGCCGCAGCATGATTTCGCCGAACGCCAGAAACTTAGCCATATCGCCCCTTCATCTCGTTCCACCCCGCCCTGGGGACCGCCGCCTAGTGCAGGGTGGAATGGGCGTGCCACGACGAATACGCTCGCGGAAGCCCCCCCTCGTCAGCCTAGCGCGGTCGCCCTATGCCGAGTCATCGTGCCAGCCAGCCGCCGTCGACGGCCAGGATATGCCCCTGAACATAGTTTGCAGCCGCCGACGACAGGAAGACCGCCGCGCCGCCAAGATCGCTCGCATCGCCCCATTTCCCTGCCGGAATGCGGTCGAGGATCGAGCGGTTGCGGGTCTCGTCCGCCTGTAGGGCGGCCGTGTTGTTGGTCGCGATATAACCGGGTGCGATCGCGTTGACGTTGACGCCTTTGCTCGCCCACTCGTTCGCCAGCAGCTTGGTCAGGCCGCCGATGCCCGACTTCGACGCCGTATAGCTCGGCACGCGGATGCCGCCCTGGAACGTCAGCATCGAGGCGATGTTGACGATCTTGCCGCCACCGTTTGCGATCATATGCCGGCCGGCTACCTGGCACAGGAAGAACACGGACTTCAGGTTCGTGTCTATCACCGCATCCCAGTCGGCTTCGGTAAAGTCGACCGCGTCGGCGCGACGGATGATGCCGGCGTTGTTGATCAGGATGTCGAGACCGCCGAGCTTTGCCACCGTCTCGTCGACGACGCGCTGCACCGGTTCGATCGTCGATAAGTCGGCGGACACGATCTCCGCCTTGCGCCCGCGTGCGCGGATCTGTGCAACGGTATCCTCGGCGGGGGTGCGGCCGACGCAGGCGACGTCGGCGCCCGCCGTGGCTAGCGCGACCGCGATGGCTTGGCCGATGCCGGTGTTCGCGCCGGTGACGATGGCGACCTTGCCGGTCAGGTCGAAGGGGTTTGTCATAGGTCCTCGCTGTTCCCCTTCCGCTTGCGGGAGGGGCTAGGGGAGGGGAAACGCGGACCGACGCTTGCGGCACGCCCCTCCCCCGACCCCTCCCGTTGACGGGAGGGGAGAAGATTTACGCCAGCTGGCAGATATCCAGGACGTTCATGTCGGTATAATCCTGGTTCTCACCGGCCATCGCCCAGATGAACGCATACGCCTTCGTCCCCGAACCCATGTGGATCGACCAGGGCGGGCTGATCACCGCCTCCTCGTTCGCCATGACGATGTGGCGGGTCGCTTCGCCTTCGCCCATGTAGTGGAACACGCGGTCCTTCTCGAGATCGTCGAGCTCGAAGTAGAAATAGATTTCGCTGCGACGCTCATGGATGTGCGGCGGCATCGTGTTCCAGACCGAGCCGGGCTTGAGCACGGTCAGCCCCATGACGAGCTGCGCACTGTCGCAGATGCCGGGGATAACCATCTGGTAGATCGTCCGCTCGTTCGACTCCTCGAGGCTGCCGCGCTCCAGCGTGGTGGCATCGCCGACCGAGATCACGCGGGTCGTGAACGCCTTGTGCGCCGGGCACGACGCCAGATAGAAGCGTGCACCATCGCCGGAGAACTGCACGTCCTTCGCGCCCATCGCGACGTACAGGCAGTCCTTGTTGCCGAGCGTGAACGTCTCGCCGTCGACCGTTACGGTGCCGCCGACCTTGCCGACGTTGACGACCGCGAGCTCGCGACGTTCGAGGAACGGGTGACCCGCCGCCGATGCCGGCTCGGCCTGGTCGGGCAGCTTGACGCTACCGCTGGCGACCGCGACACCGCCGATGACGAAGCGTTCAGCATGCGTGTAGTTCAGCACGCACTCGCCGTCGCGGAACAGGTCCTGGATCAAATAGCGGTCGCGCAGTTCGTCGTTGGAAACACACTCCATCATGTCGGGATGCGTGGCGTAGTAGGTGCGATCGTACATAAGGGACTCCGGTCAGGCCGCTTGCGCGACGGAAAAAGGTTCATCGATCCGATAGGCTCGGCGAACGAGGTTCTTTAGGGGTTCGTGCGCCAACTCGGGGGCTTCCCAGTCGCGAGACGGTGCTTCACGGCCGAAGACATCCTGGCCTTCGAGCACTCGATAGTTGTCGCGCACGGGCAGCAGCGAGGTCACCTTGGTAAAGTTCGCATCGTCCGCAAACACGGTCGGATCGGCATGGCTATGCGAGCCGATGGTCGGCAACGCGGCCACCTCGGCGAACCGTGGCCGTACGCTCGCAGACGTTGCCTGTTCCGCCGGGGAAAGGTGGTCCGGATGCAGTTCCAGAGCCTTTGCCATCATCCATCCTCCTTGCCGCTTCGCGCGATCCTGGGCGATCTGGTAACCGGTGTCAGCAAGCCACGCAACCGTCAATCCATTCGGATTTTCAAGTCTCGATGTCGGCCGGCGACGAGACCGAGGCGCGGCGGATCAGCGTCGAGAGGAACAACGACGGCTCCTCGACCAGACCGCTGCCATCGTCGGCACCGGCGATCAACTTCAACGCGGCCGAGCGCGCCATCGACGCGATCGGCCAGCGGACCGTGGTGAGTGGGGGCCAGACATGCGCGGCGATCGGCGTATCGTCGAAGCCGATGATCGACAGGTCGCGCGGAATCTCGAGCCCGCGTTGCCGCGCGGCGTGGATGATGCCCGCCGCCATTTCGTCGTTGGACGAGAAGATGGCGGTCGGCCGCGGCATCACGTCGAGCAACCGCTCCGCCGCGACCAGCCCCGATTCGAACGTGTAGTTCCCATCCGCGATCATGCTGCGGGGCAAGGCGATCCCGGCGGCGGCCAAGGCGTCCTCAAACCCCAGACGCCGCTCACGCGCCGACCGGAACCCGTGCGGTCCCGCCACCAGACCGATCCGACGGTGCCCCTGCTCGATAAGATACTCGGTCGCCGCCCGCACCGCCTCGCGGTCGTTCGACGCGACCATATGCTCGGTATCGTCGATCACGGCCGAACCCATCCGGACGTAGCGACAGCCGATCGAGTCGCAGAGTTTGGCGACGGAATCATTCTCGCTGACGGGCGGCATCAGCAGCACCCCGAACAGCCGCTGCCGTTCCAGGAAATGTCGCAGGTCGTCGAGCATCGTCGCGGATCCGCGATCGAGCGGCCGCACGACCATTTCGAACTCGGTCCCGTGCAACGCCTCGAGCATGCCCTGCTGCACGTTCAGGACGGTCTGCGCATTGGGATTGTCGTGAACGAGCCCGATCAGGAAATTGCGGCGGAGCGCCAGCGCACGCGCCTGCGGATTTGGAATATAGCCGAGCTCGCCGATCACGTCCTCGACCCGCTTGCGCGTATCGTCGTTGAGCAGCGGCGACCGGTTGATCACCCGGCTCACCGTCTTCTTGGAAACCCCGGCGATCCGGGCCACATCGTTGATCGTCGGCTGACCGGTCTTCTGCATTACGCAGACATAGCAGACCCGAGCGAGCCGTCTTGCGGAAAAGCGACAGCCGCCGCATAATGCTGACACCGGTTACCGATACGAGAGGGTGCGATGGCCAAAGCTTTGAGGGTCGATCCGCGCGACGGCGTGGCGACACTGCTCGCCGATGCATCGGCCGGCGATGTCGTCAACGTCGGCGATACCGAGATTGCGCTGGCCGCCGATATCGGTCGCGGACACAAGGTTGCGCTCGCACCGATCGCAGCCGGTGATCCGGTGCTCAAATACGGCTTTCCGATTGGCCACGCAACGCAGGCGATCATGCCGGGCGCGCACGTCCATTCGCACAACCTCAAGACCGGCCTGGAAGGCACCCTCGCCTATCGGTTCGATCCGGTCGATACCGCGTCGGCCCTGCGCGTATCCGCTGCGACGTTTCAGGGTTATGTTCGCGCCGACGGCAGCGTCGGTACGCGCAACGAGATCTGGATATTGTCGACGGTAGGTTGCGTCGCGCGCACGGCCGAGCATATCGCGACCAAGGCCGCCGCGCTGATCGGCGATACGGTCGAGGGCGTCCACGCTTTCACCCACCCCCATGGCTGTTCGCAGCTCGGCCAGGACCTGGAGGGCACGCGGACGATCATGGCGAGCCTCGCATGCCACTCCAATGCTGGCGGCGTGCTGATCGTCGGGCTCGGCTGCGAAGAGAACCAGATCAAGGCGTTGCTCGCAGCGATCCCGGAGTCGCGCCGCGCGATGATCCGCACGTTGACGACGCAGGCCAGCGGCGACGAGATCGCGGAAGGCTGCGCACTGGTCGCCGAACTCGCCGCGCTGGCGAAGGCGGAACGCCAGCCGGTCGGTCTCGATAAGCTCGTGCTGGGAGTAAAGTGCGGCGGGTCTGACGGCCTGTCCGGGCTGACCGCCAACCCGTTGGTCGGCCGGATGAGCGACCGCGTCATTTCGGCGGGTGGCCGGGTGCTTGTGACGGAAATCCCTGAAATCTTCGGTGCCGAACAGATGCTGATGAACCGCGCGGTGAGCGAGCCCGTGTTCGAGCGGATCGTCGAGGTCGTCAACGATTTCAAACGCTACTTCCTCCATCACGGCGAAACGGTGTCGGAGAACCCGTCACCCGGCAACGTCGCCGGGGGCATCACCACGTTGGAAGAAAAGTCGCTCGGCGCGGTGCAGAAGGCTGGCCGTGCGCCGGTTGCCGACGTGATCGACTATGGCGCGCGAATCCGGATGGATGGGCTCACGTTGCTGGAAGCGCCGGGCAACGACGCGGTTTCCTCGACCGCACTGGCGGCGGCGGGCGCGACCGCAATCCTGTTCACCACGGGCCGAGGCACCCCGCTCGGTTTTCCCGTACCGACGATCAAGATCGCGTCGAACACCGACCTCGCCATGCGCAAGCCCGGCTGGATTGATTTCGACGCAGGCGCAGTGCTGGAAGACGGGTTCGCGGCGACTGAGGACGCGCTACTGGCGCGTATCACTGACATCGCGTCGGGGGCCGAAACCGCCGCGGAGCGAAACGGCGAACGCGAGATCGCGATCTGGAAGCGAGGCGTAACGCTATAAGCCAATCGTTTTCAACCGATCTGCGCATACCCGCTTGTCAATGACACCGGTTTCCCATACGCTTCGAAAAAATAGAACGACATGACAGGAGGGGTTCTTGGCGGCACTGCCCGACACGACCGACAACACGACACGGATCGCCAGAACCTTCGTCGAGGCGCGCCGCGAAGGCGGCACCGTTCCCGAATTTCCCGGCGACGTGCCGGTCACGCTCGCCGACGGCTATGCAGTTCAGGATGCTGCGTTGCTGCTTGCTGAGGGTGTCGTCGCAGGCTGGAAGGTGGGCCGGATCAATCCGCCCCTCGATGGCGTCGACCGCCTGACGGGCCCTATCTTCGTCGATCAGGTCGTGACGGCGAGCGCAGACCCGGTCGCGATGCCGGTCTTTGCGCATGGATTTGCGGCCGCCGAGGCCGAGTTCCTGCTCAGGATCGGCACCGCGCCCGACCTCTCCAAGACCCGCTACACCGCGGATGAGGCGCGCGCGATGGTCGACGCGGTGCATGTCGGGATCGAGATCGCGAGTTCCCCCTTTCCCGGTATCAACGCACTGGGACCGACCGTCACCGTGTCCGATTTCGGCAACAACAATGGGCTGGTAGTCGGGGCGGATGCCGAGGGCTGGCGCGAGGGTGACATCAACGACTGGCCGGTCGAACTGTGGATCAACGACGCCTTGATCGGCGCCGCGACGAGTGCGACGATGCTCGACGGACCATTCGGCGCGGTCCGCTATCTGCTCGAACACATGGCGATGCGCGGTATCGCATTGTCGCCGGGACAATGGGTATCGACCGGCGCGGTTACCGGCGTTCATCCGGTCGGGATCGGCGACCGGGTCGAGGCGCGCTTTGACGGACGGTTCGCCGTCCATTGCACCATCAAGGCCCGCTAGAGGCTGCACTAGATAGGAGAGGCCAATGGCGAGCATCAACATGCCGGAGGTGGGCGCGTCCAGCGGGAGCGGCGACGCAGGCATAGGCGGCAATATCGGCCGCTATCGATGGCTGATCTGCAGCCTGTTGTTTGCCGCGACGGCAATCAATTACGTCGATCGGCAGATGATCGGCGTGCTGAAGCCTACCATCTCCGCCGAACTCGGCTGGAACGAGACGACTTACGCCGACGTGATCTTCTGGTTCCAGGCGGCCTATGCGATCGGCTATCTTAGCTTCGGCCGGATCGTCGACGTGCTCGGCGCGCGGATCGGCTATTCGGTCGCATTCGTGATCTGGACGCTTGGGCATACGCTGTGCGGGTTCGCGGGCAACGCGTTCCAGTTCTCGGCGGCGCGCGTCGTGCTCGGCTTGGGGGAGGCCGGCAACTTCCCGGCTGGTATCAAGGCCGTGTCGGAGTGGTTTCCGGCCAAGGAACGTGCGTTCGCGACCGGGGTGTTCAACGCGGGTGCGAACATCGGCGCGGTCATCACGCCGCTGATCGTGCCGATCATCACGATCGCGTTCGGCTGGCGGATGGCGTTCATCATCACCGGCGCGATCAGCCTTATCTGGCTGGTGGCATGGATCGCGATCTATCGTCGTCCGCGCGAAGTGGCGAAGCTTTCGCCCGCCGAACTCTCGCATATCGAGAGCGATCCGGCGGACACTGCGAAGAAGATCGGTTGGCTCAAGCTGCTCGGCTACCGCGAGACCTGGGCCTACGCGCTCGGCAAGTTTCTGATCGACCCGATCTGGTGGCTGTTCCTGTTCTGGACGCCCGATTTTCTTGCCAAGACCTATCATCTAGACCTCAAGAGCTTCGGTCCGCCGCTCGTCGCGATCTATCTGTTGTCCGATCTCGGCAGCGTCGCCGGCGGCTGGTCGTCGTCGAAGCTGATGAAGCGCGGTTACTCCGCCAACTTCGCGCGGAAGGTCACGATGCTGGCCTGCGCGTTCCTGGTGATGCCGATCTTCTTCGCCCAATACGTCGACAATCTCTGGCTGGCCGTCGGGATCGTGGGGCTGGCGACGGCGGCGCATCAGGCGTTCTCGGCGAACCTCTACACGATCCCCTCGGACATGTTTCCGCGTGGCGCGGTGGGATCGGTGGTCGGGATCGGCGGCACGGTAGGGGCAATCGGCGGCATGATGATGGCGAAGTTCACCGGCTACATCCTGCAGACCACGGGCAGCTACACGCTGATCTTCGCGGTCGCCGGCAGCACGTACCTGATCGCGATCGCCGTCGTGCACCTGCTGTCGCCAAGGCTGGCGAGAGTGGACGCTGGCTGACCCCCCGCCCCCTTGTTCCCCGCGAAGGCGGGAGAACAAGCTTTGGACGACGAACACCTGGCCAAATCGCTCAATGCCGATTGGCCCCAAGGAGAGAACAGTGAAGCGTTTCACCACGGTGTCCGTCCTCGCGCTGGCCGTCGCCAGCATCGCGCCCGCCGCCGCGCAGGACGCCACCGGCCTCCTCTTCCGCGCGTCGGCCGACAAGAGCCTCACCGCCGACTACGCCACCGGCGACCCAGTCCCCAACTTTCGCAGCGGCGTCGACATCACCCCGGATGGCGCGATCGGCGGCGCCGCGCGCTGGGCGGACGACGGCTATGTCGCGTGGAAAGCCCCCGGCAACATCCGCGCGGACCGCGGCACGCTCGCCTTCTTCTGGCGCCCCCGCGCGCCTCTCGGCGAAGCCCCCTTCGTGATCTTCCGCACCGGGTTCGCCGACCATTCGAGCTGGGACATGGCGTTCCTCCGGATCGACTGGAACGGCCACGGCTTCGACGCCTTCGTCACCGACGCGAACCTTTCGCGCATCCGCGTCTCCTGGACGATCCCGCAAGCGCCAGCCGCCGACGCCTGGTCGCACATCGCCTTCGCCTGGGACGAAACCGTCGGCGTGCAACTCTACATCGACGGCAGGCTGGTCGCGCGCAAGGACCAGAAGGCCGACCTCGACAGCGGCCTAGACCAGTTCGGCCTGGCCAGCCGCGTCATGTCCCCGCACCAGGTCCAGAGCCGTTACAACTTCATGCGCGGATCGGACCTCGACGAGATCCGCGTCTACGACCGCATCCTCCCCGCCACCGACGTCGCAGCGCTCGCCGAAAAGCGCGAACCGTCCCCCGCGCCCGCGACCGACCCCACCGCAAAGCGCACCGCCTGGCTCCATCGCTACGGCTGGGACAAGACCGCCCCGCCCGTGCTCGACGCCCCCGTCACCCGCGTGCGGAAAGTCGAGTTCGCCGACGCGAAGGACCTCAAGGAATGGATGTGGAAGGGCGTCGATGGCATCGCCGAGACGACCTGGCCGGGCGTCTACAACCGCTCCCGCCTGCCCGGCCGCGACGACTATTTCCAGCTGCCCGACTGGAACACCTATGTCGAAGGCGGCAAGCGCTATGATCTGACCATCCCGCCGAACGAACGCGTCAACCGTGTTGAGGTCCGCGGCGCGGCATACGGCCGGCTCGACTGGAGCGACGGCACCAAGACCACCCTGATCGCCACCCGCGCCCAAGGCACAGTCCGCAGCGTCGACCAGTTTGCCCCGCGCACCGGCGGCACGCTCAGCTTCACCAACACGATGCAGGAGCAACCGATCCAGGAACTCTGGGCCTATGACGTCGGCGCAGGCACGGAACCCGCCGGCAGCTTCAAGCTCTCCTACACCGTCGACGCCGCCGCCTCTCCCAACCTCGCAGCCCTCGCCCCGCTCAACGCCTACATCGCCGGCCGCTTCGCACCGGACGAGCGCAGCACCGTCGTCGCCATGCCCTCCGCCGGCCTGAAAGCCGCAGTCGGCGCAGGCACCGGCGGCGCATCCGGCGCCCCCGTCCGCCACGAGAATGCCGCCCCAATCGTCCACATCCTGATCCCGGCAAGCTTCGGCGACGCGCTCCCAGACCGCCCGCTCGCCCGCGCGTTCGATTACGGCTGGCAGAACCTCAACGACGGCCTCGACGGCATCGCAATCGACATCCCCGCGCTGAAGGCCAAGCCCAACGCCGCCGGCCTGATCCCCCTCAACATCCGCGTGAAGGACCCGATCTGGCCGGGCCGCGACATGATCGACCTCTCCGTCTCGGTCCGCCCGAACGAAGCGCGCACGCTCTGGCTCGACCTGCGCGACCGCATTCTCCCCAACGACAGCCTCTATCTGACGATCGCCAGCGCAGCCCCGGACTTCGACGCCACCGCGCTGAACGGTGCCAAGATCCGTCTCGTCTTCAAACCCCGCGCCGCCGCCCTGCCCGAGCACATCGCCGACCGCATGGCGCAGGTGAAGGACAATTGGGGCTTCCTCGTCGAGGAACATACCGCGTCCAAACGCGCCGGCCTCTACCAGCGCCTGTTCGCCGACATCTCCGACCTGCTCCGCGTCGACCCCGACAACGCGCGCGCCCGCGCTTACTGGGCCGACATCAATTATCGCCCCGAGAACCTGCCCGCCTTCGTCCAGCCGGTCGCTCCCGCAGGCGTCCCCCTCTGGGCCTTCCGCCAACTCGAAGATCTGAAGCGCGTCCGCCAATTCGTCACCTGGTGGATCGACGAACGCCAGGTCCCCTACGGCGATTTCGGCGGCGGCATCTCCGACGATACCGACCTGACTCAACAATGGCCGGGCCTCGCGCTGATGGGTGTCGAGCCCGACAAGATCAACGCCTCGCTCCGCGCGCTGTCGGACGCGGTCTACAAGAACGGCATGATCGTGAACGGCCTCGGCTACATCACCGCCGACGAACTCCACGCCTACGAAGAGGGCCTGAACAGCAACGCCGAACGCCTCTATCTCAACTGGGGCGAACCCAAGGCCGTCGAGCGCCTGATGGACAACACCCGCGCCCTGCAGACCGTGATCCTCAAGAACCCCGCCGGCCACATGCACTTCGCCAGCAACTGGTATGGCGGGCGTAAGATGTACCGCGAGGGCGCATGGGAATGGCAGAAACCCTATGCCTTCACCGTCATGCACGGCCCGATGCTGGTCGGCCTCTACAACGCCAACCCGCTCGCCCGCGCCCTGGTCACCGGCGTGATCGACGGCTGGATGGCACACGGCAAGCAGGCTCCGGATGGCAGCTGGAGCTATCCCAACGAGATCAACTGGCGCACCGATGCCGAGCGAGTCGGCGACGGCGGCGGCATCACCACGTCGCTCCAGGCGACCTGGGCGGCGTGGCGCTACACCGGCGACGCTAAATACCTCCGCCCGATCGAGGCGCGCCTCGCCAAGGCCGGCCCCGGCGCGCTGGCCGAGTTCAACGAGAACGCCTTCGACGCACTCCCCGGCGGTGCCGCCGCGCGCAAGAAACTGGCGGAGAGGAAGTCAGACGACCCGTTCGCCCGCTACACGGCTTGGGCTGCATCAGGCGACACCGCGTCGCTGGAAGCGCTCCACGCGGATGCGATCGCCGACAAGTCCCAGCACATGGACATCTATACCGAGGGCCATTGGTGGAGCGACCGCGTCGACCAGCCGAGTGAGATCCTCCAACGCGAACGCCTGGGTGGCGTAGCGTTGCGCCGCAACCAGAGCTGGCCTGGTAATACGGTGAGTTGGCGCTTCGCCGAACCGGGCGCAGCCGAGCGCGTCGCGATCCTGCTCCCGGGCGCCACGCCGACGAAGTTCCGCGTCATCGCCTACAACACCACTGACCACGCCCAGCGCGCGACGATGTCCACCTGGACCGTCACCGCAGGCCGCTGGTCGATGCAGGCGTCGAGCAGTTCGGATGGCGGCAAGACACTCACACCGATCGGTGGCGCGCAGTCGATGGCGCTCGAACGCAGCGCGCATACGGACGTGACGTTCGCACCGGGCACGACGGTGTTCGACTTCGACTTGGTCGAAGCGGGAACCCCGGTAGACGAGCGCGCGGACCTCGGCATCGGTACCGACGATGTCGTCGTGAAGGGGCGCAATGTCGGCGTCACCGTCCACAGTCTCGGTGCAAGGGACGCGAAGGGCGGTCATGCGGATCTGGTCGACTTGACGGGCAAGGTGGTGGCAACCACGAGCATCCCGCCGCTAGCCGCCCCGCTCGACCTACGGCCAAGGACCACTACCGTGAAGCTGGCGATCCCGGCCCGCATCGATCCCGCAACGCTGGCCGTCCACGTCGCGCTGACCGGTGAAGAACCCGAGATCACGCAGGCCAACAATCGCATCCCGCTGCCCCGCTAATGAGCATTGTTTCTCGCAACATCCCTCTCGACTTCGCCCAACCCGAACGGAGGGGGCGAGAATGACTCCAAGCCGCAGAAATGTGCTCGCCGGGCTAGTTTCGTCAGCCTTCGTCCCCGCGAATGTTCGCGCCCAGTCGATCACGCCCTTGCGCCAAGCCCTTGATGCAGCCGCCGCCACCGACCCTGACGAAGCGCTCCGCCTGCTAGCACCCTTCAACGCAGAGGGCCTGCAACCCACCGACCGTCTCGACCTGACCACTGCCCGCGCCGGTCTCACGATCGACGCCGCCATCGCACGGTCCGCGTTCGGCCGCACCGGGCGCAGCCCCTACCGCGTCACGCCGACGACCGGCGCATGGAAGGCCGCACGCCTCGATCCCGCCAAGATCGACGCCGACACTGCTGCAATCCTAGCGGACGCCGAGGCCGGAATCATTCTCCCCCGCCTATCCCTCGACCGCACCGTAGACGCGCTCCGTACCGCTCCCGAGAACCCCGCGATCGACCGCCAGATATCGACGCTCGAAGGCCTGCGAGACATCGCGCCTTCCGCCCCCGGCGTCGGCCGGCTACGGGGCGGCGCGGACTGGTACGCTCTGCAACTCCAACGCTCGCTCGGCACCATGACGCCGCCCTATGCCGAACGCCGCCTATTCGCCGAACTGAACCGCCTCCACGCCCGCGCGGCGAGGCTGTTCGATCAGGTCGGTGCGCCCAAGGGTGCGATCGCAGAGCGTTACGGCAAACTCTGGCGCGACGATCGCTTCCTCTACAACGACAGCGATGCCGGCCATGCGGAGGCAATCGCCGACATGAACCGGATGCTCGCCACCGCCCGCAGCCGTATCCGGGCGATGTTCGGCGATCTCCCGCAATGGTCCTTGAACGCAACAGCCCGCCCGCTATCCCACCAGGAGATCGGCAGCGGCCGCGGCGGGTATCGTGAATTGCCCACGCCGACCCGACCGGGCGCGTATGTCGTCGATTTGAAGGACATCCGCCGCCGCCCCCGCTGGACTCTCCCAAGCGTCGTCGCGCATGAATTGCTCCCCGGTCACATGATCCAGCTCGGCCTAGAAAGCGCCACCCCGCCCCACCCGCTCCGGATCGACTATGCCTCTGCGTTCGTCGAAGGCTGGGGCATCTACGCCGAGCAACTCGCGGAACGGGCCGGTGCCTATGCCGATCCGCACGACGAACTTGGGCACATCCACTGGCTGCTCTTTCGCGTATCCCGCGCGCTCGTCGATCTGGGTGTTCACCTCCACGGCTGGTCGATCGACCATTCCCGCGAGCGCTTGATCGAATGGCAGGGCAAACCGGCATATTTCGCCCCTTTCGACGTCGAGCTCGCGCGCATTCCCCTCGAACCCGCCTCGCGTGTCGCCGAAGCCATGGCTTGGCTCACGATCGCCGATAACGGCCATGACACACCGTCGATCCCGTATAATCACGAGATGGTGGCCTACGGGCGTAGGAGAATTTAACGGACACTTTGAGCGTCAGGCCGCCGTCTTTGTGCTACGGCGCGGATAGTCGATCCCCGAGCTTACGCGTTCTTCACTGGAATATCATATCCGCATTCTCATACTCGTCATGTTCGCTGTCCTGACCGGTTGCAAGGAGGGCAAGCGACCCAATTCGTTCGAGACCGGGAACGAGCAGGCAAATTCTGCAACGCCTCCGACCTATAGCGGCATCCCGAAGGACGAGGCTAAGAAGTAGGCGATCGCGGCGTCATGCCGCCAACGGAGAACCCTGATGCTTACCCTTGCCTTGGCTTTCGCTCTTGCTACCTCGCCTGAACTCGACCGCTGCTTGAACACCGGCGATGCGGCGCGCGGCGTGACCGTAGCGATTGCGGCGTGTTTCGGAGCGGACTATCGGCGCGCGGACGCACGGCTGAACGCAACCTACCGTGCGACGATGAAGCGGCTGCCTGCAAGGCGCCAAGCGGCATTGCGAACGTCGCAGCGCGGCTGGATCAGGCAGCGCGACAGTGCCTGTCCACTCGACCGGAGCAATGGCGCCGGCACGATCGAACGGCTGAACCATCCGGCTTGCCTGACGAAGCAGACCGATCGACGCACCGCCTGGCTCGCGCGCTTTCGCTGATGCGTCGAAGAGCCGTGGCCTGCGTCCCGCGGATCAACCCGGCTCCATGACCGCCAACAGATCGTCGACGTCGCCCACCGCGAACGCCGAGAATTCGTCGCCGATCGCGTACGGCAGCAATATGCGACGATCCCGGATCAACGCGCCACAGCTATAGGTCACGTTCGGCACATAGCCGCCGCGTTGTTCCGCGCTCGGGAACAGCAAGGGCGAAGCCGTGCGCGCCAGCACCTTGGACGGATCGTCCTTGTCGAGCAGACAGGCACCGATGCAATATCCGCGGACCATGCCGACGCCGTGCGTGAAGACGAGCCAGCCCTCGTCGATCTCGATCGGCGACCCGCAATTGCCCAACTGGACGAATTCCCAGGGATATTTCGGCGCCATGATCGGCGCCCCGGTTTCCCACGTGTAGAGGTCGTCCGACCGCAGCAACCAGATGTTCTCGCTGTCCTGCCGACCCAGCATCACGAACTGGTTATCGATCCGCCGGGGGAACAGTGCCATGCCCTTATATCCCGTCATCGCTCCGGCCAGCGGTCTCATCTCGACCGTGCGCAGGTCGATGCCGCGCAGGATCTCCTGCCGTGCATCCTTGCCGTCGAAGGCGGTGTACGTACCGATGACGCTGCGGACGCCGTCGTGATCGGTGAAGTTGACCAGCCGGAGATCCTCGATACCCTGGCGCTGGCTGGGCAGGACCGGGAAGATGACGGTTTCCGACGCGTCCTGGCTGTCTTCGCATAGCAGGCGGACCCAGCCATCGGTCTGGCGTTCGATTTGGGGCGGTACGCCGTGAGCGCTCGGCGGGTCGATCACCAGTCGATCGCCCGGACCCCATTCACCGGTCCGAAACGTGATCGACGAAATATGTCCCTCGCCGATCCCTCGCAGCGACATGACGAAGCGTATCGCACCGGGAACCGAGGGCTCCTCGTCGCTCAGTGCGACGATACTCGGATTGAACAGCGCCGCCGACTCGAACGCATATTCCTGACTGAAATAGGCGCCGATCAGAAGCCGCTCGTCGTCGTCGACCTCGCCCTCCCCTATGTCCTCTCGCACCTCTTCGAAGCGGCGAAGCAACACCTGCTCGACGTTGCGATGGCGTTCCCGCATCGGGGTCAGCAACAGGTCGCGCATCCGTTCGCGCATCGTATCGTCCAGCGCACGAATGCGGTCCACGACGACCTCGCTGCGCGGTGGGTGATCCGCCTCGAACGCTGGCGGGTAGCCGAAGCTGAACGGCCGGATCACGGTGCGTGATGGATCGGGCTTCAATTCGACGTCGAGCGTCGTGAAGACATCGGCAGCATTCATCGGCATCGGCCCCTCGGATACAGTCGCGAACGGAAGCTCGCGTCGAAGAGCTAACGATACTGAGCCGGTCGCGATCCATTCTGGCGACAGGCTAACGGTTTAGCCTCACGCTTCCGGCGGTGGAGGACGTCGGTTTTGATCCAGAAACCGCTGCGTTGGGCGACAGGCGACGCCGATGGATTCGACCAGCCCCGTCAGATAAACCGGCTTTCCTCGGTATACTTCAGTTCCAGATACCGCCCCTGCACGGCAATTTCGTCGAGGGTGCTTTGCTGCAGCAAGGTATTCGCCCGAGCAAGCTCCGAGTCGATCAGTTGCAGACCGTTTACCAGGTGATCGTCGGGCGTGCGGCCGTCGGCGTGAGGTTCACGTCGTGCAGAAATCGGCACCGCGCGCCAACTCTCGACCAAACTCGGTAGTTCTACCGCAACCAGCTTGCGGATCGACGCCGCCGCAGGGCTGCGTGGGTCCAACCTGTCGAGGCGTGGTGCCAGATCATCGAACCGGCGACTCATCGCATCGGTGAGATGAAGGGCGGCTTGCGGCATGCCACGGCGTTGCGCGGCGAGCCAGACGACGGTGTGCTCCGCCAGGTTAGGGAGTGTTGCTTGTGCCAAGGCCTCCCGCCCCGGTGCGCGAGGCGTGGCGCGGACGAAGACCAGCGTGGTCAACATCAGCATCAGGGCCGCGGCGATGGCGGTCGCGACGCCGACGGATGCGATGGCGGCGAGCAGCGCCCAAGCCATCAACGATGCTATGGCCGCCAGGATCAACCGGACCATCAGGCGCCGCTGCCGCCGCGCTTTCGCCTCGCGTTCACGGCGCGCTTGTTCGCGTCCCTCGGGCGACATCCGGCGAAGCAAGTCTTCGGCGTGGGTAAGCCCGATATCGGCAAAGCCGGCCGCGACGTTGCGCACGCGGTAGCTGATCGGCTCGGACTGACCGGTATCTTCGTTCATTCGGACAGGATGGCGGTTCTTGCCAATCAGGTCCATTCCTCATCGCACGATGCAGCAGGCCACTTGCGACCGGCCGCGCCGCATCAGAAACTGGTTATGGTCTGGCGGGGGGTGCGGTAGATGATGGCGATCCATCATCGGGAGCGTTTATGCATCGCCGTCAATTTCTTGCATCCACCAGCCTCTTGTCCGCATCCGTAGCCTTGCCTGGCATCGCCTACGCAGCCGCAAGGGGGCGCGAGGATGATTTTCGTGCCATGCTCGATCGCTTCTTCTACGCGCGACTGGACGACAGCCCCGAGCAGGCGACGTCGCTTGGCCTCGACACGGGGCCGCGGGCGTCATTGAAGTCGAGACTCGACGACACGTCGCGGGCTGGTCAGGCGCGACAGTTCGCGCGGGCGAGGCAGGAACTGGCCTCCCTGAAAACCGTACGCCGCGATGCGTTGAGCGAAGCGGCGCAGCTCGACTATGATGTCGTGAAATATGGCCTGGACCGGGTGATAGCAGGAGAGCGCTATGCATTTGGCACCAGCGCGGGCCGGTACGCACCGTATGTCCTGACGCAGTTGACCGGTGCCTATCGCGACGTGCCGGACTTTCTCGCCAACCAGCACAGGATCGCGAACGCCTCGGATGCCGACGCCTATGTCGCTCGCGTGCGGGCGTTCGCTGGCGCAATCGACGTCGAAACCGAACGTCAGCGCGAAGACGCCGCCAAGGGCGTATTCGCTCCCGACTACATCCTGGATACCACGCTCAAGCAGCTTGCGTCGGTGCGGGACAAAGCGCCTGACGCCTCGGGTATCGTGACGGACCTCGCCGCCAAGCTGAAGGCTGCCAATCTACCGCCAGAACGTGCCGCGACCGTGGCGAAGCTGCTGGGCGAGCAGGTGTATCCCGCGCTGGATCGGCAACGGGCGCTGGTCACGGAATTGCGCGGACGCGCGGTGCACGATGCCGGGGTCTGGCGTCTGCCTGACGGCGATGCCTATTACGCGGCTGCGGCGAGTGCGGCGACCACGGTCGAGATGACCGGCGACGATATCCACAAGCTCGGCCTGGCACAGGTGGCGGAGATCGGTGCCCGCATCGATGGCATCCTGAAGCGGCAAGGACTGACCCAGGGCAGCGTCGGCGAACGACTGGTGGCGCTGAACAAGCGTCCCGATCAACTCTATCCGAACACCGATGCAGGCCGAGACGCGCTGCTGGAGCAACTGCGCGGCCAGATCACGGCGATGACGAAGCGCCTGCCCGAGCAGTTTCCCGTTCTACCGAAGGCGCCCGTCGAAGTCCGTCGAGTCCCCGAGGCGATCCAGGCCGGTGCGCCGGGCGGCTACTACCAGTCCGCGTCCCTCGATGGATCGCGACCGGCCATCTACTTCATCAACTTGCGCGACACGTTCGATCGCCCCAAGTTCGGGCTGGGAACGCTGAGCTACCACGAAGCGGTGCCGGGGCATCATCTTCAGGTCATGTCGGCGCTGGAAAGCGAGAACATCCCCCTCATTCGCCGCCGCGGCTTCTACTCCGGTTATTCCGAAGGCTGGGCATTGTACGCCGAGCAACTGGCGGACGAGATGGGCATGTACGACGGCAATCCGCTAGGTCAGGTCGGATACCTCCAGTCGTTGTTGTTTCGCGCCACCCGCCTCGTGGTCGACTCCGGCATGCACGCCAAACGCTGGAGCCGCGAGAAGGCGACCGACTATCTGATCGCAACCACGGGCATCGCTCGCGGTCGCAGCCAGGGCGAGATCGACCGTTACACGGTCTGGCCGGGACAGGCCTGCAGCTACAAGATCGGGCATACCGTCTGGGTGAAGTTGCGAGACGAGGCAAAGCGCAAGGCCGGCGCGAACTGGGACCCGAAGGCTTTCCACCAGATACTGGCGATGGGTGCCATGCCGCTGGCGGTCTTGGAGCAAGTGGCGCGCAAGCAGATGTCGTAAGCCGATATGATATCGGAGATCCAGTAACCTTAGTGCTTACCAAAGGAAGTCATATGCGATCGATACTCCTGCTCGGTGCGTGCCTCATGGTATGCGCGTGCGGCTACGGATCGAAGGAGCCGACCGTCATCGATGGAGCAAATGCGGAGACGTTCAGTCGAACGTTGAGCGCGGCGAAGGCCGACCTCGGGCCAAAGGACCGGCTGAAGTTCGAGGCGGCGCTATCCGAGTTCAAGGCGCGAACCTTCGCCAAGGCGGATACCCGCGCAGACTACCAACGCATGCTGCGCAAAGGGTTGGACGGGCTGACTGCGCCTCGCGTCGTCAGCCAGTTCGATCGGGATGTCGACCGGGTCGGAGGCCAGGCCGCGGACGCGGTATTCGAGGCGAAGCGTGCCTTGAACGGCAAGGAGCGTCCGGCCGATCGTCGTTCCGAATAACGCGCGATGTCGGCAGTAGGTTGATGGGCGCAGGCTGGCTCGATCTTTCATTGGCATCACGTCCGGGGGTGAACGCGATCACCCTGGATGCGTTGAGCGCGTACTCCCGGCTGGGTAATCCCGGCTGGGGAGACACTTCTCGAAGCGGAGCAGGACGCCGACATGCCGAAACCCTTTACCATCGCCGTTCCGGACGAACGCCTTGCCTCCATTCGCGCGAAGGTAGCGGCGTTCGACTGGGGGGCAGTCCCGGATGCAGGGGGCTGGCAATCCGGCGTCGGTCTCGCCGATCTCAAGCGGCTCGTCGACTATTGGCAAACGCGGTACGATTGGCGAGCTCAGGAACGGCGCATGAATGCCTTCCCTCAGTTTACCGCAGACGTACGCGGGCAGCGTCTCCACTTCGTCCATGTGCGCGGGGACGGATCCCGATTGCCTCTATTGCTGCTGCACGGTTGGCCGAGCTCGTTCCTCGAGTTCGAAACGCTAATCGCGCCGCTCGTCGCCGATGGTCACGATGTCGTCGTTCCCTCGCTTCCGGGTTACGCGTTCTCGGGAAAGCCCGCCTCCCCGATCGGACCGCGACAGACCGCGGAGTTAATGCATGACCTTATGGTCGAGCTGTTCGGTGGGGGGCGCTATCTGATCCAGGGCGGCGACTGGGGCGCAGCGATCGGCGCGTGGATGGCATATGGCCATCCCCGGGCGGTGGCCGCGCTTCACCTCAACATGCTGCTGATCCAAGCCGAAGATGCCACCCCGAAAGCGCCTGCCGAGCTTGCCTGGGCCACTCGACGGGCCGAACTGGCAAAGGAGGAAACGGGCTATTCGCAGGAGCAGGGAACGCGCCCGCAGACGTTGGGTATCGCCATGTCGGACAGCCCCGTCGGGGTGGCGGCATGGATCCTCGAGAAGTTCGGCGCGTGGGCCGACGTGCCTAGGGACGAACACGGCAGGCCTGATCTCTGGCAAGCGTTCGACGAAGATGTGCTCCTGAACACCATCATGCTGTATCTGGTCGAGGGATCGTTCGTGACGTCGACGTGGATGTATCGCGGTCGTGTGCTCGAGGGATCGGGCAAGTTCCCCAAGGGCACGCGGATCAAGGTCCCGACCGCCGTCGCGGCGTTCGCCGATCCGGTGTTCCCGCCCCCACCGCGTTCGCAAGCTCGCAAGACCTACGACATCGTTCAATGGACGGAGATGGAGGCTGGCGGCCATTTTGCGGCACTGGAACAGCCGGAGTTGCTGCTGGCCGACATGCGAAAGTTCTTTGGCCACAAGCGGGCGATGGCGAAGACTTCACACCCGTCCACCGCGTTCCGCGTGACGGGGATCGTCGCAGCGACGCTGGGGGTAGCCGCCCTGTGTACCCGCCTCGCGGCGAAACGCGGCGATTGGGAATGAAGAGGCTCAGAGTCATTGCCGCGGCCTGAAATGGCAACTCGCGTTACCGAGGCAATGTCTTTCGGCCGATCGCGGACAGACTACGGAATGTGATCGACCATCGCGGTCGGTCCATTTCGACGATGCTGTGTTCCCAATCATGCCGGACGGGACCGCTGAGGTGATAGGCGGCGCGCGGGACGAGCGGAGCCGACGCCCGTTCGAAGCCGACCTCCCGTCGACGTCTGAAGCGCATGGTCGCGGGCTCGCCGAGCGAAATCCCGATCACGTCTTCATACACTGGACGGTCGCGATGCCAGCCGATGCCCGCACCCGGGTCGTACCGTATCAGCAACGCCTGGATCAGGAGCAGCGGGTCCAGCCGTGCGAAACGCGCCGCCCGGTCCCTGATCGGCAACAGCCAGTCGGGCATAGGCTCCGCCGCAACCGGCCGTCCCGCCTCGAAATCATACGCCCAGCCAAATGAGGTCGTCAGGCGCTTGCCGGTCCAGCCCTGGAACTTGAACGGCGTCGGATCCGTCGCATCGATCCGCTCGATCAGCATCCGCTCCTCGTCCCGGTCGACGATATCGGGCATCGTGTGCAGTCCGGGCAGGACCGGCGTACCGAACAGGTCGAGCATCATGCCCCCATGACCGCGGCGAAGATCGGCAGTTCCTCGCGTTGCAACTCCGGTACATCGGCAAAGTTCGACACCGTCACGCCGACGAGCCTGATTGCTTTTTGGGACGGAAATACCGACCGTACGAGGTCGAGGGAGGCACGTTGCAAATCCTCCCGGGTCATCACGACCGTCGGCTGGCTGCGGCTGCGCGTGATCTGCTGGAAATCTGCATATTTGATTTTGACGGTGACCGTCCGCCCGAACGCCTGACGCCGTTCGCACCAGCCCCACACATCGTCGGCCATGCTCGATACGCCGGCTTCGATCTCGCCCTCGTCGGTGAGATCGCGGTCGAAGGTCGTTTCCGAACCGGACGACTTGCGGACCCGGTCGGCACTGACCGATCGCCCGTCACGTGCCCTAGCAATGCCGTAATACCACTCGGCAGAACTCCCGAAATGGCGCCGTAGGAAGTCCAGCGACTGAGCGCGAAGATCCGCCCCCGTCTCGATCCCGAGCCGCTTCATTTTGGCTGCGGTCACCGGACCAACGCCGTAGAACCGGGCGACCGGCAGCGTCTCGACCCATGCAGGCCCCATCTCTGGCGTGACGGCGAACTGGCCGTTCGGCTTGCGGTGATCGGAGGCGATCTTGGCGAGGAATTTATTGTACGAGATACCCGCCGATGCCGTCAGCCCGGTTTCGCGGAATATCTCCGCGCGGATCGCCTTGGCGGTCATCCAGGCAGTTGGAAGCCCCGCCTTGTTGTCGGTAACGTCGAGATAGGCCTCGTCGAGCGACAATGGCTGGACCAGGTCGGAGTAGCGCGCAAACACCGCATGGATCTGACGCGACACCTGCTGATAAACGTCGAAGCGGGGCGGCACGAATATCAGATTCGGACAGCGCCGTAGCGCCGTGACCGAGGGCAAGGCGGACTTTACCCCATAGTCCCGCGCTTCGTAGCTGGCAGCCGCCACGACACCCCGGGCGCCGGCATGACCAACGGCGACCGGCAGGCCTCGCAGCGCCGGGTTGTCCCGCTGCTCCACGGACGCAAAGAAGGCATCCATGTCGACATGAATGATCTTTCGGATATGCCCATCGACCATAAGCGCGCCTTACCGCTAAACGAACGAATAGGGAACATGCAATGAGACTCCGCTCGAACGTAATTTGAAGGTTGAGAGCGCTTCGGCACTGCGTCGGCCGGATGGAGCGTGTTAAGCCGTGACAGGAGTTTGTCAGTGGAAAAGATCGGGTTTGGTGGTGGGTGCCATTAGTGCACCGAGGGGGTCTTTCAGAGCTTGAAAGGGGTCGCCCAGGTAGACCAGGGCTTCATCCGGTCCGAGGCACCGTCCGACGCCTGGGCGGAAGGGGTAATCGTCCATTTCGACCCGGCGATCATCACCTTGCCCGTGCTGGTCGAAGTCCACCTCAGGACGCATTCGGCGGTAGGAACCTACTCGCCGGACGGCAGGTATCGCAGTGCGATCTATGTCTTCGATCCCGGTCAGCATTCTGAAGCTGCGAAGTCGATCGCCCAGTTCGCACTCGCTCAAGACGAGATTGCCCGGACGACCGTACTTTCTCTAGTCGGCTTCAAACCATCCGACGCACGCTACCAGAACTACTATCGAACCGATCCGGAAAGGCCGTTCTGCCGCCGGTACATCGATCCCAAGCTCCAATATATCCGTGAGCATTTTTCGGAGATAGCGGTTCCCAGTCCCGCGGATTGTGAACCTTAGGCCGTACGTCCCGTTAATCGCCGAAGCGCGAGTTTGGCCGGCGGTGACGCTGTACCGGCACTAAGACACCTCGCTGGCTAAAAGTTAGACGGCATCCATCCCTCACGACCCAATATCGTCGTCAGGAAGATGGATGCCGGTCGATCACGCCGACTGCGGGATGATGCTGATCATGTCTTCCTCGGACGGCTCCTTTGCAGGCTTCAGCTTCAGCGCTTGATCCGGCTCTACGTGACGGGTGCGCGTCATAGGGTCGAGCGTCACGGTTTCACCCGTCTCGAGCGACCGCTCGATCGCCGCCAGCACGCGCATGTCGAGCAACCCCTCTTCGCCGTCGGCTTCCGGCTGGAGGTCGTTCAGGATACAGTTCGAGAAATACTGAGTCTCGTTGCCGAACTGTTCGACCGGATCGAAGCTGTGTTCCTTGCTGCCGGCACTCGTCTTCTCGACATAGGAAATGCCGACCTTCGGACCGAACATGAAGGCCGGCGATGCGTGGATGCTGGCCTCCGTTCCGACGAGCTCGAAGAATTCCGACGAGGCCGTAGCGTAGCTGACGGTGAACTGTGCCGTTCGCTCGTTCGGGAAGCGCAACGTGACGGCTACGGTGTCATGGAAGTTGAACCCGCGCTCGGGCGTCTTCGCACCCACCGCGTGGACGGCGATCGGCTCCTGACCGAACAGGTTGCGGACCGCGTTGAGCGGGTACGTGCCCATGTCCGGCACGGGGCCACCCCAATAGCCGTTGTGCCCGCGGGAATTGGCTTCCGCCACGTTCTGCGCGAACACAGACACGAAGCTGCGCAGTTCGCCGAACTCGCCGGCCCGCGCCCGGGTTATCATCTCGACGGTACCGGGCTCGTTATGAAGCCGGTACGCGATCATCAGTTTCGCCCCGCCCTTCTTCTGTGCCGCGATGATCTGCTCGGCTTCGGCAACGCTGGACGCCATCGGCTTTTCGAGCAGGATGTGGATGCCGGCTTCCAGGGCGGGCACCGCGTATTGCAGATGCAGGAAATTCGGCGTCGCGACATAGACCGCGTCGATCTCGCCGGATTGCAGCAGCTCGCCATATTGCTCGTACGACCATGCCTTGATGCCATAGAGCTTAGCGAGCTTGTCCGCCTTCACCGGATCGCCGGTCACGAGCGCGGTCAGCTCGGAATTGTCCGTGCGTCCGATACCCGGCATGAATGCCTGCTGAGAGATCTGGCCACCGCCGACGACGGCGTACCGCACCTTCTTCTTATGCCCGAACATATCGGTCCTTCGATGTAGAGCTTGGGATGCCAGACAACGAAGAGCGCCCGCGATCGTTGCGTTTGCGCGATCACCGGTACGCGATTGAGCTACGCGAGTTGAACGCGATCGCGGCCTAGCCGCTTGGCTTCGAACAGAGCGCGATCCGCCTCGCTTACCATGGCGCCCAAGGACCCGGCATCGTCGGCGGACCAGCTGCCGATGCCGAAGGACATCGTCACGGGGCCCAGCCTGCGTCCGTTACACTCTACCGTCAGGTCCCGCAGGGCGACACGAAGCGCTTCCGCCCGGTTTTGGATGAGGCTCGACGGCGCGCCGGGGGCGATCACCATGAACTCTTCGCCGCCGTAGCGGCACACGATGTCGCCGTCGCGAAACTGCGATTGGATAAGGGCAGCGACGGCAGCAAGCAGTCGATCCCCGGCCTCGTGCCCATGGCTGTCGTTGAACCGCTTGAAATGGTCGATATCGCACATGATGATCGACAGCGGCGTCCTGCCTCGCTTGGCACGCGCGGTCTCCAGCGCCAGCGCCTCTTCCATATAGCGTCGATTGAACAGCTTGGTGAGCGGATCGCGGATCGACTGCTCGCGAAGGCGGGAACGAAGGTTGTCGTTGACCAGTGCGAGGGCAACGCTTTCCTTGAGCATACCGATGCGGAAGCGGTTTTCGTCGGCGATGACCCCTTCGACGTAGAGCAACCCGAGCACCTCGCCGCCGGCGAGCAACGGCTCGCAACATCGCACGACGGGGTCCGGTCCCGCCGCATGAGGACAGATGAGGTCGGTACCCGATGCGTCGACGGAATGGGTTTGCCCGCGTCGGAGTGCCCAGCAGTTGCCGGGTTGAAACGTCTCCGGCCTCGCTTGGGGATCGCCCCAGCTTGCCGTCCTGATCAGCATGTTGCGCGAGTGGTTGTGCAGGTACAGCGCGCCGGAGAGACCCGGCATCACTTGTGGCAGGAAGCAGTCGAGAACTTCCGACAATTCGCCGTCGTTCTGGATCGCCTGGAGCCGTTGCGACATCTCGCTCAAGACCTGGACCGACTGCTGTCGCGTTTCCTGGCGGTCGTTGATCGTGCCTAGTCGGTCTGCCATCTCGTTATAGGCCGATGCCAAGCGCCTGAACTCGATACTGCTCACGTTGGTGTCGGCACGGGCATCGCGATCGCCGGCCCCGAAACGCGTGACGACATCGAGGAGGTCGGCAAGAGGGCGCGAAATACTGATACGAACGAACCAGGCGATCCCACCGATCAGCAGCACCAGCAGCGGAAACCCATAGAGCAGCAACGCCTTGGATTCCGCGACCTTCGTTTGAGCCTGGGCGGCCCGGCGCGACAGAAGCTGGCGTTCCTCCATCCGCATCGCGTCGACCTGTTGCTTCAGGGCCGTCATGAGGATGCGGCCGCGCAGCCGTTCCTTCGGATTTGGGATGCTGGTGGTCGGGTTTGCCAACGTGCGTTGCTCGGCAGCCGACATGACGAGCGCCTTCTCGTCGGTCAGTTGCGCCAGTCGCGTGGCGCGAGCACGCTGGACCGGGTTATCGGTGACCAGGTTCTTCAGTCTGACGGCCAGGATCCTGGCTTCGACCAGATCGCCGTCGAAACCGGCGATGTAGCTTGTATCCCTCGTCATCAGATAGCCGCGCAATCGGGATTCTGCCTGGGTGACCCGGCTCTCGATCCCATCCAGGCTGATGATGACCTCCTGCGAATGGCTGACCCAGTCGAATGCCTGCCTGGAGTGGGCGCTGCTCTCGAGCATCATCAGCCCGAGCAAGAGCGCAGCCAGGGCCGTAAGACCCGCAACCCCGTAGATCCGCATTTCAAGCAGGCGAAAGGCTTTCACAGCAGCGAGCGCCCGGCCGATGCAGGGCTCAGGCGCGCGAGTAGCTCACCCGCCAGATCGTTCGCCGTCATCGCCAACACATGTTCCAAACTATCCGGGCGAAACACCCTGCCCGCCCGGCTCTCCTACCGAAAATCAACGCGTTGCGAACCGTTGATCTTTACCAGAATGCGAAACATTTCCTGTAAAGGCCATGATCTACCCAAATCGTCGATGCCACTACCATATGAACTGGCCGAGTAGCTGCTGGTCCTTTAATATAAGAGATCTTAGTGGTTTACGGTCAATTCGCAGCGGATCGCGACAACCGGGCCTGAAGAAACTTCTGCGCATCGACCATGCATGCTTCGACGGCCGATATGCCCTTCGCGGTCAGGCCTATCACGTCGTCGAGGTTGCCCTGTCCGTCGCCGTTGACCAGGTCTTCCCCGTGCAACACCATGATCCAACGGCTGCCGGCGGACGTTGGGGCTTCGGCAACTTCGAGCACGTCGCGTCCGGTCATCCGACGTCCATCGGCATCCGCCACGAAAAGCGCCAACAAGATATTCCAGGCGGTCTCGGAAAGCACGGCCTGGGGTAGGTGATCCGCACGCATACGGCGCAACTCGAAAACGCTACGCGCCAGCGCAGTTGCCTCGTCATGCCTGTTCAAAGCTCGTCGCCCCTGATGTTACCAACGCCCACAGTTCAGCCACTAAACGCCGCAAACGGACGATTGGGCAAGTTCGACCGTTAGAGCGGATCGGCGATGTGGAACACCGCGCGATTTCGCCGGTTGCTGCGATGAGGAGAGCGATGATGACCGATGCGATCAAGCCGACCACGACCACCAAAAAACCGAACCTGTCGACGGAACACCAGAACGACGGGGATGCGAGACGCCCGAGCGATACGCTGAACAAGGATACGCCGAGCACCGAAGGGCAAAACGCTCCAAAACGGAAGTCTTCGCTCACCTAGAACCGGCGTATTCCAGAACACCGAAGACCGGGCGTATCCTGCCAGTGCATCGGCGGGATGCCCGCGTTGTCGTGTTCGCTTCGAACATGCTTGACGTCACGCCATATACGAATGAGCTTGGATCACAGCTCATGTCGACGTTGGTGGAGGCGGTAAGGCAATGCGACTTAATGCGGTTTGCTGTATCGCTGGTGCGATGTTGGTTTCAGGCTGTGACAAACTGAGCTCGTCATCACAATCCGCACCGATCAGGACAGTGACCGTCGAAGGCAATCTTCGGGGTAATCAATCGGGTGGCGAGGAGGTGCGCGTCTGGCGCGACCCGGAAACAGGGTGTCAGTATCTGCTTTGGGAGCGACGGCGACGGGGAGGTATAACTCCCCGCCTTACTATGGAGGGCCGCCCCATGTGCGGATCGTGATCCTCGCCAGTCACCGTCCAACAGAACGAACCCTGCACTATTTCCCTTCAGCGGCCGACATTCGGATTCGGCCGAGTTGCCGCGGCAATTAGTTCACTTGTCCGGCTTCCACCCGAATGCGCCCATCATGATATCGAACAAACGCGTATTGGTCAGGAAGCCCCGGACATTCTCCGATCCTGGACCGGAGGCAGCCGCGATGACCTCCTCGCCGGTGTGACCATCCTGAACGCTGATGATCTCGTTCGTGGCCGGCGTCGCACCTGGTTTTGCGGCTTCGGCAGCGAACTGCTCTGCGAGGGGCGTTCCGCGCTTGCCGCCGCCCATGCGCAGGCCGAAGCTGTGATCGGCGGTGAATAGGATCAGCGTGTCCTTGCCCGCGATTGCGCTGACGCGGCGGATCATGTCGTCCATCTCGATGACGTGGCGCAGCCCCTTCTTGGGATCGTCGGTGTGCATGTCCCACTCGACCATCAGGAAATAGCCCTTGGGGTTGCGCGCGAGCTGGCCGATCGTCGCCTCGACCGCGGGAAGCGGCGCGAAATCGGTGTCGCGCAGGACAACCGCTCGGTTCGCCTGCCGGACGAGCGCGGGATCCTCACCGAAACGGTAGCCGGCGGTAGTAAAGGCCTGGTCGGCGGTGGTCTGGCGAGCGCCGAACGATGCGATGGCATCCGCGCGCCCCTTGCCGATCAGGATGTCGACGCCGTTGCCGAAGCGCGGCGCTAGCATCTGACGGAAGATATCGTCCTTGTCCTTGCGCGACGCGACATGCGCGTAGGTCGCCGCCGGGGTGGCGTCCCAGATGTTCATGTTGGTGACGACGCCGGTGGAAAGCCCGTATTGCTCGGCATATTCGAGCAGCGTCTTCACCGGCGTCACGCCACCACCCTGCGCATCGGGGACGACCGAGACCATCGCATTGTTGGTTTTGCGCCCTGTCATGATCGCGGTCATTCCCGCGCCGGAATCGGTAACCCAGTTGTTCAGCGACGAGGTATCGGACAGCGCGACATTGGGCATCGACTGAATGAACAGCGACTGCGCGCGATCGTTGGCGAGGATCCCCGCGGCATTGATCGTGGACACGCCGCCGGCGTCGCCCAGGAACACGATGACGTTGCGCGCGCGCTTCGCCGGTTCCTTGACCTGCGCGTCGGTAGCGGCGGGGCTTATTATCATGGCGCACCCGGCCATAAGCCCACCGATCGCCAGGCCAGTGCGACGGATACGCGCTGCGGCAGTTAGCTGACCGGCACGCCGAAGCTTCACCAGATTGGTCTTCATGTAATGTGTCCTCGTTCAATAGCGAAAGATCTGGCTACGGAGTAACGGCCGATGTTGGAGCCGCCGTCCGCCTCCGTCCTGTGTGTTTTCAAAGCTTGAGACGGCGGTTCAGCGGAAGATGACGGGATAACTTCCTAGGCTTGCGCGAGGACGTGAAAGCCTCCGCCAGCACCAATGAAATGCGTGCACCAAGAACGCACGTAACTCCTGCATTATACGACGACGTCCGACCCTTTATGGCAGACCGGCTTCCTTAATTGGGTTTCGTGGCAGGAGAGTTACGGTTTCGGGTCAGTCCGGTGGCACCGGCGCTCGTCGGCCCGATTAGCGAAACCAATGCTGCCAGCGATGTGACACCGAGGCGTTCGATGACGGGCGCGCCACGCGACCCGCTCAGATCCTGCCTGAGCCGCCAAGCTTGCTGCTGTTGATAGTGACTTGCATTAGGCATTGAGACCATTCATGAGGCCGCGAAAGGTTCCTGGGGAAAACGAATGTCCGCCTTACTCGCTGTTATGATGACCGCAGCCAATCCAAACGCGGCGCCGGTCGCCCTGCCCGATCCCGTCGCCGACCCCGCGCAACGGACGAGCCAGTCGAACGACGAGATCGTCGTCACCGGCGCGCGGACCGAGGGTAGCAGCGACTACACGATCCCCGGCCAGACCACCGCGACGCGCCTCAACCTGACGCTGCGCCAGACACCGCAGTCGGTCAGCGTCGTCACGCGCGCGCAGATCGAGGATTTCCAGCTCAACGACGTCAACACGCTGCTTGCCACGGTACCGGGCATCAACGTGCAAGCCGGCGAGACCGACCGCGTCTATTTCTCCGCCCGCGGCTTCGACATCCAGACGTTCCAGGTCGACGGCATCGGCGTGCCGTTCGCGTTCGGCATCCAGACCGGCTCGATCGACACCGCCTTCTACGATCATATCGAAGTCGTACGCGGCGCGCCCGGCCTGCTATCCTCGACCGGCAACCCGTCGGCGGTGGTCAACTTCATCCGCAAGCGTCCGACCAAGGATCTTCAGTTGCGCGCGAGCGGACAATATGGCTCGTTCGATCAATATCGCGGCGAGGCCGATGTGAGCGTGCCGATCACCAAGGACGGCAGCGTCCGCGCGCGCGCAGTCGGCGCGTATCAGGACGGTGACAGCCATCTCGACCGCTACGGCCTGCGCCGCTGGGTCGGTTACGGTATCGTCGAGGCGGATCTGGGTGCCAACACCACGGTCAGCGCAGGTTACGGCCATCAGGACCACAAGAGCCGCGGCGCGATGTGGGGCGCGATCCCGATCACCTACAGCGACGGCACGCCGCTGGACTTCGCACGCTCGTCGAACGTCGCCCCCGACTGGTCGAGCTGGAATGTCATCGATCGCCAGATCTTCGGCGACATCACGCACCGCTTCGGCAACGGCTGGGTCGCCCGCGCCAGCGCGATCCGTCGCGCAACTGATGAAAACAACACGCTGTTCTACGTTTACGGCAACCCGCTGCGGAACGACGCGGACGGCATCGGTATCGATCCCGCGACCGGCTTCCAGGTCGGGATCCAGAGCTACCCCGGCAAGTTCCGTGCAACCACGCGCAACCTGACGATGGAGGCCTATATCGCCGGTCCCGTGACGTTCCTGGGTCGCGAGCACGAGATCAACATCGGCGTGAACCGCAGCGCGCAGGAATATATCCAGCAGTCGAGCTACGACGACAGCACGATCGGGACGTACCTACCCTATCCCGACCTGTTCGCCGGCAACTTCCCGCTGCCCAACTTCCCGACGGAGTTCTCCAGTGCGCCGGCTTCGAGCCAGAACACGCACACACGACGAGAGACGGCCTATGGCCTCATTCGCTTCAACCCTGGCGACGCGGTGAAGGTGATGTTCGGCGGCAACGTGACCCATGCCAAGAGCACGGGCTTCTCCTACGGCACGAACACCGATTTCGATGCCACCCGCTTCCTGCCCTTTGCGGGCGCGACGGTCGACGTGACGCGCAACCTCAGCGTCTACGGCAGCTACGCGACGATCTTCAATCCGCAGAACCAACTGCTCGATCTCAACCGGCGCATCATCGATCCGATCGAGGGTGAAAACCTCGAACTGGGGATCAAGGGCGACTGGTTCGCCGGCCGGTTGAACGCGACGGTCGCGGTGTTCAAGACGAGACAGAACAACACCGCCGAGGCGGCGGGCATCGTCGTCGAGAACAACGTCACCCGCACCTATTATGTCGGGATCGACGCACAGTCGGAAGGCGTCGAGATCGACGTCGGCGGCCAGATCGCACCGGGTCTGCAGATGACCGGCGGCTACACGGTCATGCGGATCGAGGATCCCGAGGGCAACCCGGTGCGCCGCTATGTCGCGCGCAATACCGGACGGCTGAATCTCAGCTATACGTTGCCGATGCTGCCCGCCCTCAAGCTGGGCGCTGCCGCGCAGTACCAGAGCCGCATCATCTCGCCGACCGGGCTGGGCCGGCAGGGCAACTACGCATTGTTCGACCTGCTGGCGGCGTACAGCATCACGCCGCAGATCTCCGCTGCGGTCAATCTTCGCAACGTCACCAACACGAAGTACCTGACTGCGACGAATTTCGACGGCGGCTATTACGGCGCCCCGCGCTCGGTGATGGGTACGATCAGCGTACGGTACTGAGGGCTGCGCGATCACGGGGCGAGGAACGCACGGATCTAGGTCCAGGCGTTCCTCGCTCCCGCGCGTCGAGTGGCAAAACTTATTGATGGGCTCAGCGGAGAACCATCTTCGCCAGTCTATACTTACATGCTCGCTAGGCCATGCTCGCTAGTCCGGCGCCGATGTCGGCACCCACAGCCGATCAAAGTTCTACGGCCTCACGCTCTCAGCGTGCGACGTACGAGGTGGTCGTGATCCGGTACACGGTCTGTGCGACGCCGCCCGGGAGCGAGACAGGACCGTCTTCCTTCTTGCTGGCGACGAGAAGATAGCGTCCCGGCTTGGCGGCACCCGTATCGAGCACCCCGGCAGCATCGGTCGTCAGGTCGGTCTTCGAACGATCGGGCGCGTACAGCGCGACGGTTGCGCCTACCACCGGCTTGCCGTCGCGCGTCAGTATGAAGCGCGAAGCGTTCGCCGTGACCGGGGCGAGTTCGAACGGCAGCTTGGCCAGCGGCTCGGCGCGGCCGGCACGCGCGTAATAGACCACGCCTTCCTTCTTCCCGTCCTGGCCCCAAGGCGCGAACACCGAATCGTCCGAGGCCCGCACGTCGCCGGCCGGCACTTTCGCTTCGAGGAACCCTGCGCGTCGCGCCAGGACCGCGTTTGGCTGCGCAAGTATCCGCGGCGCCTTCAGCTTGGCGAATTCGGGATCGCCGCCGGCGGGCATCGCCTCGCCCGGCTCTCCCAGATAGATGCGCGCGGGGCCGGTGCCATCGCGTTCGATCCAGATTTCGTGCGCGGATGCGGTCGAGGGGAGGCAGAAAATAAATGCTGCGATCAGGGGGAAACGCATAATCGAAGTCCTTTCTAGCGTCGCGCGTCGCGTACGGGGATGAAGTTGAGGGCGAGGAAGGCGATCCCGGCCCCCGCCATGATCGCGCCCACCCACAGGATCGGCCCGAAGATCCACCCTCGGGCGAGCATTGCGGGGAGCACGCTGGCAATCAGCGCAAGCCAGCCGCCGGTCCGCAACGTCCTACGCCGTTTGGCCTGAGGACACGCGCCGAACCGGCGGCGATGGTGCGCGTCGGTGGCGAGGCCGAGCAGCACGAACGCCGCGGTTGCGAGCAGGAGCGACAGGACGCTCATTCGGCGGGCTCCAGAACCTTGAAGGCGGTGACGGCCCTGGGGTTGCGCACGTGCCTGGCAACAGGGCGATGGCGCGAGACGCGGCGGGCGAGCAGTAGGAAGGCGAGCCCGAACACCATGATCGTCGCGTCGATGCCCGCGATCATCAGGTCGCCGATCGCCAGCGACGCGAACAATCCGCGATCGGTCGCGACGACATCGTATATCGGCAACACGACCAGCAGCACGCCGGTCGCCGCGAACAGCAACCACCAGGCCCTTGCCGGCTTGACGACGAACGCCATCAGCGCGGCCACCGCCCAGGCGATGAACAGCGCATGCATCTCCCAGTCGGCCCGCGCGCGCATCGTTACCGGCAGCAGGCGGTTCGCCCAGAAGAAGCACGCTATCCCGAGCGGGAAGCCACCGATCACCGCGACGTTGAGCCACTCGACCAGGCGAAATCCGATATGCGGCCGGGTCGGATCGGGCAGGCGTTCGCGGCGCTTGACGGTCCAGAGCACAAGGCCACTCGCGACCATCAGCGTCCCGGCGATCCCGCACAGGAAATACAGCCAGCGGCCACCGTCGCCTGCGAACCGTCCGGCATGCAGGCCGATCATCGCACCCGCGGTCTCGGCAGCGGCGCCCGGTGGCGGCGAGCGCCAGACGAGGCGTCCCGTCACGCCGTCATAGGTCAACCGCGGCGTCCGCGACGACAGCATCGAATTGGCGCTCTGGCTGACCGATACGCGCGCGGCGGCGTCACCGGGATCGCTGACTTCGATGAAGCTGGCAGGCGCACCGAGCCGGCGTTCGGCATCGGCTGCGATCAGCCGCAAGTCGATCAGCGGCGCGGCACGGCCAATCCGCTCGACCACCGCGGCGGTCGGGAACAGCGTGGCGAACACCGTGCGCTCGTCGGTATAATTGGCGACGACCGCCCACGGCATCAGCAACGCCATCAGCGTGACGAGCCCGGTATACGTGATCATCAGGTGGAACGGCAGCGCCAGCACCGCAGTCGCGTTATGCCCATCGAGCCACGATCGCTGCCCCTTGGCGCGCCGCAACGTGAAGAAATCCTTGAAGATCTTCTTGTGCGTGACGATCCCGCTGACGATCGCGACCAGCATCATCATGGTCGCGAACCCGACCAGCCACCGCGCCCAGATCACCGGCATGTAATGGAGGTCGAAATGGAACCGGTAGAAGAACTCCCCGCCCCGCGTCTCGCGCGCTTGGGCGACCTGTCCGTCGGCACCGATCAGCGCTTGGGTGTCGCGCCGCCCGCGCCGCCCGCCCCGTCCGCGCTCTTCACCGTGCTTCGGCTGCGGTACCCAGAAGACTTGGGCACCGGGCGATCGTTCGGTCGCCACCGGGATGATCCAGCTTTTCGCGTCGGGCGCTTTCCTCGCGAGAAACGCCTGCGACCCCGCCAGCACGCGCATCGGCTGTTCGACGCGTGCGATCTCCGGCCGCATCCAGCGGTTGAGACCCTCGCGCCAGAACGCGATCGTCCCCGCGACGAACACGAGGAACAGGATCCAGCCGAGCAGCAGACCGGACCAGGTGTGCAGGAACGCCTGCGACTGTCGAAGGCCCTTGCTCATAACCGCCCCGTCGCGTCGATCGACACCCATGCGATCACGGCCGCGACACCCGATGCGACGACCTGCGTCCAGATCGCCCGCCAGCCGCTACGCGCCGCGAACGCCCACATCGCCGCGATCGCGCACAAGACTAACGCGATCAGTGCGGCGGTGACGCTCGCCTCGGCACGATCGCCGGGCAGCAGCCGCGCGATCGCCATCGCCCACAGGCTTGCCGTCGCATAGCCGAGCGGCACCGCCGCGACGACACGCAGCGCGATGTCGCCACGACGCGCCCAGCGGGCGCGGGCATGCGCGTCACCAGCCGTCATTCGAAGCTGTACCGAAGCGTCGCGAACGCGGTGCGCGGGCTGCCATAATAATTGCCGCGACCGGTTGCGGCGATGCGGGCGTAGTAGCTCTTGTCGAGCACGTTGGCGACGTTGACCGAGACACCCAGCCGCTCGCTGAACTTGTAGCCCGCGCGCAGATCGAGCACCGCATAGCTCGGCTGGCGGACGATCGTGGAGCGTGTGCGCAACGTACCGTCGGTGTTGAACACCGCCGCATTGCCGCCGAAGGTCGAACTGAACCAGGTCACGCTGCCACCGAGGCTTGCGCCCGCCAGCGGCCCGTCGACCGGCGCATAATTTGTGAACGCCTTGATCATGTGCTCGGGCACGATCGGCACCAGCGACAATCCTTCGAACGCGACGTTCTGGTCCTCCAGATACTTGGTCTTGGTATAGGTGTAACCGCCGTTGATCCGCCAGCCCGGCAGGATCTCGCCGGTCGCCTCGGCCTCGATACCGCGCGAGCGGACCTTGCCGGTCTGCAGCACGACGGTCGCGATGTCCGGATCGTTGAACAGCCGGTTGGTCTGCGTGATCTGGTACGCCGCCGCCGACAGTAGCAGGCGGTCGTTCATCAGCGAGAGCTTGGTTCCCGCCTCATATTGCGCACCGATCAGGGGCTCGATCTGCTGCCCGTCAGGACGTGCCCGCCCGACCGGTGCCGCCTGCGGCGTGAAGCTGTCGGCATAGCTCGCATAGAGGTTGAGTTGCGACGTCACGTCCCAGACGATCCCGGCATAGGGCGTGAAGCGGTTGTCGACTCCGTAGCGCGTCGACGGCGGCAGAACACCGCTCGGCGTCAGCAACGTGGTCGTCGTGGTATCCCACCACGTTACGCGGCCGCCACCGACCAGCGTAAGGCCGGCGACGGGGCTCAGCCGCATCTGCCCGTAGATGCCGTATTGCTCGACGTCGGTGGAGGTACCGCCATAGACCTGCGTCGCGCATTCGGCCGGGTTTTGCGGCGGCGTGCACCTGCCGAGCGTACCTTGGACCGGATAAGGAGGCGAGGCGCCGTACGGGTTCAGCGGCGGTTCGAACGGTGACACCGGATTATACACGTCGATCCGCGCATAGTTGGACAATCGCGTGTTGTACGACGTCCCCGAACTCGCCTGGTAATCGGTGCCGAGGATCAGCGTCTGGTCGCGTCCGAACAGCGGAAAGCTGCCGATGCCGTTGAAGTCGAACGATCGCGTCTGCTGTTTGCTGTCGCCGCGATAGGCGATGTGGCTGGTCGAACCGTTGGTCGCCGTGACCGGCTGGTTGCCGATATAGCTGTAGATGTCGACGCGATCGACATCGGTGAACAGCCCGGTCGCGCGCAACGTCCACCGATCGCTGACCTTGTGCGTCAGTTCGGCAAACCCGGTCCAGGTCTCGGCATTGAACCGGTTCCAGTCGGCGCCGAGATAGGTCGATCGCTTGACGTCGAGCAACTGCCCGTCGCTGCCGTCCAGGCCGCCGATGATACCGGGCAGGCCCGACTGCACAGCTGGACGGAAGCGATCGTAATAGCCGCCGACCGTCAGCGTCGTGCGATCGCCGATCTCCAGCGAACCGACCGCGAACCCGCCGATCCGGTTGCGGTGCGCGGTATCGAAGAACTGGTCCTGGTCCTGCGCCATCGCGCCGGCACGAAGCCCAGCCTTGGTCCCGATCGGAGTCGAGACGTCGAGTTCGAACCGCATATTGTCATAGCTGCCGGCACCCGCGCTCGCCTGCATCCTGAACGCGTCGAGGGGTCGCTTGCGCACCATGTTGATGCTGCCGGCCGGGTTGCCGGAACCGCTGAACAGTCCAGCAGGGCCACGGAGCACCTCCAGCCGGTCGTAGAAGAACAGGTCCGGCACGGCGGATGGGAAGTTGAACGCGAAGCTGGGGACGCCGTCGATCAGGTAATTCGAGATCGCGAACCCGCGCGAGAAGAAGGACGGGTCCTCGCTGCCGACGCCGTTGACGGTAATGCCGTTGGTCGCGGTCAGCGCGTCCTCCAGCGTGAACAAATTCTGCGCCTCGATCTGCTCGCGATCGATCACGGTGATGGTGTTCGGCGTGTCCTTGAGCGGCGTCACGGTCTTGCCGACCTCGCGACCGTAGCTCTTGCCGAGGACCATGATCTCGTCGGTTCTCTGAGCGTCGTTCGAGGTATCAGATGCTTCGACCTTGGGGCTTTCGGCTAGGGTCGAAGGCGACCCGATCAATGCCGCGCTAGCCAGTAATATACTCGTCAAACTCATACTGAACCCCCGTTGATGAGGGGGCTCTAAATCAATCGCTTTTGCGAGTCACTATCAATCTAACGCTTTTGTCATAATCCGTGTCGCCGTTTAGCAAAGGAATGCCACGCGGTCGACCGTGGCGGTTACACCTGCAAGGACATCTGACCTATCAACGGCATACTCCTCGGCCTTACCTCCGTGGCCGAGGCGAGGGCATTTGCCAGCGCGGCTGCGGTCGGACCCTGGGCGCACTCGCCCGTCCCCAGAAACGGCGTGCCCGGACGGTCGATGACGTCGACCGTCACGCTGCGCGGTGCATTGTCGAACCGGAGTATGGGATAGGTGCTCCAGTCGTAATCGGTCCGGCGCGCACCGTCATGCCCCGCCGCCTCGAACGCGGTCCAGCTTAGCGACTGGACGATCCCGCCTTCGACCTGATTGCGAATGCCGTCTGGGTTGACCGCCTCGCCGCTGTCCACGGCAGCGACCGCACGGTGGACGATGAGCCGCCCCTCGTCGGGGATACGCTCGATATCGAGCGCGACGGCGCAATAGGCGCCGTGGTTCTTGTAGCGCGCAAAGGCAAAGCCTCGCCCGCGATTGGGTTGTGGTCGGTATCCTTCCCAACCGAACCGCCTTGCCGCCTGCCTGATCACCGCTGCGGCACGCGGATCGTCGAGGTGCGCCAGCCGGAACGCGACCGGATCACGCCCCGCTGCGGCCGCCAGTTCGTCCATGAAGCTTTCGAGCGCGAAGATGTTGAGGTGCGCGCCGAGCCCCCGCAAGGCCGAGACGCGCACCGGCATGTCAGGCAGGAAGTGGCTGACGATGGTCTGGTTGGGAAAGCGATAGAGCGGAATGGCGTTACGGTCGCCGCCGCCATTCGGCTGCGGGATCGGTTTGGGTGGCGTCGGCGTGAAGGGCGGCACCATCTCGGCGCCAGCGAGCAGGTCGCCTGCCGCCGTTGGGCGGGTGCTGTGCGTGTTGCTCCACACCTGATGCCGCCAATCGACGATCCGCCCCGACGCGTCCAGTGCCGCGTCGATCTGCGCAAGCATCGCCGGTCCCAGCGGTTCCCAGCCATGTTCCTGCTCGCGGCTCCATTGCAGCCGGACGGGCACGCCGGGCATCGCGCGGGCGATCAGCGCAACGTCGCCGGCGACATCGTCCGCGCCGTTATGCCCGTAGCACCCTGCTCCTTCGCGGTGGACGCACCGGACGCTGTCGGCCGGCATCGCGAGCAGTTCGGCGATCGCCTGGCGCAGCGGTTCGACACCCTGGCTATGCGTCCAGACCGTCAGTCGGCCCTCCTCGAAAAGCGCCACGGCACAGGATGGTCCTATCGCGCCGTGCATCAGATAAGGGCGGTCGTAGCGCGCCGACAGCCGCTGGATGCCGCGCGCCGCGGGATCGTCGCGACGCGTGTCGATCACCTGGCTTTCACGGCGCATGGTCAACAGTCCCGCCGGCATGGGCGGTAGTGCCGGCACTGCAACATCGCGCGCCCAGCGGCCACGATTGGCGACCCGAAGCGCCTGCTCGAGCGGCCATTCGCGCGGCCCAATGATCGCGGCGAACTGGCCGACCCTAATGACTTTGCTAACGCCCGATTGCCGACGCAGCGCGGCAAGGTCGGGCGTCAGTCGCGTGCCGGACGATGGGCCGCGCAACACGCGCGCATGCACCATGCCGGGCAGCGTCATGTCCTGCACATAGCTCGGCAAGCCGGTCAGCTTTGCGGGCAGGTCGACGCGCGGCACCGACCGCCCGATCAGTCGTCGCGCCTCCCGACGCTTTCGCGGCACGTCGGTGCGCGCACGCACCGCGAGCGATGTCGATGCGGCAAGCTCGCCATAGGTCGCGCGCCGTCCCTTCCCGTCCAGCACAGCGCCGTCACGGGTGAACAACGTAGTTGCGGTCACGCCCCACTGCGCCGCTGCGGTCTCGGCGAGCAACAGCCGGACGTTGGCGGCGGCGTTGGCGATCGCGGTGCCGCTTTGTTCGAGCGTCTGGCTACCCGCAGTCACGCCCTCGTTGGGTGTCAGCCTGGTATCGGCAGTAATCAGATCGACGCGTTCGATCGCCACGTCGAGTTCGTCGGCGGCCAATTGCGCCATCGCGGTCTTCACGCCGGTCCCGAGTTCGACTTTGCCCGTAAACACCGTCACGCGCCCATCCGGTGCGATGCGGATCCAGGCGTCGAGACCGGGAAACTTGGCCAATGTTCCCGGCAGATCGGGCGCGACCGTCGGGGGTCCGCCACTGCCTTCGCCGCCGCCGGTCTGTGCCAGCGCGGTAGCCGGCGCGAGCGAGAATGCAACCAGCAGCCCGCCCAGCACATCGCGACGTGACGCCTGCCCGCTCATGTCACGGGTTCCGCGGCATCGACCACCCCGCCGCCGCGCATCACTGCCGCGCGCCGCACCGCGCGCAAAATCCGCATGTGGGTTCCGCATCGACAGAGCGACGGCGCCATCGCCGTCCGCATCTCGTCTTCGGTCGGCGTGGTCGTCTTGCGCAGCAGGCCTTCCGCGCGCGCCATCATCCCGGGGATGCAATAGCCGCATTGCGCCGCCTGCTCGTGGAGGAAGGCACGCTGGACGTCGCCGGGTCTGGCGGCAGTCCCCAGCCCTTCGACCGTGGTGACCCTGCGCGTCCCGATCGCACCGACGGGCATCAGGCAGGAGAAGACTGGACGATCGTCGACCAGCACGGTGCAGGCCCCACACTGCCCCAGGCCGCATCCGAACTTTGCAGCATGGAGATGAAGATCGTCGCGAAGGACGTAGAGCAGCGGGGTAGCGGGATCGACATCGACACGCGCCGCCGCCCCGTTGACGGTTAAGTCGATCATTCGCCCTCCTCGCGCGCCTTGGCGACGTCTCTTTCCAGGTCTTTCCAGGCTGGACCGGTGCCGTGTCGTGGCTGCAGATACGCCACGATCTCCGCCACCTGACGGTCGTTGAGCGCATCGGCATAGGCCGGCATATAAGGCCCGCGCGCAGAAACCGGCGGACGCAGCCCCTGCAGGATGATCTGGATCGTGTCGCGGGGGTTGTCCTCGTGCAGCGGCGTGCCGAGCGGCAAGGCCGGACGCCCCGCAACCATCATCGCCGCACCCGGCTCGTGACACACCGCGCAGGCACCGTCGTACAGACGCGCACCAACCGGATGCCGCTGCGATGCCGATGCCCGACGATCGGGAAGCGGCGGCTCGACGCGCGCGGCCGACGCGTCGCGCATTTGCCACGCGTAATAGGTTGCGAGCGCTCGCACATCCGCCGGCGCAGCGCGCGCTAGGTTGTACGTGACCGGCCCCATCGGCCCGGCGGCTGCGGCGTGTGCGGTACTGAGCCCGGTGCGGAAATACGTATCGAGCCGGTCCACGGTCCATGCCCGAACTGCCGGGGATCGCGCGTTGATCGGAGGGGCATACCAGCCACCCGACCACCCGCCATCATAGGCCTCGGGACCACGCTTCTCCTGCTGCAGCAGGCCGCGCGGACTGTGGCAGGCGGTGCAATGCGCCAACGTCTCGCCGATATAGCGCCCCCTGTTCCACGCGGCCGACTGGCGAGGATCGGACGCGATCGGCTGCGGTCGGAAGAAGAACAGCTTCCAGCCGGCCAGTAGGGGTCGAAACCCGAGCGGCGGGATCATCGTATTGGCCGGCGGCACCGCACGCACCGCTGGCCGGGTCATCAGGAACGCGTACAGCGCGGCCAGGTCGCTATCCGTGACGCTCGCATAATGGGTGTACGGAAAAGCTGGATACAGATGACTGCCGTCGCGCCCCACACCCTCGCGCATCGCACGGTTGAAAGCAGCCGGTGACCATTGCCCGATCCCGGTTTCAGGATCGGGTGTGATGTTGCTGCCGTAGACTGTCCCCAACGGCGTCTTGACCGGGTACCCGCCCGCATAAGGACGCCCACCCGCCGACTGGTGGCAACTGACGCAATTCCCCAAACGAGCCAGATTGGCCCCGCGCGCGACCACCGCGGTGTCAAACAGCCTGGGATCGGGCCGCGTCACGACCGCGATCGCCGGCCGGTAGGCGATGATCGCAAAGACCACGCATGCGCAAAGCACCAACGCGATCGCCATGACCGTGCGCGTGATCCCAGATCGGCTCATCCTCGTCTATGTCCTTGGATCAGCGTTCGCCCTCGCCTTCACCTTCGCCGCCTTCGCCACGTTCGTTTTTGCCGCCCTCGTACTCGCCTTCGCCACGCTGGCCGGCATGCTGTTGCGCGGCGCGGGCGCGGCGGGGGTTGCGGACGACATGCCGCGACTTGGACGAGCGGACGATCTGACGACCTTCGCCTTCACCCTCGCCCTCGCCGCGCTCGTTCTCACCGCCTTCGCCGACCTGATCGACCGAAGACGCCAGCGGATTGGCCGCCGCTTCGGTCAGCATCGCCTCGCCAGATTGCGCGACCACGAAGGCGCCGACGCCCATCCACAATTTCGTACGCATGGTATTTCCTTACTGGCCAAGGCGTTGGTCGCCCGGGATCGAACTGATAGGGCGCGCATCCAACCACATGTCGATGCCACGAGACTCCCTATGCTGATTATGATCGCCAACGTTCTGGATGCCGACAATCTCCAATCGCTGCGAGATAATCTCGGCAAGACGCGCTATGTCGACGGGCGCCGGACCGCCGGTCGCGAAGCGCGGCCGGTCAAGCGCAACGAACAGGTCGACCGCAGCGACCCGCTGCTCGCCGAGATGCAGGACCTCGTGATCGACCGGCTGCTGGCGAACCCGCTGTTCCGGATGGCGACACGGCCGCACGTCGTGCGCCCCCCGCTGTTCAGCCGCTACGAGCCCGGCATGGCCTATGGCAGCCATGTCGACGACGCGATCATGGGTGGGATGCGAACCGACATTTCGGTCACGATCTTCCTGTCCGAGCCCGACACGTACGAAGGCGGCGAACTGGTCATCGAATCCGCGGCGGGCGAACAGGACGTGAAGCTGGCGGCGGGCGATGCCGTGGTCTATCCGACGACCGCGCTGCACCGGGTCGCCCCGGTCGTCTCCGGCGAACGGCTGGCCGCCGTCACCTGGGTTCGCAGCCTGATCCGCGATGCCGACGCCCGCGAGCTGTTGTTCGATCTTGAAACCGCGCGGCACGCCCTGTTCGAACGCCTCGGCAAGACTCCCGAGCTGGACCTGCTGGCAAAGACCCAGTCGAACCTGTTGAGGCGCTGGGCCGAAGATTGAGCAGCGCTGGACGGTAGGTCCCCACGGTCGCGCAATCGTCGGCGGCCTGCACGACGTGTTTGACCGCGATCAACCCGCTCCTTGTCCGCGATCAACGCCCGTGCCGAGCGGCGCGCGTAGCTCGGCCGCATTGGATTACAGGAGCCGGACCATGACATCGTCGATCAAGAATTTCGCCATCGGTGCGGCAATTGCGGGTATGGCCGTGGCGGCCCCGGCGGTTGCGCAGACCGAGCCGGCACCCCGCCAGGGCATCGCCGCCGGCGACGTCCTGATCCGCGTCCGCACGATTCTGGTCGCACCGAACGAAAAGTCCGGCAGCATCCTGCCCGCCTTTCCCGGCGAACGGGTCAGCGTCGACAACAGCGTCATGCCCGAGGTGGACGTTACCTATATGGCGACCGATCACATCGGTTTCGAGCTGATCGCCTCGACCACCAAGCACCACGCTGACGGCCGGACCGGCACGACCGGCTCGATCGGCAAGCTGGCCTCGACCTGGGTATTGCCGCCGACGCTGACCGCGCAATATCATCTGAACCCGACGGGCAAGGTTCGGCCCTATGTCGGTGCGGGGCTGAACTACACGATCTTCTGGAACGAGAAGGCGTCGGACGGCCTCGTCGCGGCGGTCGGATCGACCGGCGTTCGCATGAAGGACAGCTTCGGCTGGGCGGCGCAGGCCGGCGTCGATATCGACATCACGCCGAAAGTGTTCCTGAACCTCGACGTCAAATACATCGACATCGACACGACCGCGCGGCTGCGGACGGCGGCGGCCGGTACGCAGCGGGTCGCGATCAGTCTCGACCCGCTGGTCTTCGGCGTCGGGCTCGGCATCAGGCTTTGACGAACGGCATGTCAGAGCGAACGGCGCCGTTCTGGCGCCGCTCGCATCACCTCGACCGCATGACGTTGCGCGAGTTGGTGATCGCGTATCTCCAGCATCACGCGATTCTCGCCTATGTGGCGCTGGTCGCGACGGCAGTCGGCGTTTTCGCGTGGCGTCCGGCGGAGGTGGTGCCGACCGTGGCGACGATCGCGCTGGTCGTGCTCGCTTATCCGCTGATATGGTACGCGCTGCACAGCTGGGTGTTGCACTCGCAGTGGATGTTCAAGACGCCGTTGCTGGCGGGCGTGTGGAAGCGGATCCATTACGATCATCACCGCGACCCCAATCATCTGGAGGTGCTGTTCGGCGCGCTCTACACGACGGTCCCGACGCTGCTGCTGGTCGCCGCGGTGCCGGGCTGGCTGATCGGCGAGGTCGGCGGCGCGGCGGCGGGGTTCGCGACCGGTCTGCTGTGCACCTGCGTCTACGAGTTCTTTCACTGCATCCAGCATCTCTCGTACAAGCCACGGATCAAATGGCTGGCGGTCATGAAGGCACGCCACATGGAGCATCATTTCCATGACGAGACGGGCAATTTCGGGATCACGAACTTCGCCTGGGATCGCGTGTTCGGGACGCTCTATCGGCGGGTCGAGCGGCCGGCGAAGAGTCCGACGGTCTTCAATCTCGGCTATACCGACGCGGTCGCGGTACGGTATCCGTGGGTAGCGCGACGATCGCATCCGACGCCGGCGCGACCGCGAGTTGCCGATCGCAGAGCGCGACCATCGCCGGACGGTGGCTGACCATCACGAGCCCCTGCCCTGTCCTGGCGAGCCGGGCGGACAAGCGTTCGGCGACACGCCGCTCGGTAGCGGAATCAAGCCCCTCGGTCGGTTCGTCGAGCAACAGCCACGGCGCGGGGGCGAGATAGGCCCGCGCCAGTGCCAGCCGCCGCCGCTCCCCGCCCGAGAGACGCACGCCGTGTTCGCCGATCCAGCTATCGAGGCCGTCGGGCAACGCCTCGACCACGTCGGCCAGTGCGACGTCGGCGAGCGCCGCCCACATGACCGCATCGTCGGCCAGTGGATCGCCGAGCGCGAGGGTGTCGCGGATCGTACCGGCCAACAGCGCGGCGTCCTGGGGGGCCCATCCGAACGTCGCGCGACGGACGGCGAGCGGAACGTCGGCGATGTCCTTGCCGTCGATGAAGGCCGTACCGGGTTCGATCGTTCGCAAGCCGAGCAGGCTTTCCACGAGCGTTGTCTTGCCCGTCCCCGACGCGCCGATCATTGCAATCCGCGTGCCGATTGGTAGGAATGTGCCGAGCAGCTCGATCGACGGAGCGGTTCCGCTCACGGCCGTTTCGCCCTCTTCGACGACGCCGGGCAGCAGGTCGTTCAGTCGCGCTGCAGCCTCGCGCACCGCGCTCCGTTGCGCGAAGCTGCGCAAGACCGGCCCCGCCCCGTCGATCGTCATCACCGCCGCCAGCGCGCACAAGGCTGCGATCGGTGCGCCTTCGGGTGCCGCCAGGATCAGCGCCGCTAGGCCCGCCACACCAAGAGCGACCGCCTGGACGAACTCGAACCAGCCCGCGACACCAGCTTGCGCGCGTTGCGCGTCCGCGAGACGCACGCTGCACGCGTCGACCGCAGCCACAGCCTGGGCCTCGACGCCATAGCAGCGGAGTTCTGCGGCGGCGTCCGCAACACTGGCAAACGCGTCCTTCAACGCTCCGTTCGCCCGCTGGACCTTGTGCCCGGGTGCTTCGAGGCGTCGGGCAAGGAAGGCTGCGACCACCAACAAGCCGGCCAGGCACAGCAATAGCGCCACCACCGGCCGCCACCCGCCCAAGACACACAATAGCAAGCCGCTCGCGAGCGCCGCGATCATGCCGGGCACCGCCGAGAGCCGGACGAATTGCGCCTCGACGACGTTCACGTCCTGGACGATGCGCGCGGTCGCTTCACCCTGGGTCAGCGCCAGCGCATGGTCTGCGGGGCCCCGCGCGAGACCGAGGAACAGCGCGGGACGGATGCGGGCGAGCGCGCCGAACGCCGCGTCGTGGCTGGCGAGCCGTTCGCCATAGCGTCCGGCGGTGCGAAGGATCGCGAGCAGGGGGATGCCCGCGCTCGGCAGCATGTAGTTGAAGCCCTGCGCGGCGACCGTCCCGACAAGGCCGGCAAGCGCGGCGGCGGTGATGAACCAGCCGGACAGCCCGAGCAGCACGATAGAGGCTATCGCGACGACCGCGGCATATCCGCTCGCGCGCCAGAGGCCACGGCGTTGCCGGCGACGCTCCCCGGCGATCAGCGTGTCGAACGCGGTCATGCCCGCTCCCCCAGGTCGATGACGACGTCGGCGATCGCGGCCAGCCGTGCGCTGTGCGTGGCGATGATCGTGGTGCGCCCGACACAGGCACGCGCGATTGCTGCAATCAGCTGCACTTCGGAAGCAGCGTCGAGATGCGCGGTAGGCTCGTCGAGCAACAGCACGGGCGCCGGCTTCAACAGTGCGCGGGCAAGCGCGATCCGGCGTCGTTCTCCCCCCGACAAGCCACTGCCACGCACATCGATCACCGCGCCCAACCCTCCGCGGGCGAGCAGCATAGGCGACAGCCCGGCGGTACGCGCCACCTCGGCGATCCGCTCGGCCGATGCGGTCGGGTCGGCGAGTGCTATGTTCGAACCGATCGTCCCCGGCAGGATTAGCGGCGACTGCCCCATCCACGCGGCGATCGGCGCGATGCTGCCGATCTGTGCGAGCCCCAGCACCGCCTCTTCCCCCCTTCCTAGAAGGGAGGGGTTGGGGGTGGGTAGGCCAGCTCGTGTAACTACCGTTCGATCATACGGAAGCCGACCCACCCCCGACCCCTCCCTTTCAGGGAGGGGGGAAAGAGTGCCGATCGTGACACGTCCCTCGGACAAGGGCGCCAGACCGAGCAGCAGATGCAATACGCTGCTCTTGCCGCTCCCGGAGGGTCCGACCAATGCGACGATCATACCCGGCTGGGCTTCGAATGAGACGTCGGACACCGCCGCGCGGTCCTGGCCGTCATAGCGGATCGCAACGGACTCGAAACGGATCGTCGGCGCCGCGCAGGACCAGATGGGCACGACCGGCGGAGGCACGGCCTTGGCCTGCTCGACGTCCGCCAGTCGTTCGGCCGCCGTCTCCGCAGCTTGCCGATCGTGATACGCCGCCGCCAGCCGCCGCATCGGCGCGTAGAATTCGGGGGCCAGCGCCAGCACGAAGAACGCACGACCAAGATCGAGTTTTTCGGGCACCGGAAACGGCAACAGGCCCAGCAGATTGAAACCGGCATATACCGCGACCACCGCAACCGATAGCGCAGCGAAGAACTCCAGCGCCCCCGACGACAGGAACGCGACGCGGAGCACGCGCATCGTGCGCCTTGCAAGGTCCTCCGAAGCATCGCCGAGCGCAGCAGCCTCGCGCGCCTCCGCGCGAAAGGCCAGCACGATCGGCAACGCCCCGATCCGGTCCGCGAACAGTCCCGACAACCGGGCCAGCGCGACGAACTGACGGCGTGATGCATCCGCCGCCGCGCCGCCTGCGAGGATCATCGCCGCCAAAAACGGAAAGAACGTCGCCACCAGGATCGCCGCCGCGATTGGGCTGGCGATGGCGGTAGCGGCGAGCACGATCAGCGGCGCGGCCGACGCCGCCATCCGCGCGGGTAGGAAGCGCGCGACATAGCCGTCGACCGCATCGACCTCGTCCACCGCGGCGCTCATCAGCGTGCCGGTCGTGGCCTCCGATCCCGGTGCGCGGTGAAGCGCGGCGTCCACGATTCGTTGCCGCAACCGCGTCTTCGCCCGGTATGCCCCGCTTGCGCCGACGTGGGCCGCCAACATCGCGGACGCACCGCGCCCGATCGCCGATACGCCGGCGAGCATCACCCAAGGCAACATCGCCTCGATACCCTGCGGAACCGCGACCACTCCGCCGGCCAGCCCGGCCGCGAAACCGATCGCCGCAACCGTATCGAGCAACAGCAAGCTGGTCGAAAGCCGAACCCCGCCGCCGTCCGCAACGATCGTGTTCAGATAGGCGCGAGAGACGCGCGCGCGGTCCTTGACAATACTACTCATGCCCATTGCCATCGGGGGAGCGGCCATGCGCGTCTTTGACCGCGGTCAATGTTCGCGCCGCCGCCGGGGCCTAGCCCGGCATCCAGACAGGGCCGTCGACGGCACTGTGGGGAGCTTAATCATGGACCTTGGGGTCATCGATCTGTCGCGGCTGCAATTCGCGCTGACCGCCCTGTACCATTTCCTGTTCGTACCGCTGACGCTCGGGCTGTCGATGATGCTGGTCATCATGGAAGCCGTGTACGTGATGACGAACCGGCCGATCTGGCGGGTCATCACGCGGTTCTGGGGCCGGATCTTCGCGATCAACTTCGTACTGGGCGTCGCCACCGGGCTGACGATGGAATTCCAGTTCGGTACCAACTGGTCGTATTTCTCGCATTATGTCGGCGACATCTTCGGCGCGCCGCTCGCGATCGAGGGGCTGATGGCGTTCTTCCTCGAGGCGACGTTCGTCGGGCTGATGTTCTTCGGCTGGGAGCGCCTGTCGAAGCTCGGCCATCTGACGGTCACGTGCATGGTCGCGCTCGGCACCAATTTGTCGGCGCTGTGGATCCTCGTCGCGAACGGCTGGATGCAGAACCCGACCGGCGCGGAGTTCAACACCGACACGATGCGGATGGAGGTCAGCGATTTCGGCGCGGTGCTGTTCAACCCGATCGCTCAGGCGAAATTCGTCCACACCGTCAGCGCGGGCTATGTCTGCGCCTCGGTCGTGGTGCTCGGCATCTCGGCCTTCTGGCTGCTGAAGGGCCGCTACACCGCGGTCGCCCGCCGTTCGATGACCGTCGCCGCAGCATTCGGGCTCGCCGGATCGCTGTCGGTTGTCGTGCTCGGCGACGAGAGCGGCTACGCGCTGACCGACAACCAGAAGATGAAGCTCGCCGCGATCGAGGCCGCGTGGCACACCGCCCCCGCCCCCGCCGGGCTGACGCTGTTCGGCTTGCCCGACGTCGCCGCGCACGAGACGCGGTACGAGGTGCAGGTGCCCTGGGTACTCGGCCTGATCGCGACGCGCAGCCTCGACAAGGAGGTGACGGGAATGTCCGAACTGGTGCTGAAGGCGCAGGAGCGAATCACCTCGGGCGTCATCGCCTATGACGCGGTCGAGCATCTCAAGATCGACCGCACCGACGTCGCGCAGCGTGCCCGGTTTGAGGCGCACAAGCGCGACCTCGGCTATGCTTTGCTCCTGAAGCGCCACGTCGCCGATCCCCGGATGGCGAGCCCACAACTGATCGCCGCGACCGCATGGGACGTGGTGCCGAACGTGCCGCTGATGTTCTGGAGCTTCCGGATCATGGCGTTCATCGGCTTCTTCATGATCGCGCTCTTCGGTGCCGCGTTCGTCCTGACCTCGCTCAGGCTGCACACGCAGACGCGCTGGTTCCTCAAGCTCGCGGTCATCGCGATCCCGCTGCCATGGATCGCGATCGAGTTGGGCTGGATGCTTGCCGAGATCGGTCGCCAGCCCTGGGCGATCGAAGGCGTCCTCCCGACCTTCCTCGCGGCTTCGTCGCTGACCCGCGGGGTGCTGTGGACGACCATCATCGGCTTCACCGCGATCTACGGCACGCTGGCGGTGATCGAGGTGCGGCTGATCCTCGCGACGATCCGAAAAGGGCCGTTCGAGCATGACGAGGATCCGAAGCCCGTCGCCGGCCTCGTTCCCACGACGCCTCCCATTCTCCCCCTGGCCGCCTGACAGGAGACACGACGATGTTCGATTATGAAACGCTGCGTCTGATCTGGTGGGCGCTGATGGGAATCCTGCTGATCGGCTTCGCGCTGACCGACGGCTTCGATCTCGGCGTCGCGGCACTGCTCCCGTTCGTCGGGCGCACCGATGCCGAGCGGCGGATGGTGATCAATTCGATCGGCCCGACCTGGGAAGGCAACCAGGTGTGGTTCATCCTCGCGGGCGGCGCGATCTTCGCGGCGTGGCCGTTCGTCTATGCGATCAGCTTCTCGGGCTTCTACCTCGCGATGTTCCTCGTCCTGGCGGCGCTGATCCTGCGACCGGTGGGGTTCAAATACCGGTCGAAGCGGCCGGACCCCGCCTGGCGGTCGCGCTGGGACTGGGCGCTGTTCGTCGGCGGGTTCGTGCCCGCGCTCGTGTTTGGCGTCGCGGTCGGCAACGTCCTGTCGGGTGCGCCCTTCCGCCTCGACAGCGATCTGCGTGCGTTCTTCGACGGCAGCTTCCTCGGGCTGTTCACGCCGTTCACGCTCGTCTGTGGCCTGTTGTCGGTCGCGATGCTCGTGCTTCACGGCAGCGCGTGGCTGGCGATCAAGATAGAGCGCGGCCCGGTGCACGATCGCGCGCGCAAGTTCGGCACGGTAGCCGGCCTCGCGTCGCTCGCGCTGTTCGCGATCGGCTGGGCGTTCGTGGCCTATGGCGACATCGGCTACCGCATTGTCGGCGCGATCGATCCCTCGGGGCCATCCAATCCCTTGCGTACCACCAGCGAACTCGCGCGCGGCGGCTGGCTCGCCAATTACGTCCTGTATCCGTGGATGATGATCGCCCCCGCATTCGGGTTCGGTGGCGCGGCACTCGCCCTCTTCGGGATCCGGCGCGGATCGGAAGGCGCCGCTTTCGCCGGATCCTCGGCGTCGGCGCTCGGCATCATCGCGACCGTAGGGCTCTCGATGTTCCCGTTCATCCTGCCGTCGAGCATCGACCCGCACTCGAGTCTCACGGTCTGGAATGCATCGTCGAGCGCCAAGACGCTCGGTATCATGCTGTTCGTCACCGTCGTGCTGTTGCCGATCGTCGTCGCCTACACGGCTTGGGCGTACAAGGTGATGTTCGGCCGCGTGACCACGCAGGAGGTCGCGACCAACCCCGATTTCTACTGACCCCGTTCCCTAAGGATATCTGATCATGTGGTATTTCACCTGGGTCCTCGGCCTCGGACTCGCCGTCGGCTTCGGCATCCTCAACGGCATCTGGCACGAGTTCCATCTCCCGATCGAGGACGATGCCGACGCGCCTGCAAACTCGTAACGGCCGCGTAAAGATTTCGCGCGGATATCGCGGGCCTTCATACTATACTGGATCAATGGCTCACCACGACATCTGCGCGGACTGCGCGGTCCGCGACCAGGCGCTTTGCAGTAGCCTCAGCGACGTCGAGCTGAACACGCTCAATACGCTCGGACGCCGCCGCAAGATCGCGCGCGGCCAGACGCTGATCTGGGCCGGCGATGAGAGCATCATCTGCGCGAACTTGCTGTCGGGCGTGCTGAAACTGGTGGCGGCGACACCCGATGGTCGCGAGCAGATCGTCGGGTTGCTGTATCCTGCCGATTTCGTCGGCCAGCCCTATGCCGGCCAAGCCGACTTCACGATCACCGCAATGACCGAGTCCGAATTGTGTATCTTCCCACGCGACGCGTTCGAACGCGTGCTGGAGGATCATGCGCGGATGGAGCGCCTGTTGCTGCAGCGGACGCTCGCAGCGCTCGCCGTCGCGCGCACGCGGATTTTGTCGCTCGCGCGCCAATCCGCGCAGGAGAAGATCGCCGGCTTCCTGCTCGACATGGCGTTGCGCGCCAGTTCGACGGGATGTCGGGCGACGCCCGACGGGCCGATGACGTTCGACCTTCCACTCACCCGCGGCCAGATCGCCGACGTGCTGGGGCTGACGATAGAGACGGTCAGCCGCCAGATGACCCGGCTCAAGACCGCTGGCGTAATCGCCCTCCCCGGCGGCCGCGCGATCACGATCTCCGATCCCGATGCGCTCCAAGGTCGCGCCGAGGCTGCCTAAACCGCGCTACGCTCGCAAAGCCCGCGTACCAGCATATCCCGCGCGCCACGCGTAAGCCGCCCAGCGCCGAGCGTCAGGATCGCGAGCTGCGTGAAGTCGATCGCCTGCCGGCACCCGTCGAAGAAACTCCGCAACATGTACCCGAACGCCTCCGCGCACGGCGTCGAGACGCCGGACAGGGCGGCAAGAATGTCGTCGGCCTGGATTGCATCGCTCACATGACGCGCCGTTATCCGCGCCACGACTGCGGCGGTTAGCGGATCGCCCAAACCACGCGCGAACAGCGCATCGATCAGTGAATCTTCGTCGCGCGGGTAGCTGACGAAGACGGCGCGCAGGTCACGACAGACCACGTCGGTTTCGGCATCGGACAACCGGCGGGGCAACGCATCGGCGCACGCCTCCAGCCGATCGCATACGTCGCGAACCCGGGCGTGGGCCGCGATCAACCGCGCCAGATCGAGTTCGTGGATGACATGCCAGCGCCGCGCAAACGGCACGACGCACGCGGCAAACTCGTCATGCTCGGTCATCGCGGCTCTCCATGAGCCTCAATGGCATTCCACTTCGCGCGACACATTGACGGCGGTCAATCAGGCGACGCGGTCCGCGACCTCTCCCTCGCGCAGCCGATCGCGGAACTCCGCCAGCCGCGAGCGGTACCCATCCGCATCGCCATATTCGAGGAACTCGTAATAGCGATGGAGCGGATCGCTGACGCGGAGCGCATGCTTGATCGGGCACCAATATTGTTCGGTCCGGCTGCTGACTTCGCGGACAAACCCGATCAGGCCGTTGGCATAGGAGCAGAAGGCGCAGTTCATCGCCTCGATCCGGTTCAGATAGCCTAGATGCGCGCGGTCGAACATGATGTAGTCACCCCGCCGGACCCGCGCGATGCCGTACGCACGAAAGCAGATCGCCTGATACGCGCTTACCCAGATATCAACGATCACCAGCGGCACGATCAGCGAATAGATCACCGGCGCGATGACGATCGAAACCAGGTCGGACCGCGCGACGAAGCGCAGCACCGACACTTTCAATTGCCGTTGCGCATCGAGCACGCCGTGTTCGAAGCCGACGATCCGGCCGGTGATCTCGACACCGAGCGCGCGACGCCGGCTTTCGATCTCGCGGTCGAGTTCGCCTTGAAGCCGGACGATCTCGTGCGCCATGTCCTGCATCCGCTGAATGTCGATCGTCATGCGGTCTCCTCACCGGGCGCAGATCGCCCTTCGACGCTAGCCTAGCGTCCGCCGCGCCCGTCAGTAGCGTCGGAAACTACGTGTTTCCCGACGCTGCGGGGGCGCCGGCCTTGTCGTTAGGCATGGGGTGCATCGCCATCGCGATGGGTAATTGCAAAGGACATCAAGATGGTAGAATTCGTGAGCAAGCGGGCGGACGCCGCGGAAACACCATCGGCCGTGTCGTGGAGCGCGGATCTGACGGCGCGCAGCGGCTATGTCTTCTACGTCCGCCCCGCGTCACCCGCCGACGAACCCGCACTGGGAGAATTCTTCGAGCATGTCGACAAGGAGGACCTCCGGTTCCGCTTCCTCAGCGCGATCCACAAGGTCGGCCACGACCAGCTTCGCGCGCTGGTCACGGTCGATCACGAGCATACCGAGAATTTCCTCGCCTTCGATCCCGCCACCAACCGGATCGTCGCGACCGCGATGCTGGCGGCCGACGAGAGCCTTACCCGCGCCGAAGTCGCCATCGCGATCCGCACCGACTTCAAACGCCGCGGGATCAGCTGGACCCTGCTCGATCACGTCGCCGCGTTCGCCCGTGCGAAGGGTATCGCGACGCTCGAATCGATCGAGAGCCGCGATAACCACCAGGCGATCGATCTCGAACGCGAACGCGGCTGGATCGCGTCCGCCTGTCCGGGCGATCCGGCTTCGATGATGTTGCGGATGACGCTGTCAGCCTGACGCCGATGCCGATGCCGTCAACGCCAGTGCCGCGGCAAGGGTCGCGGCGCTGGCGATCGGAACGACCGCAGTCATCGACGTCGCTGCCACAGTCCGACCGCAAATTTGGTCGCTTCGGTGACGACTATCGTCCCGACCACCGCAGCGGCGCAGAACCGCAATGTCGCAGCCGATACCGGCGAGGTGCCGAGCACCCCGCCGAGCGGCGGCCACAGCATCGCGGTCGCCTGCAACACCAGCGCGACGCCGACGCCGAGCAGCAACCACGCGTTCGACAACAGCGGTTCGCGGAAGATCGAACGGCGCTCGCTGCGCATGCACAATACGTAGACGTTCTGGAACAGCACGGTCATCAGCAGCACCGCGTTCTGGATCTCCGCGAGCGAACGGTCCTCGCCGCGCATTTGCGCCACGAGATACAGCGCGAGCCCGGTCATCAACAGCGCCGGCGGGATCATCAGCGCGATCGCGCTCTGGTCGAGGATCGGTGCGCTCGGCGGACGTGGCGGCTGGCGCAGTTCGTCGCCCTCGCCCCGGCCGAAGCCGAGCATCACGTCCTGCGCGCCATTGGTGACGAGATTGAGCCACAACAGTTGCACCGCGGTCAGTGGCATCGGCAGCCCGAGCACGACGGCGCCGATGAACATGCCGATCTCGGCAACCCCGGTGGCGAGCAGGATGATGACGATCCGACGGACGTTGGCATAGGTCACGCGGCCCTCTTCGACGCCGGCTACGATCGACGCGAAATTGTCGTCGGCCAGCACGAGGTCGGCGGCGCCGCGCGCGACGTCGGTGCCGGCGACGCCCATCGCCACGCCGATATGCGCGGACTGCAGCGCGGGCGCGTCGTTGACTCCATCGCCGGTGACCGCAACCAGTTCACCGCTGGCGGCGAGGATGCGGACGATCTCGAGCTTCTGCACCGGTTCGATCCGCGCGAACACGCGGCCGCCTAGCACCAGCGCGGCGAGTTGCTCGGGTTGGCCCACGAGCTCGGTCATCTGCGTGCCGGTGACGACCTGCTCCGCCGCGACGTCGAGCCCGAGCCCGCGGGCGATCGTCAGGGCGGTGCCGGGATGGTCGCCGGTGACCATCCGCACGCCGATCCCCGCCTCGGCACAGCGCGCGATCGCCGCCGGGACTTCGGGGCGAACCGGGTCGATCAGCCCGATCCAGCCGAGCAGGACGAGATCGGTCGGTGCCGTCGGATCAGTGGTCGTCGCACCATCCGATGCAGCGACTGCGATCACGCGATAGCCTTCACCGGCCATCGCCAAGGCAGCGGCGAACGCGGCAGGGTCGATCGTACGGCACATCTGCCGAATGATCTCGGGCGCACCCTTGGCAAACACGCGGACGCCCTGCCCCTCCGCCACCGCGACGGTCGAGAATTTACGGACCGGTTCGTAAGGCAGCGCCCCGGTCCGCACGACCGCATGCAGCGCGGCCAGATCCTCACCGCCCTCGCCCGCGAACCGCAGCAACGCGACGTCGACCGAATCCCCAACGGGCGTACCGTCGGGTCCGATCGATGCCTCGTTGCAGAGCGCAGCGGCGCGGCGCATCTCGGCCAGACTGTCAGCCGGCCAGTCTGCGCTCGCGAAACCCCGTCCGTCGGCGAGCAGTATCTTCTCCACCGAGAGGATATTTCGCGTCAGCGTCCCCGTCTTGTCGCTGGCGATGATCGTGCACGCGCCCAGCCCCTCGACCGCGGGCAGCGAGCGGACGATCACCTTCCGCGCCGCCATCCGCCGGGTCCCCGCCGCCAGCGCGACCGTCACCGCGATCGACAGGCCTTCAGGGATCGCCGAGACCGCGAGCGCGACCGCGAGCAACAGGATCTGGTCGCCCGGCCGCCCCTGCATCAACAAAACGAACGCGAACGGGATGATCAGCGCGATCGTCGCGATGCTGATCTGCCGCGCCAGCCGGTCGAGCCGGATTACGAGCGGTGGCGGCGTCGCTTTAGCGGTCCGCAACGACGCGTCGATCGCCCCCAGCGCGGTATCGGCCCCGGTCGCGACGACGACGCCGGTACCCCGCCCCTGCTCGATCATCGTGCCCGCCAGCACCATCGTCGTCCGCTCGCCCGGCGGCGTGGCGGCGGGCAGCAGCGCCGTCTGATCCTTCGCGACCGCCACGGATTCACCAGTGAAGGTCGACTGGTCGACGCGCAGAGCGCTGCTCGACGAGAGACGGATATCGGCGGGCACGGCCATGCCGCTCTCCAGCGCGACGACATCGCCGACGACGATCGCGCGCGCGTCGACCACCGATACCGCTCCGCCGCGCCGGACGGTCGCGGTCTGGCCGATCATCCGGCCGAGCGCGGCGAGGCTGTCCGCCGCCTTGCTCTCCTGCACCGTGCCGATCGCCGCGTTGACGAGCAGGACGACACCGATGAACCCCGCATCGGTGCGGTGGCCGAGCCCGAGCGAGATCGCCGCCGCGGCGATCAGCAGGTAGATCAACGGACTGTTGAACTGCCGCGCGAACAGCAGCAGCGTCGAGGGCGACGGCGGTGGCGCGAGTTCGTTCGGACCGTCATGGATCAGGCGTTCGGCGGCATCCTTCGGGCTCAGGCCGGTCGCGCTGGTATCGAGCAGCGCCATCACGCGCGCCGGAGACGTGGCATGCCATGGTCGCGGGGTGGTACGCTGGTCGCGCAGCTGGTCGATCGGGCGCTCGGCGATCATTGCCCGGTGGCTTCGATAATCGTGACGGGAGTACCGGTGCCCGCGCTCGCCAGTGTCTCGCGCGTCACCAGCAGCGTCGTACCAGGCGTCGTCACGGTCGCCAGCGCGGCGCGAAACCCTTCCGCCAGATGCCCCTTGGCGCGGTCTTCGGCGGTCAGTTCGCCGGTTCTCGGATCGCCGGGCAATGGCAGGCGCAACCAATGCTCGCCGTCCGCATCGATCGATTGCAGCGTGAACGCGGCGGTCCGCTCGATCGGCGCATCGAACGCGATCGCGCCGGAGCCGATCTCGATCCCGTTGCGCAGCACGACCACCCGCTTGTCGCGCCCGCTGATCACGATCGAGACCGGCCCCTTGGGCGACAGCGCCGGGTTCCACACGAAGTCCCCGCCCGCCGATCCCGCCGACGTCAGCATGCCCGGCTTGGCGGCCACCACCGGAACGCGCGCGTCCTGCGTGATGACGACGGTGATCCCGAGCCGGGTGATCCCGAACAGCAGTTTTGCGAACGCGGGCGGGAGGCGGATGCAGCCATGCGACGCCGGATAGCCCGGCAGATTGCCCGCGTGCATCGCGATGCCGTCCCAGGTGAGCCGCTGCATGAACGGCATCGCTGCGTCCTTGTAGAGGTTCGATACGTGATCCACGTCCTTCTGGAGCACGGTGAAGACCCCGGTCGGCGTCGCATGGCCGTCGCTGCCGGTCGATACGGTCGAGACCCCGATCGCCACGCCGTTGCGGTAGGCATAGGCCTTTTGCGCGGCGAGGCTGACGATCACCGTGACGGGGCCGGCGGGTGCTATCTCGGGCGCCCAGAGATATTCGCCGGGCTTGAGCTGCTCGATCCGGCCGTCGATGCTCGGCGGTAGCTGCGCCGAAGCCGTGGTCGCGAAAACAAGGGCGAGCGCGAGGCTGCACGTCAGGCGGCGCGTCGTCATGGTGGGTTCCGATCGTAGAGGTGTCGCCGAACAGCGCGGTCGACCAAACGCTACCGATCACGCTGCGCACGCATCACCATCGGAAACTACGCATCGGATCGTCAGGTCGGCTGTCCGCCTGATTGCCTTTATACCGCGCCGCCGATGAGTTTCCCGATCGCCGCGGTCGCGGCCATCGCGAACGCGCCCCAGAAAGTGACGCGGACCGTGCCGCGCCAGATCATCGCGCCGCCGGTCTTCGCGCCGATCGCGCCGAGCAGCGCCAGGAACAGCAACGAGCCCAGGCCGACCGCCCAGACGAGCAGCCCCGGCGGCACCACGAACACCGTCAGCAACGGCAACGCCGCGCCGACCGTGAAGCTCGCCGCCGACGCGAACGCCGCCTGCACCGGCCGCGCGCGCGTCCCCAACGGAATGTCGAGTTCGTCGCGGGCGTGTGCTCCCAACGCATCCTTCGCCATCAACTGCGCAGCGACCGTCGTGGCGGTGGCCTCGTCCACCCCGCGCGCAACGTAGATCGCCGCGAGTTCGGCCGGCTCGCCGCCCGGATCGTCGACCAGCTCGCGCCGTTCCCGGGCGAGTTCGGCATTCTCGGTATCCGCCTGCGCGCTGACCGAGACATATTCGCCCGCCGCCATCGACATCGCGCCGGCGACCAGCCCCGCCGTCCCCGCGATGACGATAGCGCTCGTCTGGTCCGCACCCGAAGCAGACGCTGCCGCGACGCCGATGATCAGGCTCGCGGTCGACACGATCCCGTCATTGGCGCCGAGCACAGCCGCGCGCAGCCAGCCGATCCGGTCGACGACATGACGTTCGCCGTCGCTGGCGCCGTGGCTGGATATCGCGCGGGCCATCACGCGATTTCGAGCATGTTCTCGACCTTCACCGCACCCGGCGCCGCCCAGGCGGTGCGCTCGGCGACCATCCGGTCATGCGGGGAATCGACCGATCCGGTCAGCCGCACGGTGCCACCATCGACCGAGACCTTGATCGTGTCGCCATCGAAGAACCACGACCGGTGCAGCGCGGTGCGGATGTCGTTGCTGACGTCGGTGACGTCGACGAGCGGCTTCAGCGTGATGTGGTTGACCACGCCGACGACCCCGGCGAGCGGCCGCACCGCCGTCTCGGCCGCGTCCCTCTGGAAATGCCAGCGCACCTCGCCGCGCAGGCTGACCCAGCCGTCCTCGACCTGCGCCTTGATGCAGTCGGCCGGGATCGTCGTGTCCCAGGACAGCCGCTCGACGATCGCGCTGGCAATCGCCTCGTCGCCACGCTTGAAGCGGTCCTCCAACTGCACTTCGATCTTCTCCGCGACGGCCTTCACCCCGTCGACGCGCGCGGCGGCCCGTTCGGCGGCGTATTTCGCCGCATAGCTGCCCGCGTGGCCACTCAGCGTGACGACACCGTTGTTCGCGGTGACGCCGATATGCCCGGCGGGCACGCTCGGATCCCAGTTGAGTTCGGCGAGTACGGCCTTCTGCAATCTTGCGTCGTGGGACATGACACTCTCCTGAGGCGACGCGGGGAGGCCCGGCCGATGATCGCGAGCCTATCGATCCGGCCGATCGCCGACAGCGTCGGGAACTACGCACATGCCGGCAACCCGCCGCGCACCTGCGTAATTCCCGATCCTTTCGCGGGACCGTCCGAACGCCGAAAGTTCAGCGAAAGAGGGAGACCGCGCATGACCTATTCGACCCTGATGGTGCATCTCGACGGCGGGCACGCCAACGCCGCCCTGCTCGACGTCGCGGCCACGCTTGCCGACCAATATGACGCGGCGGTGATCGGCATCGCCGCGTGCCAACCGGTCCAGATCGCCACGTGCGACGGCTATCTCGGCGGCGAATATGCGGTGATCGAGCGCGACATCGTCGCCAGCGAACTGGCGCGCGCCAAGACCGAGTTCCACGCACACGAGCGGCTCGCGCGGCACGTGCTCGAATGGCGTTCGATCCCGACGCTCGCCAACATCGCGCACGTCGTCGCGGAGAATGCGCGCGCCGCCGATCTCGTCATCACCAGCGCAGGGCCAGGGTTCGCCGACCTCGCCACGCATGCCGATACAGGCGACCTGATCCTGCGCGCGGGTCGCCCGGTGCTGGTCGTCCCCGACGGCGCCGCCACCGCCAAGTTCGAAACCGTCATGGTCGCCTGGACCGACACGCGCGAATGCCGCCGCGCGATCAGCGATGCGCTGCCGATGCTCAATGCCGCCGACCGCGTCGTCATCGCCGAGGTGGCGATCGACGCGATCGACGCGCGGGCGCCAATCGACGATGCCGCCGCCTGGCTCGCGCGCCACGGCGTCGACGCGGACAAGATCGTAGCGCGGATGAAGGGCACCAGCATCGACACGCTCGCCGCGGTCGCCGACGAGGTAGAGGCCGATCTCGTCGTCGCAGGCGCGTATGGCCATAGCCGGATCCGCGAATGGGCGTTCGGCGGCGTCACCCGCGACCTGTTGCTGCGCGACCGGCGCTGCACCTTGTTGTCGCACTGAGCCATGACCGGGGACGGCAAGTATTTGCGGCCGTTCGTGGTGGTGAACCCAAGAATAGCGATCGGCGGGACGATATTGTCCGCAATCACGATTATCGAAGGATTATTGGCGTATAGTGGATTTTTCGCTTAACATGGGTCATGTTCCGATGTCGGAGGTCGAAACCTCGACGCCCGACGGATCGGAATCGTCCGCAGGACAGGGCCCCCGTCTCAATGACTTGCCGCTTCGTGCCACGAGCAACCGCACCGCCCGCATGATCGCGTCGCAATCCCCCGACGGTACTGCCGCATCCGTCGCGCGCGGCGATGCGACGCTGGCCGAGGAACTGGGGCTGCTGATCGACGGTGCGACGACCTATGCGATCTACATGCTCGACCCGCAGGGCCGCGTGACGATCTGGAACCGCGGTGCCGAACGGATCAAGGGCTGGGCCGAGGCGGAGATCATCGGCCGCGACGTCGCGGTCTTCTACCCGGCCGACGATATCGCCGCGGGCAAGCCCGAAGCCGACCTCGCCCGCGCGCATGCCTGCGGCCGGATCGAGGAGGAAAGCTGGCGGGTCCGCAAGGACGGCTCCGAGTTTCTCGCCGCGGTCACGATCACCGCGCTGCACGACGAGGCCGGCGCGCTGCGCGGCTTCGGCAAGGTCATCCGCGACATCACGCACGAAAAGGCCGCCGAGGCCGCAATCGTCCGGCGCGAACATCATCTCCGCTCGATCCTCAACACCGTGCCCGACGCGATGATCGTGATGAACGAGAACGGCATCGTCGCCTCTTTCAGCGCCGCCGCTGAACTCGTCTTCGGCTATGCAGCGAGCGAGGTGGTCGGCCAGAACGTCGCGATGCTGATGCCGCAAGTGGACGCGCGCGATCACGACGCGCACCTGCGGAAATACCGCCATACCGGAGAGCGCCACGTGATCGGCAACGTCCGTCTCGAACGGGCGATGCGCAAAGGCGGCGAGACGTTCCCGATCGAGCTCGCGGTCGGCGAGGCGTCGATCGGCGGCGAACGGATCTTCACCGGCTTCATCCGCGACCTCACCAACCGCCACGCGACCGAACGGCGGCTGAAGGAACTCCAGTCCGAACTCGTCCACGTCTCCCGCGTCAGCGCGATGGGCACGATGGCGTCGACCCTGGCGCACGAAATCAACCAGCCGCTGACCGCGATCGCCAATTATCTCGAAGCGACGCGCGCGATGCTCGGTGACAGCGACGATCCGGTATTGGCCGACGTAGCCGAGGCGCTCGAACTGGCGGCGGCGCAATCGCTGCGCGCAGGGACGATCGTCCGGCGGCTGCGCGCGTTCGTCGACGGCGGCGACACCGGGTTTCGCGACGAACGGCTCGACCTGCTCGTCGAGGAGGCGACCAGCCTCGGCCTGCTCGGCGCGCACGAGGCGGGCATCACCGTGACCAGACAGGTCGCGCCGGGCGACGTCATGGTGCTGGTCGATCGCATCCAGATCCAGCAGGTGCTGGTCAACCTGATCCGCAACGCGATCCAGTCGATGGCGTGCTCGCCGTGCAAGGTGCTGACGATCGCCACCGCCCCCGAACGCGAGGGCTGCATGCAGATCACCGTCGCCGACACCGGCACCGGCATCGACACCGCCGTTCGCGCGCGCCTCTTCGAGGCGTTCGCGACCACCAAGGAGGACGGCATGGGCCTCGGCCTTTCGATCTGCCGGACGATCGTCGAGGCGCATGGCGGGCGGATCTGGGCGGAGGGCGTGGCGAGCGGCGGCACCGCGTTCCACTTCACCGTGCCCCTCGCCCCACTTCCTGAAGGCGAAACCCATGACTGACAAAAACCGCACGGTCCACATCGTCGACGACGACGAGGCGATCCGCCAGTCGGTCGGCTTCCTCCTGCGCAAGGCGGGCTATGCGGTCGAGACCTATCCCGCCGGCACGCACTTTCTGAAGGCCGTGACGCGCGAGACGCGGGGTTGCGTGCTTCTCGACGTCCGGATGCCCGATCTCGACGGGTTCGAGGTGCAGGCACGCCTCGCCCAGGCCGGCGTCGCGCTGCCGGTGATCATGCTGACCGGCCACGGCGACGTGACGCTCGCGGTCCGTGCGATCAAGGCAGGCGCGATCGAATTCCTCGAAAAGCCGTTCGAGCGCAGCGCGTTGCTGGCGGCGATCGAGTCCGCGCTGGCGCACGCCGCACGGTCCGACCGCGAACACCTCGCGGCCGCCGACGCAGTCGTCCGGCTTGCCGCGCTAACCCCGCGCGAGCGCGACGTGCTCGACGGCATGGTCCTTGGACGCCCCAACAAGCTGATCGCCTACGACCTCGACATCGCCACCCGCACGGTCGAGGTCCACCGCGCCAATCTGATGGAGAAACTCGGCGCTCGGAGCTTGTCCGACGTCCTGCGCATCGCATTCGCGGCGGGGCTGGGCGAGACCGCCGAGCCCGCCTGACGCTCCGCACCCAACCCTCGCCTTCTACGTACAGACGCGGCGCAGTACGCATGTCATCCACGGTCTGGACAAAGGACCGCCCGATGATCGACCAGCCCACCTTCACCCATGACGGCATCGGCGTTTCGCTGGTCGACGGCGACCCGGTGATCCGCCGCGCACGCCAGATCATGCTGGTCTCCGAACGCTACGACGTCCGTTCCTACGCGACCTGCGCCGCGCTGCTCGCCGACCCGCGATCGCGCGACGTGTCGTGTATCGTCATCGATGTCGTGGGGGACGGCGAAGAGGGCGGCGGCGCAGAAGGGGGCGGCATGGCCGCGCTCCACGCGATGCGCGCCTCGGGTTGGCGGGGGAAGGCGATCCTGCTCGACAGCGGACCGCCCTTGCCCGCGCTGGTCCACGCGGCCGAACGCCACGGCGACCGCATCCTCGATCGCGCCACCGGCGACGCCCCCCTCCTCACCGCGATTGCCGCCTCGATCGACCGCGGCTGGTCTGGCTGGAACGCTCAGGGTTGAAACGGAAGGCCGGGGAATACCCCCGGCCTTCACCTGTTCCCAGTCGATCGGCGCCTCAACAGGCGAGCTTAAGCGTGAGGCGAGGCCGAGCCGTCGCCTTACGCAGCGTCGGCGGCGGCACCGCGCGCTCGACCCGGATCATACGCCGCGGGATCCCACCCACGGGCTCGGCGATCAGACTGGGCAGCGTCGCGCCGAGTGCCGCCAGCGTCTCGCCATACAACCGCGCGAGCGTCTCGTGCGCGGCGCGCGCGCACGGCCCGACAGCAGCGTCGGCCATCGCGCGCGTGGCATCCAGGCGGCGCTGGAAATAGAGCATCTCGGTATGGATAGCGTTCATGACTAAGTCCCCCCGGTTCGCCATCGCCACCGCATGATGCGGGTATCTAAGGGCTGGTCCGTATCAAGACAGTAGCGCGCGGGAACGAAGCCGTCGGGCCTCGGAAAGCACGTACCTCGCAGAGGTCGTCAGGCGATTGCGGCGGCGTGGAGCGCGATCTGCGCGTCCTCCTGCGAGGGCAGTATCCGGATGTCGAGCCCGGGCAACCAGGCAAGACCCGCACGGATCGCCCGACCGGTCGCCGCATCGTTCTCGCCGATGCCGCCGGTGAGCACGAGCATGTCGGCACCGCCGAGCGAGGCGATCATCGCCGCGATCTGCTTGCACACCGACCGCTCGAACATCCGGATCGCGAGGTCGGCGTCGTCAATCGAGGCGGCGCGAAGCACCCGCATGTCGCCGGACAGCCCGGAGACCCCAGCCATTCCCGATGCGTGATCGACCAGCGTCGCCAAGGCCGAGGCATCCAGATCGGTCTCGCGCAGGAGATACAACAGCACGCCCGGATCGAGATCGCCCGTCCGCGTCGCCATCATCACGCCGCCCGACGGCGTCAACCCCATGCTGGTGTCGATCGAGCCCCCATCGCACACCGCGGTCACGCTCGCGCCATTGCCCAGATGCGCGATCACCAGCCGCGTGGGCCTGTCATCGGCGAGCTGCCGGACGATCGACTCGCAGGACAGCCCGTGGAAGCCATAGCGCCGCACCCCGCCCGCCCGATATGCGCTGGGGATCGGCAGCGTGCTCGCGACGTCCGGCATCCCCGCATGGAACGCCGTGTCGAAGCACGCGACCTGCGGCACGCCCGGATAGCGCGCCCCCGCCGCCCGGATCAGCGCCAATGACGCCGGCCCATGCAGCGGCGCGAACGCGCACGCCGCTTCCAGATCCGCCATCACCGCATCGTCGATCCGACAATGCGCGCTGCGATGCGGGCCACCGTGGACGATCCGGTGGCCGATCACCGTCGGAGCCGGAGAGCGCTGCAACGCGGTCTCGATCGTGTCGAAAAAGCGCCCATGATCGTCGCCATCATCGTCGGGCGTTTCGATCGTCCCACCAACCAGCAGGACCGGATCGCCATCGACTGCGTACAGACCGTATTTCAGCGACGACGATCCGCTATTGAGCGCCAGAACTACCGCGGCCCCCTTTACCGCGACCATTGCCAGTCACGCACCTCCGGCAGATCGTCGCCCTGCTCGGCGATGTACAGCTTGTGCCGCTCCATCGTCGTCCAATAGCGCGCCGTCTCGCGCGGCACCCGGTCCTTGAACCGCGGGATCCGCTCGATCGCATCCAGCGCCAGCCGGTACCGGTCGAGGTCGTTCAGCACGACCATGTCGAACGGCGTCGTCGTCGTCCCCATCTCCTTGTAGCCGCGGACATGGATGTTGGCGTGGTTCGCCCGCCGATACGTTAGCTTGTGGATCATCGCCGGATAGCCGTGGAACGCGAAGATCACCGGCGTGTCGCGCGTAAACAGCGCATCGAACTCGCGCTCGTCCAGCCCGTGCGAATGCTCGGAACGCGGCTGCAACACCATCAGGTCGACAACGTTCACCACCCGGATACGGATGTCGGGCAGATACTCCCGCAACAGCGTCACCGCCGCCAGCGTCTCCAGCGTCGGCACGTCGCCCGCACATGCCATCACCACGTCGGGATCGGCATCGTTGCCCGCCCATTCCCAGATTCCCGCGCCCGCGGTGCAATGCCGCACCGCCGCGTCGATCCCGAGCCATTGCCATTCGGGCTGCTTCCCCGCGACGATCACGTTCACATAGCCCCGGCTGCGCAGGCAATGATCGCCCACCGACAACAGGCAATTCGCATCGGGCGGCAGATAAATCCGCGTCACGTCCGCGGTCTTGTTCGCGACGTGATCGATGAACCCCGGATCCTGATGCGACAGCCCGTTGTGATCCTGCCGCCAGACATGCGACGTCAGCAGGTAGTTGAGCGACGCGATCGGCCGCCGCCACGGGATCGTCCGGGTCGTCTTCAGCCACTTGGCATGCTGGTTGACCATCGAATCCACGATGTGGACGAACGCTTCGTAACACGAGAACAGCCCATGCCGCCCGGTCAGCAGATACCCCTCCAGCCAGCCCTGGCAGAGATGCTCGCTCAGCACCTCCATCACCCGGCCGTCGGTGCTGAGATGCTCGTCGACCGCCTCGATCTCCGCCATCCAGACCTTCCCCGACACATCGTACACGTCGGCGAGCCGGTTCGACGCGGTCTCGTCGGGGCCGAACAGGCGGAAGTTCACCGTCGCCAGGTTGAGTTTCATCACGTCGCGCAGATAGCGGCCGAGCACCCGCGTCGCTTCCGCCTTCACCGTGCCCGGCACGTCCACCGGCACCGCAAAGCTGCGGAAATCGGGCAGCGACAAAGGCACCATCAACTCACCGCCATTGGCATGCGGGTTCGCGCCCATCCGCCGATGCCCGGTCGGCGCGAGCGATGCGTATTCCTCCAGAAACTTGCCGTTCGCGTCGAACAGCTCCTCGGGCCGATAACTCCGCATCCACGTCTCGAGCTGTCGCAGATGCTCGGGATCCTTGAAGTCCGCGATCGGCACCTGGTGCGCGCGCCACGTGCCCTCGACCGGCTTGCCGTCGACGAATTTCGGCCCGGTCCAGCCCTTCGGCGTGCGGAACACGATCATCGGCCAGCGCGGGCGCTCGGGCGTCACGCCCTCGACCCGCGCCGCCGCCTGGATCGCCTGGATCTTCGCCAACGCCTTGTCGAGCGCCGCGGCCAGCTGTTGGTGGACCGCCGCCGGATCGCTCCCGCCGACATAATAGGGCTCATGCCCATAGCCGCGCAGCAACGCGTCGAGTTCATGCCCGTCGATCCGCGCGAGGATCGTCGGGTTGGCGATCTTGAAGCCGTTGAGATGCAGGATCGGCAGCACCGCACCGTCGCGCGCGGGATTGAGGAACTTGTTCGAATGCCAGCTCGCCGCCAGCGCGCCGGTCTCCGCCTCGCCGTCGCCGACAACGCACGCGACGATCAGGTCGGGATTGTCGAACGCCGCGCCGTACGCGTGCGCGAGCGAATAGCCGAGCTCGCCGCCCTCGTGGATCGAACCAGGCGTCTCGGGTGCTACATGGCTGGGGATGCCCCCCGGCCACGAGAACTGCCGGAACAGCCGGTGCATGCCGCTCCGGCTCCGCTCGATCGCCGGATAGCGCTCGGTGTACGAACCCTCGAGATACGTGTTGGCCACCAGCCCCGGCCCGCCATGCCCCGGCCCGATGATGTTGATCATGTCGAGGTCGTGCTCGACGATCAGCCGGTTGAGATGGACGTACAGGAAGTTCAGTCCCGGCGTCGTCCCCCAATGGCCGAGCAACCGCGGCTTCACGTCCGCGAGCGTCAGCGGCCGATCGAGCAACGCGTTGTCGCGCAAGTAGATCTGGCCGACCGACAGGTAGTTCGCCGCCCGCCAATACGCGTCCATCCGGCGCAGCATGTCGTGGGACAAGGGGTGCGTCTTGGTCGGCGCAAGCATTGCGGTATCAGCCATCTTCAATTCCCCATCCGGGCGACAAGAGCGGGGTCCGCCAGCAGCGCCTCGTCCCCGAACGCGATCTGCGCACACGTCCGCTGCGCCTGGACCGCAACCTCGCGTAGATACTGGTCGGCAAAGCGCGTGCTCAGCCCCGGCACGATATGCGCGAACCGACGATGCTCCTGCGATCGCATCCCGAACGCGTGCACCAGATACTGGTCGAACACGCTGTTCAGCCCCTGCCCCTGGCCCTGCTCGTCGAGCCAGACCTTGCTGGCTGCGGAGGTCGAGAAACTCACCAGCCGCTTGCCGCCGAGCAGGTCGGTCCGCGCGCGGTCCTGCATCGCCTCGGGCTGCACGCCCGCGCCGAACACGCGTTCGACATAGCCTTTGAGCATCGCCGGCGGCGTCCCGAACCAGATCGGGTAGATCAACACGAACACGTCGCACCCTGCGATCGCATCCACCTCGGTGATGACGTCGGGCCCATATACCGCAGCGACGTTGGTTGGCCGCTCCGCCGCCTTCAGCACGGGATCGAACCCGATCGCATACAGGTCGCGCAGCACGACCTCCTGCCCCGCTGCACGGACGGCATTGCAATAGGCCCCGGCAAGCGCATGATTGAAGCTCGACGGATCGGGATGGCACAGGATCACCGCATGGCGCCCTCGTGTCGTAGCTTGCTCGCCCACCATCGTTTAATCCTCGCCAAAGCGTCACGATCCCTGTCAGGCTGCAGCGAAGAGCAGCTTCGTCCTCCAGGGTATCCAGTCGGAGAGGTTTACCGGCCGACAGACCGCGACGTGACCCTCGGGAACTACGCAGGCCGCATCCCGGCGACGGCGTCTCTCGACGAGCGTTCACGGTCTAGACGAGGCCGCCCAGTCTTGGCCGGACGCTCGATCATGCTCGAAAATCGTGTCGTACTGGCGGTTTGCTCGTAAGTGCGTCACGATGCCGCGTCACTGAACCGACTTCCAACAGGCGACCCGCCGGTTCATGACCATAGAGAAATGGTTTCGAGGTTTTGATGTCCGATCGCCTGACAGTCCTGCTCCAGCACGTGCTGCCCAAGCAGCGCCTGACCCGTTTTGCCGGTCGGATCGCCAGCGCCGAGCGTGGCGCGATGACCACCCGGCTGATCCGCTGGTTCGTCGGTCGATACGCCGTCGACATGAGCGAAGCCGCAAATGCGGACATCGCCAGCTACAAGAGCTTCAACGACTTCTTCACCCGCCCCCTTAGACCCGACGCCCGTCCGATCGCGACCGGTGATTTCGTCTGTCCGGTCGACGGCGCGATCAGCCAGTTCGGTGCGATCGACGATCATCACATGGTGCAGGCGAAGGGACATCGGTTCACCACGACGGAGTTGGTCGGCGGCGACGCCACGCTGGCCGCTCACTTCCGCCACGGCTGCTTCGCCAACCTGTATCTGTCCCCAAGCGATTACCACCGCCTGCACATGCCCTGCGACGGCAAGCTCACGCGCATGATCTACGTTCCCGGCACGCTGTTCTCGGTGAACCCGGTGACGGCGCGCGGCGTGCCGAACCTGTTCGCGCGCAACGAACGGGTGGTTTGCGTCTTTGAATCGGCGGACCATGGCCCGTTCGTCATGGTGCTCGTCGGCGCAACCATTGTCGGGAGCATGGCGACCGTATGGCACGGCGTGGTCAACCCGAAGCGCACCGGCAAGATCTCCGAATGGACCTACACCGATCAGGACGTTCGGTTGAAGAAGGGCGAGGAAATGGGCCGTTTCCTGCTCGGCTCGACGATCGTGATGATGTTCGGACACGGAACCATCATGTTCAACGAAGAATGGGCGCCGGAACGTAAGGTGCGCTTGGGCGAACTGATGGGCAACCGAACGGCCTGACCTTATCGTACGCGGCGTTTTGGCAGAGGGTCGAGCCACGGGCTTGGCCGACGTGTTCGACGCGGCGATCTCGCCAGCCCACCGGAAATCACTGCGTACCTGTTCACCAGTAGGGCCATCGGCAAAGTCTCCGGTTCAAGAAAACGATCGGATATGATCGGTGTTCTCGTCGCCCGATTCCCTCGGCAATAGACCGATGACTTCCGACGTCTACGAGGGGCAGGTATCCTGTCATAATAGTGCCGAATTTATCACACGTTGGGAACATTGTTACGAAGACAGCCATGAGCTTCTCCGAGCATAAGAAGACGCCTCGCGATAAGATCGCTGTGTAAGCCTCTGCAAGACAAGCCGTTCTCGTCATCTCATACGGTGTCTCGCTCGGACAGAAGTTAACCCACCGCACAGGCACGCGTTACTGTTGTTGACACTAGCTCGGCAAATGGTAGCCCTATCATATGCGGCAACGACCGTGTGCACTCCGGCCTGATCAGGGCGGCCGGGAATAGGGGAGGATTAATGATGAAATTTCCGCGCGCGCTCGCGTATTCGGTTTCGACTATCGCCGTAGTGGCATGCTTTGCGACGACGGCCACCGCGCAGACGGCCACTACTCCGGCTGTCACAGGCACTCAGACCACCACCGTACAGCAGACGGCACCCGGCACGGCTCCAGTCGCCGACAGCCTCAGTGCTGGCCCAGGTAGCCCAGACGGTCCGACCGACGAAATCGTCGTTACCGGCATCCGCGCCAGCCTTGGCCGCGCGATCGACATCAAGCGTAATTCCGCAGGCGTCGTCGACGCCATCTCGGCCGAAGATATCGGCAAGTTCCCCGACACCAACCTCGCGGAGTCGCTACAGCGGATCACCGGCGTGTCGATCACCCGCGCCAACGGCGAAGGCTCGCAGGTCGCGGTCCGCGGTTTCAGCGGCGGCTTCAACCTCGTAACGCTGAACGGTCGCCAGCTCGCGTCGACCAGCATCGATACCAGCACCGGCAACGCTTTCGCGGTAGGTACCGGCCGCTCGTTCGACTTCCAGAATCTGGCGTCCGAAGGCGTCGCCACGCTGGAGGTCTACAAGACCGGCCGTTCCAACATCCCGTCGGGCGGCATCGGCGCGGCGATCAACGTCGTCACCCGCCGGCCGCTGGACGCCCGCGAGGACGGGTTCTCCGGTTCGATCGGCGCAAAGGCGCTTTACGACAGCTCGGTCGAGAAGGCAGAGGCCAACCTCAAGAAGGTCACCCCTGAGCTTTCCGGCCTGATCAACTGGAAAAACCCTTCCGAAACCTTCGGCATCAATCTGTTCGGCAGCTATCAGCTTCGTGAATCGGCATCGGTCCAGTCCAATCCGAACTATTGGAACATCGTTACGCTGGACAGTTTCCTGAATACCACGACGTACATCAGCCCGACGACGAACATCACGAACCGTCCGACTACGCCGTATGTTCAGATCCCGAACGACAGCCGCTACCAGTTCTCCGAAAACCGTCGCGAGCGCCTTAACGGCCAGGCGAACATCCAGTTCAAGCCAACGGACCGGCTGGAGATCACCGTCGACGGCCTGTACGCCCGCAACAAGCTGAGCGACGAGCGCAGCGAGCAGACCAACTGGTTCCAGCGGCCGTTCAGCGACATCACGTTCGACGACAACAAGCAGATGCAGTCCGCCATCATCCTTGCCGAGGCCAAGCAGGCGGACAAGGGTTACGAGCAGCAGCGGTTCGCCACCAAAACCGAGCTCTATTCGGTCGGCGGCAATCTGAAGTGGAACTTCACCGACGCGCTGTCACTGAAGCTCGACGCGAACCACTCCAAGTCGACCACCGATCCGGACAATGCGAACGGAACCTCGGCAACGACGATCTCGATCGGCGCACCGGTGCGTGCGACCCACAAGGTCGATTTCTCCAACGGCTTCCCGCAGCAGTCGGAAACGCTCAACGATTGCAACGCGACCAACGGTGGCCGCGGCGGTAATTGCAACAATCTGCTCGACGTCGGCGATCTCGGCACACAGATCGCGCGCGAGATTTTCTCCAAGCAGGAGTCGAAGGTCAACCAGTACAACGCTGAATTGGGCTGGGATCTGGGCAACCAGAGCCGTTTCGTGGTCGGCGGCAACTTTGTGGACGCTCAGATCCACTCGACGAGTTCCAACACGCAGCAGCTTCTGGGTGACTGGGGCATCACGGACACCGGCATCGTCGAACGGCTCGCGGGCGACCTCGTCAGTACCTATTGCATGACGTGCAAGTTCGATAAGTATAATCCGAACTCGACCGGGTCGGCGTTGGTTGCCTTCCGCGCGGATGCGGTCGACCTGCTCGATATCTTCTCGCCATATTACCAGAACGTGCCTGGGCGCGGCCGCATTGTGCAGGGCTCGTCGGACAACAGGGTCGGCGAGAAGACCTGGGCGATCTATGGTCAGATGGCCTGGCACGGCGACATCGGCGGACGCAGCGCGAATGCCCTGATCGGTGCCCGCTACGAGCAGACCCGGGTCAATTCGCTTGCGCTCCAGACGATCCCGTCGGCGCTGGAGTGGCAGTCGGACAACGACTTTGCGATCCTCGGCGGCGCGGCCGGTGGCGCAGTCAGCGTCAAGTCGAAGTATGACAACCTGCTGCCATCGCTCGACTTCAACATCGAGGTGGTCGACAATGTCGTAGCACGTACCTCGTTCAGCCGGACTCTGGCCCGTGCCGATTATGGCAGCCTGTTCGCGTCCGTGACGGCCAACGCGCCGACCCGCCCAACCGCGCTTGGATCTGGATCGGCTCCCGCAAACCGGCAGAACCCGGGGCTGTTGCCGCTGGTTTCGGACAATTTCGATGTGTCGGTCGAGTGGTACTACAAGCCGACGAGCTTCGTCTCGGCTGGCTTCTTCAACAAGAACGTGCGCAACTTCGTCGGCAACCAGGTCAGCAACGGCAACCTGTTCGGGTTGCGCGATCCGGGTTCGGGCGCGGCGGGGTCGCGGTCCGGCACTGCGCTGGATTATCTCCGGACGAACAATATCGCCACGACTGACGAAAACCTGTTCGCCTACACCGCGCTGTTGCAGCAGAGTGGCGGCAATCGGGCGGCAGCGACGGCAGCCTTCCAGAATGGCTTCGATGCCACGACGGGTACGTTCCGCGGTACGTTCTACACCGACCTTGCCCTCGCGGTTAACCTCGTTGGCGATGCTGCCGATCCGCTCGTCAACTTCGCGATCAGCGAGCCGATCAACAACCGCGAGGCGAACATCCACGGCTTCGAAGTCGCCTGGACCAACTTCTTCGGTCAGACCGGCTTCGGCTTCGCGGTTTCGTACACGAAGGTCAGCGGCGACGTGAATGTCGATCCGTATGCCGATCCGAACGTCAACATCTTCGCGCTTACCGGGCTTGGCGACAGCGCCAACCTGACGGCGATCTACGACAAGAACGGTATCTCGGCACGCGTCTCGTACAACTGGCGTGACAAGTATCTTGCCGCGACCAACCAGGGCGACAACCGCAATCCGCTGTTCACGGCGGCGTTCGGTACGCTGGACGGCAGCATAAGCTACGACGTCACGCCCGCCTTCTCGGTGTCGCTCGAGGCGGTGAATTTGACCAGCGAACCGTTCCGTCAATATGCGCGGACCGAGACAAACCTGGTCTACGTCCAGGAGCTCAAGCCACGCTTCTATCTCGGCGCGCGCTACCGCTTCTGATGAAGGCGGAAGGGGGTGGGTGGATCTTGGTTCACCCCTTCACCACCACTTGAAGGGCCGCCGCCATGCCGTGCGGCGGCCTTTCCTTTTTCTTTTGTCGGCCGCCATCGCGCTGATAGACCTGCTGCAACACCAGGACCGGACCGGAGCGGATGAACCCCGTACAGATCAATAATGTCGACCACGCCGATTTGCGCGTCAGCCCGCGCGCCGGCGCCGCATTCGGTGACGCCGCCAACCAGGCGCTGATCTTCCCCGCCGAGTTTGAGGACATCCAACGCGAATTTGCCATTATATTTCGCCACCGCGAAAACGGCCTACAAGCCTATGCACTTTTAGGACTGGACCGCGACGAGAACCTATTTCTCTCCGACGACTATTGGACGAGCCGCTATGTGCCGGCCAGTCACCAACGTGGCCCCTTCTCGATCGGGATGGCCCGAGCTGCCGATCACGAAATTGGCGAGCCTATGCTGCATGTCGATTTCGACGACACACGGGTGGGTGATACTGCGGGCCTACCATTATTCCTCGAACATGGCGGTAATACGCCGTACCTCGACCATATTACCGGCGTGCTGCGCCTGCTGTACGAGGGGATCGAAACCGCGCCGGCAGCCTATGCGGCGCTCGATGAGGCTGCGCTTCTCACGCCGGTAACACTCACCGTCGATGTCAGCGAAGAGCGTCGCTATACCGTACCCGACGTACTGGTCGTGGACATCGAGCAACTCGCCGCCCTGACGGGGGAACCGCTAGAACGGCTGCATAAATCGGGCGTGCTACGTCTTGCTATCCTCGCCGCAGCATCGCTCGGCAATGTCCAGCAGTTGATCGCCCGCAAGCAAACGCTGTTGAGCCAGGTCGGTTGAACACGGTGCCGGGAAATTACGCGCCGCACGCGTGTAATCGAAGGGGCGAGCGCCGCCAGCGTGCCCGTGGCGGATCTGATCGCCGACGGCCGCCCGGTGATTCTACGCGGGATCGCGCGCGACCTGCCGCTGGTCGCTGCCGGGCTGGAAGGCGCGGAGTCGGCAATGACGTGGCTCAAGCAGTTCGATGGCGGTCGTCCGGTCACGGCGTATCTGGGCGATCCGACGATCAGTGGCCGCTTCGGCTATTCGGACGATTGCACTGGGCTAAACTTCAAGCGGGAGAGCGGTTCGCTTTCCGGCTATCTCGATCAGCTACTCGCCAGCCTCGACGATTCGGATGCGCCCGCCATCTATATCGGCTCGACCGACATCGATCTGTATCTGCCTGGCCTTCGTGCGCAGGCGGCGTTGCCGTTCGGCGATGCGCAACTCGTAGAGAACCCGCCGCTGGTCAGTATCTGGATCGGCAATCGCACCGTCGCCTCGACGCATTACGACATGTCGAACAACTTGGCGTGCTGCATGGTCGGCCGGCGGCGCTTCACGCTTTTCCCGCCCGAACAGGTCGCCAATCTCTACCCCGGGCCGCTGGAGCCAACGCCTGGCGGGCAAGTGGTGAGCATGGTCAACCTCGGCGCACCCGATCTCGACCGTTACCCGCGCTATGCCGAGGCCTTGGCGCACGCAGAGGTTGCCGAGCTCGAACCCGGTGACGTGCTGCTCTACCCTGCCCTGTGGTGGCACAATGTCGAGGCGCTGGACGCCTTCAACGTGATGATCAACTATTGGTGGAACGCGGTGCCGCGGTTCGTGGATACACCGATGAACACGCTGCTCCACGGCGTTTTGTCGCTGCGTGACCGGCCCGAGCACGAGAAGCAGGCGTGGCGCGCGATGTTCGACTATTACATCTTCGGCCCAGCGGAGCAGGCTGGTGCGCACCTGCCCGAGCACGCACGTGGCGAACTCGCGCCATTGGACGCGATGTCGGCGCGCCGGTTGCGCGCCAAAATCCTCCAGCGCATCAACCGATAGGAACCGATCATGGTCGAGCAGCGCGTCAAGAAAGTGGTTATCGCCGGCGGTGGCACCGCAGGCTGGCTCACCGCCGCCGCCCTGTCGCGGCAATTGGGACAACTGCTCGACATCACGCTGGTCGAGTCCGAGGAGATCGGCACTATCGGCGTCGGCGAAGCGACGATCCCAACGATGCGGTCCTTCCACGCGATCCTGGGACTGGACGAGCGCGAGTTCATGCGCGCGACGCAAGCGACGTTCAAGCTGGGCATTTCGTTCGAAAACTGGGCACGCGACGGCGATCGCTACATCCATTCGTTCGGCGACATCGGCAAGTCGACCTGGATGGGCGACTTCCACCATTTCTGGCTCGCCGCCAAAGCCGCCGGCGATACGAGCGAGATCGGCGACTATTGCCTGGAGCTTCAGGCGGCCAAGGAAGAGCGGTTCGCGATCCCTTCCGAGGGCACGATCAACTATGCCTATCACCTCGATGCCGGCCTTTACGCCCGGTTCCTGCGCGCGCGCAGCGAGGCGAACGGGCTTAAACGGATCGAGGGACGGATCGCCAGCGTCGACCGCGACGGCGAAACCGGCTTCATCCGCTCCCTCGTCCTCGACTCCGGCGAGTGCGTCGAAGGCGACCTGTTCATCGATTGCACCGGTTTTCGCGGACTGTTGATCGAGGGCACCTATGCCGCCGGTTATGAGGACTGGTCGCAGTGGCTGCCGACCAACAGCGCCTTGGCCGTGCAGACTGCTTCGACCGGTCCGGCGCATCCGTATACGCGCGCGATCGCGCATGACGCGGGATGGCGCTGGCGCATTCCGCTGCAGCACCGCGTCGGCAACGGGCTGGTTTATGCCAACGAGCATCTATCCGACGACGAGGCGCATTCCCGACTGCTCGGGTCGATCGGCGGCGAGCCGCTCACCGAGCCAAGGTTGATCCGCTTTCGCACCGGTCGCCGGCGGCAGGTGTGGATGGGCAATTGCGTCGCGCTCAGCCTCGCCAGCGGGTTCGTGGAGCCGCTCGAATCAACCAGCATCCATCTCGTCATGACCGGCGTCACGCGGCTGATGCAGACCTTTCCGTTCGGCGGCATCGCGCCGTCAGTGGTCAGCCGGTTCAACGATCAGGCGCAGGCGGAACTGGAGCGGGTGCGCGACTTCATCATCCTTCATTATCACCTCAACGAACGTCCCGAGCCGTTCTGGGCGGCGCGCCGAGACATGCCCATCCCCGACACCCTGGTCGAGCGTATCGCGTTGTTCGTCGAAGGCGCGCAGGCGTATCAGGGCGGCGAGGACTTGTTCCGTGTTGCCAGCTGGGTGCAGGTGATGCTCGGCCAGCGTCTCATGCCACGCGATCACCACCGCCTCGGCAGCATCATGAGTGGCCCGCAGCTGGCCAGCGTGTTGACCAACATCCGCAGCACGATCACGAACACTGTCGCGGGCATGCCGACGCACCAACAGTTCCTGGATCGCTACTTTGCGGCACCGGCTAAAGCCGCGTCCGGGACCCGATAGACGGAATCGCAGGGTAGTCACGCGTCAGTCCGACAGGCGCGCCCCGCTAAGCAGTTGTAAGATTGCGATTTAGTAGCCGTCTATGTGGAAGTTCGTGTCACGGCTGACGTGCAGCGGGCTGCCGGTTCGCCGCCGCATCTAGTGACAGCAATTACACGACCACGGTCGTGCGAGATGCCGCGTAGCACACGTTAGTAGCGGGGGGATAGCTAGCGGATAGGAGCCGATGAACAGACCACGTGACAGCAAGTTTGCCCAACCGCACGTCGATGCGAGAACACAAAAGAATTGGTATTTTTTTGGTTTTGTAATTCAAGCTGTCACATTTGCCCTCCAACGGAGCCGGATTGCCATTCTGCCAAGTTAGAGTCCTGTGGGGGGTCCATGTTCAAATCCATTCTCGCAAGCGGTGCTGCTCTCGTCGCAATGAGCGCGGCAATCGCTGCGCCTGCGTATGCTCAGACCGCCGATCCTGTCGCGTCATCCGAAGTCGATCCGAGGGAGGCCAATGGTTCGGCCGCGGGTCCCGACGACGCCAAAGGCGACATCATCGTCACGGGTTCGACGCGCGCGCAGCGCCGCTTCGACGCGTCCTATGCGATCAACGTCGTGTCGCAGGCCGACATCGAGAAGATCGCCCCGGTCAACTTCGCCGACCTGATCGGCCAGCTCCCCGGCTTCCAGACCGAGATCACCGGCGGCGAAGTCCAGAACATCTACCGTATCCGCGGCCTGCCGAACGACGGAGGCTTCGTCAGTTTCCAGCAGGATGGCCTGCCGCTGTTCCATGAGAATGACGGCGTGTTCTTCCGCGGCGACGCGATCCTGAAGCCCGACCTTATGACCGAGCGGGTCGAAGTCGTCCGCGGCGGCCCCGCCCCCGTCTATGCCAGCTATTCGGGCGCGATCATCAACGCGATCGAGGTTACGGGACGTGACGACGTGCGCGGCAAGGCGCAGGTGACGATCGGCGACACCGGCCTTTATCGCGCAGACATCGTCCAGTCCGGTCCCCTCGGCGGGAAGACCTATTACGCAGTCGGTGGCTTCGTGCGCTATCACGACGGTTACCGCGACAACGGCTTCCCCAACGACAAGGGCGGGCAGTTCCGCGCCAACGTCAAGCATGACCTCGACAACGGCTCGCTCCGGCTCAGCGTCAACTACGTCAACGATCACAACGTGTTCTATTTGCCGATCCCGACAGCAGACCCGCGCAATCCGGCCGTCTCGCTCGATCGCTACATCGATTATTTCTCGGGCACGATGAACTCGCCGGCGCTGCGCAACGTCAACCTGCGCTACCGCGACGGAGCAGGCGTAGTCCAGAACCAGGCGAGCGACCTTGCCGACGGTCGCCACATGCGGATGATCAACATCGGCACGCAATATGATGCCGATTTCGACGGCTGGCTGGTCTCCGCCAAGGCCGGCTTCACGATGGGCAAGCTCGATTTCAACGCTTTCTATTCGACCACCAACCCGGTCGATCCGAACGCCTTTGCGAGTGGCTATCGCGCCCGCGCGACTACCGCGTTCGGTCCGGTCGCGTCGTTCGGCTATGTGCTCGCCGGCACCAACACCGTCTACGACCCCTACGCCGCTTCCGGCCTAGTCGTGCAGGGCCAGTACCGCGACGTCCAGTCGAAATTCTATTCGAACCAGGTCAATCTGTCGGTCGCCAAGAAGTTCGAGACGGGCTTCGGCAGCCACGATCTGAAGCTCGGCGTCTATGGCAGCCTCTACGGCGAAGACAGCCGGACGATCTACCAGAATTACCTGATCGAGGTTGCGGGCAAGCCCCGGACGCTCGATTTGATCGCGTATAACGCCGCCGGAACGCGGATCGGTAGTGTCACCGACAACGGCGTGCTGAACTATGCCGCGACGCTGACCGGCGGCAATTCCGATGCGAAGATGATCGCGGTGTTCGCCAACGACACGTGGGAAATCCTGCCGGGCCTTCGGTTCGACGCGGGCATCCGCCACGAGCGCTACAGTTACAAGGGCTTTGCCTTGCTGACGGGCCAAGCCAATCTCGGCGACCCGAGGACGCTGGCCGACGACACCACGCGCGCCTTCACCGGCAACACCATCAACCAGACGGGCAAGCCGCACGTCACCAACTGGACCGCGGGGGCCAACTACGACTTCAACCGGCATATCGGCATCTACGGTCGTGCCTCGCATCTCGAGACGCCACCAAGTGTGCAGACGGTGATGAGCATCAACCCGACCATCCTGACCACGATCGCGGATCAGTACGAGGCCGGGCTGAAGCTAGCAGCAGGCCGTTCGTACCTGTACGTCACGGGCTTCTATACCAATTTCGACCCGCTCAATGCCTCGTTCCTGGCGTTCGACCCGAGCACGGGGCGCAACGACGTCAACATCCCGTTTATCGGCGAAGCGCAGGTCAAGGGTATCGAGTTCGACGGGTCGCTGGCGTTGACCTCCTGGTTCTCGCTCAACGGCGCGCTGACGATCAGCGATCCCAAATACAAGAACTTCCAGAGCTCGACCGGTGCCGATCCGGTCCAGGCCGAGGGCAAGCAGATCGTTCGCCAGCCCAAGGTCTACGGTAACATCCGCCCGAGCTTTGACTTCGATATCGGCGACAATGCCGTCTCGGTCTATGGTCGCTACACGTATATGGGGAAGCGCTTCGTCGACCTCTACAACAACACTGCGCTACCGGCGTACGGCACGACCGGCGCCGGCGTGACGCTGCGGCATGGCACGTGGCAGGTGCAGGTCGTCGGCGACAATCTGTTCAACGCGCACGGCCTGACCGAAGGCAATACGCGTACCGACCAGCTGAGCGGCCAGGGCAGTTCCGAAGCGATCTACGGCCGTCCGATCTTCGGTCGCAACGTCCGTCTGGTGGTGGGCAAATCCTGGTGAAATATCGCTTGGCCCTTGCCGCGGCGACCGTCGGCTTTGCGAGCATGCCTGCCAGCGCCGAGCCGGTCGTCGCGCAGGCAATGGCCAAGCCGGTCGGCGACCGCGTCATCGCTGCGTTGTCGCGCCGCCTGTTCCCGCTGTTCGATACGATCGGGGGAGATCCGGCAGCCCTCGACCGAGTGAAAGCGAAACCGGGCGTCGCTACCATGCTGGCAGCGCGCGCCGGGCGGCGGACCGCCTGCGCCGAGGATGTGACCTGCATCGCGCAGGCGCTGGTCTGGACACCGTCCGAGACATCTATCCTCGCCGAGGCAACGCCGCAGGGCATCTCGACCGCCGACGACGGCGCTGCGGCGCAGGCCAGGCGCGAGATCGAGGGGATCAACGTCATCCTCCGCACCTTCGGTCTCAGTCAGGTGCCGCGGTACCCGCAGATCGACGGCCCGGGACCGATCGATCCGCTGGAGACACGCGCACGATTGCAAGCGGCCGACTGGCTGTCCCGCACGCCTCGCGCGCAGTCCGTGCAGGCGCTCGACCCAAGCATGGACTTCGCACTGGCCTTGCTCGACGTCAGCGACCGAACCGATGCGATCGGCTTCGATCCGCTGTCCGGAGGCCTGAACGCCGCCGCGATGAAGCGCGCGCGGTCGCTCGACTGGAAGCGATGGCGCTACAGCGCGATGATCGTCACCGGCGTCGGCCCCGAGACCCCCGACACTGCGCTAAGCCCCTTCGGCAAATACCATGTCCGCCTCGCCGCGGATCGCTTCGCGCGCGGCGACATCGCGCTGATCATCGTAACCGGCGGACGCGCGCATCCCCGCGCCACCCGGTTTACCGAAGCGGAGCAGATGCGCGCCGCGCTGATCGAACGCTACGGCGTGCCGGCTGACGCGATCGTCATCGAACCCTATGCACGGCACACCACGACCAACCTGCGCAACGCGACCCGCTTTCTTGCCACGCTGGGCGCGCCCCTCGACCGCGACACGCTGATCGTCTGCAATCCAGGGCAAAGCGAGGCGATCGCCAGCGCCGCATTCGTACAGCGCAACCTGACCGAGTTGGGTTATGCTCCCGGGCAGATCGGGAGGCGAGTGTCCCCGACCGAGGTCGAGTTCCGGCCTTCGCCACTGTCGTTGCGCGTTGATCCGCGCGATCCCCTCGATCCCTGATCCCGTCTGGAGCCTGTGATGCGCCCTGCCCTGCTAGCCACGATCACCGCTTTTGCCGTATCCTGGATGCCATCCTCGGCGCTGGCATGGGGCGGCACCGCGCATGCGGTGGTCGACCGCGCGGCGATCGAGGCGATCCCCGACGACGGCCCTGTCTTCCTGCGGCGTCATGTCGACTATATCGCTGGATCGGCATCGCTGCCGGACGCGTGGCGCGGTTCGTCGGAAAACTTCTCGAAGATCGAGGAGGATCCGAACCATGGCTGGTTCCGCGAGCAGTTCACGTTCCTGAAACCGATCCCCCGATCGCGCTACGAATTCGTCATCGCGGTCTTCAAACGGCACGAGAAGATCAAGCGCAGTGATCCGGCGACCGCGGCGCGTACGAACGTGCGCTGGACCGGCACGCTGCCTTACGCAGCGATCGAAGCCTATGACCGCATCGTCGTCTGCATGCGCGATGTCCGCGCTGCGCAGGCGACGGGCAAGAACCCCGCATTCGCCGAGCAGCATTGCGCCTTCGACGTCATCCGCCTGGGCCACTATATCGGCGACGGCGCGCAGCCGCTGCACGATTCGGTCAACAGCGATGGCTGGCGCGGGCCCAATCCCAAGGGCTACACCACCGATCGATCGATCCACGGCCGGTTCGAAAGCGGCTTCGTCGACGGCATGAAACTGACTGCATCCGACATTGCGCCGCGGATCGGCGCGCCCGGCCACCGCGAAGGCGACATGTTCGACGCGGTCCTCGCCTTTCTGAACGACGCCGGCGACAAGATGGAGCGCGTCTATTCCCTGGAAAAGCGCAACGGCTTCGCTGATTTTGCGGACAAGGACGTGCGCGCGCTCATCTACACGCAGACCACGGCAGGCGCGGCGATGCTTCGCGACATGCTCTGCCGTGCGTGGACGGAGAGCGCCAATGCGCCTGCGGAGGTCCACCCCTCGCCGATCGATTTCGCGAACCCGCGCTTCAATTCCGAAACGGGTTCTGCGCCCGACTGATCGCGGATCGCTGAAATTCAACGCCCTGGAAAAATACGCGCGTCTACTATCTGCAATCGCACGTTGTGGCTTTTGGCAACAAAGGGAAATCCATGACGACTTATCCGCTGAGCGAACCGGCTACCATTTATGCCGACGGTAACGATGCCAAGGACGCCGGGATCCTGGGACGGGGGACGCTGTCCGAATGCGCTGACTTAATCGCCGAATTCCCTGAAGAAGAGCGGACTGCCGTGCGTATCCAGATGGATTCCATGGATATCCAGTTCGATTCCACAGAGGTCGACGAGTTGTTGCAGTTCCTGCGGGACGAAAGTTCGGGATTATCGAACGAGGACATCGAGAAGATCTCCGAACCCGGCGGATGATCGGAAAGTCCAAGCTTTAACGAACTCCAACATCGCCATCCACTCAGCCGGTGTTCTTCAGCGTTTCGCGAAGCGCGCCGGCCGAAGCGTGCAGCGCGGCAAGTTCGTCATCGTGGAGGTCGGGCGTCAGGATGCGAAGCACGCCACCCGCGCCAATGAGGCAGGGCAGGCTGAGGTACAGATCGTCGATCCCGTACTGCCCTTCCACGAGCGTCGACACGGGTAACACTATGCGCTCGTCGCGGTGTATCGCCTCACAAATACGGACGATCGCAGTGGCGACGCCAAACGAGGTGTACCCCTTTCCATCGGCGATCGTGTAGCCTGCGCGCATCACATCATGCGCGATCGCAGCGCGGTCGAAGCCTCGGCCGTCGAGATAGGCGTCCAGGGCCATGCCGCCTATCCGGACCGTCGAGTAAGCCATGACCTCGCTATCGCCATGTTCGCCCAGTACCAAGGCCTCCACCGCGCCGGGGGCGATCCCGAGCCGGTCGGCGATACGCTTGCGAAAGCGGTTGCTGTCGAGCAGCGTGCCGGTGCCGATCACTCGCGCCGACGGCAGGCCGCTGGCGACCTGAGCGACCTGCGTCATCGCGTCGGCTGGGTTCGAGGCTACGACGAGGATGCCGTCGAAACCCGCCGCCATCGCTTGGCCGACGCAATCGCGCACGATCGCCGCGCTCTTGCCGGCAATCGCCGTGCGCGGCTCCCCGTCCTTCGTGGCCGCACCTGCAGTGATGACGAGAATGGTCGCATCGCGCACATCCGCATAGTCGCCACCCCAGATCCGGGTCGGACGCGCAATCGCGTTGGCGTCGGCAATGTCGGTCGCTTCGGCAGCCGCACGGTCGGCATCCGCATCGATCAGGACGATTTCGGCAACCAGCCCACGCAGCATCAACGCGTAGGCCGCTGCAGCCCCGACATTACCGGCGCCGATAATGGCGATACGTGACGATGGGGCCATGGCGGTTTCCTTGAGCTTGACGATAAATCGCCGTTCGACTGACTTGCACGATGGCGGCGTAACTTACTGCCCCCTCTTGCCGTCGGGGAGAGGGGGTTAGAAGAAAGCGATGACCGCCACTTCCTGTCAGACCTTGCGGCATTCATGATCGCGCGCAAGGCCTTAGCGAGTTTTCCAGGTTGCGCCGGCTGTCCTGGACCAGCCAGGGTTAGGCGTGATCCTGGTCAAAATCGGCACTCGCAGGTCAAAGCGTTCTGCCTAGAACAGCAGGAGTTGATCGCGGAGATTTGTAGTTTCATTCATTTGTCTCGACGACCCGTCTGGCCACACTGAAGGTCCGCTCGAACCAGCCAGGCGATGACCGCGTTGATGTCCGCCGGGGCGATATCCGGGTCGGTGACCGCGCCTCGTCGTGGCATCGAGCAGTCAGCGCAGCGGCAATCCGATGACGCCGGTGTAGCGTCCTTTAGCAGCTTCCGAAGATCGCGGGGGCCGAGCGAGCGATTTTCGGAACAGAAGCAATTGTTTAGCGCTTGGAGCTTTGATCACTCCGGGAGCCATGACAATGACCGATACAACACGCCGTACATTCGTTACGGGCGCAGCGATTACCGCTGGCGCCATTGCTGCGACGTCTGCGAACGCCGCGACGCAAAGCGCTGGTGGTAACGCCGCGACGACACCTGCCGCCGCAACCTATCCTAAGCCCCCCTACCCCGTACAGCGCCAACCTTGGCCGGGACTTGCGTCGAAGATGACACCGCGACCGGACCATGGCGAGAAAAGCTACAAGGGTTCGGGTAAGCTTGCGGGCAAGAAAGCGCTGATAACCGGTGGAGACAGTGGTATCGGTCGCGCTGCGGCCATCGCGTATGCGCGGGAGGGCGCGGATGTCGCGATCAACTATCTGCCCGCCGAGGAGCCCGACGCTCGCGAAGTCGTCGCCCTGATCCGGGCCGAGGGTCGCAAGGCGGTCGCGATTCCCGGCGACCTGCGTGACGAGCGCTTCTGCCGCCGGCTGGTGCAGCAAGCGAGCGAGCAGCTTGGCGGGCTCGATATCCTGGTGAACAATGCAGCACGTCAGCAGACGCGTCCCGGTATCGCCGCTATCTCGAGTCAGGATTTCGACGACACGATAAAAACCAACGTCTATGCGCCGTTCTGGCTGACCAAGGCAGCACTCGAACGCATGAGTTCAGGCGCGGTGATCGTCAACACGTCCTCCGAACAGGCGGGCAATCCATCGCCCGACATCGTCGACTATGCGCTGACACGTGCCGCGGTACTGAATTTCACCAAGAGCATGGCCAAGCAACTGGCCAGCCGCGGCATCCGCGTCAATGCAGTCGCGCCGGGTCCGTTCTGGACGCCGCTACAGGTCAGCGGTGGAGCTACGCCTGAAAAGCTGCGGAGCTTCGGCGGAGACTCCCCGATGGCGCGCGCTGGCCAGCCCGCCGAAATCGCAGCGCTGTACGTCGCCGCGGCCGATCCGTCCCTGAGCTATTCGACAGGCCAGATCTTCGGTTCGACTGGCGGAAACGGTCAACCGGCATGACCGGGTAGTGCCGCAACTTGCTGGGTTGCGGCACTACCAAGCGATGGTGGCACCGTTCTAGGTGCCCCGGTGCTCGTTCCATAAATATATCGAATCCGGGAAGGCTCGCTACGGGCCCGTAATTATGAGGTCAATTCGTCCTGCGCTTCGGTTGGTCGATGCAACGGTCGTCAGCCTTTCCCTTACCAGCCCGCGCAGGTAGGAATCTCGTTACGGGCAGGAACGGGAGACGAGATGCGGTTCGGATACATGGTAGCGACGGCGTTGCTCGCACTCGCACCTGCGACGGCGTTGGCGCAACCCGCCCCTGCAGACGCGCAGCTAAAGGCGATCTACGAAGCCGAATGGGCGTGGCGGCAGAAGGAATTCGCTCAGATCGCGGACGGCCTGCGCAGCAAGCCCGACGATCATTTCCCCGCCGTAGCCCCCGCAGATTGGGCGCGCCGACGCACGTACTGGAACACTGTACTCGATCGCATCGCGCGCATTCCTGCGACGCAACTTTCGTCCGAGGAGCAACTCAACGCCGCGGTCCTCAAGGAGTCGCTCCGCGCCGAGGTCGCGAACATCGACTTCCGCACCTACGAGGCGCCGCTCAACAGCGACTCCTACTTTTGGGGCGGGGTGAAGCCCTATTCCCCGCTCGAGACTGCCGACGACTATCGCCGCTACATAGGACGACTGAAGGACGTGCCGCGCTGGTTCGACCAGAACATCGCCAACATGCGGGCCGGACTGAAGCGCGGCTTCACGCCCCCGCGCATGTCGCTCGCCGGACGCGATGCGACCATCGCCGCGTTTACCAGGCCGGGTGCCGACAACCCGCTCGCCGAACCGTTCAAGGCGATGCCCGCTTCGATCCCGGCAAGCCAACAGGCTGTTTTGCTCGCCGAAGGACTAGCTGCTGTCGATACCGCCGCCGCTCCGGCCTATGCGAAGCTTCTAGCCTTCTACCGCGACACCTACCTGCCCGGAACCCGCGCGACGGTCAGTGCAGCCGCACTGCCAGACGGCGAGGCGTTCTACAAAAGCCAGATCCGCGAATACACGACCCTCGAACTCACACCGGAGGCGATCCACCAGATCGGCCTCAAGGAAGTGGCGCGCATCGACGCCGACATGAAGGCGACGATCGCCACCACCGGCTTCAAGGGCAGCTTCGCCGATTTCCTCGCCTTCCTGCGCAGCGACCCGCAATTCTACGCCCGCACCCCCGACGAGCTGCTCGGCTTCTCGTCCTATGTGGCAAAGCGGATGGACGGACGGCTGAAGGACGTCTTCACCACCCTGCCCCGCTACCGCTTCACCATCCAGCCGGTGCCCGACGCGATCGCGCCGGTCTATACGTCGGGTCGCGGCGGGCTCAGCGCGTGCCTTATGAACACATACGACCTGAAGTCGCGCCCGCTCTACAACATCGTCGCGCTGACGCTGCACGAATGCGTTCCTGGCCACAGCCATCAAGCCGCGATGGCGCTGGAGGCTCCGGACCGGCCCGCCTTTCGCCGGGAGACGTACTTCTCGGGCTATGGCGAAGGTTGGGGGCTCTATTCGGAATGGCTCGGCACCAAGCTCGGCATGTACCGCACACCCTATGAGGAATTCGGCCGCGAGACATTCGAGATGTGGCGCGCCGCGCGCCTGGTCATCGATACCGGTATCCATTCTATGGGATGGAGCCGTCAACAGGCGATCGACTATCTTGCCGGACACACTGCCCTCGCCAAGCTGGACGTCGAGATCGAGGTCGACCGTTACATCAGCTGGCCGGGCCAGGCGCTCGCCTACAAGCTCGGCGAGATGAAAATGCGGGAGTTGCGGGCGAAGGCGGAAGCGGGATTGGGCAATCGCTTCGACCAGCGGCGCTTCCATGAAACCCTGCTGAACATGGGCTCCGTACCCCTGCCGGTGATGGAGGCCGAAATGCTGAAGTGGATCACGGCCGAGAAAACACGCTGACATCCGCCAGTCTTTGAGGTGCCCGAACGCAAGGACCGTCGAGCTCACGCCGCGGCGTCTTTTTCGCTGGCGCCAGAGCATCTTAAAGGTAAGGTGCGGTGACCTTAAACGGAGAAGATCGTTGGTATTGAAGCATATACCGCTCGCTACCCTGCTCGGTGCAGCCGCGATCGCAAGTTCGGTCACTGGCCAGACCCCGCAATCGACAACGGCAGCGTCGACAACGAACGACGCGGCCGCGACCAGCTACGGCAGTTGGGGCTTCGACATGACCGGGATGGATCGCAGCGTGAAGCCGGGTGACGACTGGTTCCGCTTCGTCAACGGCGCCTGGGTGGACCGAACACGGATTCCGCCGGATCGCTCGTCGTACGGCGCCTTCGCCGTTTTACGCGACATCTCCGAACAACGGTTGCGCAGCCTGATCGGCGGCTACAGCGCCTCCGACACGGTCCATCCCGATCGAATGAAGGCGGCAATCCTCTACGCAGGTTTCATGGACACCGGGACTGCGGAGACGCTGGATGCCGCGCCGTTGGTCCAGCGACTAGCGCCGCTGAAAGCCGCCACGTCCAAGGACGACATCGCGCGGTTCATGGGTCGCTCGCTCGGCGGCTTCGGCGCAAGCTTCTTCGCGCCGGGCGTCAACGACGACGCCAAGCAGCCAGACGTATACGCGCTCTACCTGCGCCAGTCCGGATTGGGCCTCGGCGATCGTGATCTCTACCTAGATGCCAAGTTCGCCCCGCAGGTCGCGCGATATCGCCAGTACGTGGCTCAGATGCTGACCCTCGCCGGCTGGCCGGACGCCGAGACTGCGGCGGGGAACGTCGTGGCGATGGAGATCAAGCTCGCCACCGTACACTGGACGCGCGCGCAGAGCCGCGACCGCGACAAGACCTACAACCCGACGACGCCTGCGCAACTGGCCAGCCAGGCGCCGGGCTTCCCCTGGGCGACGTTCTTCAAGGCCGCCGGCGTCGACGCAGCCGACCGCGCGATCGTGGCGCAGAACACCGCCTTCCCCGGCATTGCCAAGGTGTTCGCCGAGACCGATCTGGCCACGCTGAAGGCGTGGGAGGCGTTCCGCATCACCGACGATGTCGCGCCACTTCTTTCGAAACGCTTCGTCGACGCGCAATTCGATTTTCGTTCGAAGTTCCTGAACGGTCAACCACAGCAGCGCGAGCGCTGGAAGCGCGCGGTGGCGTTCACCGAAAACGGCGTCGGCGAGGGAATCGGTCGGGACTATGTAGCCCTCTATTTTCCGCCCGCGTCCAAGGCCAAGATGGACCAGCTCGTCGGCAATCTGCGTGTGGCGTTGGCAGGGCGCATCCGCAACCTGACATGGATGGGCGCGGCCACGAAGGAGCAGGCGCTCGGGAAGCTGCAGGGGTTCAACGTCAAGATCGGCTACCCGGACAAGTGGCGCGACTATTCGGCGCTTCAGGTTAAGCCAGGCGACCTCGTCGGCAACGCCGAGGCCGCGCAGCGCTTCGAATGGGATTATCGTCGGCGGCGGATCGGAATCCTGGTCGACAAAGCCGAGTGGGGCATGACCCCGCAGACGGTCAATGCCTACTACAACTCGGTCAAGAACGAGATCGTCTTTCCCGCGGCGATCCTGCAGCCGCCGTTCTTCGACCCGAAGGCCGACGACGCGGTGAACTATGGCGGCATCGGTGGCGTGATCGGCCATGAAATCAGTCACGGCTTTGACGACCAGGGTCGAAAGTCGGATGGTCGCGGCATTCTGCGCGACTGGTGGACCGCGGAGGACGCAACCAAGTTCGAGGCGCAGGCGGCAAGGCTCGGAAGCCAGTACGAGGCATACAGCTTCGAGGGACTGCCCGGTCTCCACATCAACGGCCGCGCCTCGATGGGCGAGAATATCGGCGACCTAGGCGGGGTGCTGATCTCGCTCGACGCCTATCATACCTCGCTCGGCGGTAAGCCCGCGCCGGTGATAGGCGGCTTCACCGGCGACCAGCGTTTCTTCCTGGGTTGGGGACAGGTCTGGCGGACGCTGTTCCGCAACGAGGCACTTCGCCAGCAGCTCGTCAGCGATCCGCATTCACCGGGCCAGATCCGCGCAGTGAACCCCCTGCGCAACGTCGACGCCTGGTACGCCGCATGGAAGATCGACCCAACCCAGAAACAGTATCTGGCGCCCGCCGATCGCGTGCGGATATGGTGAGCGCGCGGTGGCCAGACGCCGGTGCGACGTCTCGATCGCATTCTCATCCCAGGTAAACCGGCGACATCTACTTACCCGCGACGACGATCTTCGGGAGTGTCGTGATGGGTTCGACCGTGATCGCGCGGAACCACGTCTCGGCGCCTTCTGATTGTAGCTGGATATGGCCATGCGTCAGCGGACGCCGGGTGCCGTCTGGCGCGATCGTCGCCAAGTCGTGCACTTCTGCAACCGGTACGCCGTTGACGACATGCACAGCGCGGTCGCCGACGACATACAGGTCGAGCGTGTTCCACTCACCGATCGGACGCTCGGCATCGGTCGCTGCTTCGACGTTCCAGGTCGGGGTGCCGTTGACGATGTCGATGTCACGCCCCCCGGCACGGAAACGGAGATGGGGCTCGCCCAACGACGGATCGAACGTCACGTTGGTACGTCCGCGCAGCTTGCCGCCCACCGCGACGATCATGCCGGTCGACCCGGTCATGATCTCGAACTCGACCGACGGACGCCATGTCCCGAAGACTTCGCCGGCGGTGCCGTGGGTGTGATAGAGCAGCCCGTTGTTGCGCGGCAGCGTCACGCGCGGTGCCCAGGTCTTTGCGCCCCATTTGAACTGCAATCGCAGGTGATAGTCGCCGAGGTCGGCGCTGTTGACGAGGCTGCCCCACGTCTCGCCCTTTACCCATATCGCGGGAGCGCCATCGACGGAGCGTACGGCGAAGTCGCCGCCGGTGTCTCGGCTGGTACCGATCGGCGACGTGCCAGGGTTCGATCGATACGTGATCGAGGGGTCGGCATAGCCGAGCCAGGGCGCCCATCCCTTCAGGCTGCGCCCATCGAACAACGCGGTCGGCTTGCCGGTCGGCACGGGTATGTCCGTCAGCGTCAACCGCTGCGCGGTCTTTGCCGGTTCGCCCGCGATAGCCCGTGCCCGATCCTTCGATGTTTGCGCGGTCGCGGGGGCGGACACCACCAAAAGCGCCACCATTGCTCGATCAAACCACATATCCGTTCGCCCCCCACCGTCGCCCGACCGGCGATCATTTCGATAGCCTAGCGCGTTATCGATACCAATTGAACGTCGGTCTGTGCGCCCTCGGGTCATCGTGGTCCTCGCGGCTATTTCGGCCTGCTAAAACCATCGCCGGTGTTTGCTCGCGCGCTCCTGCCATTTGGGCTATCTACCGGGCAGGAGATTGCACGATGCACAAGATGTTGGCGCTGGTCGCACTACTGACGCTGGCGCAGGCCGCGCCTAATCCGCATCTGCCCGCTGCCACGTACGACAGCGTCGCCCCCGTGCTGCCCAAGGGCTTGCGGAACGCGGTGCTGATCGTTTCGAAGACCAATGGTTGGCGCCACATCGAGCATATCCCGCACTCGAACGTCGTGCTTGCCGATATCGCGAAGAGCTTGGGCCGCGCGAGCTACGCCACCGAGAATGCGGCAGTCTTCAACGACGAACAGTTGCGGCACTTCTCCGTCGTCGTGCTCAACAGCGCGAGCGGCGACTTCCTCACGCCCGATCAACGCGCTGCGTTCGCCCGCTTCGTGGCACGCGGTGGCGGCGTCGTGGCGTTGCACGCCGCGGGCGACGATAGTCACACCGACGCCTGGTATAGCGACACGATCATCGGCACCAAGTTCGTCGGACATCCAGGCGGGAGCGACCAGTTTCAACCCGCACGGATCATCGTCGATCGACCGGACCATGCCGTCATGGCTGGCGTCAAATTGCCGTGGTCGCCGATCGACGAATGGTATTCCTTCGACGCCAATCCAGCGGCCCGCGGTATGACCGTGCTCGCGCGGATCGACGAGGCCAGTTACCGTCCTGGCGCCAAGCTGGCGATGGGTAGGCATCCCGTCATCTGGACCAACCCTGCGACAAAAGGCCGTGTCGTCTACTCCGCGCTAGGCCACTCAGCGGAGGCATACGACGATCCGAACTATCACCGCGTTCTGGTCAATGCGATCAGTTGGGCGGGGAAATTGAAATGAGCCGAGGCTGACGCACCTGGAGAATGGTCAAGCAGGATAGCGACGACCCGCCGATCTTTACCAGAGGATGTGGTCCGTGATGACGCCCGCCCTGACGAGCGAACCCAGAACGATCGCGACGCAAATAATTGCGCCGTACACGGCAATGGCTCGCGTTCGGCTCCGCAGCCTGCCATCCCAAGGCGGCTATTCTTTCCCCCACGAGCGATCATTCGGCGAGGCGTTGGGCCAGGAAGTCGACGAACGCACGGACTCTCGCGGGGGTTTGGCTGCCGCCGACGAAGACCGCGTGAATGAGTTCGACGTCACCCGGATTAAAGTCTTCGAGGATCGGTACCAGGCGCCCAGCCGCGATGTCGTCGACGACGCTGAACGCGCCGACGCGCGCCACGCCGACGCCGGCAGCCGCGAGCTGGCCAAGCGTCTCGCCATTGTTCGCCTCGATATTCCCTCTCACCGACAGCACGATGTCCTCGCTGCCCCGGCGGAACGGCCAGATCGGCTCGGCACGGCGAAAGTTGAAGTTCAGACAATTATGCGCGTGGAGGTCCTCGGGCGCGAGCGGTGTACCGTATCGTGCCAGATAGTCGGGGGCCGCGACGATCACGCGGCCGCTTTCGCCAAGCTTGCGCGCGGTCAGCAAACTATCGGCAAGCGCGCCGAACCGGATCGCGACGTCCGCCTGTCCGGCGGCGATATCGACGATGCCATCACTCAACGCGATATCGATCAGAATGTGCGGGTATAGCGCGGCGAACTCACCGAGCAGCGGCACGATACAAAGTCGCCCGTGCGATAGCGCAGCGCTGATCCGCAACCGGCCGCGGGGGGCCCCCTGGTCGGCAAGCTGCCGTTCGGCATCGTCGAGGTCCGCGAGGATGCGCCGCGCGGTCTGGAGATAGGCTTGCCCCTCGGCCGTCGGCGTCAACGCCCTGGTCGATCGCAACAGCAGGCGCACGCCCAGCCGCGCCTCGATCCGGTCGATCGACCGCGCGACGGCGGACGGCGTCAAGCCCAGCATTCGTCCGGCAGCGGAGAAACTACCCTCGCGCATCACCGCCGCGAAGATCTCCAGCGCTCGTGCACGATCGGCGCCCATGCTCACCTTTGCGTCCATGTCAAAAGTCCTTCGCGGCATCACAGGCTTATCCGGTGCAGCAATATCCGCCATCTATGCCCCAAGACATGAATTAGGGAAGCGCGCATGGACTATCGGCAATTGGGATCTTCGGGACTACGCGTGCCGGCCTTGAGCTTCGGCACTGGCACCTTTGGGGGCACGGGGCCCCTGTTCGGCGCGTGGGGCCAGAGCGACGAGACCGAAGCGCGGCGACTGGTCGATATCTGCCTGGAGGCAGGCGTCACGATGTTCGACACCGCCGACGTCTATTCCAACGGCGCATCCGAGACCGTGCTCGGCGCGGCGATCAAGGGGCGACGCGATGCGGTACTGATCTCGACCAAGACCGGTTTGCCGATGGGCGACGGGCCGCAGGACTGGGGCGCGTCGCGCGCGCGGCTCATCCGCGCCGTAGAGGCCTCGCTGCGCCGGCTCGGGACCGATCATATCGACCTGTTGCAGCTCCACGCGCTCGATGCTTCCACGCCTGCCGAGGAGGTGATGGGCACGCTTGACGGACTGATTGCCGCGGGCAAGGTCCGGTATGCCGGGGTCTCCAACTATCCCGGCTGGCAGCTGATGAAGGCGCAAGGGATTGCCGACCACAACGGTTGGCCGCGTCTCGTCGCGCACCAGGTCTATTATTCGCTGATCGGTCGCGCCTATGAGGCCGACCTGATGCCGCTCGGCGCCGATCAGGGTGTCGGCGCGCTCGTGTGGAGCCCGCTCGGCTGGGGCAGGCTGACGGGCAAGATCGGACGCGATAGGCCGATTCCCGAGGGCAGCCGGCTGCACGATACCGAGCAGTTCGCGCCACCGGTCGAGGCCGAACGTCTCTACCGCGTGATCGATGCGCTGGAAGCCGTCGCCGCCGAGACGGGCAAGAGCGTGCCGCAGATCGCGATCAACTGGCTGCTGCGCCGTCCAACCGTCGCGTCCGTCATCATCGGCGCGCGTGACGAAGCGCAGTTGCGCGACAATCTGGGTGCTGTCGGATGGGCATTGTCGCCCAATCAGGTCGCGGTGCTCGATGCGGCCAGCGCCGTACTGCCGCCCTACCCCCATACTCCTTATCATCAGCAGGAGGGCTTTGCCCGCCTCAACCCGCCACTGGTCTGAGGACGCACACGATGAAACTCAATCCAGGCTTGCTGGCGCTAGCGGTCGGTGCGTTCGGCATCGGCGTCACCGAGTTCGCGCCGATGGGACTGTTGCCCGTCATTGCCGACGATCTCGGCGTGTCGATCCCGAGCGCCGGACTGCTCATCAGTGCCTACGCGCTCGGCGTCGTGATCGGCGCACCGCTGATGACGCTGACGACGGGGCGCGTCCCGCGTCGGACGCTGCTGATCCTGCTGGCCGGCATCTTCACGCTGGGTAACGTGTTGGCGGCGCTCTCGGGCAGCTACGGCATGCTGCTGGCGGCACAGATCCTGACCTCGTTCAATCATGGGGCCTTTTTCGGGGTCGGCTCCGTGGTGGCAGCCAGCCTCGTGCCGGCCGAGCGGCGCGCAGGCGCTGTGGCGGCGATGTTCATGGGCCTGACGATCGCAAATGTCGTCGGGGTGCCGCTCGCGACGTGGGCAGGCGAACACCTCGGCTGGCGCTCGTCCTTCTGGGGCGTGTCTGTGCTGGGCGTTGTCACGATGGCGGCGCTCAGGCTTACGCTTCCCGCACTGCCGGCACCGTCCGATAGCAATGCGATGGCCGAGCTGCGCGTCCTCACGCGCGGCCCGGTTCTCGGCGCGCTCGGGCTTACCGCCGTCGGGGCGAGCGCCATGTTCACGGTGTTCACGTACATCACGCCAATCCTGCGCGACGTAACGCATGCCTCGCTCGGCTTCGTCACCGCCATGCTGGTGACCTATGGCGTCGGGCTGACGGTCGGCAATTGGCTGGGCGGGCGCTTCGCCGATCGCTCGGTCGACCGCACGCTGATCGTTACGCTGACCTTGCTCGCATTGATCTTGATAGCCTTCGCGGTGCTCATGCCCTTCAAGGCGCCGACAGCCATCTTGATGTTCCTGTGGGGCGTTGCCAGCTTCGCCCTGGTCCCGCCGCTTCAGGTTCGTGTCATGCACGCTGCTGCCGATGCGCCCAACCTCGCTTCGGCAATGAATATCGGGGCCTTCAATCTTGGCAATGCGATCGGCGCGGCGGTGGGCGGCGGCGTGATCGCAGCTGGTCTGGGTTACCCCGCCGTGGCGCTGGCTGGTGCTGCGGCCTCGGTGCTCGGTTTGGTCGCGGTCATCGCGAGTGTGCGGAGGCAGGGCAATCACACCCAGCCGCAAATGACGAAAACGGTCGCGCCGGAAGCGGCCTAGCCGCTCGGTCGACCGGATCGGCCACGACGCCGTCGGATCGATATCGCGGGTCGACGATTGTCTATCGATGACCATCGAAACCACAGACCGTCTGTCGTCAGGCGACGCGGCAAGCGAAATCGAGTTGAAGCTCGAAATAGATCAGGCGGCAATGGATCGCCTGACCACAGCCGAGATACTGCGGAACACCACTCCCAAGGTCATTCATCAAGTCTCAGCCTATTTCGATACGCCGGAACAAGATCTGCGCGCGGCAGGCGTATCGCTGCGTGTACGGACAGCCGGCGGCAAGCATGTCCAGACGATCAAGGTCAGCGGCGGGGCGGCGGCAGGGTTGTTTGCCCGCCCGGAATGGGAGCATGAAGTCGCCGGTTTCGAGCCAGAGATAGAAACCGGATCGCCGATACACACGCTGATCGCAGGCAAAACGCTTGGCAAGGTCAGGCAGGCTTTCACCGTCACGATAACGCGCAAGCAGTGGGTCGTCGTGCATGACGGTTGTACGGTGGAACTCGTTGCCGATACGGGCTCCGTTTCTGCAAGCGACCGCGTCACGCCCGTCTCCGAACTAGAGCTGGAACTGAAGGATGGCCGGCCAAGCGCGATATTCGCGCTGGCTCGCGAGCTGGGAGTCGACATTCCCATGCGCCTCGGCGTCCTGACGAAGGGGGAGCGAGGATATCGGCTGATCGACGCGGCAATGTCGGACGCGATTAAGGCCGAACGTTTGGACCTGGCACCGGACACCACCACGGCTGAAGCTTTCGCGCAGATCGTCGGCACGTGCCTGCGCCACTTCCGCCTGAACGAGAACGTCTTGCGCCGCCATCCCGGACCCGAGGCATTGCATCAGGCCCGGGTTGCCTTGCGACGGCTGCGGTCTGCGCTGTCGATCTTCAAGCCAGTCGTTGCCGACGACCGCTTTGCGCATCTCGCAAGTGAGCTCAAATGGCTGGCCGGGTCGCTTGGTGCGGCGCGAGACCTGGATATACTGCGGCAAAGGGTTGGCGATGCTTCGCATCCAGCACTCCTGGCGGCGCACGAGGACGCTTATACGACGGCGCTAGCCGCGCTGGACTCCAAGCGGACGCGGGACCTGATGATCGACGTGGTCGAATGGACGGCGTTGGGCATGTGGCGCACTCAGCCGCTGGATCCGAAGAGGGTGCATGCGCCTGCGGCTGCGTTTGCCAGCGAGGTATTGAGAAAATTACGTCGGCGCATCAAGCGACGCGGTCGCGATCTCGACCACCTCGACGACGAGGCGCGTCACCAAGTGCGGATCACTGCCAAAAAGCTGCGATATGCGACTGGATTCTTCCAGAGCCTGTACCCTGACAAACGGTCGCGGCGGCGGTTCAAGGCGTTCACGAAACATCTGGAGGCCTTGCAGGACCATCTGGGCATCTTGAACGATCTGGCGACTGCGCCTGCATTGCTGGACCGTTTCGGCCTGGACCACGAAACGGTGTTGCCGGTCGCGGAGCGGGAGCCGATCTTGTCCGACGCGACCGACGCGTACGAGCGGCTCATGGGTTCAAAGCGGTTCTGGTAATCCGCAACAAAAGCGCCGCGCGACAGTCATCAAGAATGTTCATAACGCCCTGGACAAATCGGACAGCAATCCGATCAACAACGGGGGTTTATGTTCATGCGTCCCGTCTTCATGCTGCGAGCAACCGCGGCATCGCTGGTCATTCTGACCTTTGCATCGACCGCTCACGCACGATCGACGCCCGTACCTGAAGCGACCGTCGGCGGGATCGACTCGCTGCCGTTCGAGACGGCATACGACGCGCTAGATTCGGAGATCCGCTCAGTGATGGCGCCCGGCAAGCTGATCGTAACCGACGACGTGCAGGGTAACTATCCGACGTTGCGGGACGCGATGCCGGCCAATGCGGGGAAGCACGCGCCAACGACACCGTCCCGCGCGATACCGCGCTGGCGGGCGGCGCGCAGTATGTCTCGACCGACTATCTCTGGCCCGATCCGCGACTGCCCAGCAGCTATCACGTCGCCCTCCCCGGTGGTCTGATCGCGCGCTGCAATCCCGTGCGCCGTCCCAAGGGCTTTGGCGACCTCGACAAAAGTGGCAAGTGATGCGGACGGTCGATGCGGAACCCACCGAACACGGTCCAATTGGTTGGTCGCGAGTTTGGCATGATTGATCCACGGATCAGTGTCCTCCGACAGAGGCTAGCGATCAGAGAAATACGCTGACCGTTACGCTGATGGCGGCGCGAGGGCGTTCCTACGGGCACCTTCATCTTGCCGCCAAAAACGGCAACATATGTAATCGCCTGAGCACTTTAGCCGCCATCTACGCAGACATCGGTGGACTTTGCTTATCGGTTGGCTAGCCACGCCCTCTGTTTGAGAGGACGTAGTTATGGGCGAACGGGTCGGGATCGCAGTGATCGGGCTGAATGGCGCGGTGGCCACTACTGCTGCCGCGGGTATCGCGATGATCCGCGCAGGGTCGAACGACCTGTCGGGCCTGCCGCTCGCCAGCCGCGACGTTGAGGGCATGGCGGCATACCGCGACCTCCATTTTGGCGGTTGGGATCTTAGCCATGACGACCTCGCGACCGCCGCGCTGAAGCACGGCGTGCTGACGGAGAGCGATCTTGCCAATGGCGCTGCAAGCCTGTCGGACATGCGGCCTTGGCCCGCGGTCGGGTCGACCGACTTTTGTGCCAATATCGACGGAGCCAACAAGATCGCCGCCCCCGGTCACCGTGCGGCGGTCAAGCACATCCAGGACGATCTCGCGCGCTTCAAGTCCGAGCAGAATCTCGACCGGGTGGTGATGGTCAATCTCGCCTCGACCGAGCGCAAGGCCGATCTCGGGGCCGACGCGCTGACCAGCGTCGAGGGCTTTGAACGTGGCCTAGACGGCGACGATGCGGCGATCAGCCCGGCGATGCTCTACGCCTATGCCGCGATTGCCAGTGACACGCCCTATGCCAATTTCACGCCGTCGGTCGCCGCCGACGTCGCGCCGCTTGCCGAACTCGCCCGCCAGCGCGGCGTGCCGATCGCCGGCAAGGACGGCAAGACCGGCCAGACGTTGCTGAAAACCGTGATAGCGCCGGCATTGCGGGATCGTGCGCTGCACGTCGATGGCTGGTTCTCGACCAACATCCTCGGCAATTCGGATGGCCTCGCGCTCGACGACCCAAAGAGCCTCGCCTCGAAGGTCGATACCAAGAAGTCGGTGCTCGACCAGATCCTCGGCTATCCGGTCGAGGATCACATCATCATGATCCATTATTACAAGCCGCGCGGCGACAACAAGGAAGCGTGGGACAATATCGACCTGACCGGCTTCCTCGGCCAGAAGATGCAGCTGAAGCTGAACTTCCTGTGCAAGGATTCGGTGCTGGCGGCCCCGCTCGCGATCGAGATCGCACGGTGCTTGGCACTGGCGCAGACGCGCGGTGAAGGCGGCGTGCAGGATCAGATGGGGATTTTCTTCAAGATGCCGCAGACCGCCGATGGCGGCGAGCCGATCCACGCCTTCGGCGAGCAGCAGTTGATCCTCGATACCTGGCTCGACCGTCGGTGATGCTGAGTGCGGCGCATTTGCCGCTGTTGCGCGAGCTTGGCGACCTGAAGCGGATCCGGTCGGCGGATCGCGACGGGTCGATCGCGGAGCGGTTGTTCGCGCGCGGCTGGGCGGCGCTGGCGGCGGGCGAGGCTCCGGCGGGAGTAATGCGGCGTACCGCCGCGGCCGCGCTTGCCGCGGCACGATTGGGTGATCTGGACCGCGCCACGCTGGCAGAGCTTGGGTTGTCGGATGCCGAAGCCTGCGCCGTGCTCGAACGCGGGTTCGACGAGATCGCGGTGCAGGTCGACCCGGCGCTGGCAGCCGATTTGCGCAAGGCGCTTGCCGAGGGCGCGCCGGCGGCCGGGCCGGTACCACGGTTCGTTACCCAGCTCGCGACGCAACCGCGCGCGGGTGTCACCTGTCCGGGTCGGCCGCGGCTGTTGCTCCAGCCGCCCGAGAACCATGCCGAGCATTGCCTGATCGTCGCGGTGTACGGTGTGCTCGCGGCGCCCGGTTACGGCGCCGATCCGGCGGAGGTGTTCCTCGCGTCGATGGCGCATCATTTCCACAATGCGGCGATGCCCGATGCGGGGTTCACCGGCGAGGTGCTGCTCGGCGACCTGCTCGACCGCGTGATCGACGGTGCGCGCGAACAGGCGATGGCGATGCTCGATCCGGCGGTGGCAGCGCAGGTCCGCGCGGCGATCGCGCCGATCGCCGGCGACGCGACGCCGGCGGCACGCGCGTTCCATGCCGCCGACGTGCTCGACCGCGTGCTGGAGATCGAGCAGCATCTGCGCGCCGCCTCGGCGGCGATGGACAGCGTCCTCCACACCTACGAGCTCGTCCATGCAGGTCCCGTGAAGGACTTCCACGACCGCGTGCTGGCCAACGTCGGCCTGCTGTGACCTATCGCTCTCCCCTCACGGGACGGCCGCTCGTCGCCGACACGCCGCATTCGCTGGCCGCACCCGGCGAGCGCTGGCCGGTGGTCGACGGGATCCCGTATCTGCGGACCGACAGCGAGGGGCTGGTGGCGGTCGCACTCGACCATCTCGACGCGGACTGTCCGGACGATGCGCTGGTTGCGCTGCTGACCGACCAGGATGCGTGGTGGACCGGCCCGGCGACCGATCTTCGCGAGCTGAAACGCCTCGTCCGCGAGCGCGAGACGCTGTCGTTGCGCGCGGCGATGGCGCTGCTGCGGATGGGACCGGTGGCGGATTATTTCGCGCATCGCTGGAGCGACCCGACGTACCTCGCCGGGCTCGCGCTGATCGAAGCGCATTGGCGGCAGCCGGCTACCGCGTTCGAACTGGCGTGCGGCATCGGCCATTATTTGCGCGAATTGTCGGCGCGCGGGGTTGCGTGCGTCGGCGCGGACGTCGTGTTCTCGAAATGCTGGCTGGCGAAGCACTGGGTCGCGCCCGAGGCGGAGTATGTCGTGTTCGACGCAGCCGCGGGCTGGCCGGTCGAGACGCAGCGCTTCGACCTCGTCGGGTGCCACGACGCCCTGTATTTCCTGCCCGATCAGCCGCGGGTCGCCCGACTGCTGCGCGCGGCCGTCGCGCCCGGCGGCGTGCTCGCGGTCAGCCACCTCCACAATGCCGCGGTCGCCGGCGGTGCGATGGGACCGGCGCGCGCCGGGGCCGAATGGGCTGCGCTGTTCCCCGATGCGGCCGTTTATGACGAGCGCGAGCTACGCCGCGCTCTGCTCGCGGCCGATGCGCCAGCCTCGACCCAGTGGTCCGATGATTCCGCTATCGAGGCATGGTCGATCGTCGAAGCAGATGGCGGCGGGGCGGACGGCGTCAAGGCGCGGGCGCTGACCGGTGGACTGGCGATGCCCCTCGCCGATGCGGTTCTAAAGCAGAATCCGTTGCTCGACGGCGATACCCCGCGATGGCCCTCCGATCGCTACCGCGCGGAATATGGCGCTGCGGCCACATGGCTGACGGATGCTGGCGATCCCGCGCGGAACCGTCGCGTCCTCGACCTACCGGCGCGGTGGTGACCATGCGCTGGGGGATCGTCGGCTTCGGCTGGGTTGCGCGCGATTACATGGCGCCGGGCATCGCCGCGGCCGGCGGGACGCTGGTCGCGATCGCCGACCCATCCCCGATGGCACAGGCCAGCGCGATGTCGGGTGGGATACTCGCCTACGATACCGCCGAGGCGATGCTGGCCGATGCCGCGCTCGACTGCGTCTATGTCGCCACGCCCAACAATCGCCATGCCGACCCGGTCCGCGCGGCGGTCGCGGCCGGCGTGCCGGTGCTGTGCGAAAAGCCGATCGCCGCGACGCTCGCCGACGCCGAAGCGATCGGCGCGGCGGTTGCGGGACACCTGTACGGCACCGCGTTCGACCAGCGCCACCACCCCGCGCACCGGGCGATGGCGCAGGCGATCCGCGACGGTGCGATCGGCCGCCCGATCGCGGTCCGGATCGTCTATGCGTGTTGGGTCGACCCTAGCTGGTCGCCGTCCGCCATCGGCGATGGCTGCAACTGGCGCGCCGATCCGGCAGCAGCGGGCGGCGGTGCGGTCATCGACCTCGCGCTGCACGGTCTCGACCTAGCGGCGATGCTGGTCGACGAACCGCTCGACCGCCTGCACATCGACCTGCAGCGGCGCATTCACGACTATCCGGTCGACGATGGCGGCATTCTGTCGGGTCGCACCGCAGGCGGCGTGCTGGTCCAGAGCCATGTCGCCTATAACTGCCCCGAAGTGTTGCCCCGCCGCCGGCTGGAGATCCTCGGCGAGGGCGGCTTGCTGGTCGCCACGAACACGATGGGCCAGACCGAGGGCGGCACCGTGATCCGCCGTTGCGCGCGGACCGGGGAGGAAACCGCCCTGCCCTTCGGCGCCGCGCTGTCGCCGTTTGCCGCACAGGCCGCCGCGTTCGCCGCCGCGGTCCGCGGCGAGGCGCATGATTTTTCCATCGACCGGGACCTGTCGCTGATGCGCCTTTTCGACGCCGCCTATACCGAGGCGCGATCATGCCTTTGAGCTGGTACGCCTGCGCGCATTGCGGCTTTTGGCAGCGCCATTTCGCGCCCGCCGATTGCCCGGTCTGCAACGATACGCGCAACGACCTGCCCGAGGATGGCTGGTGCTTTCTCCCCGAGCACGAGGTTGCGGCGAGTCACGACGGTAGCTGGCGACAGGTCGCCGACGATCTCTGGGCGTTCACCACCACGCCGCACCTTGGGCTTGGTGGCACCGGCTGGCTGATCGTGCGCGAGAGCGGCAACATCGCGTTCGAAGCCGCACCCTATTATTCGCCGGCGATGCTCGCGCAGATCGCGCGGCTCGGCGGCATCCGCTATCTCGCGGCCAGCCATGCGCATGGCTATGGCGCGCTGTTCCAGCTCCAGCGGGAGTGCGCGCCCGAGATGCTTGCGATCCACAAGGACGACCTCGGCATGACCAAGGCGTTCCGCGTCACGACGCCGTATGACGACGTGCTGGAGATCGCGCCTGGCTACACGCTGCATCACGTCGGTGGTCATTACGAGGGACAGGCGGCACTCCACGACGCGGTCGGCCGCCGCCTGTTCTGTGGCGACATGTTCAAGATCGACCAGGACGAGGCGGGCATCAGCCACGCGATCTCCAGCCACAAGGCGTTCCACAAGGACATCCCGCTGACACATGGCGAGATCCGCCAGTATCGAGACGTGATCGCGCCGCTGGCGTTCGACGCCGTCCTGACTCCGTTCGAATATGCCCCCGAAGTCGGTCGCGACGTCGCCGTCGCGGTGCTGGACGAAGCGCTGTCCCGCGCGCCGGGCGTGAAGAGGATCCCGCTATGACTCGCAGCATCACCGGCCTTCCCGAGCAACTCGGCGCGGCCTGCCGTCTGTATCTCGATGCATTTCCCGCCGGCGACATCGTCGCGTTTCCGATCGACGGCATCGACCGCGTCGGCATACCCGTCTGGGTGGTCGCGCTGTTCCCGGAGACCGCCGACCTCGACGGCATCATGCCGTACGGCGTCGGCTATGGCGCGACCGACGAGGCCGCGATCCTGAGCGCGCTGGGCGAGATCGCCGAGATGGTCTGGCCGACGCTGACATTGTCGGCGCGCGGCAAGACGCAGGGCAGCTATGCCGAGCTCGTCCGCGAACGCGGCATGCGCGGGATCGCCGATCCGCTGACGCTGTGCCTGCCCGCGGGATCGCCGGTCGACCGCGACACGCCGCTCGACTGGGTCGAGGCCCGGCGCTGGGCGGACGGATCGAGCGTCCTCGTGCCGACCGACCTTGCCGCCTATTCGGCCAAGGAACTCGACCCCGGCTATGTGCCGTTCACGACCATCATCTCCAACGGGATGGGCGCAGGGCCGGACCTTGACTGGGCGATCGGCCACGGGCTGTGCGAAATCCTCCAGCGCGACGGCAACGGGCTGCTGTTCCGCGCGCTCGACCGCGGCGTCGCGATCGACCTGCCGGAAAGCCTGCCCGGCGAGATCGGCGACCTGATCAACCGGTTCGCCGCGGCCGGCATCCGCGTGATCCCGAAATTCGCCACCGACGAGTTCGGCATGGCGAACGTCTATTGCGTCGGCGTCGATGCGCGCGAGCCCGCCGTACCGATCATGGCGACGGCTTGCGGCGAGGCGGCGCATCCCGACGCGGTGCAGGCATTGGCGAAGGCGATCGCCGAATATGCCGCCAGTCGCGCGCGCAAAGCGTTCGCACACGGCCCGATGGCGCTCGCCAGGTCGATCGCCCCGCGCGGGTATGTCGACCGGTTCATGGCGCAGGCTGGCGGTGCCGCCAAATCGAGCGACGGTCGCGCCTTCGCCGAGATGCGGCGCTGGACCGATGTCGATGTCGATGCCGCGACGCTGCGCGCATGGCTGGCCGACACGATGCTCGCCGAGCGCAGCCGTCGCGCCTTCGCCGACCTGCCGCGCGCCGACGTGCCCGATGCACGGGCGCGCGGGCAGCTTGCGAGGGAGGCGGTCGAGGCGGCCGGGTTCGACATCTTCTACGTCGATATGTCCCCCGCCGACGCCAGCGTCGCGGTCGTCAAGGTGATCGTGCCCGGCATGGAAGTTGAGACGATGAGCTATTACCGGATCGGCGAGCGCAACGTCGCCAAGCTGGTCGCCCTCGACAGCCCGCTGGTCAGCTTCGGCGGCGAGGAAAGCGCGACGCGACGCCCCGTTCGCCTGACCGACGAGGCCATGGCCCGGTTGGGAGGCCAGCCCTTCTTCGACACTGCGCTGGCAGACGCCATCGTCGGGCCGCTCTACCCGCTCTACCGCGAGCCCGAGGCGCATCACGTCGCTTGGTCGGAACAGAGCCTCGAGACGGAGGCGGCAAGATGACGCTCCGTTTCGCGTACAACACCAACGGTGCGGCCAACCACCGGCTTGACGACGCGCTGCACCTGATCGCCGATGCCGGCTATGACGGCGTCGCGCTAACGCTCGATCATCACCACCTCGATCCCTTCGCCGACGACTGGACGCGCGAGGCGGAACGTGTTGGCGCGCTGTTGCGGTCGCTCGGTCTGGGGTCAGTGATCGAGACCGGCGCACGCTATCTGCTCGACCCACGCGACAAGCACGAGCCGACCCTCGTCACGGCGGACTCCGAAGGACGTGACCGTCGCGTCGCATTCCTCGCCCGCGCGCTTGAGGTCGCAGCAATCCTGAACGCCGAGACCGTGTCGTTCTGGGCGGGCGTGCCCAAGCCCGACGTGCGCCACGCGGATGCCCTCGACTGGCTCGACGAGGGGCTGGGCAAGGTCGTCGAGCACGCCGCGCGCACGGGCATCCCCGTCAGCCTGGAGCCCGAGCCCGGCATGCTGATCGAGACCGTCGCGGATTATGCGCGGCTCGCGATCCACCACCCGGACCTGCGGCTCGCGCTCGACACCGGGCACTGCCTCGTCACGCAGGATATCGCCCCCGATGCCGCTGTACGCGCCTATGCCGACCGCCTCGGGACGGTCGCGGTCGAGGACATGCGCCGAGGGGATCACACGCATCTCCCCTTCGGTCAGGGCGACATGGACATACCCGTCATCCTCGCCGCGCTGAAGTCGATCGGCTTCGACAAGCTGGTATGCGTCGAACTATCGCGTGAAAGCCCGCGCGCGCATCAGGCCATTCCTGAATCGATCGCCTATCTCCGGGGGGCCCTGTCCTGATGCGGATATGCTTCGTCTCGCGTCGCTTTTTCCCCGCGATATCAGGCATGTCGATCTACGCGATCAACCTGTTGCGGCAACTCGTCGCGGCCGGCCACGACGTGACGATGATCAGCCAATATTACGGCGATCCCGCACGCGCCCGCGTCTATGGCGGCGGCCCCCCACCCCCGGTGCCGGGCGTGCGCGTCGTCGGCCTAGAAGCGCTGGGCGAACAGGATGGCGGCGACTTCGAGCGCGACATAGACGCAATCGTCGAGGCCATCGCCCGCGACCATGCCGTGAATCCGTTCGACATGCTTCACGCGCAATATGGCTATCCGACCGGCTGGGCCACGATGATCGCGGCCCGGCGCCTTGGACTGCCCTGCGTCGTGTCGATCCAGGGCGGCGACGGGCATTGGGTCGGATCGTGCTGCGAGACGCACCGGCTGGCGATGGTGCGCGTGCTCGATAGCGCCGGCGCGCTGCTGATCGGCGGCAACAGTTTCGCGGGCGAAGTCCACGACCGACTCGGCACGCCGCTCGACCGGTTCACGATTGTTCCGGGCGCAGTCGATACCGATCATTTCACGCCGGCATCGAAAGCCGCGCCCGAAGGCCCGGTCCGCCTGCTCTACCATGGCCGCGTCGACCGTCGCAAAGGCGTGCTCGACTTCCTTGAGGCGCTACCGGACGTAAGAGGGGGTTGGCATGCGACCATCTCCGGGATCGGTCCGGACGTCGAAACCGCGCAGGCGCTCGCGGTCGAACTCGAACTTACGGACCGCGTGACGTTCAGCGGCTATGCCGACTATGACGCCGTCCCCGAACTCTACCGTGCGCACGGCGTCTTCGTGTCGCCGACCTATGCCGAGGGGTTCTCGAACACCATCCTTGAGGCGATGGCATGCGGCCTTGCGGTCGTTTCGTGCCACGCCGTCGGGGTCGTCGACTGCGTCCGCGACGACGAGAACGGCCTGCTGACCGATCCCGGCGACGTGCCGGGCCTGGCGGCCGCGCTGACCCGTGTAGTCACCGATACGAGCCTGCGCGCGCGCCTGGCCACGGCCGCGCTCGAAGAATGCCGCCGGGTGTATAGCTGGGACGCTGTCGGACAGCAGATCGTCGGGATCTACCGCGACCTGCGTGGCCATCCGCAGACCGCCTTCGATACCGACCTGCCGATGACGCCCTGCCGCTTCCGCAGCGAGCCGCACCTGCTGTGAGCGACCGATGAAGCTGCTCGCGATATCACCGCATCTGGACGATGCCGCCTTCTCCGCCGGTGCGCTGCTGGCGTCCCGCGTCGATCAAGGCTGGGACGTCACCGTCGCGACATGCTTCACCGGCAACGTCGCGCAGCCAACCGGGTTCGCGCTGGCATGCCAGCTCGACAAAGGCTTGGGCGCCGACGTCGACTACATGGCGCTGCGCCGTGCCGAGGATGTCGCAGCGTGCCGGGCACTTGGGGCGAGCGCGATCCACCTCCCGTTTCTGGAAGCACCGCATCGCGGTTACACCTCGGCAAAGATGTTGTTCGAGGCACGGCTGCCCGATGATCGGATTATAAGCGATGTCGCGACCGCGCTGGCCGAACTTTTCGCGGCGGAAAGGCCGGATCTAATCCTCGGGCCGTTATGCCTCGGCAACCATGTCGACCATCACGTCGTTCTGGATGCGATACGGCGATCCTGTGCCGATCATACAGTATTGCTGTGGGAAGACTGGCCTTATGCCGATCGTGAAGACCGGGTTGCCGCCATGCCGGCGCTGACCGAACGCCTTACCCCCGAAACGCGCGCGCGGCGGATTGCCGCCTGTGCCGCGTACGGGTCGCAACTGGGCTTCCAGTTCGGCGGCGTCGACGCAATGACGGAGCGGACTGCGCGGATCGTCGAGGAACGCTTCTACCCGCTTCACACGCACTGAGCGACCGCCAACAGCCGCCCCGCGTCCCCCTATTCCAAGCAGAGCCATCGCCATGACCGAAGTTTCTGTCGTCACCCTGGGCAAGGGGCGTCCCGACCACCTCGTCAACGTCGTCCGCGGCCTGATACGCCAGACGCTGATGCCGACCGAACTGATCGTCGCGGTAATGCAGGACGATCTGTACGACCTGCCCGAGGCGCCCTTCCCCATCCGCCAGATTCAGGTCGTCGCCGACGCCTTGCCACTCGCTTCGGCGCGTAACGCCGCGGCGCGCACGGCGATCGGCGACGTCATCGTGTTTCTGGACATGGACTGCATTCCGACGCCCACGCTGCTTTCCGATTATGCCGGGTTCCTCGACACGTTCGACGGGCTGTTGATGGGCGAAGTCCTGTACCTGCCGGGCGGCGCGACCGAGGGCGACTGGCAGTACGACCGGTTCGCCGAGATCGCGGTGAAGCATTCGGACCGCCGCGGCCCACCGCCGCAAGGCATCGAAATCTGCACCGACTATCGCTGTTTCTGGTCGCTCAATTTCGCCATGCGAACGACGACGTTCCTCGACCTCGGCGGCTTCGACGAACGCTATGTCGGGTATGGCGGCGAGGACACCGATTTCGGCAAGGCGCTCGACGAGGCTGGCGTGGCGATCGCGTGGATCAAGGGCGGTCTGGCCTATCACCAATATCATCCGCACCACATGCCGCCGGTGCACCATCTCGACAGCGTGGTGCGCAATGCCGAGTTGTTCGAGACCAAGTGGGGCTATCGGACGATGGGCCACTGGCTCCAAGCATTCCGCCTGATGGGCCTGATCGACCCGACCCCGGGTCGGCCGATCCGCATCCTGCGACGCCCCGACGCCGCCGATCTTGCGCTGACCGGACAGCAAAGCCATCAGCCCTATGCCAATACCGCGACCGTCATCCGTCTCCTGGAAGATCGGCTGGCGGCGACCGAACGAGCCGCGGCGGCCGAATGAGAGCCCGATGAGGATCGCAATTCTCTGCCATGTCCGCCAGCCGATCGCCCAACCATTTGCCGGCGGGATGGAATCGCAATGCTGGCATCTGGCGGCGGGGCTACGGGGTCGCGGACACGACGTCGTGCTGTTCGCCTCGGGCGATAGCGACCCTCAGTTCGCAATCGATGCCGTGATCCCCGAAGCTTACGACCGCACTTTTCCGGACGCCGAACACCTCGGCTTCGCCCCGCTGATCGCCCATCTCGACGAAGGCTATGCCGCCGCTTGCGACCGGATCGCCGCCGATGGCTTCGACGTGGTACACAATAACAGCCTGCATCGCTTTCCGCTCGAGCCCGCGCGGACCGCAAGGGTGCCGACGGTCACGTCGCTGCACGTCCCGCCCTATGATGCGCTCCGTTGGTTCGTGCACGCCAGCGCGGCGCCGACCCACCACCTTACAGCGACTTCTGCGCACCAGCTTGCCGCCTGGTGGCCGGACGGACCGCCACGCGAAGCGTCGGTGCTGCATAACGGCATCGCCCCAGACGCATGGCCTTTCGTCGAGCGAGGCGACGGCAGCGCGGTCTGGTGCGGAAGGATGACGCCGGACAAGGCGCCGCATCTGGCAGCGCAGGCGGCCCGGATCGCCGGCGTCCCGCTGACCCTGTTCGGACCGATCGAGGATCGCGACTATTGGGACGCCGACGTCGCGCCGCTGATCGACGGTAGCATCCGATATGGCGGACATCTGGATGCCGCGGCGTTGGCACGGGAAATGGGCCGCGCCTCTGTGTTCGTCTTTACGCCATGCTGGGACGAGCCGTTCGGACTGGTCGCGATCGAGGCGATGGCGTGCGGCCTGCCGGTGGCGGCGTTCGATCGTGGCGCCTTGCGGGAGATCATCGGCGAGACAGGATGTTTCGCACCGCCCGGCGACGTTCCAGCCCTTGCCCGCGCTATCACCGACGCGGTCCAACGCCCCCGCGAACCGCAGCGCGATCGTGTCGAGACCGCGTTCACGCGTGATCGGTGGCTCGACCGATGCGAGGGCCTCTACCGCGATGTCATCGGCCACGGATTGGGACAGCGTGCATGACGGCCAGTGATCACCTGACGGCACAGCGTACCATTCTCGCTACAGTCTATCGGACGCACGTGGCACCCGGATCGCGTTATGCGCTGGTCGACTTTCCGGATCACGCGAACGTCGGCGACAGCGCGATCTGGCTCGGCGAGCTTGCCCTGCTACGCCAGATAACCGGGCGCGATCCGTGCTATGTTTCGACCTGGCACGATTTCGAGATCGATGCCTTTCGCGACGCCTGCCCCGACGGCATCCTGTTTTTACATGGCGGCGGCAACCTCGGCGACATCTGGCCGCATCACCAGCGGTTTCGCGAGCATATCCTCGCAACGATCCGCGATCGAACGGTCGTGCAGCTCCCCCAGTCGGTCCATTTCCGCGTACTTGCGCAGGTTGACCGGTTCGCCACGCTCGTCGCCGACCATCCGGACTTCGTCCTGTACGTCCGCGATACGCGCAGCTTGGACTTCGCCCGGAAGCATTTGTCATGCCCATCGCACCTCGCTCCGGACTCTGCGTATGCACTGGGCGAACGATCGGCAGGCCCGCCACAGTGCGACCTGCTGATGCTGATGCGCACCGACGACGAGCGGCAGGGCTACGCCATGCCATCGACGACCCAGGCGATCGTCGCAGATTGGCTGGAGGACGATCCAGACTTACCGGTCGGCGTCGACGCCATAGCACGCGAGGCTCAAGCGGTTGCACGCGTCGATCGTGGACTGCGGTTGCTCGCGCAAGGCCGGGTCGTCGTGACGGACCGACTGCATGGGCACATACTTTCAGACCTGCTGGGTATTCCGCACGTCGTACTGGACAATGAGTACGGCAAGATCGCCAAGTATCTGGATGCCTGGTCCTTCCCAAAAGAGATCGTGACGAAGGCTGCGACGATGGAGGAAGCCCTGAGTCTTGCCGACGGGCTTCTCGCCACAAGATGACTGCCGCCATCGACGTCAGCCTGCTGATCTGTACGCGTGACCGTGCCGGCTCCCTCATGACGACGCTCGATTCCGTCGGGCGAGCTTTTGCGTACGCGCCCGGCATGACGGTGGAAGTCGTGCTCGTCGACAATGGCTCCGTCGATGATACGCCAGAGCGGTTGGCGGCGTGGCAAGCCATGCAGGCGTTCCCGGTCCATCTGGTCCGAGAGCCGAGGCCGGGGCTTGCGTGTGCCCGCAATACGGGGCTCGCGCTGTGTCGGGGCCGTATCATCGCCATGACGGATGACGATTGCGTCCTCCATGCCGACTATTTCGCAGCCCTTCGCGCGGCGTTCGAAAGCGTCGGCGGACCGACGATCATCGGCGGCCGTATTCTTCTTGGCGACCCGGCCGATCTTTCCGTCACCATAAAACTTGAAGATCATGACATGGTCGCCCCATCGGGCGGATTCCTAGGCGGTTTCGTCATGGGGGCGAACCTCGCGTTCACCGCCGATGTCGTGACGTTGACGGGACGGTTCGACGAACGGTTCGGAGCCGGAGCCCCCTTCGTGGCGGCCGAGGATACGGACTTTCTGTTCCGTGCCGCAGGGTTGGGCGTCGCGGTTCTCTACAACCCGCGGATCGTCGTCGATCACCATCACGGACGTCGTGATACGGTGGAGGAAACCCGATTGCTGGCGGGCTACAGCTTCGGTGATGGCGCCCTGTACGCCAAGTATCTGTTTTCCGACCGGCGCGCTCTGCTCGCCATCGCCGCAGATATTTTTGACGTTCGCCTAGACGTGATACGGCCTGTCACCACGCACGCGGGCATCAAGCATTTCTACTGGTTCCGCCTTCGTCACAAGGCCAGGGGCTTCGCCTCCTACTGGTGGTCGAACCTGCGCCGGAACCGGTCGCCAGCGATGCGCTAAAGCGCGAAGCGAGCGCTGTCCCGAACCGCTGTTATTTCCTTCGCAATACACCATATTCGGGCGATGGGCGGACGTGTGAAGCGACTGGCGGGGCTTGAGCAGGCCATGGCGCGGGCAATCGCCACTGAAGATGCCAGACGATGCGGGCTATGCGAGCGAACCCTGGGTCGAAAGGTGGAATGGCACCACCGGATTCCGAAAAGCCGCGGCGGTACCGAGGTCATACCCGTTCACCCGATCTGCCACCGTATCATCCACGCCAGCGTGTCCAATCAGGATCTCGCCACGACATTCGCGGATCTAGATGCCCTGAAAGCACGCCCGGACATTGGTCGCTTCCTGCGCTGGATCGCAGACAAACCTCCCGACTTTCACGCCCCCACCCGCCGTCCCGATGCGCGATAGGAACGTCGGTTTCAACGATCGTCCCGCGACCCGCTATGGGTAGGAGTGCGGGACGGAGTTGACGAGTTCACTTCGTTCCCCCATGGGCCGCGCGACGGCGATGGATTTCCGCCGGGCATTTCGCCGAACCGCTCTGACAAGAGCTGATGATTCCTACTTGGCGCCGCAAGGCAGCAAGGAGGAAACGTGCGCGCTACCTTTCGTAATCTCTTCGACGGTCTGAACGTTGCAGCGTTCGCCCGTAACCGTCACGCCCATGTCGTATCCGTGGTTCGCTGGGCGCTGATCCTGGTGCCGATGGCAGCACTTGTCGGGACGCTGTGTGCGGCATTTCTCTGGAGCCTCGATGCCGCCACGCGACTGCGCTTCGCGTTGCCCTGGCTGCTCTACCTGCTGCCGCTGGGTGGTTTCGTAGTCGGTCTGCTCTACCATCTGGCGGGTCGCTCGGTGGAGGGCGGCAACAACCTCATCGTCGAGCAGATACATGAACCGGGAGCCGGGGTGCCGTTGCGCATGGCACCACTGATCTTCTTCGGCACGGTGGTGACGCATCTGTTCGGCGGTTCGGCCGGACGTGAGGGCACCGCCGTCCAGTTGGGCGGGAGCCTCGCCAGTGGCTTCGGTCGCGCGCTCAAGCTCGACGCGGACGGCACCCGCATACTCCTGATGGGAGGTATCGCGGCCGGGTTCGGGGCGGTGTTCGGTACACCGATCGCGGGGGCCGTGTTCGCGCTGGAAGTGCTGGCGATCGGGCGCGTCGAGTATCGCGCGCTGGTGCCGTGCCTGGCCGCCGCGCTGGTCGGGGATTGGACGTGCCTTGCCTGGGGTATCCATCACGGCGTCTACCGGGTTGATGCACTCGTGCCGGTCGATGCATTGCTGGTCGCAAAGGCCGGCATCGCCGGCGTGGCATTCGGGTTAGCAGGTCTCGCCTTCGCCGAAGCCAACCACGCGCTGGGCGGATGGCTCAAGCGGCTCGTTCCTTATGGCCCGCTCAGGCCTGTGATCGGCGGGGTCGCGGTCATCGCGCTCGTCTATTTGTTCGGCACGCGCGACTATCTTGGCCTTGGCACTTTAGCGGCGACGCCCGGCGGCCTTACCATCGACAACTTCTTCGGGCCGGACACGCATCCGTGGAGTTGGGCGCTGAAGCTGCTGTTCACCGTCGTGACCCTCAGCGCCGGCTTCAAAGGCGGCGAGGTCACACCATTGTTCTTCATCGGCGCGGCGCTCGGCAACGCGCTCGCCCCGATGTTTGGCGTCCCGACCGGCGTGTTCGCCGCGATCGGGTTCGTCGCACTGTTCGCGGGCGCGGCGAACACGCCGCTCGCCTGCACGTTCATGGGCATCGAACTGTTCGGCGCTACCTATGCGGTGCCGATCGCTGTGGCCTGCTTCATCGCTTACCTATGCTCGGGCCACAACGGCATTTACCTGTCGCAGCGGCTTGCCGTACCCAAGGTGCCGGCGGACGGCCTTACCCCGAACGCAACCTTGCGTGAGGCGCGCACACACCGTGGACTACGCCGGCCGCACCCCTGATCTGCCAATCCAAACGATAGCCGGTCGACAGATATGGGGGCAAACAGGCCTGACGCCGCTTAGCCGCTCGTCTCCAATTTGCGGATGTTCCCATCGCTCGGCGCCGCAACGCATGGGTGACAATCTGACGATTACAGCCTCCGCGTCTTGGGGATGATGACCGTGCCGATCCCGCTCCGGCTTTTTGATGTGCACCATCACTAAGGAAAGTGCGGCGACCGTGGTCGGGATCCCGCTCGGCACCTGGAGCGACGCTTCACGGTCCCCAAACACATCCGCCAATGCCGCGCATTCGCAGAGGATCAACGTCTGCAACTGCCGTTCAACGGAACCGTATCGGCCCCACTTCATTACCCTCATAATTACTCGGGGGAAAATGATGCGACCGGCACTCTATGCGATCGTTACAACGCTAACTCTGGCTATGACGGTCACCCCAGCTTCCTCGCAAGTGTACGTGGACCTCTTCGCTGGACGCTCGATGCCCGAGAACACCGCCGCCACGCTCCGGGCCGACGAGGCGCGAGTCAATGACACCGTCATTCCCGCCCAGCTCCGGATCGACATCGACAGGCTCCGGCCGACCAATTCGACGATCTTCGGTGCGCGGCTGGGCTATTGGTCGGGCGCAGTCGGTATCGCGGTGGATGCCTCGACACTCGATCCCGACGTCAAGCGCCAGACGATACGCGCGACGGGTAACCTGCGGTTCGACGACGACGTCTTCGGTGAGCGCGTGGTGATCGATCCCGGGCGGTCGGTCGCCGTCGACATCCCGCGCGTAACGGTACCAACTACCGCCACCTTCGCCGCGCTCGCGATATTGCGCCTGCCGCCGACCCCCGGCACGCGCGTTACGCCCTACGCCTTTGCCGGCCCGGTTTATCTGGTTACCGATTCCGACATCAGCGGCGACTGGGGCCTGCGCGCCGGTGCAGGGCTGAAACTGCCGCTGTCGCGGGCCGTATCGCTGTTCGGCGAGTATCGCTACACCAACGTCTCTGCGAGCGCGGTCGCCGGCAGGATCGGTGGCGACGTGATGGGGATCCGTGGTACCACCGGCGACATCCGCGTCGACCTCGACGTCCGCAACCACAGCGCGGTCGGCGGCATCGGCTTCACGTTCTAGTCAGGGGCTGAGCCTGAGCGCGGGCCTGATAGCAATCGGTGGAGTGCTTATAGGCCACCAGCTATTCGCTGTCTGGCGAGCAAGCGCGCTGCCGTTCTCCGCGTCGTCCATCCCCGCATTCATCTCCCGCCGCTCGTTCGTCCGAATCAAGCGGGATCGTCATCGAGCGTAGCGACCCCCATCAGCGGATGCATTACGAAGGTCCAGCCGTCCCCACCGACAATCATAAGACGCAGCGATTGGCGATCTGCGGTGCCAAGCAGCGATGCCGCTCCCGACGAAGCAGGCAACGTTACCGTCCTGCCATCCTGAAGAATGCCGGTTGCCCAGCCACGCCGTCCATTACGGATCTCGTTGGCAAGGCGCTCCAGCGCCGTCTCGAGCGCTGTGCGCGCACGAGGTCCTGTCACCCATGCGTAGCCACCCGGCCCCAGTTCAGGCGGTGTTACTAAGGGCTGGCTCGGGACTGGAGACGCCTGTTTGACGATGCGGCGGGATACCTCCTTTTTTTGATCGAGAGGACGCACGCCCTCCATACTCATCATGCGTGCAAACTCATCCATCGCTCTTCCCTCCGTGGCAGCGCCTGGAGCGCATGGGTTCGACCACTGGTTCCTAAACTCATGGAAGGATAGCCCAACCATCGCCGGGAGGGCGGGCAGCCTTCCCGACTTTCGGCACTCGTTCAGTTTGGGGCGGAAGGGATCCAAAGGCGCCGTTCGACGACTTGCCCCACGACAAAACTCCCGTAAGCTCCGGCCTTTCGAGTTATCGTCGGCGCCTGATGAACCCTCGTATCGGACGACCTGACGATAGAGACAAAGGAATGCGAATGCGCGCCGGTGCCTGCCTGATTGCCCTGCTCCTCACCACCACCGCCGCCTCCGCTCAGACGCCCGGCGGCACCACCTATCATCGCGCGCCCGATGCGATCGCCAAGGCACTGGAGACACCGCCGACCCCCGGCGTCGCCGTCAGCCCCGATCACCGCACGCTCGCCATCTTGGGGCGCGAGAATTTGCCGTCGATCGCCAATCTGTCGAAACCGATTTTGCGGCTGGGCGGCTACCGCATCGATCCTACCACCAACGGTCAGGCCGAAGTGCGCGTGCAATGGCTGAACGCGCTCAGCTTCAAGGACGTGGGCTCGGGGCGGACCGTGACGGTCAAGCTGCCGGCCGGTCTGCGTTTCGCCGCGCCCAATTGGTCGCCCGACGGCTCCCGCCTCGCCTTCTACGCGCAAGACGCCGACGGCCTGTCGCTCTGGATCGCCGAGCGCGACGGCAGCGCCCGCACGGTCGCCCGGGGGCTGAACGGCACCTTCGGTACGCCCTTCGCCTGGATGCCGGATAGCAAGGCGCTGGTCGCCTATACCGTGCCCGCCGGTCGCGGCGCGGCGCCCGTCGCGAGCAGTACGCCGGCTGGCCCAGTGATCCAAGAGAGCGCCGGCCGCACTTCGGCAGCGCGGACCTATGAGGATCTACTCGGCGATGCGCATGACGAGGCACTGTTCGACCATTACTTCACCGGGCAGATGATCCGCATCGATCTCGCCGGCGCTAAGCAGCCGATCGGAACGCCGGGCCTGATCACCGAGTTCAGCGTCTCCCCAGACGGTCGCTACCTGCTGACCGAACGGCTCAAGCGGCCTTATTCCTATCTTCTGCCCGCCCGGTTCTTCCCGACCGAGATCGCCGTATCGACGATTGCCGGCCAAGCAGTGAAGACGCTGGTCGATCGCCCGCTCGCCGACGATCTGCCAGTCGATTTCGACGCCACCTTCAAGGGGCCGCGCGAGGCGGTCTGGCGGTCGGATGCACCGGCGACACTTGTCTGGGCCGAGGCGCTCGACGGCGGCAATCCGCGCGCGAAGATCGCGTTCCACGACAAGGTTATGATGCAGGCCGCGCCGTTCGCTGGGGCACCGGTGGAACTGGCGCAGACCCCTGCCCGCTATTCGGAGACGCTGTGGGGTGATGATGGCTTTGCGATGGTGATCGACCGCGAATGGCGATCGCGCACCGAGCATCGCCTGGCGGTTGCGCCATCGCGACCCGGCCAGACACGGACGGTATCGACGCTCAACTATCAGGATCAATATGGAGATCCCGGCGAACCGATCGTCGAAGACAATGCCTTCGGCAAGCCGGTGATGCGCTTCACGCCAGCCCATGACGGCGTGTACGTCACCGGCGACGGCGCGACCAAGGCCGGGGCATTCCCCTTCCTGGCGGCGATGCCGCTGGCCGGGGGCGAACAGACGCGGCTGTGGACTGCCAAGGCGCCCTATTACGAAACGGTCGTCGCATTGCTCGACGAGCGCGGTCAACGCATCCTGACGCGGCGCGAAAGTGCGAAGCTAGCGCCCAACTACATGATCCGCAGCGTGAAGGGCGGCAGCGCCAAGGCCGTCACCACCTTTGTCGATCCCGCCCCGGTCTTCGCCGGCGTCACGCAGCGCACGATCACCTATCCGCGCGCCGACGGACTGCCACTGTCGGGGTCGCTGTATCTACCGGCCGGCTATGACGCGAAACGCGACGGGCCGCTGCCGACGTTGCTGTGGGCGTATCCGGCGGAGTTCACCGACGCGAAGGTCGCCGGCCAGACGGTCGATCAGGGCAACCGGTTCGTCCGTCCGCGCGGCATCAGCCACTTGTTCCTGCTGACGCAGGGCTATGCGATCCTCGACAACCCGTCGATGCCGATCATCGGCGAGGGCGGCGCAGAGGCCAACGACACCTACGTCAAACAGTTGCAGCAGGATGCGCAGGCAGCAGTCGATGCCGTGATCAAATTGGGCGTCAGCGACCGCAGCCGCATGGCCGTCGGCGGGCACAGCTACGGCGCGTTCATGACCGCCAATCTGCTGGCGCACACCGATCTGTTCCGCGCCGGCATCGCGCGGTCGGGCGCCTACAACCGCACGCTGACGCCGTTCGGCTTCCAGGCCGAGCAGCGCACCTATTGGCAGGCGACGCCGACCTACACCGAGATGAGCCCGTTTACCTACGCCGACCGGATCAAGGCGCCGATCCTGCTGATCCATGGCGGCGCGGACGACAATAGCGGCACCTTCCCGATCCAGTCCGAGCGCATGTACGCGGCGCTGAAGGGCAACGGCGCGACGGTACGCTACGTCGTCCTGCCCAACGAGCCGCACGGCTATCGCGCGCTGGAATCGACCGAGGAGACTTTGTGGCAAATGACCGACTGGCTGGACCGCTACGTCAAGCCGAAGCAGACCGAATCGACGGTGGGAGCGATAGCCGCGAAAAGGTGACGGATGTGCAGGTTCCGGTCCGGATGGAAGGTGAGCATCTTGCCAATCGCTCGCCAAGGTCAGAGGCCGCGCGTGGCCGAAGCGCAGCTCGTCGCGTGCCACTGTAGCGCGAGCGCAAACGGACCCATTCCGTCTGGACGCAGCGCGCGCCGCGTTCCACGTCTGCGATCTACCGGGGGCTCGGAGATAGTAAGCGTGTTAAAAACCATGTTGAACATGCCCGCCAAGCTGATGCGGGAAGCGGACGAGAACGACGACGCCTCGCAGGACAACGAACCGATCGCATCCGGGTCGCTCGCCCAGATGGTGCAGGCATTCACCGCGCTTGATCCTGCTGAGGTGGAGGGGTTGGTCATCAAGTGTGCAGGTCGTGATCGCCCCATAACCTCTGCCGAGGCGCGCGACCTGCGGCTGACGGCAGCAGCCGCCTGAGGCCTGCTTGCCGCGCGGGCAAGCGAGGAGGTGCACCTCGACACCGATTAGCGATGGTTCGATCTGGCCGATCGGATGCCAGATCATTCGACTTTCTCAAAGACCCGGTGCGGTCGCCTCCGTGCTTGCAACCTGCATCGTCTTTCGTTCGAGCAGGTGATCGCGCAACCTTGGTCTACGAACGCTAAAGGTGCGAGGTCTCGCGAGAGCCGCGGCCTGCCGCACGTGTCCAAACACGATATTAACGGCAGTCCCCTGACCTTGATCGCCGCGTCGCGCAATCTGCCCAGTTCAATCAATGCAATTCGGCAAAAGGAATATACCCTCGGGCTGAAACGGTTCGCGTGTTACGCGTTACAGAGGTTCACAAGGAGGCAGCAATGTCGTTTTCACACCCCTACGCCGCCTCGCCGCTCCGGTATGAAAGCGGCATGCCCTATCGACGCACCGGCCGTAGCGGGCTGAGGCTGCCGGCCATCAGCCTGGGTCTGTGGCAGAACTTCGGCGGAGCCGATGTGTTCGAAACGGGGCGGGCCATCCTGCGCCGGGCGTTCGATCGTGGCGTGACTCACTTCGATCTCGCCAACAATTACGGCCCGCCATATGGTTCGGCCGAAGAGAATTTTGGACGCGTCCTTGCAGCCGATTTCGCGGCCCACCGCGACGAACTCGTCATCTCGACCAAGGCGGGCTGGGACATGTGGCCCGGGCCGTACGGCGATGTCGGCTCATCCAAGAAATACCTGATCGCGAGTTGCGACCAGAGCCTCAAGCGGATGGGCCTCGACTATGTCGACATCTTCTATTCGCACCGCGTGGATCCCGCGACCCCGCTTGAGGAGACGATGGGCGCGCTGGTGCAACTCCATCGACAGGGCAAGGCACTCTACGTCGGCATCTCTTCCTACGAGCCAGGGCTGACCCGCCGTGCGGCCAAGTTCCTGACCGAGGAAAAAGTGCCGCTGTTCATCCACCAGCCCAGCTATTCGATCCTGAACCGGTGGATCGAACGAGACCTGCTGGCGACGCTGGAGGAACTAGGCGTCGGCTGCATCGCCTTCTCGCCATTGGCGCAGGGCATGCTGACGAACAAGTATCTAAACGGCGTCCCGCAGGATGCGCGCGCCACCCGTGACGGGTCGCTGTCGCAGACCTTGCTCACGGATCGGAACCTCGCCGCCATTCGTATTTTGAACGAGATCGCAGGTGCGCGCGGGCAAACGCTCGCCCAGATGGCGATCGCATGGGTCTTGCGCGATCCGCGAGTCACCTCCGCACTGATCGGTGCACGCACAGTCGAACAGCTCGACGACTCCCTGGACGCGATACAGATGCTCGACTTCGCCGCCGACGAACTCGCTGCGATCGACAAGGCAGCCGACGACGGTGGCATCAATCTCTGGTCGGAATCGTCTGACATCGCGACGCTGCCCGCAGCACAAGGGGCGCCTGCATGATATGACGTTCACCGACCAGTTCTATGCTCGGCGAAGTCATTCGTGCAGCAACCCACTTTACAACTCGAGCCGCTCGTTCATCACACGCCAGGATCGTCTTGGGCCTGACGCACTACAGTACGTCTCGAGTTCGAGTTTGTAGATTGACCGGTACGCATCGAAGCCAGCGGGCTTTTCCGCCCGCTGACGACATTCGTCAAATTTGAGCCAAGCCCCCATCGGTGAACAGCTCGCTGCCCGTCATGAAGCTGCTATCCGACGATGCAAGGAAGGCGGCGGCGGCCGCGACTTCGGACGGGTCGCCGACATGCCCGATCGGGGTGGTAGACCCCATCTCGATCATCGCGTCGCGGCCGACGACTTCGGCCGCCAGTTCGGTCAGCGTCGGTCCCGGCGACAGGACGTTGACGCGAATACCCGTACCGCGCAGATCCTGCGCCCAACTGCGCGCGAGGTTGCGAACCGCAGCCTTCGAAGCGCTGTAGACGCTGAACGCCGGCGTTCCCATCACGCCGGTGGTCGAGCCGGTGAGGATGACCGAACCACCCTCGCCCATCAGCTTCAAGCCCTTCTGCACCGTGAAGATCGTGCCCTTCACATTTATGTCGAAAGTCTCGTCATAATGCTTCGGCGTGATTTCGGTAAGCGGCACCAACGCGCCCATTCCGGCATTGGCGAACAGGATATCCAGCGTACCGCGTTCCTTCTTCACCGTATCGAACAGCCGGTCGAGATCGCCGGCATCGGTGACCGATCCCACCATCGCACGCGCGTTCGCGCCGAGCGTTGCCACTGCCGCGTCTAACTTCTCCTGCCTGCGGCCGAAGATGTAGACGAACGCCCCTTCCTCGATGAAGCGCTTCGCCGAAGCCAGGCCAATGCCTGTGCCACCGCCGGTGATGATCGCGGTCTTGCCTTCTAATCGTTTCATACATGCCTCCAGTTCTTGGTTGCATGTAGCTGGCTCACGACATACCTATCGACAAGTATGCACCTTTTAGTAAGTATAGAGAATGTCCGACGAGCTTCAACCCGCCATCTCAAATTCCCCTCCCATCGCGCCCGCGTTCACTTGCGGCCTCGACGCGACCCTCAAGGTGATTTCCGGTAAATGGAAGCCGCTCATCCTGTACTTCCTGTTACGCGGACCGACGCGCTACGGTGAGCTCAAGCGCGCTGTACGCGACGTCAGCGATAAAATGCTGATTCAGCATTTGAAGGAGCTGGAAGCGGACGGCGTGTTGCGCAGGAACGACTATAAGGAGGTGCCGCCCCGCGTCGATTACACGCTGACGCCGCTTGGCGAGAGCCTCGCCCGGGCGCTCGAGCCGTTATGCATCTGGGGAACCGAAAACATGGCCGAGATGCAGAAGATTTTCGTCGAGCGCGACAGCTGGGTTCGACAGAGGCAGGCATAACTGCCGACGCAGAGCAGGTAACATTCAACGCGGATTCTCGACTTCGAACAGCGGTTCGCTGCATTAACGGAAGAGATTGCACGAGCTATCTTCGCCGTCGTGACGCTCTGCGGCACCCGCAGGATCGACGGGCGTTGCATAGACGTAACTAGGGGAATGCACTTGCGCGGTCTCGATTTCAGTTCTTGGCAGAGCCTGCTCGTCACCATCCTAGGGCTGACGCTGGTTACGCTGTTGGGGGTCGGCATCCGTCTGCTCACCCAAATGACGTTCCAACAGCGCCGCGAGCGCATGAACCGGCAGATCAATGAGCGCCTCAAAACCCTCATCGCCGCCTACAAGGTGCTCGGCGGATCGTTCACGGGGGACCTGACCGTCGATCCGGCCCACCTGCGCGACCTGCGGCGGCGGGAGCAGGTCGGCGGCGCAGAGGAGCCCATGGCTGCGTTGGACCTCAGTGCGGAGGGCGCGGCGCGGTCGGACCGCACGCGCCGCATCCGCGACGCGGTCGAGGCCGCGCTGTCGGACATCATCCTGCTGGGTACCGAGGAGCATGTTCGGCTGGCGGACAGGGCGGTTCGCGAGCTGGTCGCGGGCCACCCGGTCCACACGCACGAGCTGGTCGTGTCGCTGCGCGCGTTCGTGCGCGACGCGCTCGACCTCGAACCGATCCCGACCGACCTGACCATCGCGATGCAGGGGCCCACGCGTCCGGCGTCGTCCGGCGGCGGCAGAGGCGGTAGCAACAAGGACAATGCCGGCAGAAGCGGCGGCGGCGGTGGTATGGGTGGCGGCGGCGGGCTTGGTGGCGGCGGCATGGGTAACGATGTACCTCGCGACGATCCGCACCATGTCGCGACGCAGAACGCGGACCGATAAGCTAAGCCTCCCCAACCTGGGTCGTGACGGAACGATAAGTCGCCGGGCAACTGGACAGGCTATGGAATGCATCGTGAACTGCGTGGCAAGGCGAGAGACATTGCCAGCTGTTCGAAGCGCATACGTACTGTCGATCAGGATCAGACCGTCGCGCCTAACACTGCCGCCCTCAACTTTCCCACCGGTTGCCCAGCGGTCTCGGAAGACAACACTACGAACAGCCGGCCGTCGGATGCCCAGACGGCCGGTGCCATTTTTTAGAACCGCATCGTCGCGCCGAACAGGACCGTGCGCCCGCTGACGGTGTTGGTCATCATACGCTTGGCATCCTTGTCGGCATATTGGACGATCGGTTCGTTGCCGATGTTGATCGCCTCCAGCGTCAGCTGTAGCTGCGACGTCACGTTGACGTAGGCCGAGGCGTCGAAATTGGTCGTGCCCTTGATATATTCGCCGATGTTGCCGTTGCCGCCGCTGCCCGAACGATACTTGCTGCGCATCGCCGCCGAACCCCGCACGCCCCAGCGACCGGTATCGTAATAGATCGTGGCGTTGGTCGACACTTTCGAAAGGTTGGTAAGCGGCAAGCTTACCGGAGTGCTGGAAAACAGCACGTCGGTCTTGCCCTCCGCCAGCGTCACATTGCCCAGGACGCCGAGGCTATCGAACGGCGCGGGAAGGAAATCGAAGTCGCGCTTGCCGGCAATCTCGATCCCCTTGATCGCAGCGCCAGGCCCGTTCACCGGCCGCGTATAATTGAACACGATCGCCGGATCCTGTCCCGGGAGCAGCAGTGATAGCGGAAAGCCGGTGGTGTTGTACGGTACCGGCGTCGTCTCGGTGGTGATGAACGACTTCATCTTCTTGTAGAACACCCCCACCGCCAATGATCCGCGCTTGCCGTCATAATATTCGAGCGATCCCTCCACCGAATCCGCGATGAACGGTGCAAGGTTGGGATTGCCCGCGCTGATCGTGCCGCCAAAAGCCGCGGTGTTGATCGTCGCTGCCGCGCGCATGTCGTTAAGCGCCGCGCGATTGACGTTGCGGTTGGCGCTAACCCGCAGCACGAGTGAACGATCAAGGTCGAACGCCAGATTGGCGGCCGGCAGGAAGCCGTCATAGCTGTTGGTGATATCCACCGGCGTCAACGTCGTGCCGGTCAGCGCCGTGCCCGACGAATTGAGCGACGTCCGATAATAACGCAGCCCGAGATTGGCACGCACGCCCACCTCCCCCAACCGGGTGTTGAGATCATATTGCGCGTAAGCGGCGAAGGTCTTCTCTCGCAGTTGGTAATCGGCGCCGGCTATCGCATTGCTCGCATCGACAATACCGCTGAGGCCGAGCGCGTTGTAAGCCCCGTCGATATCGGCAATGATGTAGGGTATTCGGCTGCTGTACGGGATCACGCGGGTCGGCACCACCGGCAGGCCAGGCTTGCCGTCATAGTTGAACTGCGCGCGGCGCTGTAGCCCGCCATTCTGGAAATTCTTGTAGCTGGCCCCAGCCTTCAGCGTCGATCCCTCCGCAACGCGCCAGGCAAGCTCGCCCTTGGCATTGTAGAATTCGCTGTCGATGCCGTCCTCGCGTGTCTCCGCGCCCTGTACGCCCCATTGCGCCGGATCAGCCGGATCGAAGCCGTAACTGTTGGTCGGGTTGTCGCCGTCGATTCCGGAAAAACTGTAGCTCTGTCCGCGACCACGGCGTGCAGCAGCTAGAAATGCGGGCTGGCGAGGTGATCGTAATAGACGCCGCTGGGGCCGGTCCCTGCAGTTAGCAACGATAGCCATCGCAGATGGTGAACTGGTCGGCAAGTGCGTGATAATAAGGAAGGTCGGCGCGGGTCAGGTGCGCCATGATCAGCGGGCCCTTCTGGTCCGCCCAGACGTCCCAGTTTCGCCAGCGCGCCCGGCTGGCCTTTTCAGCTGTAAACAAGGCCAGTGAAGCAACGCGCGTTGCTGCTGTATCACGTTGTGCGAGAACCGAATTGCGTTGCAGCCAAGATCATTGAAACGCCGCAGCCGCTAGTCCTACAGCGTATAGGACACCGCGACGCCGACTCCCGCATGATCCTGATGGTTACACGTCCTGTTGATCTTGAGCGGGCGGTCGTTGAGGTAAAACCCCGTATCGGCACCGGACCTCAGTATCCGGAAGCCGATCCGGAGCGTCTGCTCGTCGACCGTCTTTCCCGCGCGGATCAGCCTAGTCCGGAGGGTATAGAGCGTCGGCGTCTCGACCGACCAAAGCCGGGGAGCCGCTACTGGGATAGTAAGCGCTACGTCGGCCGGCTTGAGCGACGGCACCGTCCCGCCAGCGGTTTGCGTCGCGATCGCGCGCCCGTCGGGATCGTTCAGCGTCGCTTCGATCGTGACCGCGGCCGAGTCCTTGCCGATATTGCCGAGCGTCCCGGTCACCGGGGCGGACCACGCGCCGTCGGGTCCGCGGCGCGGATAGACGCAGTTACCATCGGTGGCGATGTAGGTGGCATCGCGCTTCACCAGCCAGACATGACGGTACAGGCCCGCGCCCTCGTACCACCAGCCTTCCATCGTTTGCGCATCGACGCGCACGACGATCGTGTTCAGGTCGTCGCCATAGCGTGCAAGGTCGGTGATATCGACATACACCGAATTGTAGCCGCTCCAGTTGTGCGCGACGACCGATCCGTTCAATCAGATCGTCACGTTCGTCGCGATCCTGCCGAACCGGATTTCGAGATAGCGCCCACGATCTTGCGGATCGAGCCGCAACGCACGCCAGTACCAGCCGAAACCGCGACGGCGATAGCCCCACGATACGTTGGCACTCTCGGCGACGGGCATGGCCATGGCCATCGCCCAATCGTGCGGCAATACGACCTCGGGCCAGTCCGAATCGTTATAGTATATGGCCGCAGTACCCTGTGCCTGTCCGGCCTTCGCGCTGTTGTAGGACCAGCCATGCTCGAGGATCTCGGGCATCGGTATGTCGCCGACATGAAACCGCCAGCCCCCGTCGAGCAACAACCGGCTGGGATCCTCGACCGGTGCTCGCAACGGCGGGGCGTCGCGCGTCGCGGTCATCGGCAGCGCCCCCGCGGATGCTTCTTCGGACCGCGTTACCGCCGCGCGCGCGACCGGCGCCGGTCCTACCGCCGCGCCCAGCGCCGCACATTCGCAAGAAACAGGCGGCGGCTTATCCGGGTCGTCGGCTGGTCCTGCTTCATCGTATCCCTCTCCGAAGCACGCATATAGCGGCCATGCTTACGCGGCGCGGTGCCGGGCTCGGTGATCGTCAGGCTCGGATTGAGCTGGTTGAAATCCGGGCGCGAGATGTTCTTTGACGCGGCGAAACGCAGCTGGAGCCGGTCGGCCAGGCGCCCGCGCAGATTGAGGTCCGGCAGAACCGACGTGTACTGGTTCGCCTCGTTGACCAGGCCGACGACGTCACGCCGTTCGCGCATCGGCAGTCCACCTGCCCGGCTTGGCCGGTGCGAAAGAGATCAGACGCGGCGTCATCAAATCACCGAGCCATCGCGGGATCGCCATAAAACAGGCCGCGTCCGTCCGTGCCGAGATAGACACGGCCTTCGCGCCGGGGATCGCCTGAGACCACGCGGTAGCGCCCGCCCCAGCGATGCGCATCGTCGTCGATACGCGCCCAAGCCTGCCCCCTGTTCATTGAGCGCCACACCCCCCTGACGCCGCCGCGGGTACCGACTGCAAACACTCCGTTTCGACCGAGACCGAAGAGTTCGACCTGAAGCTCTCGGCTAGCCTCAGCGAAGGTCGTGCCGCCATCGGCACTGTAGAACAGCCGTGTGCCTGCCTGCAGCCACAGGGTTCCCATCCGATCGGGATCTGCCAAGAGTGCACTTTGCGCCTCGCGGCCCTGCCGCCCGGCTGGAGCAAGATCAGCCGGCAGGCCGCGACCTGCCACGGGGACGAAACTCACCGCCGCATCGCGCGATACCAGTACCTTCCCCCGCGCTACATCCACGGCGTAAAATCGGAGTGGATCCAGCTTGTCGGCTACGACACGGGTCCTTCCGGGCAAGCCGCGTACGACCGACCAGTGACGTCCGCCGTCACGCGAGACGTGTGGAACCGGGGTGGCCACGACCATCGTCGCGCCGTTTGCCGAGACACTGATGGGCCAATCGCCGTTCAAATCTTCACGCTTGGCCGGGTTTCCCATCGGCGGCAAAACGATCTCGGCCCACGTGCGACCGCCATCTTCGGAGCGCCCCATGGACGCGCTTCGAGGCCGGTCGAGGTACAAACTGCCGCTGCGCACGATGACGTTTGGGGCAAGCCCCGCATAGTCGATCGAATTGGTGTTCGACATGTACGGATTAACGAAGGTCGGGCGCGGCGAGCGATCGAGATCGTCGTGAACGAAACCGGCGAGGTCTCCGAACCCGGAGATCAACGGCGCGCCGCCGGTAGGCGACGCAAGCGTGATGATCGCCGTCTGTTCGATACCGTCGGTCCAGGGGGCCCAATTCACGCCGCCAGTGGCGCGCAGGGCCTGGGTTGCATAGACCGTCGCGCCGGTCGTGTACGCGACGTGCGTCGGATCGAAGGGGTCGATGGCCAGCCCGGAAATCCAGTGCCCGAAATCGGCACCCTTGCCCTCGTGCAAGAGAAACGGCGTCTTCGATACGTCGCGGTGGCTACGCGGCCCCGCGTCACGCCAAGTACGGCCATCGTCCCGGCTGATCCAAAGCGAATCCCCATGCTGATAGCGGTCGACGGTCGTCACCGCGACGGTCCCCGGCACCATTGGCGATACCGCAACGCCGAGGAATGCTCCCTCCGCTCCGGTCTCGCGCCAGTCGGCCGGTGTTACGTCGCGGCCACGCCCATCGGGTTCGTAGCGCCATACAGCACCCGTCTTGATGCCGCTTGGCCCCAGACCGCTCGCGTAGCCGACCCACAGCACGCCGCGTCGATCGATCACGCCCTTGGCCGCGAGCAGCGCCGGGCCCGAGACGACCGCCCACGTCTCGCCACCGTCGTCGGAGCGGTAGAGGTGCGAAGCGCCGGGATCGGCGACCCCTGCCCATATCCGGCGGGACGGGGTACCCGAGCTGCCGCTGCTGGCGTCGATTGCAACGAAGGCGACGCCGCCATGCGTCTTGCGCCCGACCGGTTGACCTAGCCCAAGCACCGGAAAGCCCGCGACCTTGACCCAGGTTGCGCCCGCATCGTCGCTTCGCCACAGTCCGTCGTGGCGTGAGCCGAAGAACAGTCGTCGGGTCTGGTTGGGATCGATCGCGAGCCGCTCCCCAAGCCCACGGCCATCCTCGTTACCACCCATTGCGAACGGTACCGACGTGGTGCGCCAAGTCCGTCCGCGATCCGCCGATCGCAAGATTGCCGCGGGCTCGCGGGCATTCATGCCAGCCGCCATGTAGACGATCTCGGGATTGCGTGGATCGGGGGCGATGCTCTCGATTCCCATATAACTTGGCGTCGCGTTGCCGTCCTGAAGCGGCAGCCAGCGGCGCTTCTGGTCATCCCACCGATACGCACCACCCATATCGGTCCGCAAATAGGCCAGGCCACGCTCGGCCGGGCTGAAGACGATGTTGGGGGCATACCCGCCCGCCCCCACCTTCACATTGGTCCAACGATACCGGACCGCGTCCTGTGACCAGGCTGGCCCCTGAACCGCCAGCAACGCCATCATCGCTGTGATGGCGATGATCTTTAGCTGCTTCCCCGGCATCAGCCTTTTGATCCCTTACAGTGAACCCAGTTCATACCGGCTGACCCATCATTGACGCGCAGTGCTCTGCAATAAAAGCCTCATGCGTCGGCATCGCCGTCGCGGTCTTGTCGATCATGTCGCGGACATGCGCCATGAACCGTGCGGACTCGCCGGGGGGTAGCGTGGCCGCGAGCGGATCGATCGACGTTGGTCGCACGCCTTGGCCGAGCAGCACCGCGATCCAGCCGTCGGGGGTGAACAACTCCCCCTGCTCGCGGAACACCCGCGCCTTCCCCAACCACAGCGCCAGCTTAGCCGACAACGACGCTGGGATCGACATGGTCCGGCACTGGTCCCAGAATTGCGAGCCAGACCGCTTGTTCGCGTGATAATGCAGGATGATGAAATCACGGACCTGGTCGTATTCTCGCAGCATGACGCGGTTATATTCGTCGATCTCGGTCAAGCTGAACCCCAGGTCGGGGAACAGGCTCATCAGCCGCGCGATCCCGGACTGGATCAGGTGGATGCTTGTCGATTCGAGCGGCTCTAGGAAGCCGCCAGACAGTCCGATCGCGACGCAGTTCCGGTCCCAGAGACGGTCGCGGCGCCCTGCCTCGAAGTGCAATTGACGGGGCTCGCCAAGCGCCTGCCCCTCGAGCCCGGCCAGCAGCGCCTGCCGGGCATCGTCGTCGTCGATATGCGCGCTCGAATAGACATAGCCGTTGCCGACCCGGTGCTGGAGCGGAATGCGCCAGCGCCACCCTGCGGTGTCCGCGGTCGCCCGCGTGTACGGGGTAAGTATCCCTTCTCGCGCGCTCTGTACCGCCCAGGCCCGGTCGCACGGCAGCCAGTGCTTCCAGCTCGTGAACGGAACATCCAGCGCTTCGCCGAGCAACAGCGACCGGAAACCACTGCAGTCGACGAACAATTCTCCATCGACGCGGCGATCGTCCTCGAGCCGTACCGCCTCGATGAAACCCGTTTCGGCATCTTGGTCGACCGCGACCACGCGGCCCTCGATGCGGACTACGCCGCTCCGCTCGCTCAAGTCGCGGAGGAACCTCGCATACAGCGCCGCGTCGAAATGAAACGCGTAGAACAAGGACGACAGGACGGACTGGGGATTGGCGCTCGGCCGGGTGAACCGACCGCGCCGCGCCGCGACTGCGGACAGGCAATAGTCGCCGATCGGCCCCGGATCGGGGTTGCCCAAGGCTGCCTGACGGAGCCAGAGCTGGTGGAAGGATACGCCGTCGACATCGCGCCCATGCGTACCGAACGGGTGTAGATAGGAGTCACCCGGCCGCGTCCAGTCGCGGAACTCGATCCCCAACTTGAACGTCGCGCCGGTCGCGCGGACGAACGCATCCTCGTCGATCCCGAGCATGCGATTGAAATCGAGCAACGACGGGATCGTCGCCTCGCCTACGCCGACGGTTCCGATCTTCTCGGATTCGACCAGCGTCACCGACACGCCGCTCGGGACGAGCCGCGACAGCGCCGCCGCGGTCATCCATCCGGCAGTGCCCCCACCGACGATGACGACCTTTGTCACTCTGCCCGGTTGTCCGTCCCTCACGCCGCGGCCCGCGCGCCGAAACTGCGGGTCTGGGCATAATCGACGAGATCGCGGTTCGACGGGAGGTTGGCTATCGCATACGCGGCTTGCCGCCGCACCTCCGCGAACGCCTGGCGTGCCTCGTCGGCGTAGCGCAGCGCGCCTGCCTTCGCGCTCAGGTCGGTTTTCCAGCCCATGCCGTACAAGACGTATTGCCAGCTAGCTTCGGTGAAGATGTCGATCTGGCCGTCGATGTCGAGTTCGTTGGGCGGCCGGAAACGCCAGCGGTCGAGCATCTCCAGCAGACTGTCCGGCACCGATGCGTCGGCTACATTATCACGCCAGAACGCGGTGTCGCGCCGTTCCGAGATGCAATAATGCAGCTTGATGAAATCGAGCGCGCGTTCGTAGCGGCGGAGCATGTTCGCGTTGAACTGGCGCGCGGACGTCTCGTAGTCGCCGCCCCACGGGAACAGGTTGGCGATCATCCCGGCGGACACCTCGGCAAACGCTATGCCGGTCGCCTCGAGTGGTTCGAAGAATCCGCTCGACAGCCCGACCGCGACGCAGTTCTTGTACCAGTTGACCTCGCGGTAGCCGGCCTCGAACTTGAAGTGTCGCACGTCGGCCGTCTCGCCCGCCGCGCCCAGATAGCCGCGCAATACGCGCTCCGCGGCCTCGTCGTCGCTGTGATCGGACGAATAGACATGGCCGATACCGCGTCGGCGATCGAGGCCGATATCCCAGATCCAGCCCGCCTCATGCGCGGTCGAAATCGTATAGGACGCGATCGGTTCGTCGGGGCGGGTGTAGGGCAGTTGCGCGGCGATCGCGCGGTTGCAGAACAGCACGTCGCGGCACGAGCGGAACGGGATCTTCATCGCCTTGCCGATCAACTCGGCGCGAAAGCCCGTGCAGTCGATATAGAGGTCGGCGTCGAGCATCCCGTTCCGCTCGGTGCGCACGCCGCCGATCGCACCGTCGGCGTCGAGCAACACCTCGCTCACGGTATCGGTCAGGTGTCGGACGCCGTTCTTCACGCCCTGCTCGCGCAACAGCGCGGCCAATGCCACCGCGTCGAAGTGGAAGGCGTAGTTGAGCGGCCCGACATAATCGGGGTTCGTGGGCAATTTGGGCGCGCGATGCCGGTCGGCCGCCTTCTTCTGCGGATTGGAGACCTCGTCCCAATTCTCCGTGCCGCCGTGTCCCAGCAGCCAATAGGGCAGCAGGTCGAGGCCGTCGCTCGCGTCGGCGACCTGGAACGGGTGCGAATAATGATCGGTCGCGCCCTGCCCCGGCGTGTGGCGCCAGTGCACGAACTTGGCACCCTGCTTGAACGTCGCGCCGCAGCGACGGATCAGGTCGGCCTCGTCGATCCCGATCGTCGCCAGCGTTCGCCGGATCGTCGGGAACGTCCCCTCGCCGACACCGAGAATCCCGATGCCGCGCGATTCGACGAGCGTGATCGCGACGCCGCCCGGAAGGTCCGCGCCGAGCCGCTTGGCGAGATAGCCCGCGGTCAGCCACCCGGCGGTGCCGCCGCCCACGATCAATATCCGCTTGGTCATCACAGCCTCGCTTCGCCGCTCGCCGACTGGTGTCGACGAGCGGCGCATCATCGTCAGAAGGCCAGGTTGATACCAGTGCTGATACGACGATCGGCCTGGAACCAGCTACGCCCGACCAGCTTGCCACCGGGGTAACCGCCCATCAGCGTGCGCTGTGTGGAAGCGGTCAGGTTGGTCCCCTGCACGCCGAACGACAGATAGTCGGTCACCTTGAAGCGGACACCAGCGTCGATCGACCCGTAGTTTCCACCATAGATCGGCAGCGCGATCTGGGTGGTGGCATCGGGGCCGCCATCCTGGTTAACGACGGTGCCGGGGGCACTGTAATAGGTATACGTGCCGTTCGTGCCGTTGCTGTTCGTCGACAGCAGATATTGCGAACGCCACGAGTAAGCGATCCGCAGCGAGATCGGATTACGCTCGTAGAGCAGAGTCGCGTTCAGATTGTGCTTCGACAACCCCACCAGTGGCGCATCGCTCCTGCTGGCACCGGTGATATCGCGGTAGACGTCGCCCGGGTTGCTGCTCTTGATGAACGTGTAGTTGCCCTCGAACCCGATCCCGGCAAGTGCGCCCGGGAGCATGTCGAAGAAAAAGCGACCACCGACCTCGACGCCCTTGACCGTCGCCGCCTTCGTCGCGTTGCTATAGTCTGTAGCAGACGCCGGTACGTTCTCCGTCGTCCCATCGGTGAACTGGACGGTTACCTGGCGGCTCGTGAGTGCATAGATCGGCAGGTTGGTCAGCCGCTTGTAGAACGGCGCGATGTGGAAAGACGTACCCGCACGCCCGTAATATTCGAGCGACAGGTCGACGTTGTTCGACAGCGTCGGCTTAAGCAACGGATTGCCGGTATCGGCCGTGAAGTTGTTGAACGTGCCGATTCCGCCCGGTGTCGGACTGGATGTCGTCGCTACGCCAATCGAACCGGAGGCCCGCAGCGCGTTGAACGTCGGCAGATCCATCGTGATGTTGTAGCCGCCACGCACCTTGATCCTGTCCGTCGGCGCAAATTCGAGATTGATCGACGGCAGGACGCGCGTGAACTCGGCCTTGCCGCCGCGCGCAAGGAACGTGTTGGCGAGGGTCTGCTGAACGCCGTTGCGGATGAAGACGGTCCCGCCATTCTGCTGGATGAAACCGCTGCCTTCGTTCTCGATGTGCACGACGCGCACGCCCACGTTCCCGGAGATACCGCGCGCGTCCCCCTGGGGTCCGAAGCGAACCAGCGCGTAGCCCGCCATATTCTCGGTGCGGTTGTCGACCTGGTCACCCGGCAGGACGAAGCCCGGCTGGCGGATTGCCAGCGTGCCGTCCGGATTGAACTGACCGCCATAACCGGTCTTGGGGAGAGGGCCCGAGGCCGAGCAGTCGAACTCACGGCCCGTGCAGAAGCCCGCAGGCGGCGCTGTCACCAGTCCGGTGCGATTGACGTTGAACCGCGACGCCAGATCCTCCGATGCGAACAACAGGTTGCCAGGCAGTGCCGTATTGCCGCGGAAGAAGTCCTTGAACGCGTGGCTAGCGACATCGCCTGGTGCGGCATTGGCGTAGGTCAGCTGCGGATCGCCGTTCCATCCGCGGCCGAGCGCGGCCCAGTTATAGCCGTTAGACAGATCGCGCTCGGTCCGCTTGGCATAGCGGCCGCCGACCTTGACCGACCGGAAGAAGCTGTTGTCGAACTTGTATTCGGCATCGAGCTGCCCGGCGTCGAGCCGGCCTTTGTTGCGTTCGTTGTGCGGCATCGACGCCGTCCAGAAATAATTCGCCGGATCGGCGAACGATGCCTGGGTCGCCGGATTGACGCTGATCTGTGGCAGGTCACCCGTCAGGTCCATACCGAAGCTCTGGCCGAACCCGATATCGCGGAAAATGTCGATACGGTCGTAGATCTGACGTGAATCAACCCGCTGCAGTGATCCCTTGAGGGACAAATGGCTGTCTTCCGGCGCCCAGACGAACGACAGCGAGTAATCGCGCGTTCGCGTATTGCTCTCCACGAAACCCTTGTTGCCACTGCTGTTGACCGCGCCACCCGTAGGCAGGAACGTGCCCGTATCGCGATTGAACAGCGCGCTCGTCTTCGTCAGCAGGCCATTGCTGTCGAACGTGCTGCTCGCCGGATCGACCGCCAGCGTCTGCGAGTCCAACTGCGTGCCGTAGTCACTCGACTGGCTCTTGTAGCGCGACTGGAAGAAGCTGCCGGTAAAAGTCAGCGAGTCCGCCGGCTGCCACTGCGCCGCACCGTAGATGCCGTAGCGCTTGTACTGGAACGCCTCGTCGCCATACGCAAAGCCGCTGGGGACGTACCGCTCGTTGCCGTCGCTGAGCTTCGTCTTGAAATACGGGCTGACGCGGATGAACTGCGAGAGCGAGCTGAACTGGCTGAACGCAACGTCGCCGAGCAGCCCAATCCGACCGATCGGCGTCTCGAAAGAGTCGGTGACCAGCACGGAGCCTGAGGGATCGGCCTTGTTCGCCATGTCGCCAAGCGCGAGTTCGCCCGTGCCCGCGACGTGGAACTTGCCGTTGAAGTCGAACGGCAACTTAGTCCGCAGATCGATTTGGCCGCCGGTACCACCCTCGATCAAATCCGCCGTAGACGCCTTGTAGACGTCGACCGCCGACATCAGCTCGGGCGTCACGTCACTCCAGAGAATCGCGCGACCGTTGTTCGCGCTGAAGATCTCGCGACCGTTCAGACGCGATGCAACGCCAGTCAAGCCACGCACCTGTACGCCCGAACCCTGGACCGAGTAATGATCGGGATCGCCAAGTGCTGCAAAGCGGACGATCGAGACGCCCGAGACGCGCTGCAGGACTTCGGTGATCGAGTTGTCGGGCAGCTTGCCCGCATCGTCGGCAACGACGGAATCGACAATGGTCTCGCTACGGCGCTTGCGCTCGTCAGCCGCCTCGAGCGCGGCGCGACGGCCGGTAACGACGATATCGCCGCCGGTGTCGCTGGCCGCTGGCTCGCCGGCATCCTGCCCAGGCGCCGCTGCCTGCGTAGTGCTTGGTGAAATCGCCTGCGTCTCGGCTTGCGCCCAGGCATTCCCGCTGACGCTGGCAGCGAGCAGCGCCGCGAACGACACACCCGCCCGCATTGCAACTACTACGTTACGACGATGTTCGAAATTCAGTTTTAGCGCGTCCATAAAACCCTCCCCTTGCAGCAGCGTGTCCCGGGCCACCGCATTTTTAAAACCGCACCTTATCAACCTGGCGCTTGCCCCTCCGTTACTCTCCTCAAAATTATAGGACAATTAAATTCTTCGTTAGATTGATGCCCGCGCAAATGGAACGCAGCAACGGCTAATCCGCCGATGTGGCATTCCCCATGTCGGGCCTCAGGTTGGGCCCCATGTCGGACCATGTTGGTGCGAACTACTTGAACGGCCGAACGCCGTGCTGATTGGCCTGTCTCTGCCTCTTGAGGGGAATGCAATCAGCTCTCGGAGTTAGTAAGGATTGCTGTCGTAGGCATATACGATCCAAATATTCGGGACGGCGCTATTTCGTTCGTAGATATGCCGGACTGGCGCATCCCGTTCGCGCTTGCGTTTCGAGAGCTAGGCGCGGGCCATCGGTTGTACCGGTAGGACGATTATCATACACCAAGCGGAAAAGGAGCGATTGCGGCATGCATTTTCCAACACCAAGAATGGCTGCCGCGTTCGGAGCTTGCGCCGTCCTCGTCGGCACGACATCAACAGTCGCTGCTGCTCGGACCGCTGAAAGTCCTTTCACCGTAATAGACGTGCAAGGCGAAACCAAGCCGCGAACGCGGATGGCGCAGCAGTCGATCGGCGCGGATTTTCCTGGTACGCTCATCCGTCAGGACAGTTTGGCGCAATTACGGATTGCCCAACGCGAACTTCGTTTTCGCTACATCCGCTTCCACAACATCTTTGCCGATCAACTGGGCGTGTATCGGGAAGTCGAAGGCAAACCTGTTTATGACTGGCGCCGCGTAGATTATTTATACGATCAGCTTCTCGGCATGGGGCTGAAGCCCTTTGTTGAACTTGGCTTTACACCTGACGCGATGAAGCAGTCCGATCAGACGATCTTCTACTGGAAGGGTAACACGTCGCATCCGCAGCCCGACAAATGGGAGGCTTTGGTCGACACGTTCGTTCGTCATCTGGTCTTGCGGTACGGCGTGCAGGAAATACGCAGTTGGTATTTCGAGTTTTGGAACGAGCCCAATCTCGACGGCTTTTGGGAAAAGGCTGACCAATCAGCGTATTTCGACTATTATGGCCGCACGGCGCGGACGATAAAGGCAGTCGATCCCCTGCTGCGCGTCGGCGGCCCCTCGACAGCGGGTGCTGCATGGGTCCCCGAATTTCTGGCATACAGCAAGAAGCAGAACGCGCCGGTAGATTTCGTTACCACGCATACGTACGGCGTCGAAGGCGGCTTCCTCGACGAGAAAGGCGAAGGCGACAACAAATTGTCCCGCAATCCGGACGCCGTAGTGCAGGACGTCCGCAAGGTCCGCGCAGAAATGGACGCAGCAGGGCGACCCGGACTTCCCCTGTTCTTTACTGAATGGAGCACCAGCTACAATCCCCGCGATCCAATTCACGACGATTATCTGAGTGCAGCCTATATCCTGTCCAAAATACGTCGGACCGAGGAATTGGCGCAGGGAATGAGTTATTGGACGTACAGCGATCTCTTCGAAGAGCCAGGCCCGCAAACCAAACCGTTTGAAGGCGGCTTTGGCCTCATGACTCCGCAAGGGGTGCGCAAGGCGGCGTGGTTCGCGTACAAATATCTCGCCGATTTGGGCGATCGCGAATTGCCGACGGGAGACGATCAGAGCATTGCGGCAGTGAAAGGCGGAACGGTGCAAGTGTTGGCGTGGCGAGACGTGTTGCCAGAGCAACCGCTCAGTAACCGGCCATTTTTTACCAAACTCCGTCCGCCGGCCCAGGCCGCTCCCCTTAAACTTAAGCTTGCCGGTCTAAAGCCGGGACCATACACATTACGAGTACGCCGTACCGGATTCCGCCAGAATGATGCCTATTCCACCTATCTGGACATGGGCCGGCCTGCCAAGTTGACCGACACGCAACTTCGCAAACTGCAAGATCTTACCGCCGATGCTCCGGCGATAAGCAGCTTGCAGGTCAAAGCCGGGAAGCCCTACGAGCTGATACTTCCCATGCGTGAGCAAGACGTCGTGATGGTGGAACTAAGCAGTGGTGGATCGTAACGGCTTCCGTACAGATCGGCGGCCCGTATTTATTGCTTTCGTACTCATGACCGTCGCTACCGCATCTAGGAACAGATCGTAAGGTTAAATCTTTTCTGCTGTCGTCGAGAGCAAATGGAGCCGGCATATCGACTTCGCTTTCCAGTTGTAGAATGTCGCGTCACTGATCCCGTGCTCCGGCACAGCTCGGCGGTCTTCACGTCAGCCCCATGCTCGCGCAGCACGCCAATGTTCCGATCCTCGGTAAATCGGCCTCGCTGCGTCACTCGTCCCCATCTAACGAGCTAACTGAACAACGGCATGAATTCTGGGAGTACGTCAGCACCGACGCAAGTGCGGGTTTCCAATGGCTTGGATCGGCAATAGTGTGATTGACTGATCCGCTCCAGAAAGCCCACTTTGAAAGATTATTCCAGTTCCTTGCGTCTCCCTGCTTCGGACTCTCATTCGTATCCGTTCGAAAGCTGACGTCCTTGAGTAATCGGCCACTATTTCAGGAGGCGAGCAGGATTGCCCGCCACGGTCATGCCATCCGGAACATCGCGCGTCACGACACTGCCAGCGCCGACGATCGCGTTGCCGCCGACAGTAATGCCGGGCAGGATCAGCGCCGCACCGCCTATCCAGACGTTTCGACCAATGGTGACCGACCGCCCGAACTCGAGCATCTGGCCACGCTGAGCCGGATCGCGCGGATGATCGGCGGTGAGAATCTGCACTCCAGGACCGATCTGCGTGCCCGCACCGATCCGCACTGGCAAGACATCGAGCACCGTGCACCCGAAATTCAAAAACACGCCCTCGCCCAGGTGAATGTTATAGCCATAGTCGCAGTGGAACGGCGGTCGGATTGTCGCACCACTCCCCGCGTGACCAAGCCCTTCCACCAACAGCGCATGGCGCTCCGCCACGGTAGCTGTCGAAGCACGATTATAGCGATCGAGCCACGCAGCCGCGCGCGCGGCGTCCGCGACGAGTTCCGGGTCGTCGGCGATATAGAGTTCGCCTGCCAGCATCCGTTCCTTCTGCGTCATTGCCATCAACTCAGGTCGTGGAGGTCCTTGCCCAGCGGCGGGGTAATACTGAGGTCGGAGAAATGCACCTCCAGTCCGGCGCGTTCGGGCGTGCAGGCCATCGGTCCGACCTGATAGGAAGACGCGATCGGAAAAGGCGCGAGCCTGACGAGCGGCCAAACCTTGCCGTCCGCCGAGACCTGCAACCGCAGGACGCCCTTGGCGACGGTCGCGCGCATCCAGAAATCCTGCGTGTCATGCTCGTAGGGGCCGGTCGCCCAGTCGGACTTGCCGTCGGTGAGCACGCTGCTCAGCATGGCGCGTCCGTCGGACAATTCGATCCCCGCCTTGACCCAGCGTCGTTCGTCGACCCGCACCATGATGCCGGCCTGATCGTAGAGTTTCTGATACTGGCCGCGGATGCGCAGTTGGGCGGTAAACGCGGCAGGCGCGGTGAAGCCGAGGAAATGGCCGCTGTCGCGGGTGAAGCCGTAATGCGTCTCGCGCCAGAAATCGCTGCCCTTGTCGGTGACGAGCGTCAGGTCTCCGCTGGGCGCGACCTTCCAGGCCTTGGGCGCATTCAGCCAGCGACCGTCACGGCGGCCAAGTGCCGCGGTTCCCGAGCCCTGCGCGGCCGCGACGCTGGCATTGCCCGCGATCGCAAGCGCCGCCGCACCACCGATCAACGTCCGCCGGCTCACCTGATCCTCCGCCATATCCGCTGCCTTCCAATCACCATCAATGCTGTGTACATATGTACACATGTCAAGATCGAGGTAAAGAGGTGATGACCCAACAGTCCCGGCGCAACGATCCGGCACGGCGGCAGCGCATTATCGATGCGACGCTCGCGGTCATTGCGGATCATGGAACCGCGGCAACGACCCATCGTCGCATCGCCGAGGCGGCTCAGGTTCCGCTCGGTTCGGTCACCTATTATTTCGCTACGCTGGAGGACCTGCTCACGGCGGCCTTCCTCCAATTGGCCTCGGAATCCTCCGCTGCCTTTCGCGCGCGTCTGGAGGTCGCGACGGATCGCGCAACGGCGTGTACGGCAGTCATCGACATCATCGCCAACCGGGTCTGGGCGGAACCGCGCACGCTGTTGTTGAGCTACGAATTATACGCCTTTGCGGCCCGACACCCACCGGTCGGCGCGGTCATGCAAAATTGGATGGACAGCAGCCGAAGCGCCTTGGGCCGCTTCTTCGACCCGCTCACAGCGCGGGCGCTCGATGCGTTGATCGAGGGTATCGGCATCCACAATTCGATCGATCGCGCGCCCCTCGACCGCGATGCGGTCAAGGTCATCGTCGAGCGGATTGCCGCGTGTTAGCCGGTCCGATCTACCGGGCTGCCCCAGCGCATACGGCACGACTGGCAGGATCATGACCATGCCGAAAATATGCCTGCCGAATGATCGCAATCGATGCGCCATTCATGTGCGCGTCGAATTCCACGGTGGTCGGTCACGCGGCTACGGGGACGGAATAGTCCATCGCGGCAAGGTCGCTGAGGAGATCGGGACCAGTGGGCTTCCAGCCCAGCCGCGCCTGCGTCCAGCTACTCGAGGCGATCATATCGAGCGAGGCAAAGGGTGCCATCCAGCCGAAGTGATGCTGAATGTCATCGTCTCCGACCGAGCGGACCGGCAGTCCGGTACCTTTACCGATCGCCTCGGCGATGGTGCGCGCATCGACGCCCTCTTCTGCCGAAGCGTGGTATCTCGCGCCTGGCTCTCCGCGCTCGAGCGCCAGAACGTAGAGCTTGGCGACGTCGCTGACGTGTGCGGCAGCCCAGCGCGTGGTGCCCTCGCGTACATATGCCATCGCTCCGGCGCGGCGCGCCTCCGCGATCAGTGGCGTGATCAACCCGGCCTTGGTGGTGTCGTGCACCTGTGGCAGCCGAATGGTGCGTACGTCGATGCGCCGGGCGATCAGCGCTGCGGCGGCGAGCTCGGTGACGATCCGCGGATTGGCGTGGAGCGGGTTGAGTGCGTCCTCGGTCGCAGGACCGCCATTCCGCGGCGTGCCGATGCCGATCCCCGAGGTAATCAGGATCGGCTTGGCCGTCCCCGCCAGCGCATCACCCATCGCCGTGATGTTGCGTTCGTCCTTCGCGGTATTCGCGAGGAAGGTCTCGAAATTGTGGTCGAACGCGCAATGGATCACCGCGTCGGCCGCAGCCACGCCGCCGGCCAGCGTCTCCGGCTGTTCCAGGCTGCCACGATGAACTTCGACGCCGGCTCGCTCAAGCTGCCGGGCACCGGCATCGGAACGCGTCAGCCCGAGCACGTGGTGCCCACGGCCGAGGAGTTCGGGGATGACATGAGAGCCGATAAAGCCGGTCGCACCGGTCACAAAAACACGCATGGGAGATCTCCTTGTTGTCTGGCGACCATATTCACCGCACCGCTTCCGTGTTAAAGTAGTGAGCTTATCGTGGTATAACGTTCAACAGGATCGACTATAGTGAACGACCTGCCCAATCCGCTCGGTACCTATCTGCGGGATCGCCGTACCCGGCTCGACCCTGCGGCGTTTGGGTTTGCGGGTGGACGTCGCCGCACACCCGGTTTGCGCCGCGAGGAGGTGGCGAGCCGCGCGAACATCAGCCCGACCTGGTACACCTGGCTCGAGCAGGGCCGGGGCGGTGCGCCATCGGCCGACGTCCTCGATCGCATCGCGAGAGGTTTGATGCTCACCGAACCGGAGCGCGAGCACATCTACATGCTCGGTCTCGGACGTCCGCCGGAGGCACGCTATCAGCCGGTCGAGGGGATCACCCCGCGGCTTCAGCGCGTACTCGACGGGATGGTTCTGAGCCCGGCGATCATAAAGACTGCGATGTGGGACGTGGTGGGCTGGAACCGAGCGGCCGCAGTGCTGCTGACCGACTACGCCAAGCTGCCGCGGGAGGGGCGCAACATCCTATGGCTGATGTTCGGCAGCGACCACGTCCGTGCCCGCAACGCCGACTTCGACAGCATCGCCCGCTTCGTAGTGGGTGCCTTTCGCGCCGATGTCGCACGCGCGCGCGCCAGTACCAGCATCGAGGTGACGAAGCTGGTCACCGAACTGTCCCGGCTCAGCCCACAATTTCTCGCGCTATGGGAGGACAACGACGTGGTTGCTCATGGCGATGGGGTGAAGCGCATCCATCATCCGGATGCGGGGCTGCTCGCGATGGAGTTCTCATCGTTCGCCGTCGAAGGACGCCCCGAACTCGGAATGATTATCTACAACCCCGCCTCACCAGATGATGCTGAGCGGTTGCGCGTGCTGCTGGATGAACACGGAAACCGACAGGTCCCCGCATCTTCGTAATAATTTGCCCCCCTTCCAGACACACAGGCGCTGCTATTTCGTTCATTTTGAGCGAAAGGACCGCTTCAACTTCGACTATCCGCTCGCGAACGTCGCCAATAGCGGGGACGGACGCCTCACCCTTGGAGAGCCGTTCGCGATAGCCCGCCTCTCTTGGCGCTGTCATCGTGCTCGAAGAGAATCGTGAATTGGAACGTCAGTTGCGCAGCTTCCTCTCCCGATGCTTGCGATGTCGCGAAAAGACGTCAGGCGTCGAGAAACGCGATCGCAGGGTCGGCGAACAGTTCGTGATACTGGAGGATGCCGCCGTGCCCGGCGTCGGGTAGAGGACGAGATCGGCATCCGGAATGCGGCGCGCGAGTTCTCGCTGGGGACCATGATGTCGTGGTCTCCATTGGCGACGAGTACCGGCTGACGGATGACGCCCAGTTCCTGCAAGGATTGCGTTCCCCAAGCCGTAATCGCCTTGAGCTGGCGCCGGAAGACCTTTGGCGTGACGGCGGCATTGCGGGTTAGACTTGCGGGCGTTCAGGCGTACAAGAAACGCGTTTGCCGCGTGACGGCTGATCTTGGTGGCCGTGAAGAACAGGAAGGTCTTCGGATCGCGGAACGTCAGCATGCCCTTGACGATCAGCGGCCAGGAGACCGAGCCGACCGTTGCGATACCGGTCGAATATCACTTTCTGGCGCAAGTTGAACAATCTACGCCGAACCGCCGGGTATGACGAGCACGGAACCAGTGACACACGGTGCATCCGCAACGCCCCCATACCACTGCCTCCTTCAACGATAGCTCCGTAAGAGTTCGTTCCGATCGGCAACTACCGTATCGGCGCTTGCCTTCTCGACAAGGACGATCCGTCGAGACTTCTCGCTCGAACGCCACGCCCCGTTCTCGCGCCGAGCCCGCATGAACGCGACGGATACCTGCCGAACATTCCAAGTGCCGATCAAGGTCACCATCACCTTCCGCGATGCGCGTTTTCTAACAGGAGTGCGCGCATCCTGAAAGCCGAGCGAGCTTCGCTCACGTACGTCTTCGCCATCGGAAAAAGGGATCGGTGACCAAGCGGATCGAGACCGGATCGACCCATGATCCGGTCCGTCATCTGGAGCCAGCTCCCTGGCGCAACGAAGGAATGACCATGGACGTGACACGAAGAACCCTTATTGGGACTGGCGCTTTGGCTACGGCATCGTTGGCGAATGGACGCGTCTTAGCAGCCGGGGCGATCCCCGATGTCGTCATCGTCGGCGGCGGTTCGGCCGGCGCAGTTCTCGCTACCCGGCTGAGCGCCGATCCCCGGCGCAGAGTCCTGCTGCTGGAGGCGGGACCGAGCTTCGCGCCGGACCGCTACCCCGACGCCCTCACTAATGCCGGCGTAGTCGGAACGCCGGACTTCGATTGGGGATACAGCAGCGACGACAAGGCCCGGCTCGGTCACGACGTTCCCCTGCCGCGCGGAAAAGTGCTCGGGGGCAGTTCGGCGGTGAACGGAACCGTCGCGATCCGCGCCAGACCGTCCGACTTCGCCCGCTGGACCGCGCGCGGTATCGCGGGCTGGTCCTGGGACGACGTGTTGCCCGCCTTCAAGGCGATGGAGAACACGCCATCGGGTGCGGCGGAACGGCATGGACGCACGGGTCCCTTTCCGATCCGCCAGCGCTCGCTCGACGAGCTCACTCCGTCGTCACGCGCCTTCGTGGCAGCAGCGCGGGCGACCGGGCTGTCGGCAGTCGGGGATTTCAACGGCGATGACGTCGATGGCGCAGGTCCGTATCCGCTGAACGTCGTCGATGGCGTCCGGATGAATACCGGCATGGTCTATCTGACGGCGGCGGTCCGCGCCCGACCGAATTTGGTCATCCGCGGCGGCGCCGAAGTCGATCGCATCATCTTCTCCGGCAAACGCGCCACCGGTGTGCGCCTCGTATCCGGAGAGATCGTCGATGGCGGCGACATCATCCTGTCTGGCGGGACCTTCGGGAGCCCCGCCATCCTGATGCGTTCCGGGATCGGGCCCGCCGCCCACCTACGCGCGCTTGGCATCCCGGTGATCGCCGACCTTCCCGTCGGACGGCGTCTGCAGGATCACCCGTTCTTCTACAACGTCTACGCGCTGAAGACCCCGGACAAGGGGATGCTGCCCGCCGCGGGAGCGCTGGCGTGGACCGGCTCCTCCAGTGCCGCCCGGGGCGATCTCGATCTCCAGGTATCGGCCACCCACTTCATCGATCCGAAGGCGAGCCCGACCGGCGGCGCGATCGTGCTTGCGGCGGCGGTGACGCTGCCGAAATCGATCGGATCGTTCGAGCTCGCGTCGCGCGATCCGACGGTGCCGCCGCACATCCGCTACAATTTCTTCAGCGACCCAGGCGATCTCGATCGGATGCTCGAAGCGGTGAACCTGTCGCGAGAGATCGGGCGAACGGCGCCGTTTGCCGGCATGGTCGATCACGAAATGGCGCCAGGCGTGGCAGTGACGAGCGATGCCGCCTTGCGCGCCAACATCGTCGCCAACATCGCCGCCTACCAGCACCCGACATCGACGGTCCCGATGGGCGCCGACGCGGATCCGACCGCCGTCGTCGATGCCTCGGGAAGCGTGCGCGGCATGCAGGGCCTGCGGGTCGTCGATGCCTCGATCCTGCCCGACATCCCATCGGTGCCGACCAATGTGACAACCATCATGGTGGCCGAGCGGATCGCCGGACGGATCAATACCTGACGCGACGTCAGCACCTCGTTCGTCTTCCCGCAGTAACCCCATGGATCGACGACCGACTGGGTCAGTCGCCCCCTTTTTTTTGGAGACACGCAATGACGTCCATGACGAACAAGGTCGCGCTGGTCACCGGCGCATCGCGCGGCATCGGTCGCGCGATCGGCGAAGCGCTGGGCCGCGAAGGCGCGACCGTGGCGATCAATTATCGCAGCCGCCCGGAAGAGGCTGCAGAAGCCGTCCGCGCGGTTGAACAGGCCGGTGGCACCGCGCGCGCGTTCCAAGGCGATGTCGCCAAGCTCGCCGACATCGAGCGACTGTTCGACGAGGTGACGGCAGCGTTCGGCGCCCTCGATATCGTCGTCGCCAATGCCGGCCTGCCGTTCATCGGCGTACCCGTCGCGGATGTCAGCGAAGCGGACTTCGACCGCGTCTTCGGGCTCAACGCGAAGGGCTCGTTCTTCGTGCTGCAACAGGCGGCACGGCGCGTGCGCGACAACGGCCGGATCATCGACATCTCGACGTCGACGACCATGTTCGCGGGTGCCGGGATGGGCTTGCACTCGGCGTCCAAGGCCGGATCCAAGCTGATCGTAGAAGTGCTGGCGCTCGAACTGGGAGATCGCGGCGTTACCGTGAATTCGGTGATGCCGGGCGCGACCAACACCGAGTTCCTGAATGATGCCCCACAAAGCGAACGCGATCGCATTGCTGCCGGCTCTCCGCTCGGCCGGATCGGCGAAGCCGACGAAGTCGCCGATGTGGTCGCGTTCCTGGCCTCCGACCGGGCGCGCTGGATCACCGGCCAGCACCTTCTGGCCAATGGCGGGGCGCGGGTATGACGCCCCGCCATGGCGAAGGTCGGTTCGCCGCCGAGATCGCCGCAGATCCGGACCGCATCTGGTCGACGATCCGCGACTTCGGACGCGCTGCGGACTGGAACCCGGTGGCCAGCAGCAGCCGGCTGGTCGTGGGTACCGACATAACGCCCGGCATAGAACGCGAACTGCTGACCGCCGACGGTCAGTCGGTCCTGGAACGACTGACAGGACTGGACGATCACGCACACCGCCTCGACTATGAAATGTTGAGCTTCCCTATTCCGGTGATGGAACAGCGCAACCAGATCACCGTCGACCAAGCGACGAAGGGCTGGTCGCTCGTGACCTTCACAGCCCGCTTCGCTCCTGCGGACGGAGTAGCTATCGACGAGATCGCCGCGATCAACCGCACCGCGTTCGCCGCAGCGGCCGGCGGCATCGGTCGCCTGCTCGACGCCGATGTTCGCCCATCGGCCGGATCGCAGGACCGGGACCGATCCGTTCCGAGATCGGCACGTGCCGTACTGAATCAACCGAAGGACTACTGATGTCACGCTACTCCGTTCTGGTTCGCTTGGCAGCCGTCGTGCCCTTCATCATGGGAGCGGCGCCCCAAACCCATGATGCTATCGACGAGACGCTCGCGGCCAACCGGTCGGCGACGGCGCCGCAGGGGTGCGCCTGGAACGGCACGCTCGAACAGGATTTGCGCTCGATCGATCCTGATGCGCCGACGATCCTCCATTCCGTTATGGACCGAAGGACGGGCCGGTATGCCAACTGGCAATCGACCGGCCCGATGCGGACTGGTGAAGGCTTCGATGGCCGAATGCCCTGGCAACAGGAGGTGTCGGGCACCGTGCGCCCCGAAGCCGGCGGCGAGATGCCGGCGCTGGCGATCAGCGAGGCATATCGCGGAGCGAACGCCTGGTGGGCCACCGACAGAGCCGGTGCGGCGATCTCCGATGCCGGACCGGTGGTGGAGTCAGGGCGACGCTACGCGCGACTGACGGTTACCCCGCTGCGTGGACAAACCTTTACGGCCTGGTTCGATGTCAACACCCATCTGCTCGCTCAGGTGACTCAAAAGATCGGCGCTGCCACGACCACGACCGTCTACAGCGAGTACCGTAATGTCGGGGGTTGCCTGTACGCAGGGTCGATGACGATCGACGGCGGCGATGGCGAGCAGTACCGGCAGACCTTCACCCTGATCCGGACCAAGTCATCCAAGACACTGCCCAGACGCTACTTCTCACCGCCGAAGACCGACCCCAAGGATTTCGCATTCGGTGCATTGGGCAGCACGAGCGTGCCGTTCTGGCTTGAGGGGAATCATGTTCTTTTCGATGCCAGGATCAACGGCAAGGGTCCGTTCACGATGATTCTCGATACCGGCGGACTAGCGGTCCTGACGGTAGCCACCGCGAAGACGCTGGCGGTCCGGGCCACCGGAAACACCGCCGTCGGTGGCATAGGCGACAAGGTTGAGAGCTCCGGATACGTGCATGGTCTCGACGTGCAGATTGGCGAATTCATGCTTCACGGTCAGACCGCGATGGTCTTGGACCTTCCAAATACGCCTCCCCCCGCCCGCGCCATGCAAGGCATGATGGGCTATGAGTTGCTGCGTCGCGTGATCGTCAAGATCGATTACAGGACGAACATCCTGACGCTCTCGGACCCGAAAAAATTCGACCGCAAGCGCGCCGGCATTGCCGTCCCGTTCGATTATGCGGACCATATGCCCGAGGTCGCCGGATCGTTCGAAGGTATCAAGGGCCGGTTTCGCATCGACACCGGATCGGGTTCGGAACTGGTCGTCAGTTCTCCTGCCGTACAGCAACACGGGTTGCGAAAGTGTCATCCCGTCGGGGTTCAAAGAACGTCCGGGAGCGGTATCGGCGGCACCACCACCGCGTACATGACGCGTTCCGACGACCTGAAGATCGGCGCGATCAGGTTCGATCATTTCGTGGCCAACCTCTCGTCCCAGAAAATAGGCGCGTTCGCCGATCCCAGCTATACCGGCAATATCGGGGGCGGACTCCTCAAGCGCTATGTCGTGACCTTCGACTACCCGGGACAGACCATCTATTTCCAGCGACGCCCGGATGTCGTGGACGACACGGGAACCTACGAACGCGCGGGCATCTCGATCCAAGCCGTCGCTAGCGGACTTGCAATCGGCGAAGTCGTCGCAGGCGGGCCAGCGGAGGCGGCGGGTCTGCGAGCGGGGGACGTGCTGTCGGCCGTGGACGGGGCGAAGAGTGCAGTCACCGATCTATCGGGACTGCGGTATCGCTTGCGCAACGCCCCGGTCGGAACCGCCGTCACGTTTGACGTCCTGCGCGGCACCACGAAAATCTCGAAGACGATCATCCTGAAGGATCAGATCTGATCGAGCCACCCGCCGCTCGCGCCGGTTCAGTCCCAGTCGGGGGCTAGACCGCGCGGGGAAATGATCCTGCCATCCGGCGTAGCCAATTCCCCGATCGTCAGCATCTCGTTTTCCGACAATGCGAAGTCGAAGATAGCAAAATTCTCCTCCAGCCTTTCAAGCTTTGCGGTCTTCGACAAGGCGATGACGTCATTCTGCTGGATCAGCCAGCGCAACGCCACCTGAGCCGCGGACTTGCCGTGGCGCGCGCCAACCTCGCGAAGGACCGGATCGGTCGCCGATCGGCCGTCCGCCATCGCGTAGTAGGCGGTGACCGACATGCCGAGGTCACGCGCGGTGGCGAGAAGGCGATCCTGAGACAGGAAGGGATGGTATTCGACCTGGTTGGTGACCAGCGGTGCTGCGCTGAGCGCCGCGGCTTCGTGCATCTGCGCAATCGAGTAGTTCGAGATGCCGATGTGACGGGTCATTCCCTTTTCGAGCACGGCGTTCAGTTCGGCAATCTGTACGTCGCGGGGCACGTCGCTGCCGTTCGGCCAGTGCAGCAGGAGCAGGTCGACATGGTCGGTCCGCAGTTTTCGCAGGCTCTCCTCGACCGAGCGCGCGAACGCACGCGGCGAGAAATTGCCCACCCATATTTTGGTGGTCAGGAATATCTCGTCCCGTGGAACGCCCGACGACCGGATCGCGGCACCGACCGCGCCCTCGTTGTCATAGATCTGCGCCGTGTCAACGTGGCGAAAACCGGTTCTCAGCGCGGCCGGCAGAACGGCGGCAACACTGTCCTCGCTCATGCGGAAGGTGCCGAAGCCGAGGGCGGGAATCCGGGCGCCGTTTGCACTGACGATGGTCATGATGCGTCTTTCGCAACGAGATCGCCGAGAAGTGACTCCACGTCCGGGGCGGGCGCTCGCCCCGGAGAGATCTTTGCTCGGTGCCGCCTACGCGGTCAGGTGACGGAGCCTGGGCAGGAGTTCCAAGGCCTTGCCGCGGTTGATCATCGAACGCTGGGCGGGCGTGAACCCGGCATAGGCGTCCAGCTTGTCCGTGAAGCACGATGCGACGTGCGCCGGCGCGTAGGGGAAGTCGCTACCGAACAGGATGCGGTCTCCCGCGAAGGCCTTCAGCGTCGGAAACACCGCGTCGCCCGACGACAATGCCGTGTCGAAATAGAAGGATTGCAGCCCCTTCAGCAGCGCCGTCGGATCGTCGAGCTCGGGCCGGAAGACCTGCGCCAACTCGGCGAAGCGGTGCGATGCGTAGGGCAGGAACCCGCCGGCATGCGCCAGGATGATGGAGACGTTCGGATAGCGATCCACGACGCCGTTGAGCACCAGCTGCACCGCGGCCCGGGTGGTGTCGAAGGGATAGTCGACCAGCGGCCCGGCGACACCGTGGATCGTCTGCAACGGTGGCTGGCCGGGATGGATGAAGACCAGGGCGTGGCGCCGGTCGAGTTCGGCCCATAAAGGTTCGAACGCCGGATCGCCGAGATATTGCCCGCCGACATTGGCGAGCAGGATCACACCGTCGGCGTGAAGCGTATCGAGCGCATAGTCGAGTTCAAGCAACGCGCCCTCGACATCGGGCAACGGGAGCGTCGCGAAGTTACCGAACCGGCCGGGACGTACCGATACGACGTTGGCGGTGTATTCGTTGACGCGGCGCGCCATCTCGCGGCGCTCGGTGGTCGGCCATTGCACCACGCCCGGCGCGGTGAGCGACAGGATTCCCGTCGCTATCTGTTGCGAGTCCATGAACGCGATCGCGGTTTCCGGCGACCAGTCGGGCGCGACGGTGCCGGATGGATCGCCGCCATGCGCGGGGAGCGCCTTGGCCCAGAACGGCGGGACGATATGCTGGTGGACATCGATACGCGACGCATGTGTCATGTCTTGATTCCTTTGATGGCTGGCCGGGGACGCCGGAGCCCTCCCCGGCCGCGTGCTCAGAACGGGTAGGCTGGGACGGTCGTGCGCGTCGTGACCCACTGCCACTCGGTGAACTGGTCGGCGTTGGTCAGCGTGGAGTGGGCAAAGCCGTTGCCGGAGTTCCCCACCCCGCCGATCGGTCCGTAGACTTCGTGCAGCACGGTCTGGTCGTTGATGTGCACGACCCCGGAATGCAGCGCGTCGGCGATGCGCTGGGCGCGCGCGAGATCGGGCGATACGACGGCGGCGACCAGGCCGTATTCGGACACGTTGGCGAGCGCGATCGCCTGTTCGTCGGAGGAGAAAGTGGTGATCGGCGCGACCGGGCCGAAGATCTCCTCGTCGAACGCCGCCATGCCGGGCGTGACGCCGGTAATGACGGTCGGCTCGAAGAACAGCCCGTTGCGCGCGCCGCCGGCGAGCAGCGTGCTGCCCTTGGCCAGCGTCTCGCGCACGATGCGATCGACGTTCGTCGCCTGCCGCTCGTTGACGATCGGTCCGATCTGGACGGCGGGATCGACCGGGTCGCCGACGACCAGCCCCCTGGCGTGGCGGACGAGCGCTGCGGCATAGCGATCCGCGACGCTCTCGTGGACGATATGCCGCCCGGCCGTCAGACAGATCTGTCCCTGATGGAAGAACGCGCCCCAGGCGCCTGCGCTCGCGGCCGCTTCGATGTCGGCATCCTCCAGCACGATGAAGGGATTGTTGCCGCCGAGCTCGAGCGACACGCGCTTGAGCATGCCGCCGGCAACCGAACCGATCTGGCGCCCGACCTTCGTCGATCCGGTAAAGCTGATCATGTCGATCAGCGGTTCGGCGACGATCGCCGCACCGGTTTCCGCCGCGCCCGGCAGCACATGGAAGACACCCTTGGGCAGACCTGCCAATTCGAGCAGGTGCGCAAAGATGAAACCGCCGACAAACGGACTCTGAATGTCCGGTTTGAGGACCACTGTGTTCCCCAACGCCAGCGCCGGGCCGATCGCACGGGCTGCGAGGATGAAGGGCGAGTTCCAGGGCGTGATGATCCCGACCACGCCGACCGGAATGCGGCGTGCGACGCTTGTGCGCCCGGGTTCCGCAGTCGCGTTGAGAACGCCGTAGGGCTGGCTGCCGAGCGAGGCCGCTTCGAGGATCTCGCGTGCGACGACCCCGACTTCCCACTGTGCCTTAAGGCGGATCGAACCCGTCTCGCGGATCAACTGCTCCTCGATCCAGTCGCCGTGCACGAGAATGAGACGCGACAATTCGCGCAGCACGTTGCCGCGCGCCGGTCCGGTCCATGCGCTCCATGCCGGTTGCGCATCGTGCGCGGCGCTTGCAGCGATCCTGACATCCTCCGCCGATGCGACACCGGTACTGCCAAGCACGACACCGGTGGCCTTTTCGATAACGGGCTCGGTTCCGCCCTTGCTCGTGATCCAACCGGAGCTGAAGATATTGCCTGCCCATGCGTCTAGCGACGGGGCGTCCGTTAGGTTGGTCATGGTAACTCCTGCACGTTCGGCTCGGTCGAGCCTCGAGACCACGGCATGCGGTACGGATGCCGGTTCGATGGTTTTACAGTTAGGCTATTGCTGGCCGGCCGATTAGCCGGCAGGATCAAGACGGTTCATCCGAGGTTTGGGACGATCCCGACCACCCGTCACGGGATGACGGTCGACATGGTGGCGTGATGGCGAAGGCGCCGCCGTCCAACTGGTCGGAGTACGTAGCAGCGAGGCTTGCGCAACAAGCAGGGGATATTGCCTGCCCGCCCTGAACGACTGTCCCGGGAAATCTCCCAGGACTGTCGACCACTAGCCCGATACTCTTCGCGTCCCGCCTTCGCGCAGAAACTCCCGCCTTCGCGAAGAGATATTGAAAGTCCGAAGGACGAGACTCTGTGTTCCGAGATGATCAGGTTCTGGAGGTGCAGCAAGCAAACTAGACGTCTTTTTCGGAGCCATCGGCATCTCTCGCGCCTCTGCTTTAGGAAAGATCACAATGCCATCTTCATACGAACCCGTTTGGACACCCCGCTTGCTGTCGCTCTTCCGCATCGTGTTCGCGCTGCTGTTCTTCGCCCACGGGCTCGCGAAGATGACCGGTTATCCCGCCGGTGCTCAGCCCGGGCAGGTCGCGATACTCAGCCTGTTCGGCGTCGCGGGCCTGTTCGAATTCGTCGGCGGCGCGTTCCTCGTCGTCGGGCTGTTCACCCGCCCGGTGGCAATCCTTCTGTCTGGCGAGATGGCAGTCGGCTATTTCCTCGTCCACGCGCCGCAGGGGTTCTTCCCCTCCCTAAACGGCGGCGAGCGGGCGATCCTCTACTGCTTCGCCTTTCTCTTCATCGGCATCGCCGGGGCGGGAGTGTGGAGCATCGATGCCGCACGGACACGCGCGGTCCGCGGCTGAATCCCGCCGCCCGTCCCGGACGCGCCACTCTACGAGGATTTTTAATGACTACGCTTCCACGCATCGGCGTCCTGATCGGCAGCCTGCAGACCAAGGGCACCTCGAGAAAGATCGCCCGCGCGCTGCAGGACATTCTGGCACCCCGGCTGACACTCGAAATCGTCGAGATCGGCGACCTCCCGCTCTACAACCCCGAGCGCGACGCAGAGGACGTTCCCGCATGGGATGCGTTCCGCAGCGCGGTCGCACCGCTGGACGGCATCCTGTTCGTGACGCCCGAATATAACCGGTCGGTCCCCGCCGCGTTGAAGAATGCGATCGACGTCGGATCGCGGCCGCAGGGCGCGAGCGTCTGGGCGTCGAAGCCGGCCGGCATCGTCTCGCACTCCCCCGGCATGATCGGCGGTTTCGGCGCCAACCATCATCTGCGCCAGTCGCTGGTGTTTCTCGACATGCCCGCGATGCAGCAGCCTGAAACCTATCTCGGTCATTCGCCGATGCTGTTCGACGACCACGGTGCGTTGATCGACGGTCCCGGCAGAACGATACTGACCGCGTTCGCAAACGCGCTCGTGGCATGGGTCGCACTTCATCGACCTGCCGCCGTCTAGAGGCAGGTGACGGCTGCCGAGGGTATTCCTTTGCAGCCGTCGCGGGCTCTTCAGACCGTGCGGAGGAAGCGCGATGTCGTGCCGATCACCTCGCCCGGATATTCGATGTGCGCCATGTGCGAGGCGTTCTTGAAGACCGACAGCCGGGCGTTGGGCATCAGCTTGACGATCTTGGTGCCGACCCAGGCGGGCACTTCGTCGAACTCGCCGCAGGTGACGAGCGTCGGCACCGGGATGCTCGCCAGGCTCCGGCTTATGTCGAGATTCTTCAGCGTGCCCGTGAAGTCGATCTCGCTGGGACCGTTGAGATGGATGTAGACCGGATTGGACGCCAGCGCCTCGCCACCCTCGTTGAAGAAGGCCGGCCAGGGATCGATGCGCAGCATGTGGCGCTGGTAATAGGCCATCATCAGCGCGTCATAAGCCGGGTCCGATCGTGCGGGGTCGGCGGAATGGCGCGTGACGGTGGCGACGGCCGCCGTTCCGAACGCCGTCATCCAGCGGCTGGCGGCCTCGGTGAAATCCTGCGTGGACGTCGCCGAGCCTGCCAGGACGAGCGCCTTGACGCGTTTGGGGTAGGCGGTCGCGTATAACGGCCCCAGGAAGCCGCCCCAACTGTGGCCTAGCACCGCGATCTTCGGAAAACCCAGATGATCGCGCAGCATCTCCAGTTCGGAGACGTAGCTGTCGGGCGTGTATTTGGTCAGATCGTCCGGGCGCGCGGACCGTCCGCAGCCGGTCTGGTCGTACAGGACCACCTGACGGTCGGTTGCGAGCCCCGCATAAGGCCGCGTGTAGATCTCGCCGGCGGCGGGGCCACCGTGCAGGACCACGACCGGGGTACCGCCCGGTTTGCCGTAAACCCGGTAGTAGACGGCGCCGTTCGGTCCCGGCGCCATGCCTTCATGCTCCGGCGGCGTATCGATGTGCCATTGGGCCGTATCGGGATAGGGCGATGTTGCTTTTGCGAGGGCAAGAGTCGGAACGGCGGCGGCGGCGAGCAGGCCTATGGTAAGGGTACGACGATCGAGGATCATGGTCGGAACTCAGCTTTTCGCGACAGGAGGGCGTGGTTCGCGGCGGGGCCGCACGGCGCGCTCAATTCGGACCGGCGGGCCCTTCAAGGATCGTGATGCCGAACTCTGTCGCCAGCGTCAGGAGATGTCCCATCTCGGCCTCGGTCGGCGGCTTGCCGGCAGGGATGCTGTCAGTGTCGGACAGCGGGATGCCGGCTTGCGCGATGAAGCGATCGAACCCGCCGGGCGTGGTGACGACAAGGCCACGCGCCGGTCGATCGGTGCGATTGTGCAGACCATGCGGAACGTTTCGCGGCGCGAAATACGTCTCCCCGGCGCGCAAGGCGAAGGTCTCGCCGCCGATCGTCACGTCGAGTTCGCCTTCCAGAAGATGCATCGTTTCATCTTCCAACGCATGGACGTGAAGCCCGCCGCCGCCGCCGGGGGGCACGATCCCCTGGATGAGCGAGAATTGCCCCCCATTGTCCTTCGACGACAAGAGTATCCGCATATCCACGCCATTGAAGATGAAGCGGCGGGGGAGAAAATTGTGAAACATGATGTTCTACTCGAACGAGGGAAACTGATAATGTCGGATGGTCTTGGCCGGCGTCAGACTTCGGCTTTGAGCGGCGCGTAGGTCTGTCGATACCGTCGCGGGCCGATGACCGGGAGCAGGGCGTTGCGGATCAGGTTCGGCAGCTTGGCGGCCTTCGACATGGCATCGGTCAGACGCTGCACATGCGCGACCCGCTTCCACCTTTGGTGCTGATAGTCTGCCAGCGCGGTCTCGATATCGGGGTGTTCGCCGATCGATCGGACAAGGACGATCGCGTCTTCCAACGCGAGCGCGGCACCCTGCGCCCACACCGGAGCCGTCGCGTGCGCCGCGTCGCCGACGAGCACCGCACGACCGCGATGCCAGTTCGGCAGGCGCACCTCTTCCAACGGGGAATGATAGAGGCTGCCCTCCGGCGAAAGTGCGTGCCTCAGGGCGCGCCGAACGCGTTCCGGAAAGCCGTGCTCCATTCGGGCGATAGCATCGGTTGGACTGCCGCCCGGATGCGGTCGCGTCGTGGCCACCCATCCGTACACGGTATCGCCGTCCACCGGGACGAGCAGGACCATGCCGTCGGCCCCCGTCCAAAGGCTCCAGCAATCGACACCCGGATTGGGCGCCATGAAGCGCCAGCTCGATTGCGCGATCAACGCGCCCGTCACACCGCTGTCGCCCCCGAAGGCCTGCGCGCGGATCGTCGAATGAACGCCGTCCGCGCCGACGACGAGCCGGGCGCCCAGGCTGGCACCGTTGGTCAGCGTGACTTCGGCATGCGTCGCATACGACGCCATCGCGGCCACGCTGGCATCGTGCCAGACCGCGTGGTCCGGTAGCCCGTCCGCCAACATGGCCAGCAGCGCCGCACGGCGCACGCTGCGCGGCCGGCGCGCCGGGCCCCAGAAGGCATCCTCGTCGATCTCGCACAGCAGTCTGTCATTCGCCGCGCGATACTGCCGTCGACCTATCGGATGACCGATCGCTTCGATCTGATCCCGGAGCCCGAGCGTAGCCAGCGCCTGTACCGCGTTACCCGGCAGGACGATGGCTAGCCCGCCGTCGCTGGGTGCCGTGCGGCGCTCGACGACGGAGAACGGCAACGACCGTTCCTGCAGCGCACGCGCCACGGCGAGCCCCGCTATCCCGGCGCCGACGATAAGTATCTGTCCGGATGCTGACTGCACCAACGGCTCCTTTATAATGATTTTTGGCGAGACCTGCCGTCAGTACGGCATGTGAAAATGCCAGAACCGCGCCATCTTCGACCGGCGTGGCAAGCGATCCCGGAACTCCGACGACGTCGAAGCGGGCAGCTTTCCGCCCAACTCCCGCAGGTCTCTTCCGTAGATATTGTAGATCTTGTTGACCTTGCTGTTGATCGTCTCCGCGATCGACCGCATTCCCTTGTTGTCGTCGAGGATCCAGCCAATCTCGCTCCGCGTCGCGCCGTAGTTGGCGACCGCTGCGGATCGGATATTCTCGATCATCATGAAGGCAAGCTGGCTGGCCATGCGCGACGCCTGAAGTTCCTTGATCACACCCATCAGGGGCACGCGTATCGTTCGAACCTGCGGCTTACGCAGCCACCAGAGCAACTTCGCCCAGCCAAACGGCAGCAAGGAGCCGTTGAGCGGTTTAATGGCCTCGTTCAGATCGGGAAGCGCGATCATGAACGCCACGGGTCTACCGTCCAGCTCGGCTATGCTGATCAGGTCGTTGAACACGATGGGTTTGAGTTTGATGCCGACATCGTCGATCTCGGGATCCGTGAGCGGAACAAAGCCCCAATTGTCCGACCAGGCATCGTTGAGGATGGCCAGTATGAGCGCCGCCTCGTCCTTGAACCTGGATTTGTCCACCGGACGGATGCGGATCCGCGGGTTCGCCCGACCCGACGCGACGATCCGCTGAACGATCTTTGGAAAACCCTTTGTAATATCGAGATCGTAGGTCAGCAGTTCTTTGACCCGCCGATACCCGGCCCGCTCGATCCATTCGCGATATACGGGTTTGGCATGACCCATCATGATCGTCGGCGGATGGTCGAAGCCGTGGACGAGCAGGCCCGGGTCTTCCCAGATCGACATGCTGATCGGACCCAGCGCGCGCGTCATGCCCTGCTGGCGGAGCCAATCCTCGGCTTCCGCGAGCAGCGCCACGAACACCTCCTCGCGTTCGGCCTCCATCAGGCCCCATTGCCCTACCCCCGGACCGAACCCCTGCTCCGCCGGCATGGTGAGCGCCAGCGTATCGATGTGCGCCGATATCCGCCCGACCACCCGTCCGCGCTCATACGCCAGGAACAACTGCGCCTTGGCATGGCTGAACCAGCCGTTCTTTGCGGGTGTTATCAAACCCAGCGCCTCGCCTTTCAGCGGCGGGACCCAGGATGGATCGTCGCGGTACAAACGAAATGGTAGATCGACGAACAACTTCCGATCGTAATTATTCGTGACGAGGTCGATGGTTATTTCGGTCAAAATGTGAGCTCGGTATGATTAGGTCAGTGCATCGTCGCCGAACGTCATATTTTTGACTGCCTCGACATGGACGAATTGCGAACCTGGAACGCCCCTTCACCTGATCGACGGCTTCGGCTCGCCGGCTTTAGTATTGCTATTGAATTGGTACTACGCTGAAACGGTTACAGACGTAGCTCGACAGGCTGATCGTCGACTGCGCGAGCGGGAGGGCGCGCGCGGGCGCGCAATCAGGCAAGTCGGACGTTTGTATCGAAGACATATCCTATTCCGCGCTTCGATCGGATCAGCGTTCCATGCGGCGCCCCCTCCCCGAGCTTGCGACGAAGACGCAACACCTGGACGTCGATGCTGCGATCGGAGATGTCGTCGTGCCGCCGTGTGACGCGCAGCAGATGCTCCCGCGACAACACCTTTCCCGAAGCGACCACGAACGCGCTGAGCAGCGCAAATTCTGTGTTCGTCAGCGGTTGCTCGGTGCCATCGATCCGTTCGAGCCGTCGCTGACGCTGATCGAACAGCCAGTCCGCGAACCGGTATCGACGATAGACGTTTCGCGGCTTCTGCGTATTCGCAATATCGCGGCGACGGATCACCGCACGCGTCCGCGCCAGCAATTCGCGCAGGCCGAGCGGCCTCGACAGATAGTCGTCGGCGCCCGTCTCCAATCCGATGACGCGGTCGCCCTCGTCCGTCGCACTGCCGCCAACGAGGATGACCGGGACAGCGCTCTTGCGGCGTATGACCGGCAGGAGGTCCAGGCTATCGACGGACTCGAACCGCTTTTCCAGAATTATGGCATCGGGATCCTGGAAATCGATGCTCCGAAAAAGATCGGATCGCGCGGCGACTACCATGGCCTGTATGCCGTTATTCTCGAGATACGAAACAACTTCGCTCCGGTTTGCGCCGGCCTCGTCGGCGACGATGACGCGCAGCAACGACGACGTGTTCATTCCGCACGTACAGCAAAAGCGCGCGGGTCAGCCATCGGGGACAGTATAGCCACAGCCCGGCCTGGGCTTATCGCCTTGTAACAACGTACAAACATCACGAATTTTCCCGAGATGGTAGCGGCAGACAGCCGATCAATGATCCCTGATCTATGATCGATTGCCGCCGCCCAACACCCGGTGATCGAGGAACTTAACGTCCCAACCTTTGGACAATGAGTCTCGACGAAAACCCGTCCGCGTCCGTCATGTGTAACCGTTCACACGCGCGCGCACGTCCTGTCCCAGCAGCGCAATCGAACGCAGCATCGCGTCGTGATCGAGCCCCGCGGAACTCATCTGGAACGTAATCCGATCGATCCCACCAATATCGAGATTGGCGCGCAGGATCTTGGCCGCGACAGTCTCCGGGTCCCCGACGAGAAACGCACCATTGGGGCCGACAAGCGCGTCGAACTGCGCACGCGTCGCGGGCGGCCAACCGCGCTCGCGACCGATCTTGGTGAACATATTATGCCACCCCGGAAAAAAGCGATCCGCGGCTTCCTGCGTCGTATCGGCGACGAACCCCATCGCATGGATCCCGACCTTCAAAATCTTCGCATCGTGACCGGCGCTGGCACCCGCCTGCCGGTACAGATCGATCAGCGGACGGAAGCGTGCGATCTCGCCGCCGATGATCGCCACCATCAACGGCAACCCGAGCGTGCCGGCGCGCACGAACGATTGCGGCGTGCCACCGACGCCCAGCCAGATCGGCAGCGAAGCCTGATGCGGGCGGGGGTAGACGCCCTGCCCCGTCAGCGGCGCCCGGAAGCGCCCCGACCATTCGACCTGCGCGTTGTCCCGCACCTTCATCAGCAGGTCGAGCTTTTCGGCGAACAACGCGTCGTAATCCTTGAGATCATAGCCGAACAGCGGGTACGCCTCGACCGAAGAGCCGCGCCCGACGACGATTTCGGCGCGGCCTCGCGATATCAGGTCGAGTGTCGCGAACTGCTGGAAGACACGCACCGGATCGGCCGCGCTCAGGACCGAGACGGCGCTGGTAAGCCGAATGGTCGACGTGCGTGCCGCTGCGGCCGCAAGGATCACGGCTGGCGCACTGTCGAGATAATCGCTTCGATGATGTTCGCCGATCCCGAACACGTCGAGCCCGGCACGATCCGCCTCCTCGATCTCGTCGAGCAGGAACGCCATCCGATCGGCGTCGCCGACCGGATGCTCGCCGCCCAATATTTCGGACGTGGCCGCAAAGCTATCGATGCCAATTTCCATGTCAGACCCTTCCTTGATTTCGACCCTCATGCCACAATCAGCGGCGGTTGGCTGGCGATGCGCCGATCACGACCAGAACCCAGAGCGCCAGGATCAACGTGAAGATCAGCGAAACGACCTGGTCGTCGATAACTCGCAGGAATCCAGAATAGATCGCGAACGCTCCGACCAGTACCGCGGCGCCATAGGCCATGCGGCCGACGAGGGTGCGAGGCTCGACGCCCCCTGCCCTCGATGACATCGCAGCGACAGATTTCGGGAGGTGGCTCATCGCCCACCCTGAAGCTTCGGTCGAGCGAGCGTGATTGTCTTCGTCATGTGTGCCCTATGCGCCAATACTGAAAAGCTGATTAGGACGCCTGCGTTAGATTCTATGTCCGGCCTGTTGGACGATCGGCACGATTCATCCGCATAGTCTTGCCGGAATACTTGGCAGACTTCAGCCGCGCTGCTCGAATGCTGGCTGGTCGGAAATGTCCGTGCTACGCCAGCGCGTGTTTTCCTTTATTCTTCCGATACTCGTTATTGGCGCGGTCACGGCCGGGCTGCTGGTCGTACGGCAACGATCGGCGTCGATCAGAGCCGTGTTCTTCCTGACGGTGACGATGCTCCTGGGCTGGGCGCTGTACCGGTACGATACCTCGCCGCTGCTGACCGGCCGAAGGGTACCGCTGGGACCCGAAGGGCATTTTCTGCGCGCGGTGGCGATCGCGTGGTGGTTCGCGGCGGCGAACCTGGCGGCGTTGATCGTCGACCGCATCCTGGGCCACGACGAGGCGTCGCGGGAAGCGTGCATCACCTCCGACCTGGTGTCCGGCGCGATCTATATCGCGGCGACCTTGATCGTCCTGAACTTCGTCCTGCTTCTGCCGGTCAACGGCCTGTTGGCGACGTCTGGCATCATCGCGGTCGTCGTCGGGCTCGCGTTGCAGAACACCCTGTCGGACGTCTTTTCGGGCATCGCCGTCGGCATCGAGCATCCGTTCCGGGTCGGTCACCGGATAACGCTGGGTGACGGCGTCGAAGGCGTCGTGGCCCAGGCCAACTGGCGGTCCATCAGGATCCTGACCGATGGCGGCGACATCGCGACGATCCCGAACAGCGTCGTGGCCAAGGCGCAGATCGTGAACCGAAGCTTTCCGACCGAAAGACGCTCGACGCGGCTTCAGCTGATCAGGCCAGCCGACGAGCCGGTCGATCACGTCCTCCGCATCCTCGACCACGCGACGTTGCTATGTCCCGATGTCCTCCTGTCGCCGTCGCCGTCCGCGACGATCCTGCGTCTCGGCATTCGGACCAATGCGTATGCGATCGACTTCTTCGTGTCGGCGACGTCGAAGATCGCGCGCACGAAGAGTGTGCTACTGGCGCGCATTGCGCTTCAGTTGCGGTACGCGGCGCCCGCCGCCGATGATGCCACCATAGCCGAAGCGCTGATCAGCCAACTTCCGGTGTTCGGGCCGCTTGGCCGGGACAAACGGTCTGACCTCGCAAAGCAGATGCGGCCGCGTTCGCTGCACCCGGGCGATACGCTCTTTCGGGAAGGTGCCGGCGACGACCGTCTCTACGTCATCGCGGCGGGCGTTCTCGAGATCACGCGTGGCGCCGAGCACGGAGCCAAGACGCTCGTCGGGAGGATCGGTGCCGGCGAATATATCGGCGAGATCAGCATGCTGACCGATGCCCCGCATGCGGCCAGCGCCACGGCGTTGACGGCGAGCGTCGTCTACGAGATCACCCGCGCCGCGCTCGCGCCGCTGCTTCAGGGCGACCACAATCTCGTTCGGGAATTCGAGCGATCGGTGCAACGCGGCCTCGGCTTGGTGGACAGAGCGGTTGCGGCGCAGGCAGGCGCCCCGCCACCGGAACCGAGCGCCATGTTGAACGGTATCCGCAGGCTTTTCGGGCTCAGTCCGGCAGGCGCGCGGTCGTAGGGTTCGCGCCGTTGCCGGCGAGTACCTGCATCGCTTCGGCCACGAGGACCGCCGTCAATTCTTGCGCCGGCAGGGCGCGCGCCAGCGCCACGGCCTCCCCTGCCCAGAACGCGGTGAAGTCGGTGTCGCCCTGCCGCGCTGCCTCCGCAGCCAATTGCCGCGTTGCGGTCATCGCTGACGGAAATGCCGGAGCAAGGCGCGAGATCGGCCCGAGGTCGCGCACCAGGCGGTTGACGATCGCGCGAGCGGGACGCCCGGTAAAGACGTTCGTGACGACCGTGCTGTCGCTCTCAGCGCGCTCCAAAGCGTGGCGATACGATGGGGATATCGCGGCCTCCGGACACCGCAGATAGCCGGTGCCGATCTGTACGCCATCTGCTCCCAGAGCGAATGCCGCGGCGATCCCGCGCCCGTCTGCAATCCCTCCCGCGGCAACGACCGGTATGCTCACCGCATCGGCGATCTGTGGCAACAGGGTGAACGTCCCATGCTCGCTGCCCCCGCTTCGGGAGGGATCACGTGCGAGGAACGAGCCTCGATGACCACCTGCCTCGACGCCCTGTGCGATGACGATGTCCGTACCATTCGCCTCCAGCCAGCGTGCCTCCTCAACGGTGGTCGCCGAGGACATCAACCGACACCCGAGCGCTTTCAGCCGGTCGACCAGATGCCGGGCCGGCAAGCCGAAATGGAAACTCACCACGGCCGGCGGCGCGCGCTCGACGACGTCGCACATCGCATGGTCGAACGGCGTGATCGTGAGCCTCTCCCGTGACGGCTCGAACGGGATGTTCCACGCGCGATAATAGGGCCGCAGCGTATCAACCCAGATGCTCTCGGCTGCAGGATCGACTGCGGCTTCGAGATGACAGAAGAAGTTGACCGCGAACGGCCTGTCGGTGGACGCATGCATCGTGGCGATCTTGCGGGCGGCCTCGTCAGGGGTGCTTACGGCACACCCGATCGAGCCGAGTCCGCCGGCAGCACAGACGGCGAGCGCGAGACTTGGGGATTCTCCAAAGGGCATGGGCGACAGGATGATCGGATGCTCGACCTTCAGCAGGTCGATCACCCGACGGCTTGGCCAGACGGGGGCCGCGCCTCGATCCCGCGTCAAGACCGCACCTCCGCCTTGCTCGACACCACTGACGTCGCTTCGTCGGCGAAGAGCCTCGTGGTCGGAATATAATATGCAGGGCGTCCATAGTCATACGCCACACGATCCCGCGCGATCGTTGGATGATCGCTTACGCCGCGGTGGAGTTCAGGGGCGTAAAGCGGAGCGGCCGACATGCCCTCGGCATGGGTTCTGGCTATCCCATCGCAAGCCGCACACCGGGCTGGCGCGCCCCATCCGACTGCCAGCAATCCACCGGCCAGGATCGTGATCATCGGCGGCTCCGCGTTTTCCGGAAAAGTGCTCATGACCGTAATGTGGTCGGGACAGCGATACGTCATCGGCGGTGCTTCTCGTTTGGTCATGACTAAATATTGCGGCGGACCTGACGTGAGACGCGGCAACCGGATATTTCCGTCGTCATGGTTGGCACTTGGATGCCATCCCAAGCGCCGCTTGGCCCACGCTGTATTCAGCCGCCATTTAGCTCCGTTTTTATCCGAGAAAAGAGCATCGAGCGTACAATAGGTTACAGATGTAGCAATCTCACTCCCATCATGTGGCAGTAAAACCCTAAAAAGGATAAGCGCTATGCCTAGTGACTTTCAGTAATAAAATTAATCATCGATTAGCCGTCAGAGATATTTTGCAGATGCCTTACTACGATTGACCATTTCAACTGCACCGACCCCCGGCTGCTCACTGGTTGCTGCCTTCAAACCTACAGGTCACATGCTCGATGAAGAAGGAACACATCTTGACCGACAGCGGATATCCCGAAGTTGCGAACCACGCGAGCGGAGACGGCCAACCCCATGGCGCATTCGCCGCGACGCGTCGGGAAGCGCTGGGTGGCGCCGCTGCACTGACGGCCGGCGCTTTGGTGCCAAACGCCGGCATGGCCCGCCCCGCGCCTGTGGAGCATGTTGCCGCGCCTTACGCTACGGTGTCTGGTCACAAGACTTCTGTCCGACCGACGATCAATGGGCAGGCGATGCGCGTGGAGATCGACACGCGCACGTCGTTGCTCGATCTGCTGCGTGAGCGGATCGATCTCACCGGCGCGAAAAAGGGCTGCGATCATGGGCAGTGCGGTGTGTGCACGGTCCATGTCGACGGGCGCCGCGTGCTCGCGTGCCTGACGCTAGCGGTGAAGGTCGACGGGCGTTCCGTTACCACCATCGAAGGACTGTCGGAGGGCAAGACCCTGCACCCGATGCAACAGGCGTTCATCGATCACGACGCGCTGCAATGCGGCTATTGCACACCGGGACAGATCATGGCGGCGGTCGCCTGCGTGCGGGAGGGCAATGCCACCTCGCACACCGACATCCGCAGGTTCATGAGCGGCAACATCTGTCGGTGCGGTGCCTATGCCGGGATCGTCGCGGCGATCGAAGATGTCGTGGCGAAGGGAGTGCGGGTCTGATGCGCGCGTTCAGCTATGTCCGCCCTGAGACCGCCGCGGCTGCGATAAAGGCCTTTGCCGCGGCGGGCGCCGGCGCACGGTATATCGCCGGCGGCACCACGCTCTACGACCTGATGAAGCTCGATATCGAGCGACCAGCGCATCTGATCGACGTGACCGCGGTGCACGGGCTGGATGCGATCGAAACGGACGGTGATCGGCTGCGCTTCGGGGCGTTGGTGCCGATGAGCGCGATCGCGGCGGACCCCGCGGTACTGCGGGAATATCCCCTGCTGGCGGAGTCGCTCGCCAGGGCGGCGTCGCAGCAGTTGCGGAACATGGCGACCGTCGGCGGCAACCTGCTGCAGCGAACACGGTGTCTGTATTTCAGGAACGGCGCAGGCGGCACGTCCGCCGGCAACACCTATCCGTGCAACAAGCGCGATCCGGGATCCGGTTGTGCGGCGATCGGTGGCGCGGACCGCGGCCAGGCCGTGCTCGGACAGAGCGAGGCCTGCACCGCCGTATCGCCCGGTGATTGGCCGGTCGCCTTGGTCGCGCTCGACGCCCATGTCGAAGTGCTCGGCGAGAGCGGCGCGCGCACCATAGCCGTCGCCGATCTCTATTGGTTGCCCGGTACCACGCCGCACCGCGAATTCTCGTTGCGTGCCGACGAGATGATCACCGCGATCGTCGTACCGAAGACGCCCGCAGGCGCACGGTCGACCTATTACAAGATCTGCGACCGCGAAAGCTACGCGGTTCGCGCTGGCCTCCGCTGCCGTGGCGCTGGAAATAAAGGAAGGCATCGTGAAGCACGCGCGGATCGCACTCGGCGGTGTAGCGACCGTGCCTTGGCGTGCGACCGCCGCCGAAGCGTCCCTGGCAGGGCGAATCTTGACGCCAGAACTCGCGCTCGCAGCCGGGCATGTCGCGTTTGCCGACGCGAAACCGGGCCGCGACAATGGCTACAAGATCGAACTCGGCGCGCGCACGGTCGCCGATGCTCTCATGATCGCCGCTGGAAGGATTCCCGCTTGAGCAATGTTCTTTTCCCCGACCGCGCCCGTGTCGATGCCCGTGAAAAAGTGCTGGGCACGGCGAAATACGGCGCCGACTTCGCGATCCACGACATGCTCTACGCGATGCAGGTTCCCGCTACGATCGCCAGGGGACAGGTCACCGCCGTGTCGATCGACGCCGCGATGCGCGTTCCAGGGGTGGTGCGCGTTCTGACCGCGACCGACTTCCCACCGCCGCCGCCTGCGGTTCCCGGCGCGGGACCGCCGCCGCCGATGATCGTCACCGACATCAGCTATCGGGGACAGCCTGTCGCGCTGGTCGTGGCGGAGTCGATCGAAGCCGCGATCGAAGCCGCCGAGGCGATCCGCCCGGTGTATGAAAGCGTCGGGTTCGCCGCGGTGATCGATGCGCCCGGCGTCCCGCACGAACGCGCCAAGGACGTCGTGGCGGGCGATGCCGTCGCAAAAATGGCGCGCGCGACGACGCGCCACGAAGCCGAGTATGTAAGCCCGGCGCAGCACCACAATCCGATGGAGCTGCTATCGACCACCGCGCACTGGCAGGGCGGCGTGCTGACGGTGTACGAGGGGACGCAGAGCACGAACCTGGTCAAGGGCGTGCTCATGCGCAACCTGCGCCTGACATCCGATCAGGTCGTGGTCAAAAGTCCGCAGATCGGCGGCGGCTTCGGTCAGAAGGGCTCGGTCCAGCGCCAGACCACGCTGGTCGCGCGCGCCGCGATGCTGCTCGGTCGCCCCGTCAAGATGGTTGCGCCGCGTGGTCAGGTGTTCCACAACGCAACGTTCCGACCCAGGAGCCGGCACCGGATCGAGCTCGGCTCGGACGCCTCGGGCAGGATCAGCGCGATCCGATACGACGTCGATCATCAGGCATCCCGCAGCAGTCAGTTCGGCCCCGACTATCACGAACATGTGCCGCAGATGTACGGCGTCGCCGACTATCTCGGTACCGCCGCCGACATCCGGCTGGATACGCAGGATCCGGGCTATATGCGCTGTCCCTATCCGCACCCGGCGGCCTTCGCGTTCGAAAGCGCGGTGGACGAACTGGCGTTCAAGCTGGGCGAGGATCCGGTCGCGTTCCGGCTCAAGCATCACGCCGAGGTCGATCCGCTCAACGGCAAGCCGCTGTCGTCCACCTTTCTCAACGACTGCATCACGGAGGGCGCGCGCCGCTTCGGTTGGGACGAGCGCACCGCTGCCCCGGGTTCGATGCGCCTGCCCGACGGCACGCAGATCGGCTGGGGCATGGGGTGCGGCGCCTATCCGGTCCTCACGCATCCCAGCATCGCGACCTTGCGCGTCCGCGCGGACGGGACATCGCGCTTCGCCGTTGCCGGGCACGAGATGGGCCAGGGTATCCGCTCGATGCTCGAACAGGTGCTGATCCGCGACCTGGCGATTGATCCGGCCGGACTCGAGCTCGCGATCGGGGATACCTCGGTCGCCCCGCAACATACCACGGCTGGCTCCTGGGGAACGGCGAGCGGCGCACCGGTCGCGGCCGAGGCGGCCGCCAAGCTCAACCTGGCCATGACCGATCTTCTGGCCGGTCGAAAGATCGTCGGTAATCTCCACCAACAGCTTGCCGCCATCCGTCGTCCGTACTTGGAGATCGAAGTGTCGCACGTCGGACCGGGACAAGGGGCGAAGGATCTCACGACGTTGCGCGCGGGTGGGTACGCGATCACCGGGCCCGAATATCCTGCGTTCACGACCTTCAGCTACATCGCGCATTTCGTCGAAGTGCGTGTCGAACCGCGGACGCGCCGGATCCGGGTCCCGCGCGTCGTGTCGGTGGTCGATTGCGGTCGCGTGGTGTCGCCGCGAACCGCCGAAAGTCAGGTCCGCGGCGGCGTGGTCTGGGGCGTCAGCGCAGCGCTGCGCGAGGCGACCGAGGTCGACCCGCGCTATGGCGGCTGGCTCAACAACGATCTCGCCGATTACTACGTCGCGGTGAACGCCGACATCGGCGACATCGAGGTCGGGCTGATCGACAAGCCCGATCCTCTAGTGAACGCGCTTGGCGTCAAGGGATTGGGCGAAGTGGCGATGTCAGGGGTGTCCGGCGCGGTGGCGAACGCGATCTTCCATGCGACCGGCAAGCGGCTGCGCGAGATGCCGTTTCGCATCGAGGATTTGCTGTAAACGACAAGAAGGGGGCACCGATCGAGGCGCGCCCCCTGGACGACGTGTGTGATCAGAACTGCGTCCCCACGTTGAACGTGATGAGCTTGGGATCGTCGCCCTTCTGCTTGAGCAGCGCTTTGGCGACATCGATCCGGAGCGGGCCGAACGGCGAGTTCCAGTTGACCCCGACACCGACTGTCAGACGCGGGCTGGCAGAGTTGCCAAGGAAGCTTTCCTGATAGATCGTGCCGTTCAGCGCCTTCGCATTGACGGTCGTACCCACACACGCACCCTTCGCATCGGGCGTTCCGACCGCGCAGAATGTCTGCGCGCCGTTCGCTCCCGGTGTCGTGTAGATAAGCTGCCCCCCCTGCGTCAGCTGATTTGGCAAAAGCGTCGGAGAGCCGTCGGGATTGAAGAGTTTGACCCCGCTCGCGTTGACCGCCTGCTCATAGCTATAGGTCGGACGGGGTTTGGTAACGCCGAACAGGCTGCCCACCTGCGCGTAGATCGACGGTCGCAGACCCAGTTCGCGCGCGCCCGAGCCGAGCGGAATCTCGATCTCGGCACGCGCGAGATAATAGGCGTGCCCGCCCAGCGCGTCGTCCCTCACGACATTGGGGTCGGTCGACACCGACTGCGTGCCGTCCGCTGCGGTGTCGTACGGTTTGAGCAGGATGCGCGGCCCGACGCCACGGATGTCGAATCCGCGGAACTGCGGCTCGCCGAGATAGAAGCGATCGGTAAGACGAACCCGGTCCTCGCCTGCCTTGCGACGGCCCTCCAGCGAGTGGATATAGCCGCCCTCTGCAATGATCGAGCCGATGAACCCGCTACCGAGATTGGCGTATTTCGCGCCTTCGAGGCGCGTGCGGATATACTTCACGTCGCCGCCGAGCCCGGCGAAGTCCTGGCTGAACGAGAAGCGCGACCCTGCGGTCGGTCGCAGGCGGCTGTTGAGCGTGTCGCGGCTCAGCGAATAGCCGACCGACGATGTCCATCGGTTGCCGTACGCATCGCAAAGATAGCTAGTCGCCGCCTGGACGTTGCACGAGCCGTCGGCGTTCAGATATTGGCCGTCGAGGCTGACCTGATCGTAGGACAGGCCATAGCGACCCGACAGCGACCAGAATTCGGTCAGCGGTACGCCAGTACGAAGCTGGAAACCGGTCGAGACCTGCGAATAATTGTCCTGCCGATCATTCCCGCTGTAGCTGAACGAGTTGTAGTCGCGGCGGAAGATATCGCCGCCGATCGCGATGTTCTTGTCGAACAGATACGGCTCGGTGAAGCCCAGCTCGACCGACTTCGAATAGCTCGAATAGTTCACGCCGGCGCGCAGTTCCTGGCCCTTGCCGCGGAAGTTGCGCTGCGTGATGTTCGCCTGGATGATGAAGCGTTCGAGGCTCGAATAGCCTGCCGACAGCTGGAGCTCGCCAGTCGACTTCTCTTCGAGGTTGGTCTCCAGGATCACGCGATCGGGTGCCGATCCCGGCAGCTGCTTGATCTCCATCTTGTCGGCGAAATAGCCGAGCGAGTTGATGCGATCCTGCGAGCGCTTGACCTGGAAACTGTTGAACGCGTCGCCCTCGGCCAGACGGATCTCGCGGCGGACGACCTTGTCCTGCGTCTGCGTGTTGCCGTTGATCTCGATCCGCTCGACATAGGTACGCTTGGCTTCGGCGATGTTGAAATTAATCCCCATCGTCAGCGTCTCGGCGTCCTTCTGGAACTCCGGGTTCACCTCGGTGAACGCATAGCCGAACAGGCCCGCGGTCTGGCTGAGGTTGTCGACCGAATCCTCGACGAGCTTGGCGTTGTACCAATCGCCCTTCTTCAGCGGCAGCGAGGCTGCGAGCTTGGTGTTGTCGAAGTCGCGGATCTGACTGTCGACCGTCACGTCGCCGAACTTGTAGCGCTTACCTTCTTCCACCACGTACGTGATGATGAAGTCCTTCTTGTCCGGCGTCAGCTCGGCGACGGCCGACGTGACCCGGAAATCGGCATAGCCCTGCGTCAGATAGAACTGGCGAAGCTTCTGCTGATCGTAGGACAGGCGATCCTGATCGTAGCTGGTGGCCGACGACAACAGCCGGAACAGGCGCGACTGCTTGGTCGCCATCTGGCCGCGGATCTGGTCGTCGGAGAACACCTCGTTGCCGAGGATGTTGATCTGGCGGACCTTCGACTTCGGGCCTTCGCTGACTTCGAACACGACGTCGACGCGGTTCTGGTCGAGATTGACCATCTTCGGGTCGATCACCGCGGCAAAGCGGCCCTGGCGACGATACAGCTCGATGATCCGCGCGATATCCTGGCGGACCGCGGTGCGCGTGAAGATCTGGCGCGGCGCGAGCTTGATCTCTTTCGTGATCTTGTCGCTTTTCAGCGCCTTGTTGCCCTCGATGATCACGCGGTTGATGATCGGGTTCTCACGTACGCGCAGCACGATGTTGCCGGTCTCGACGCCCGCGATCGAGTAATCCGCGAACAGGTCGCTGGCCTGAAGGTCCTTCAGCGCCTGATCGAGCGTCTCCGCGGTGTACGGGATGCCGACGCGCAGCTTGGTATAACTGAGCACCGTCTCGCCTTCGATGCGCTGCGATCCCTCGACGCGCAGAGTCCTTATCGTTCGCCCTACCGACGGCTTGTCGGCATTCGCCGCCGGACCTGGAGCCGGGGTCATGGAAACCCCCTGCGGGACCGGCAGCCTAGGGGCGAGCGTCGCGGGCGCATTCTGCGCGATCGCGGGTATTCCCGTTAAAGCCGTTCCTGCGAACAGCAGCGCACCGCGTCGAGCAAAATTAAAATATTTTACTGAATTCACTAGGGCCGCCCCAATTGTTTTCTGACGAAGCCCGATATCTATCGAACGCTTCGCCCGATTAAGACGGAGTTCAAATCTTTTACCAGGACGCCACTAAGTTGATCCGTCTGCACGGCTCACCCAGTCTCTACAAGATTCCGCTACCTTCCGGCTGGCTTTACTGCAACGATATGCCGCGTAATGTTACCGTTGAAACGAAGTATGGAACTTCGGTCACTCCAGCAGCGAAGAAGGGCGCGTGGGGAGCGCGGATGGTCGCTGACGTCGACCAGTCTCGGGCGTCGTCTATAGGGGCTTGATCATGGTGTCGTAGCGGCCGTCCTCCGACACCATGCGATACCCGAGCCGATCATAGAGGTTCCTCGCCGGATTGTGCCGCACGAAACCGATTTCGGCGATAAGCAATCCGGCCTCGCCCGCCTCGTCCTCGAACCTTTTCAACAGGATCGTGGCGACGCCCTTCCTCCTGTATTCGGGTGCCACGTTGACGGAGGCAACCACGGCCCTGCCCTCTCGCACTTCCCAGAATACATAGCCGGCCTGGTCGCCTGCGTACTCGGCAACGCTGGTACGGGGGAGGTCATCCACCCATTGGCGAAGATGATGCTCAATACTGTTCTGCCAGCCTTGGAGCTGGTCGTTTTCCAGATCCTCCATGTATTTTCGCTCGAGCCGGTAGATGAAGGGCAAATCGCGCGCCTCCCCCCGACGTAGTTGGATGCCAACAGTCACGTGTTGACGATCTTCGGAAACTCGCGGGACAAATGGTCGAGAAACAGGCGAACCGCGGGCATCATGCCGTCGCGGACCGGATAGACCGCGGTGATCGCCGCCTTTCCGGCAATCCAGTCGGGCATCAAGCGGACCAACGTCCCGCTGCGCTCTTCGCTTCGACAGATCCAGCCCGGCAATGCGACGACGCCTAGACCATCCTGCGCGAATTGCTTGAGCATAGGCAGATCGTTTCCCGTGAACCGCGGTTTCACGGGCACGATGCGCTCGCCGCTCTCGGCATGGTTGAGCTTCCAAGTCGTGGCATGTCCGGGCCGCAGGATTGCCAGCAGATCATGGTTAGCCAGATCTTCCGGTGTGGTCGGGGGCCCACGGCGTTCGAGATAGGTCGGCGACGCGAACAGGTGCCACGGGGCATGGGCGAGCACGCGTTGCACGAGGTTGGAGTCGGTCAAGGCGCCAATGTGCGACCGGATCGCGAGATCGTAGCCACCGCCGATGATGTCGACCTGATCGTCGCTGGTGTGCTGTTCGAACTCGATCTTGGGGTGCGCCTGGGCAAAACTCGGCATGATGTGGCGCATCGCAAAGAGCGAGGGGACGACGCCGATCGTGAATTTGACGACGCCGATCGGCGCCGCGAGCCGCTGGCGCACGCCATTTTCGGCGAGGTCCGCATGCTGCAGCATGTCGATGGCATGCCGGTAGAACAGCGATCCGGCGTCGGTTATGCTCTGGCTGCGCGAGGTGCGGTTGAGCAGACGCACGCCCAGCGCGCCCTCGAGTTGCTGGAGCCGGTGGCTCAGCGTCGACTTGGGCGCGTTCATCTTCCGACTGGCGGCCGTCAGCCCACCGGCATCGACGACACCGACGAAATATCGGAAGTCGTTAAGGTCAAGCACGCTGCGCCAGCCCGCCGATGCCGCCCGCTATGCGGTCGAGGCCGGACGAAGCGCCGGTAATCCGTGCCGCGATCCGCTCGGCCACCATAATGGTGGTGACGTTGGTGGGCACCGACGGAATCTCGGGCAGGATCGAGGCATCGACGACGCGCAGGCCCTGTATGCCGCGCACGTTTCCCCAGGCATCGACGACGGCGGTCGGATCTGCGTCGGCGCCCATCGGGACGGTCGACGTCGGGTGCTGATACGAGGCGATGTTGGCGACGATGTTCGCGCGGAGTGCGGCATCGCTCGTCACACCCACGCCCGGCGCCATCTCGTGATCGACCATGCCCGCGAAAGGTGCCGTCCGTCCGATCTCGCGCGACAGGTTCACCGCCTCGACCATCCGGTCGAGATCGCTTGGGTGGTCGAAGAAATTGGCGCGGATGCGTGGGGGGATCCGCGGATCCCGCGAGGCGAGCTCGAACGATCCGATCGACTTCGGCAGAGTCACCGCCGCGGCCAACACGATCGCGCCACCGGTTGGGCTCGCCTTCGGATCGATGAAATGCGTCGCGGTGACCTGCAGATCGAGATCGCCGTTCGTGGCGGCCTTGGAACGCGTCCAGGCCATCGACCCCGCTGCCGGAAACATGGACGTAAAAGGCGGCTTCAAAGCGTAGATATTGAAGAAGAACGGATGATCCTGGAGACGCCGTCCGACGGGAAGGTCGGCAACGACCGGGATGCCGAGTGCGCGAAGATTGGCGGCGGGGCCGATCCCGGAGCGCATCAGGATCGCCGGGCTCCCGAATGCACCACCCGACAGGATGACCTCGCCGCCCATCACGCTCTCGCCGGTCACGAGCCGCACGCCGGTCGCGCGGCGGCCAGAGAGGATCAGGCAGTCGACCTCGGCGCTGCCGCGGATCGTCAGGTTCGGGCGAGCACGGACGTCGGCGGTCAGGTAGACCATGCCGGTGTTCATCCGAACGCCGTCGACCACGTTCAACGAATGCGCACAGGCGCCATCAACGAACTCACCATTAAAGTCGTCGACGTTGCCGAGTCCGGTCGCGCGCCCTGCTGCCACAAAGGCGCGTGCCGACGGCGACAGTTCGGCCAGCGTGCGCTGCCGGATCGGGAATGAGCCGGACCGGCCATGCCACGCGTCGGCACCGGTCGGCGTGTTTTCGAGCGCCTTGAACGCGGGCAGCACGTCGCCCCAGCTCCATCCCTCGATACCGCGCGCGGTCCAGCGTGCAAAGTCGGCCGGACGGGCGCGGATTGCTATCGCAGCGTTGATCGCCGAACTTCCACCCACGACCTTGCCGCGTGGCAAAGGAATGGCGTGTCCCAGTTTCGCCGTGTCGTCGCTCTTGTAGTTCCAGTTGAAGTCGGGGGTGCCGACTATGCCGGGATCGGTCAGCGGCCTGGGATAGGTCTCGGGCGCGAACACCGGCCCCGCCTCCAGCAGAACGACATGGCGCCGCGGGTCCGCGCTCAAGCGCGCGGCCAACACCGCTCCTGCCGACCCGCCACCGACAATAACGACGTCGGCGGGCGATTGTGCGGCGAGGCTCCGGCTCTTGGTCAGTGCCGTCGCGGCAATCGCCCCGGCCGCCAGGACGCTTCGTCGTGTTACGATCATGGTTCGTTCCTTTGGAGGGATCCGGTACAGGGGAAGCGGACGATGATGCGTAGTGTCTTGAGGATCGGACGGCGCATCAGACGCGCCGCGACGACAGGAACAGCATAAGGCTGCGGACCGGCGTTTCATATTCCACCGGCAACAGGATGATTGCCGTCGTCACGAAGCTTGCCAGACCGGTCACCCATGACTGGTTGGCGTAGTGGAGCACACGCGCAGTGAATCCGTGTCGCTGTCGCTGTCCGTCAATCGTTGCGGCGGATGCTGAAACGCTCATGTACACGCTTGGTGGAAGAACGGACAGGAATTGCATCACAGGTCTCCGGGAGGGGAAGTATGCGGGAAATCGAGCCGGAGGGTTGGCTGACGGCCTGGTCGATGAGCCGTCAGCCGCTGCTCGCTACGTCGTCAGCGAGCGATGAAGCCGCCGTTGATGAAGAGCGTCTGCGCCGTGACCCAGCTGCCGCCCGGGCCCACCAGGAACTCGATGAGCGGCGTGATCTCGTCGATCTCGCCGAGACGGTTTTGCGGGGCCATGTGCGAGAGGAACGCCTTGGATTCGGCCGTTTCCACCGGGTAGAAGAAGGACGTGTTCAGCGGTCCGGGCGCGACGGTGTTGACCGTGATGCCGCGATCGCCGATCTCCTTGGCAAGCGCGCGCGTAAAGTGTTCGAGCGGCGCCTTGGACCCGGCATAGACCGCGTAGAGGCCCGTCGTTGCCGCCTGCAGCGTCGTGCCGATGGTGATGATCCGGCCATTGTCCTCGATCCGCTTCGCCGCTTCCTGCATGCAAAAGAAGGCAGCCTTGCTATTGATCGCGAAGCTCTGGTCGAAATCAGCCTCGGTGATCTCGACGAAGGGCTTCTTCACCACCTTGCCGACCGTGTTGACCACGATATTGAGGTGGCCGAATTTCTGCTCGACGGCGTCGAACAGCTTAACCACCTCGCTGACATGCGTCAGGTCAGCGCTGACCAGGAGCGGCTCGGCACCGAGATGGGCGATCTCGGCGGCGGTCTCTTCCGCTTCACCCCGAGACACCTCGTCGTGATAATGGACGGCCACCCCACGACAGCCGTTTCGTGCCAGCATGACGGCATAGGCGCGCCCTTGGTTGCGTGTCGCGCCCATCACTACCGCAATTTGGCCGTCGAGGTTTTTGGTACAATCGTCCGTGGTCATCGCTATTCTCCTGGTTGATGACCAAGAGGTAGCTGGCAGACAGATACGCAGCTTTCAGGATACGCGCATCGCTGGTAGAAAATCCGCAAGCAATGCGGAGAATGACGATATATCGATATCAAGCGCGACTTGGCCGATGCTGCCAAGGACCAAGCTGGCGGATCGCGACCTGATCAGCCCCGCAACGCTCCCGGGGTCAGACCATCTTCCCGGCGCATGATCGAGGTGAGGTGACTTTGGCTCGAGAAGCCACATTCGAGCGCGATCTCGGCTAGGGCCAGCGGCCCGCTGACGATCATCGTTCGCGCCTGATCAAGGCGCAGGCGCATGAAATACTGGTGCGGGCTGGTGCCCGTTGAGCGACGAAAAGAACGCATCAGCTGGCTGGACGAAAGGCCGATCAGACCGGCGACCTCCTCAAGCTTCACACCATCGGCAAGGTGCGCCGCCATATAGTCGCGCACCTTGCCGAGTTGCCGGTCCGACAGACCGCCCAGGTCTTTCTGGGGTTTGATGGCGCCATATTGCCTGATGAGGTGAATGCCCACCAAGTTGAGCAGCGAATCCAGCTCGAGCATGCCCATCGTCGCGTGCGAACCTGTACGAAGTTCGTCGCGGACCATCGCGCCCAGCAATGCCACGCGACGGTCGACGAGGGGCAAGGCGTCCGAGTTCACGGTGGCGCCCGGCAGATCCAGATCAGACTGTGCCAGACGGTCAAGCCAGACTTGCGACAGTGAGAATGCCGCAACTTCCTTGGGGTCATGCCAGCGCGCCCAATGGTCCGCGCCCGCCGGAATGATTTCACACGCTCCGCTTGCGGCCGAAGCAGTGCGCAGCCGTGTTCCGCCAAGCCGTGACTCGCGGTTGTTGATAGGTTTGAACGACAGCAGCACGATATGGTGAGGGATCGTCTGGCTGATCTCGTCAGCGTCTCGCCGGTTCCACGAAGCCGTACCGAATTCAGATACAACCTGTCGCCCCCAATTTGGGACCGGAATATCAGCCGTGGCGATATGCGGCGTTCCGGCGGGGCGGGCGTCTAACATGGTTATTCTCGATGTTACCTGCAGACTTCTGTCAGCGATGCGCGGCTTCTAGAAGCCGCGCCAACGGCTGTCGGCCAGATTTCGTCCATCAGCAAGGAGAAACGCGATGGCCAATGAGCGCGTATCCAAGACAAAGGTGCCGCGTGGCAGGGGCGAAACACGCGAAGACATCATTTCCTTCCGACATCAAGCACCGTTCTAATCGCCCATCGTCATTAAGATTGCATACTCAACTAGTATGGCACGCACGTTATTATTGCATCTTATACAACAACTTAACTATATTTTCGGAAGTCCCCCGACAGCAGGGGAATGAATCTGAAGAAGCTGGATCGGCTAGATCGCGACGGGCGTCTAATGTTGACCGACGCAGCAGCCGGTAACGCGCACTGGGCACGCGGCACCGATGGCGCCCCCCCCGCAGAAACTCCACCAGCATCAATCACTAGACTTCGTATAGGACTGATTTTCATGCGGTGGACCATTCCGAACGCGTTGGCGTCATCGACGACTAATGTCGTGATACCTGCAGTGCATTGTCGAAACCTCGTTGCCGGGCCACCCGGTCATCCACGAGTTGAGCGCCATCGCCGAACGTCGTGAGATGTAGTGCGAGGTGGCTAGAGATTGCTATGCGCTTGGGGCAAACAAGAAAAAACCCCGGAGAGGATGGCTGCCGAGGCGTTGCAAGTTAAGATGGTTGCAGGGACAGGATTTGAACCTGTGACCTTCAGGTTATGAGCCTGACGAGCTACCGGGCTGCTCCACCCCGCGACGGTTCTCGTTGGAGAACGTGGGTAGAAGACATGGTGAATGGGTTTTCAGCGTTTCCTGTTACGTATCGCCGCACGGGCTTCAATGCCTGGCGACGACCTACTCTTCCATCGCTTGAGCGATAGTACCATTGGCGCAGGCGGGTTTCACGGCCGAGTTCGGAATGGGATCGGGTGGGACACCGACGCTATAGCCACCAGGCAATGGAGCCGGTGCGACGATACGTTGGGAATGCTTTGGGTACCCCACCATGCTTGACGCCTGGTGGGGTTTTAAAATCGATACCGTGCAAGGTTGTAGTGGTATTTGGACCAATCCCTCGACGGCGAGGGGATTGGCAATCTGGCGTTCGACTTAATCATCCGCACGCATCTGACGCGTTGGGTTACCCCAGTGTTGTCATTGATGGTGTGAGACTCTCAAGCGCGAATAGAGCAATTAGTATCGGTTAGCTCCATGCGTTACCGCACTTCTACATCCGATCTATCAACGTCGTGGTCTCCGACGGCTCTATGAAATCTTATCTCGAGGGAGGCTTCCCGCTTAGATGCTTTCAGCGGTTATCCCGTCCATACATAGCTACCCAGCTGCGCTCCTGGCGGAACGACTGGTACACCAGAGGTATGTTCAACCCGGTCCTCTCGTACTAGGGTCAACTCCTCTCAAATTTCGACGCCCACGGCAGATAGGGACCAAACTGTCTCGCGACGTTCTGAACCCAGCTCACGTACCACTTTAATTGGCGAACAGCCAAACCCTTGGGACCTGCTCCAGCCCCAGGATGTGATGAGCCGACATCGAGGTGCCAAACAACCCCGTCGATATGAGCTCTTGGGGGTTATCAGCCTGTTATCCCCGGCGTACCTTTTATCCGTTGAGCGATGGCCCTTCCACGAGGGACCACCGGATCACTATGACCGACTTTCGTCTCTGCTCGACTTGTCAGTCTCGCAGTCAGGCGGGCTTATGCCATTGCACTCTAACAGACGGTTTCCGACCGTCCTGAGCCCACCATTGCGCGCCTCCGTTACTCTTTAGGAGGCGACCGCCCCAGTCAAACTACCCGCCACAGAGGGTCCCTGTTCCGGCTTACGGAACGAGGTTAGACATCAGAAACAAACAGGGTGGTATTTCACCTATGGCTCCACATCAGCTGGCGCCAATGCTTCAAAGCCTCCCACCTATGCTACACAGTTTCTTCCTAATGCCACTCTGAAGCTGCAGTAAAGGTGCACGGGGTCTTTCCGTCTAACCGCGGGTACTCCGCATCTTCACGGAGAATTCAATTTCGCTGAGCATGTCCTGGAGACAGTGGGGAAGTCGTTACGCCATTCGTGCAGGTCGGAACTTACCCGACAAGGAATTTCGCTACCTTAGGACCGTTATAGTTACGGCCGCCGTTTACCTGGGCTTCATTTCAGAGCTTGCACCCCTCCACTTAACCTTCAGGCACCGGGCAGGCGTCAGGCCCTATACGTCGTCTTGAAGCCGACTTAGCAGAGCCCTGTGTTTTTGCTAAACAGTCGCTACCCCCTGGCCTGTGCCCCCTCAAAGTGCTTGCGCATAGTGAGGGCCTCCTTCTTCCGAAGGTACGGAGGCAATTTGCCGAGTTCCTTCAGGACACTTCTCTCAAGCGCCTTGGTATACTCTACCTGACCACCTGTGTCGGTTTCGGGTACGGTCTATACGGTGGGGCTATTTCCTGGAACCATTTCGAAGCACGTCCAATCCGATAAGGACGCACAACACACATGATCCGTCACACACCACCAGGCCCACGAATATTAACGTGGTTCCCATCGACTACCCCCTTCGGGCTCGTCTTAGGGGCCGGCTCACCCTGCGCGGATTAGCCTTGCGCAGGAACCCTTGGTCTTTCGGCGAGAGGGCATCTCACCCTCTTTATCGCTACTCATGTCTGCATTCGCACTTCCGATACCTCCACGACCCATTACCAGATCGCTTCACAGGCTTACGGAACGCTCCGCTACCGCGTACCACATA